>JAZGFI010000299.1:0-44478 GCA_036479435.1 Planctomycetota bacterium | reverse complement strand
TGAGTTCACCGCAATGGCAAGCGCGCTCGGCGTCCGAAAGAACGCACTCGATGCGTTCTCTTTCAAGGTGGTCGGCAAAGGCCTTGCGGCCGTGGCCACCTTTTTTGACCGCCTTTTTCTTCGGCTTGTCGCTCGAAGGTTCCGGGCTAGACTCCAAGGCCGCCATAGTCTCGTCGCCGCCCCAAAGACGAAGTTGATTGGGATCGATCTGCTCTGACTTTTTACCGTAGAGGCGATGGAGTAGATGTTTTTGGTCTTCGCTTAAGACCTCGATTTTCTGCAGCAGTTGAATGATCAAAGACTTGGCACCTTCCAAGTCCAAGTCGTCGAGGTCTTTCGAGATGTCTTCGATCTTCGTTTTCACGAAGACATCCTAAGCCTAAAAACTTCGATTCAAAACCCGAAGGCGGCGTCGTGCGATACGCGCCGTTTAGCGCCTCGCAGGTCGATGCCCTCAAGGATCAAGGCAAGCTCAGAAGATGACATCGTATAGCAGCTCGCGTCGCCATCTTTGGAATCACCAAAGGAAAAAGTGCCACGCTCAAGGCGCTTGCAAAGCAGCAAGTAACCCGAACGGTCCCACCACAGAGTCTTCGAAAGATTCTATCTTTTGTTGAAGAAAACGAAGAGATGGCCGGACATTGGGTCCTCTTTGATCACTTCGCTGACAAGGCCGCTAAGTCCATCAAACGAACGACGCATGTCGACGGGCTCGCGGGCTACAAAGATCCGGACTGACGGGGGAAGATTCATCATGATCGTAAGACCCCAAGCAAGCGGCAAAGCTCCTTCGAATCGAAGCCGTTGCTCACGCTAAGCTGAAGCGATCCCCCAAACTCAATCTTGAACACTGACCTCGCGCCGCCACCACGCAGATCCGCGGTATCCAACTTCACTGCAACAAAAGCCGAGCCCTTAGATTTCTGCTTTGACATAGCAGGCTTGATGGACAATCGATTGCGCCAGTAGATCAGCCGCGAGTAGCCAACTTCAGTCCTTGAGGCGTACGCCCTCAGGGATTCGACTTTCGGATCGAAACCAGCCAACGCCGCCCGCATCTCAACTTCCACGCTCTTCATTGCGATCACTCCTCAGGAACAAAAGAGGAGGTATCTTGTGCCCTGGTAGCGCGACAAAAAGATGGGGTTCACCGGACAGGTACGCATTCGTCTCTGCGACTAAATCTCTCACCTCGGTGCTGGTGCTGCAAGCCCCGCCGAATGAGAGGATCAACATCAACAAACCAAGAATCGAGTTTCTTCGGCGGTTCATGCTTCGAGGCTCCCCATTGTTTCTGAGAGTTGTTCAAGAAGACGTTCCAAAAGTGCCTCAAACTCGGGCGCTTCGGGATCGAGTGCGTCCGGGTCGTTCGTCGCCCACGCACGAATCACCGTGGCGACGAAAACCGGAAGATCGGGGGCGCCCAATCTTAGGCCAAGTTCGGCGCTGGCCCTCGCCAAAGCCCGGGCGATGATGGCCTCGATCGTTGGGCCGAGATCGGCTAGCTCCAGCTCGTCCAGCCAGCCCAAGCCCCCACGCGACGCGAGCCCAAACAACTCGTTCACGGTGGCCACCAAGGCGGTGCCAAATAAGAGCCGCTGGCCGTCCACCTGAGATCCCCCGACAACCGCGGCCACCAAAGCGTTGGCCAGGCCGGTCTCCGCCGTCATGAAGACGCGTTCGTTAGCCGCGACCGTGGCAATGACCAACTCCAAGATCTCACTCGCTTCAAATGCGCTGAGTTCACGATCACGGACGTATTCGGCAAGCACCGCCGCCAATTCTGCGACCAGCTCGGGGAATTCTCCATTGACAAGATGGCCTTTTTCCGCGATGGCCTCAAAGGCCGCGACAACGACCGCGTCAGCGATCGTCTCAACGCCAAAAGTCGGCACCAAAGCCAGTTCGCCCAGGATGCGACCGACCAAGGTAGAGGCTAGCTCGCCATCGCCCACCAAGATTTCTGGGTGACGTCCCAAGGCGGCCAAGGAGGCGCGGAGGTAGGACTCAAGAGCATCCCGGCTGAAGGCTGATCGTAATCCCTGGTCGCGAGCCGCTAGCGCCAGCGACGAAATCAGATCACCCAGCCAAGCTTCGCGCAGCTGATCGTCGAGGAGTTCCGGGTTGTCGGCGATGACGCCGACGGCGGTCTCCAAAGCTAAGACGAAGGTGTCGCCGTCGGGCGGACCTTGCGAAAGCGACTCCGAAAGCGAGCCCACAGCGGCCACAAGCGTCTCGCGCAGAATGGGGGCTTCGCCCGCCAAGATCCGAGGTCCTAAAGCCTCGAGCGAACCGAGGGCCGCAGCAAGAAGGTGATGCCACTGATCATTGAAAAACGCGCCAAACTCCGGCGAGGCATCAATGCGTTGTGCCGCCTCCTCTAAGACGGCAGCGAGAATCGTCTCAAAGACATCGGCCTGGTCGTCGGAGAACGCGGAAGCCCCTTCTTCCAGCAGCCCTTTCACGAGCTGCCGAAATCCCTCGCCCCGAAAGAGCCCGAGCAGAAACTCATCACCATTGGGGGCAGCATCGCGAGCGCTGGCGACCGCGCTCAGAGCGTGGCGAATCCAGGGCTCACCCTGCGCGATGTATTCATGGGCGTCGACAAGCCCGTCTAGGGTCGAGCTAAGGGCGTGATGAAGGACACGACTCCAACCCTCCATGGCGCTCAGATCGGGTTGTGAGAAGCGAAGAAGCACGGCTTGCAAGATACGGCGAGTGCTCTCGCGCTCTACCAGCAATCTTGGGTTGAGAGCCGCGGTCTCTGCTAGGACGTCGAGGGTCGTTGCGGCGATTCGATAGGCGAGGCTCGACTGTCGTCTTTCGGGACCCGCGGCCAAAAACCAAGTCAGGCTGCGGATGTCACTATCTTCGAGACTCCACTCGCGGCGGCGGGTTAAGAGTGCTTGCCTAAAAGCTGCGTCGGGGTCGAAGACCTGCAGATCGAATTCCGTCAGGCCGTACTTTTTGCACATCCGCCACAGTTGGGCAGCGACGTCGCTTTGAGTGAGAAGCCCCTCGATCTTGTTTCGGTCACGACCCAAGGCGTCGCGAGCTGTCGTCGGCGTTTCGCGCAGTAGCTTGCGCAAGGCTCGCTTTCGCTGTGCGATCGTGGGAGCTTCGCGCACCTCGGGAAAGCCGAGAGCGAGACTGGAGCGCAAGGCGGTTTCTTCTGCGAGTAGCTGATTCGAACCTGAGGCCGAGCTTGATCGCTCCTGACACCGCAGCCAAGGCGGCTTCGGCGACGCTGAGGGGGATGGTCATGGATGGGCTCTCCGCTGAATGGGGGCAGCACGCATCCTAACCGGGATGGCTTGAGACTTTCTGGGTCTGCCTTGGGCGGCCCATGGGCCGCCCAAGGCAGAATGCAATTGATGAAGAGTAGGCAGCTCGGTTCATCGGATCTTGCGAGCAAGATCCGATGAACCGAGCTGCCTAGGCACAAAAAAAGCCCCCGCGAAGCGAGGGCTTTTTTTGTGCCGTATTTCGTACGACTCGGTTTTCTCGCCTTCGCCTTGGCCTTCTTCTTCGGGCTTCGCCGTGATCTTGTAACGACGGCGGAACTTCTCGACCCGACCTGCGGTATCGACGAACTTTTGCTTGCCAGTGTAGAAGGGGTGAGAAGCGCGCGAGATTTCAACGCGCACCAAAGGATACTCGACACCGTCGACTTCGACGGTGTCTTTCGAGCTCAAGGTCGATCCAATGATCATCTTCTCGCCGGCACCGACGTCGAGGAAGCACACGGGACGGTATTCTGGGTGAGTTTTCTTCTTCATCGTTTCGCTCCTACCAACTCGCCTTCTTCACGCCGGGGATCGCCCCTTCGTGTGCGAGTTCGCGGAATGCGATTCGCGACAGTCCGAACTTGCGCAGGTAGGCGCGAGGACGGCCGGTGAGACTGCAGCGCAAGACCAGACGGTTGCGATGAGAGTCACGAGGGAACTTCAACAGCTGACGGCGAGCTTCATCGCGCTCTTCTTCCGGCAGGTTGTAGTTTTTCATCGTCGCAACGAGCGCAGCGCGCCTTTCGGCGAACTTCAGGATGAGGCGCTCTTGACGCTTGTTCTTTTCAATTTTCGACTTTTTGGCCATGACGTTTTGGCTTTAGCCTTCATTCATTGTTTGATCGAGACGCGAGAGGTATTCCACTCGCGAGGTACCCAAGATGGGGCAGGAAGATAGCCAGCCCGACTCGATGTATCCACCGCTGCCTTCGAAAATAGGGCCGCGAGCGAAGACAATACTCACAAACTCTTGGGTTTCAAGAGTTTATCACTTGTTCACGAAGTCGGAATCTGGCGCTGAGGCGGACTAAAAGAAGTCCTTTTTGCTCAGGCCCGCCATTTTCACTACGAAGACGACCGACACCACGACCATGGCGGCTTGGAGGCTGCCCTTCAAGATTTGCGGATCATCGCCGCCGACGACGCCAAAAGCCTTCAATCCCATGTAAGTGCCTCCGGCAGCGAAGACGGCCCCCAGAATCATGGCGAGGATGGCGAAGCCCCGCATCCCTTTGCGTTGCCCTGCTGCCAAGCCGAGCATGATGACGAGGACCACCAAACCGACCATGGCTCCAGTCTTGCCCTGCCAGCCGCGAACGAGGGCCACCGAGCCGATCAGAAACATGAGGATTCCGTAAAGAGACGTGAGTTTTGCTGGGTTCATAGAAGCTTCCCTTGTTTGGAGAAAGGTCGAGGTTCTGAAATAACTCTTGTGGCGATGGATGGAAAGATCCCAAGATCCCTGAGGCAAGAGGACTTGGGGAGGAGTTTAGTGGAAAGACGCGCGAGCCTGGACGTCGAACGACAAGTTCGACAGCTCCTAAAAGGTTGGGCCGGGGCGGTGGGAGACCGCGACGCCGAGCGGGTGGTAGCTTACTACGATGGTCGCAGTGCGATCGTGGCGGGCTCCATGGACCCCCAGATCCATCGGGGGCGAGAGGCGATCCTGGACTATTTCCAGCGTCTTTTTGACCGAGCTGAAGTCGATGTCCACTTTGCCGATTTGTCCGTTCGCGAATATGAAGACCTTGCACTTTGCCACGGCAACTACACGATCCGGCTCCGAGGCGAAGGCGCCGGCACCTTTCATGTACGGTACATGTTCGCGGTCGAAAACGATGGACCGCACGGTTGGCATATTATCGAGCACCACGCCTCGCTCGTGCCCGATCCGAGGATCTAACGCTCTTCTAGGATGAACGGTGGATAGTCTCACCCAAGGTCTCCTCGGCGCCGTTGCCGCCCAAGCTTTTTGCACCAAGAGTCTCGGCAAACGTGCTGGTCTCCTAGGGTTTACTGCGGGCTGCTTGCCGGATGCAGACGTCATCATCCCACTGCTCGCCGACTTGGACCTTCCTTTCAAGTACCACCGCCACTTCAGCCACGCTCTCGTCTCCATTCCAGCGGTCGCCCTTTTGGCCGCACTCCCCTTTGCCGCCTTCAGGTCTTTTCGACGGCAACGGCGCGCGCTCTACTGGGCTGCGTTAATCGGAGTGGCGACACACGGCATCCTCGATGCCTGCACCTCCTTCGGCACGCACCTACTGTGGCCATTTTCATTGCGGCGAGAAGCCTGGGATTGCCTGCCGATTGTTGACCCCGTCTTCAGCCTCCCCCTCATCGTGGGCTGGATTTGGTCGGCGCGGCGAAAGCGCGCCAAGCCCTGCTTATTGGCGTTTGCCTTCGTGATTCTCTACGGACTGTTCGGAGTCTGGCAACATCACCGCGCCGAGGAGACTTTGGCCGAACTCGCGCGTCACCGCGGCCACACGCTTGAACACCATCGCTTGCTGCCCGTCCCGGGCAGCCTTGTCCTGTGGCGGGGCCTCTACCACGACAAGGGAAAGATCTACGGCGACAACATCCGCGTCCCTTGGATCGGTGAAGCCGGCTTTCAGAGCTTCGGGTCGCGGCCAAAATTCGATCGCAACCGAGGCTTCGCAAAGCAGCCCCCATCTCCCGAAGAACTCGACCTGTTGACGAGGTTCGAGACCTTCAGCGATCGCTTCCTGGGCGTCGCTCCCGATCACCCGGATCGTCTCGGCGACCTTAGGCTTTCGCACCACTTCAACTGGGACCCCTATTGGGGACTGACGAAACCGCAGGATGAGATCACTCTTCCAGTTTGGGAGGCGGGCTACAGTTCACCGAGCGCCGAAGACTTCTCTGAGCTATGGGAACGAATTTTCAGCGGTGCCAGATACGAGACTCTCTAGTTGCGGCGAAGAAAACGCAAACCCGCGATCGAAAAGTCGGCGATACGATCCGCCATTTCTGCCGTTGGCGTCGGGTCCGTCTCATACTCGGGAACAAAGTGCGCGATGAGCCGATCGGCGTGCTTGTAGATCACGTACTGCGACAGCACGCTCATGGACATCTCTCGCGCGATCCTCTCCGTTTTTTCGCAATTCAACAGCTCGGCGACGATGCCAACAAGGGCTTCAAACACGGGCTTCATCGCTCGTTCCACGAAACCGCGCATGATCGGCGTAGGGTTTCTCATCTCGCGCAACAAAAGCTCACCGAAGGGATGACGCCGCTGGCCCAGGACTCGTTCGAGATGCCAGTGAATCCAAGCGCGAAGACATGCCTCTGGATCATCCGGGTTATCGGCGAGTTTTGGCATCGGGACTGACTCGGGGAGTGCCTCGAACGCGGCTTGGATCACCGCTCGATAGAGTTCGTCTTTGCCCCCGAAGTGATAGCTCACCGCCGCAACGTTGGCATCCGCCCGACTCGCGATATCACGGATACTCGTGCCATCGAAACCCCGCTCGACAAAAGCGGCAGTCGCGGCTTCAATTAGTTTGGCGCGTGTGGACTGAGCGTTTAGTGGGTGCATCAATTGGGTTTGGAGGGAGACTTTCAAATTCGAGAACTTGCCCCAGGAACTCCACCCTCCAGAATCTGAGGCCAAAAATCAAAACAATGGAGAAAATCCCGGTCGCGCCCCGCGGCGGCGAAAAGTCGGGTTTTTTAGTCAGATGGTCTTGAATCTAAGAGCCCGTACCGTCCTTCAACCCTCACCGGAAGTATTCTAACGTGAACACGATCTCGATCTTGCGAGCGTCAGCCGTCGGCATCCTTGCGACAATATCTCTGGGTCTCGCGGCCGCGGGCGTGCCGGCGCAATCGCCGCTTCCCAGCGGGATCATCTGGTTCGACGAACCTGCGGCCCGCTGGATCGAGGCTCTTCCCGTCGGAAACGGTCGCATGGGAGCGATGGTGTTCGGGGGAGTTGCCAAGGAGAGGATCCAACTCAACGAAGACACCATTTGGGCTGGCGCCCCGGAAGAGGTTTACCGCCGTGGCTCGCCGGAGGACTTGAAGCGTATTCGCGAGGATCTTCAGGCTGGCAAAGAAGCTGAAGTTTCCGCCGAGATCATGGCGATTTTCTCGGCGGGGTCGTTGAAGCGCAGCCATCAAACCCTCCGCGATTTGAAGCTCCAGTTCAAAAGCCTCGGCGGCGACATTCAAAACTATCGGCGCGAACTCGACCTCAATACCGGTGTCGTCACCACGCGTTTCCAACGCGACGGCGCCTGGGAACAACGCCGTGTTTTCGCCAGCTATCCCTACCAAGTCATCGTCGTTCAACTCGAAAGCCAACACCCATCGGGACTGCATTTCGAAGCCAAGTTGACGCACCCAAAAGATCAAGGCCAAGCCACCGTCCGCATCGAAACTTTGGGGCGCAGCACATTGTTGATGACCGGACAGGTCACCAACCGCCTCGAGAAAGCACATGGCAACGGCGCCAAAGGCGTCATGTTTTGCTGCGAGCTCGCCGCTAAAAACAGCGGCGGCACCTCAATTTCGACCGCCAGCTCGATCGTCGTCGAAGGTGCGCGCTCGGTCACGCTTTGGATTGCGGTTACGACTGATTTCGAAAATCCCCTCGCCCCCGCCCGACTCGATCCTCCTCGCGGCCTCTTGTTTCCGGCCTCGCCCCAACTTCGCGACGCTCGTATCGCCGGCCTGCAACAAGTCAGCAAACAGCAGCTCGCCGACCACCAGCGATTGTTCGATCGTGTCAATTTGGACCTCGGCCACCACCCTGCTCGTGGTCTGCCGACCGACGAACGACTGACCGCCCTTAAGAAGGGTGCGAACGATCCCGACCTCTGCGCGATCTTGTTTCAGTTCGGCCGCTATCTGCTGATCGCATCCTCACGGCCGGGATCGCAACCGGCGAATCTACAGGGCCTTTGGAATCAGCACATCAATGCACCCTGGAATGCCGACTACCATTTGAACATCAATCTCCAGATGAACTACTGGCCGGTTGAGATCACGAATCTCGCCGAGTGCGCTGAACCACTTTTCGATTACGTGGCGAAGCTCGCGCACGCGAAAACTTCGGCTGTCGGGGATGGGTAACCGGACACGCGAGTGACATTTGGGCCCCGGCCTTCACCCGTTCCGAACGCGCGTACTGGGGATTCTCGCATATGTCCGCGGCCTGCCTCATGACGCATTTCGTCGAGCACGGGCGTTTCTTTGGAGACGATGAGTTTCTGCGCCGGCGAGCGTGGCCATTGTTGAAGGGACAAGCGGAGTTCTTGTTGGACTGGCTCGTTGAAGATAAGAACCGCAAGCGACTGGTGTCTGGGCCGGCGACGTCGCCCGAGAACTCCTTTGTGACGGGCGCGGGCGCGACTGGCAAATGGCGTCGTCACTTCAAGAGAAGGGCGGATTCTCGAATGGGATCGGCCGCGATCAGAGGCCGAGAAGGGACACCGCCACATGTCGCACTTGTTTGCGCTTCATCCTGGTCACGCCATCGACCCCCTACGCCGCCCCAAAGCCGCCGCCGCGGCCCGTGCTACGATCGACTATCGCCTTGTGCACGGTGGTGCCGTTACGGGCTGGAGCCGAGCTTGGATGATCAACTTCATGGCACGCCTGCACGACGGCGATGAGGCACATCAACATCTTGTGGCTCTGCTGAAAAAATCCACTTCCAACAACCTCTTCAATCAGCATCCTCCGTTTCAGATCGATGGCAATTTCGCTGCCACGGCGGGCATCGCGGAGATGCTCCTCCAGTCGGGAGGTGGTGTCGTCGAGCTGCTCAGCGCCTTGCCAAAAGCATGGCCAAGCGGCTCATTTCGGGGACTGCGAGCACGAGGAGGCTTTGAGCTGGACGCTCGATGGGAATCCGGCGAGCTGGTTGAAGCCAACATCCGCGCCACCAAAAGCGGGCTTATGCGCCTTCGCGCGCGCCCTCACTGGCGAATCCGAGGGCCGGAGTGCCCGCAAGATGGGGTGAGCGAAGACGGCGATTGTCTGGAGGTCCACGCCCGTTCTGGCCGAAGTTACCGTACTGAGACCAAGCCCCGATAGGCGAGTGCGTTAACGCAGCCAAAGGGTTAAGAGATACTCGACGGTTTCACTAGCTGCGGAGTGAACCCAATCTTTTGGGGAAAAGGGCATGGATCTAATCGCCTGCAAGAAATGCCACCGACAGTTCGACGTCTCGGGACACAAGATCGGCGAGCGTGTGCGTTGCCTTTGCGACGAAGTGTTCGAAGTCCAAAAGCCCAAGGCTCACCAGCCGCGGATCTTGCGGTGCTCAACCTGTGCCGGGCAAATTGAAGCGGGTGCAAAACTCTGCCCCTACTGCCAGGGCGCCGTGGCGTTTTCTGACCGCGACCTCACCTCAGTTTGCCCCGAGTGCTACGCGCGCATCCCTGGGACATCGAAATTCTGCACCGAATGCGGAACCGGCATTCAACCGCAGTCGATACGCCCGGTCCCGATGGACCGCGCTTGCCCCCGCTGCGAAGGCGAGTTGCAAACGCGCGTGCTCAACAACGAAAGCATCGTAGAATGTAGCGCTTGCACCGGCGTCTGGATTGTCCCCGGTATTTTCGACCGCATCTGTGAAGATGTGCAGCGCAACCCGATCGCCAACGTCAACAAGAAAACAAGTGGGCTTACAGAACTGGAGCGCCACGAGTTTCGCTATCTGGACTGCTTGACCTGTTCAGACAAGATGGTCCCAAAAAACTTCGGTGGCATTTCGGGCATCATGATCGACGTCTGCCGCGAGCACGGCATCTGGCTGGACGCAAAAGAACTAGAAGCCATTGTCGAGTTCCTCCGTCAAGGAGGGCTCCAAAAATCCAGAGATCTCGGTTTTGGGGACAGTAACGTCAAGTACAAGAACTCTTACGTCAACATGGGCCAGGATCAGGCCATTTTCCCCCAAGGGCGTCGGCGACCCCGAGACCTCTACGATACGATCGTCGATGCCGCGGATGTTTTCTTGGATCTCTTTCGCTGAAAGCAAGTACGCGGCCAGTCGTTGATCTCCCAACTGGAGGTATTCTCATGACGTTTAGCCGACGTGATTTTCTGCAGAAGTCTGCCGCCGCAGGTGCAGCGTCTATCCTGCCCGCTGACACTTGTGTGCGCGAATTCCTCGGATTGCAGGACCGTGACCAGGGCCCAGACAAGACGCCCAAACTCAAGATTCTGATCCTGGGTGGCACCAAGTTCGTCGGGCCTGCTCTTGTCGCGGCAGCTGCCGCACGCGGTCACACCGTGACTCTGTTTAATCGAGGAAGAACCAACCCTCACCTCTTTCCCGAACTCGAGAAGCTAAAAGGCGACCGCAATAACGACCTCAAATCCCTGAAGAGCCGAGTCTTCGACGCCGTGATCGACACTTCCGCCTACTTGCCGAATCAGGCGGAACTCTCGGCCGCGGCGCTGAAGGACTCGAGTTTCTACCTCTTCATCTCTTCGATTTCGGTTTATCCCGACCTCGATATCGACACCAACATCAAGACCCCGGTACATAGACTCAAAAACCCCGAAGCCTACGACTTTGAAAAACTGACGATGGGGGACGTAAAAAACAACACATACGGTCCCTTCAAAGCGCTCTGTGAAGAAGCCATCGAAGAGGCGATGCCAGGCCGCGTCGCCAAAGTGCGACCGGGCTACATTGTCGGCCGCAAAGACCCTAGCGATCGTTTTACCTATTGGCCGGCAAGAGTGGCCAAAGGCGGGCGCGTCGTCGTACCCGGAACCCCCGATTTGACGATTCAATACATCGACGTGCGTGATCTTGCCGAGTGGTGCATCGCCCTTTGTGAAAAGAAAAAGGCTGGCACCTTCAATGCCTTGGGCCCGAACAAGCCCACCGCGATGGGCGAGTTTCTAAAGACCTGCAAATCGGTTTCGAAAAGCGATGCCACCTTTGAGTGGGTCGCTGAGGATAAGCTCAAAAACCTCAAGGTCTCGCTTGGCCGCTCTTTCCCGATCTGGAGTGGAAAGGGAAAAGGCCTCGACCGCGCCGCCATTTGCGACAACTCCCACGCCGTCGCAGCGGGGCTCAAGTTTCGCTCCCTCGAAGACACCGTTGCCGACACCCTGAGGTTTCACAAGGGCCGTGGTGCCAGCTACAGAATGCGCACTGGTTTATCTCCGAAGAAAGAAAAGGCAATCTTCGAGGCTCTCGATGCCGCCCGCCAAAAAAAGAGCCAGAACAAAGAGAAGAGCGGCGCCAACTAGTGCGTTGCAGAGTAAATTCGTGACATGTGAAGTGAATCGCATTGCGTCTTGTCGCCGGGTGTCTTCGCGTTGGCTGATAGGCCGCAAATTTACCTCACAACCCACTAGGCCTTGGATGCCTCCGAGTCTGAGTTCTCAAATACGGTAATGATAAGGCTAAGTCGCTGGACCCAGATCAAGGCGGGTGAAGGTCGAACTTTCGGCTTGGCCTTCGCCTACTTCTTTTGCCTTTTGGGCGGCTATTTCGTCATCCGGCCTTTGCGCGAAACGATGGGCATCGAAGGCGGTGTCCGAGCCCTCTCCTGGCTTTTCCTGGGAACTTTCTGCGCGACGATTCCGGCGCTGTTGCTCTACGGGAAAGTCGCTTCGATTTGGCCGCGCAAGAAGTTCATTCCCTGGACCTATCAGTTCTTCGCCTTCAACCTTTTAGCCTTCTGGTTGGCTTTTCATTTCGATCTGTTTCCAGGCCCCACGCTGCCGCGCGTCTTTTTCATCTGGACCAGTGTCTACACCGTCTTTGTCGTCTCCGTCTTTTGGAGTTTCATGGCGGACACCTTTCCCGAGGAAGCGGCGCGACGGCTGTTCCCCGCAGTCGCCGCCGGCGGCACCTGCGGTGCTTTTGCAGGCTCCCTCATTGCCGCTGGTCTCGCCGAGAGATGGGGAAGCATCAACTTGCTCTGGGTTCCCATGAGCTTATTGCAGCTCGCCATCGTCTTCGTGTGGCTTTTGGGCCAGGCCGGCTCAAAACCCGCGAATCCACAATCCGCGACTAAAGACGATCTCGACAACGAGACCATCGGCGGCCGCTACTTTGACGGCCTGACGAGGATCGCGCGATCCAATTACTTACTCGGCATCTGCGCCGCCGTCATGCTCGACAAGACTCTCGCCACTTTCGCCTACTTCGAGCAAGCCCACATCGTTGAAGCGGCCTTCGCCAATCGAGCCGAACGCACCGAACTCTTCGCCACGATCAACCTTTGGGTCCAAGGCCTCACTCTGTTTTTTGAGCTGGCCATTGCGGGCCGCTTGATGCGGCGCTTCGGGCTTAGGGCCGCCTTGTTCGTACTTCCAACCGTTTGCCTATTGGGCTTCGCGGGTTTGGCCTTGGCACCGGGTTTGATCGCGATCGTCGTCTTCCAGGTCCTCCGGCGGTCATCTTCCTACGGCTTTGCGTCACCCGCCCGACAAGTTCTCTACACGGTCGTCGATCGCGCCGATCGCTACAAAGCCAAAAGCGCCATCGACACCTTGGTCTTTCGCGCCGCCGACGTCTTAGGCGCCCAGTTCTTCAATTTCTTTCGAGCGACGCTCAGCCTCGGCATGGGGGCCATCGCCACGGTAGCCCTTCCCATGGCCCTCCTCTGGCTCTGGATCCTCAACCGCCTCGCCCAAGAACAATCCCGCCGAGCCCAAACCTCAAGCCCCAAACCCTGAAGGTTTGGGGTTTAGTTGGCTAAGAGGTCTTCGATGATAGTGCGGTAGGATTGTTTGAGGGTTTGGTGGGCTTGGCCGGTGGCGGGGCCGTCGAAGCCGGAGTAGATGGCGCGGATGCGGCCGTCGGCGTGGAGGAAAATGGTGGTGGGGAACGAGCGGATGAAATCTAAGCCGCGGAAGGCGGCAGTGGCGGCCTTTTTGTTTGAGGTGCCGGCGATGAGAACCGGGTACGAGCAGCCGTTGCGTTTTTGGTAATGCTCTACTTGGCGAACGGAACGCTCGAAGACCATGTCGTGCTCGAAGGCTAGGCCGAGAATTGAAAGGCCCTTTTCACCGTAATCTCTTTGTAGTTCGGCGAGAAATTGGGCGGCGTCGTGACAGTTGGGACACCAAGTGCCGAAAATCTGAATGATGCGAGCTCGGCCTTGAAAGGCCTTGTCGTTGAGGCTTCTGATCTTTCCTTTCAAGTCCGGAAAACTCAAGGATGCGAGCGGCACTTGATCATTCCAGCGCGTGCGTTGGAAGCCGTCGTTGAGCTTAGCCTTGTCGTCGCGTTCGGCGCGAAAGGTCTCGTGCCAAGTTGCACCGGACCAAAAGTCACCTTCGATGATGCCCCTTTCGGTGAGCCGGGCGCGAAAGACGAAGGCGTGAGCGCCGTCAAAGCAACTCAAGGTAAACGCGCTACCCGTCGCATCACGACTTCCCGACAAGTAACGATAGTCACCGGTTGTCGTTAAGAAAGTTCCCTCTATTCCCCGCCCCGGTTTGGTCTCTAAGATCGCCACGGCATCTTCTTCTGAGCTCGAAAATCTCACGCGCCAACGACCGGATAGCTTCGGCGCATTCGAAGGCAATACGCTGAGTTGCTGGGGCTCCTCGATCAGGTTGGCCACAAACTCCATTTGCTGTGAATGACCGTTGCCGCGCGACTTGGTCCAAGTTCCCAAAAGAAACGTGCAATGCGGGCCCGAGCCAAAAAGAGCTTCGATGCGGGAGTCATAGTGAGGAAACTCAAGCCGGATCTCAGTCCTCGTCTCTTTGATCAGCGGAATCTCGATCTTTTCTGATCCGTTGTGGAGGAAAGCCCGTCGATCGGATGCTTTGCCCGTGATGGAGAATTCAAAGTCAACCTGACGTCCATCCGCCTTCAAATGAGCTTGCCACCTGCCGACCATCGGGGGACCCGGGGCGGGTTGGCAATGGGGGGATTCTTTTTCTTTGCACCCCAGCAACAAAAAGACCGGCAAGCAAACCGCGATGAGAGTGAACCGAATTGTCATGAAAAGGGCCTCCGAGGTTTGAGACCACCACCCTAACGTTTAGGCCGAAACCTCGCGGCCAAATGCCATAGATTGCGCGCTCATGGAATTGATGCGGCTAAAAACCACTTCGTGGTCGTTGGCTAAGCAACGCCAAGTCTGAGGAGTGGACGGAAGAGGTGTCTTGCGGGCGAAGGCGCGCGGACTAAAGACCCCGACGTTGCTCCCGCCTTCAGGGTCTCGCGCTGAACGAAAAAGAAAAGCCTCCACCCCGGCTTCGCGCATCGCCTGCCCTAGGGCCTGAGTACTGCGGTAGTCCGTTTTGGATTTGAAACGAGCCTCGTACTCACTAAACGGCAGAGTCGTCAAGTCGATGCCCTTTTCCGTCGCGAGGGGCACGTGAAACAGGCTGTGTTCGGTTACCAGTTGGCGAAGATCGGCCGCGCTGCCGTCAAGAAACAGAAATCGGTAGTGGGCGACTTCGGCCATGACAGTGTGGGGGCTACGGGAGCCGTACCAGATTCCGCGCACGATGGCGGTCCCAAAACGCGACCCATGGCGAAGCGGCGGATACCGAAAAGGCGTCGCCAATAGGTAGTGAAGACGGGCGAATTCCGGGCCTTGGGGTCGCGGCGGCTTTGCGGATTCAATGAGATCTTCAAGGACAGCTTGTTCTTCAAGATTATCGACAAGCTTCAAAGTCGAGACTCGGTGTTGAGACTCAACCATACGCCACGCGCGACCGGCGATCGGCTTTAGCCTAGAACTTCCCGCGCATCGCGTCCAAATAGTCGATGACACGGACGAGCCCTTCCACTTTGGTCACGAGTTCTTCGGGACGCCCATTGAGGTGAGAGTTTTCGGCCTGAAACCAAAGGCGCGCTTTTTCGCGGTCGCCGCCAACCAGGGCGTCCAAGCTGCGATAAAGGCGCAAGAACAATCGAGCCAACTCGCCCTCTTTGGATTCGGGGTCTATATTTCGGCCGGCGGATAGGCGCGAGAGCGTCGCTTCGCTCACCCCCAAGACACGCGCCAAGGGCCGGCGGGCGAATTCGAGCTCTTCAGCGGCACGGAGCAAAGCGCGGCTTAGTACCGCGGCAGGATCGACTTGTATTTTTTTCTTTCGCGCCGTCAAGATTCGCCCCTTTCAGATGCAATAATAACACCTATTTATTGCAGGTGCAATTCAGCAATGGCGAGCCAACAGGGGGCGACAATCACAGCGACGATAGACCTATTAAAGAGGCGCCGAGGGTCGGCTGGCCGCCCTGGCAATTTCGCGTGCGCCAACCGTGATGGGCGTGATGACCCGGTTGGCACCGGCCAAAAGGAGCATCTTGGCGTCCTCTTCGCGGTCCGAATGGGCGACAATTTCGACGTCGGCATTCAGGCGGCGGGCGGCCTGGGCGACAACGACGTTCCCGCTGCCTCCGTCCAGGGTCGCGATCAGGCAACGCGCACGCTCGATTCCAGCGTCGCGGAGGTTTTCTTCGGCAGAGGGGCGGCCAGATAGGCCTTGGTAGCCGATCTCAAGGAGATCATGGAAGCGATCTTGGTCCGATTCGATGACCACAAAAGCCATGCTCTGCCGGCGTAATTCGTCGCAAACCGCGCGGCCCATGCGGCCAAACCCGCATACCACGACGTGATCATTCAGAAAATCAAACGAATAGCCCACCCTGTCCTCCGCAGACTTCACCGAGTCTGGGTATATATCGGGTTCGCCGGGAGATCAGCCTGAGCCTATTTGGCAACGCAACGAGACTTAGCCAAAGACCCCGATCAGATTCAGCAGGACCAAAAAGATCGACAAAGGGATAAACCACTTCAGTAACGCCAGCCATAGCCCGTAAAACCGCAGCCAGCGGCTTTGATCGCCGTAGGCCTCAAGCCGGGCGGCTGCGTTCATTCGCCACGCCATGAAAAGCGCGAGCCCCATCCCCCCCATCGGGAGCATCCAATTTGAAACGAGGTAGTCAACGGAGTCGAACCAGTTCTTTCCCGTGATGGCAATGATGGATTCGCCGAACAGGTCGGTCGAGGAACTCAAGCTCGAAGGAATTCCGAAAGCCGTCACACCCAAACCGCTCACAAGAACCGCCTGGTGACGCGTCCATCCTTTCTCATCGATAAAGTAGCTCACCACGATCTCGAGCAGACTAACGGCCGAAGACAAAGCGGCGAAAACCAACAGCAAGAAAAAGACGAAAGCCAGCACCACCCCGCCCGACATCTGGGCAAAGGCGATGGGCAAACTCACAAAGACCAAACCAGGCCCAGCTTCCGGAGAGAGACCGAAACTAAACACGATGGGGAAAAAAATCATGCACGCCAAAAGCGCAAAGCCCGTATCCAGCCCGCTGATCAAGATCGACGTGCCCACAACATCAGTTTTCTTGTCGAGGTAGCTGCCGTAGGTGATCATCCCACCCACGCCCAGGCTAAGCGTGAAAAAGGCGTGTCCTAAAGCCTCTAAGACCCCGGCCGCAGTCAAGCGATCGGTGTGCAAGCCAAAGATGAAATTCAGAGCCTCAGCGAATCCGCTGGAGTTCAGCGCGTGCGCAAAAAGATAGAGCATCATGAGCGCCAACGCGGGCATCATGATGCGACAAGACTTTTCGATGCCGCCACGAATCCCTCGCCACACCACCAACGTGACGAGCGTCATGAAGCCCACTTGCCAGCCGACACAAAGCGCAGAATTCTCGGTGACCGCCGCAAAGTGCTGATCGGCCTCCCCATCGGCTGCGCCGGGCAAAGCTCCAGTCGCGGCCTCCCATGTATAGTGCATCGCCCAACCCGCCACGACGGCATAGAAGGACAACAGTAAAAAAGCCGCGGTTACGCCAAGGAACCCAATGCCAGGCCACAGCCGATTTTCAGCCCCAAAACGACGAAAAGCGCCGACTGGTGAGATCTGGGCGGCGCGCCCTAAACTCACCTCGCCGATCATCAAGGGCAAACCGACGAAAGCCACAAAGAACAAATAGATGAGCACAAAGGCGCCACCGCCGTGATGACCCGCGATGTAGGGAAACTTCCAGATGTTGCCCAATCCAATCGCAGAACCTGCCGCGGCCAGGATGAATCCAGATCTCGAAGCCCAATGCGCGCGCACCATCTAATGACTCCTCATCTCAGAACTTCCGTGCGAGCCGGTATATCGCCAACCCCGACACTTGTTTTTGCCATTCGATCGTCCAATCAGACGATTCCTGCGCCATTCGGAGTTCCGCCGAAGTTCGCTCTTCGCCCCGAACGACGAGGTAGTAGTGGCCGGACTCGTACTCGGGGTGCGCTGCGAGAAAGGCTTTGGCGGAATGGCCCTGCCACCAAGTAAAACGAAGCTTGACGCGGCGGGATAGAGCTTCTGCTTCCCGCACCCGAATGTCGAACTGTTCCTGGACCAGACGCTCGAGTTTGAAGCGAAGCGTTGATTCGTCGCCGAAGACCTTCGTCAGTCCTCGTTTGACTTTCTCGAACTGCTCGCGCTCGTAGGCGAGATCGCTCGTTTGGTTGATGACCGGTTGATAGTAGCTTAGAGGTCGCGCCAATGGATCACCAACCATCAAGAGGCTGGCCCCCGTTTCCCTAGCTTGATGCTCGACAAGAATCTGGGCTGCGCCTTCCCAGTCACGGTTGCGCCATCGCGAACCCTCGACTTCAAGCAAGACGCAAAGTGCGAGCTGAAAGACCACAATGAGAACAGCTAATGCGATGCCGAGCCGGCGTGGTAGGCGCGCCAGAACGACCGCGATGCTCGCAAAGAAGAAGTAAGCGCTTGGCAGTGCGCTTCGCGGCACCCAGTTTTTGCCTTCAGCTAAGCCGCCCGCGAGCCACGCGAGAGCGGGGATAGCCAATGCAGCGGTCGGTAAAACCAACAAGTGCGGGCGCTTTGCGGAGTTCTCGTCGCGGATCAGAAAGATTAGCCCTGAGACCGCGAATAGCGCCAATCCGAAGCCCTGAACATAGGGAAGAGCCGCCTGGCGCCACACCTCAGCCCAAGCCCCTAGGGCTGGATCTAAAAGGTCGCCACACCAAATCCAATTCCCAAAGAAACTCATCACGCCAGCCAAATCCAAGGTGGCGAGATGGGCTCGAGATGTCTCGAACTTGGCGAGGCCAAAAAGCAAGACAACCCAAGACCCAATCGCCAAGAACGCGACCAAGCCCGCACCGAGGAGTTTGCGTCGAACCTTCGACCCGGGCGCCCCCCCCGCCCAAACGAAGGCCAAAAGCAAAAACACCGCGCCATAATAGTGCGTCAAGACTAGAGCTGTCCCACTGAATAGGGATAGCCACCGCCAACTCGATCGCTCCGGAGTCTCCACCAAGCCACACCAGGCCCGGAAAAAAACCAGAGTCAGTAGGAGATTAAAAGCGTAAGGACGGGCCTCTCTCGAATACTCGATCAGAACCACTGAAAAAGTCATGAAGCAGGCCGTCATCCATGCGGCTCGCAAACCGCCAAACTTCCTGGCCACATTCGCGCCAAGAGGGATCGAGAGCAAGCCTGAAATCAACGGCAGGACCCGGACCGAGACCGGGCCGTCCCCGAAGACAGCGTTCCAGCAATACATCACCACAAAATACAGCGGCGGGTGGGCGTCCGAGTAGAGGGTCGTCGCAATTCCAGCCCAGGAGCCTAACTTCAGGTCCGTGACAAATAGTTCATCGAGCCACAGACTTTCCGATATGTGGAGAACGCGAAGGGCAAGAGCCACAATCCCGAGCCCAACCGCTGCTCCCCACCCGACCTTCGACCGCATCGCTCGCACCTCCGCTGAGACCTCGCAGTTAAACCCCTTCAAGAGTCGAGAATAGATCTCAACCCTATGTCCTGGCTAAGACCATCAAGAGACTATCGTAAATCGACCGAATCATCGTGAATCGTCGAGTAGCTAAGCGTTCCGTGCTCAGCCCAGCGGCCCAGGATGGCCAAAAGGTCGACTTCCTGGCGCCCGATATCGCCTGGCCCTCTGGGCCAAAATTGAGAGGCTTGGCCACGCCGAGAGGCTCGGCATTTTGGAACTTCCTTGAAGAGGCGTCGGTGCGGCGGCATTGTCAGCGACCATGGGATACGGATTCGTCATTGATCAACGTCGCTGCATTGGCTGCCACGCCTGCACCGTCGCCTGTAAGTCGGAAAATGAAGTGCCTCTTGGGGACTTCAGAACTTGGGTGAAGTACACCGACAAAGGTACTTTTCCCGAGGTTCGCCGACATTTCACGATATTGCGCTGTAACCACTGCGATGCCGCCCCCTGCGTCGAGATTTGCCCGGTCACGGCCCTAAGCAAACGCCCGGATGCCATCGTCGATCTCAATCGCGACCAGTGCATCGGCTGCAAGGGCTGCATGCAGGCCTGCCCCTACGACGCCATCTATCTCAACGAAGACAAAGGGGTCGCCGAAAAGTGCCACTACTGCGCCCACCGCACCGAGCTTGGCTTGGCTCCCGCCTGCGTCGTGGTTTGCCCCGAACAAGCCATCATTGCGGGCGACGCCGATAACCCCGACACCGAAATCGCTCAGCTCATCCGCGACGAAGAGACCTCTCAGCGCAAACTCGAAAAAGAAACAAAGCCTCGGGTCTGGTACATCGACGCTCTCGAAGAGTCCCTCGAGCCTGGCAAGGCGCTGGAACCAGAAAGTTGGCTGTGGGCCGAACGCTCGGCGCCTCCGCCGCCCCGCCCCGCCGACTTCCCGGCTCCGGACGGCCTCGTCACCACTTTGAACGTCCAGGCCAAACCGGCCTGGGGCTGGCACGTCTGGGTCTACCTCGTCACGAAGAACATCTCGGCCGGCGCCATGATCTTGGCACCCTTGGCCGCGATGATCGGACTCAGCCCCGGCGGCGTCCGCGACTACCTCCCCGAAGCCCTTGGCCTGTTTTTTCTCGTCGTAACGAACGTCTTACTGGTTCATGATCTCGGGCGTCCCGAACGCTTTTGGAAGATCATGCTCCAGCCCAACACCAAGTCCTGGCTGGTGAAAGGCGCGTGGGTCCTCAGCGCATTCGGCGGCTTGATCACGCTATCGTTGCTCTTGCGCTGGCTAGGACACGACTCCCAGGCCGACCTTGTCCGCTGGATCAATCTTCCCGTCGCCGTCATGGCATCGGGCTATAGCGCCTGGCTATTCGCCCAGTGCAAAGGCCGTGACCTGTGGATCGAGCCTGGTCTTTTCTGGCAGCTCATCTTGCGCGCGGCCTTGTGCGCGGCGGGCATCGGAATGTTGATGCCACAAAAGGCTGGAAACCTCAACGCCGAGATTTTCGTCGGCCTCGCCATCTTGGCCGGCCTCGGCATGGTTTTCGAACGTCGCCGCTTGACCGCTGAGGGATCAAAGGCACAGGCTCACGCGATCCTGCGCGCCTCTTTCCGCGCTCAGTACGGCATCAACCTCATCTTCGCCGCGGCGGGAGTCGCACAAGCCGCCATGTTCTTCACGGCGGGTGAAACCGCGGGAAGATTTATGACGCTCATGGCGGCAGCCCTGATCGCCAGTGCCGCACTTTTCTGCTACGAACGCGCCTGGATTAGAGCCGGACAAGCAGTGCCCAATTCCTGAACATGAGCATGAGCATGGACATGAAATCGGAATCAAAAAACGCGAAGACCTCCGACCTGGCTCCCTCGGGAGAGTCCTGGCAAGTGCAGGGACTGGAGCATTTTCCGCCCCGCGAAAAGTGGGACGACTGGGTCGAGTACGATGCCTCAGCCTGGCCCAAGAAGGTCGAGAAGCACTACCGCATTGTGCCCACGACATGCTTCAACTGCGAAGCCGCCTGCGGCTTGGTGGCCTACATCGACAAAGAAACGCGACGAATCCGCAAGGTCGAGGGCAACCCCTTCCACCCGGGCTCGCGTGGCAGAAATTGCGCCAAGGGCCCCGCGACCATCAACCAAGTTCACGATCCAGAGCGCATTCTTCATCCAATGAAGCGCGTCGGGCCGCGTGGCTCTGGCGAGTTTGAACAGACCAGCTGGGATGAGGTCATTACGACTTTGGCCGCGCGGATTCGCAAGGCCATTCAAGAAAAGCGCTTGACCGAAATCATGTACCACGTCGGACGGCCCGGAGCCGACGGCTACATGGACCGCGTCCTCCAATCCTGGGGAGTCGACGGCCACAACAGCCACACCAACGTCTGTTCTGCTGCCGCGCGATTGGGCTACACACTTTGGTCCGGCGGCGATCGCCCTTCTCCCGACCACGCGAACGCCAAGTTCATTCTCTTGTTGTCGGCCCATTTAGAAACAGGCCACTACTTCAATCCGCACGCTCAGCGCATCATCGAAGCCAAGATGGCGGGAGCAAAGATTTGCACGATCGACGTGCGTCTTTCCAACACCGCATCGATGAGCGACTGGTGGTTGGCCCCGCACCCGGGTACCGAAGCCGCGATGCTGCTAGGTTTCGCCCATGTGATTTTGAATGAGGGGCTCGCCGACGAGGCCTACATGGAGCGCTGGGTCGACTGGAAGTCCTACCTCCGCGCCCAACACCCCGAACTGCCGCTCGAATTTGCGAGCTACATGACGGCGATCAAAGAGCACTACGCCTCCTTCACCCCGCAATGGGCGGCTGAAGAAGCCGACATCGACGTCGATCAAGTCATCGAGATCGCCCGCGCCATCGGCGCCGCTCGCGGTGGTTTGAGTGCGCATGTCTGGCGCAACGCTGCCGCCGGCAACCTCGGCGGATGGCAAGTCGCGCGCTGCCTACAGTTTCTGTGTGTCCTCACGGGCTCGGTGGCCACCAAGGGCGGCACCGCCCTCGCCGGCAACAACAAGTTCGTGCCGAAGCCCTTTTCGAAACCCGGCCCTCAAGACGCCTGGAGCGAGCTGCTTTATCCACCGGAGTGGCCGTTGAGCCACCACGAATTGAGCTTTTTATTGCCGCATTTTCTTAAAGACGGTCGCGGCAAGATCGACACTTACTTCACCCGGGTCTACAACCCGGTGTGGACGAACCCCGATGGCTTCTCCTGGATGGAGGTCTTAGCCGACGAAAGCCTCATCGGCTGCCACGCCGCTTTGACCCCGGTTTGGAACGAAACGGCAATTTGGGCCGACTACGTTTTGCCGATGGGCCTGGCTCCCGAACGCCACGACCTCATGAGTCAAGAAACTCACGCCGGACGCTGGATCAGTTTTCGCCAGCCGGTTCTTCGCGTCGCCGACCAAGCCGACGGAAAAACGGTCGAGTGGACTCACGAATCGAATCCCGGTGAAGTTTGGGAAGAAGATGAGTTTTGGATCGCTTTGTCCTGGGCCATCGACCCCGACGGCTCGATGGGAATCCGCAAGTACTACGAATCTCCCTATCGCCCCGGCGAACGCGTCACGATCGAAGAGTACTACCGTTGGATTTTCGAGAACTCGGTTCCCGGACTTCCCGAAGCTGCAGCCAAACTGAAGCTGACGCCCCTTGAGTTCATGCAGCAGATCGGGAGCATTGAAGTCGTCAAGGATGAGTACGAAACCCACTGCGCCCCCGTAGATACCACCGGTGCGACCCTTGATACCGACACTGCCTTGTGGATGAAGAACGGCCGTGCCGTCGGCGTCGACATCGACGGCAAGGCGGTGGCCGGCTTCAACACGCCGTCGCGAAAGCTCGAGTTCTTTTCTGACACGATGAAAGAATGGGGTTACGAAGACCAAACCCTGCCTGGCTACATCGAAAGCCACGTCCACCGCAAACACTTAGACCGCGCGAAAAACGAGTTCGCACTGGTACCGACTTTTAGAATCCCCACCTTGATTCACACGCGCTCTGGCAATGCAAAGTGGCTGTACGAGATCTCCAACAACAACCCGGTGTGGATCAACAGCCAAGACGCCAAGCAACTTGGCGTCGCAATGGGAGATTTGCTGCGGGTCTCCACCGATATTGGCTACTACGTCAACCGCGCCTGGGTCACCGAGGGCATTCGTCCGGGAGTCGTCGCTTGCTCGCACCACTTAGGCCGCTGGCGCCGCGAGGATGGTCGTGGCACGGATCGCTGGGCCGCAGCCCCCGTAAAAATTGAAGGCCAGGGCGAAGGCGCCTGGATGATCCGCCGTACCGGCGATATCGAGCCCTTCGAATCCGCCGACCCAGACTCGAAGCGAATCTGGTGGACCGACGGCGGCGTTCATCAAAACTTGACCTTCCCGGTTCACCCCGACCCCATTTCTGGCATGCACTGCTGGCACCAGAAAGTCCGCGTGGAAAAAGCCGCTCCAAACGATCGCTACGGCGACGTGCGAGTCGACACCAAGCGCTCCCGCGAAATCTATCGGGAGTGGCTAAAGGAAACTCCAGCAGGGCTACGACCGGGCAATCTGCGGCGCCCGCTTTGGTTCTCGCGAGCCGTACGGCCAAGCGACGACAGCTACCGACTCAAGAAATAGCGCCGCGGCGGGCTGAGCTAGCCTCCAACAGTCTTAGGGAACGGACTTTAGCCCGCTTAGATCGCCTCGTTGACCAGCGCCATCAACAAAAATAGCGGGCGCCAGCAAGAAACGTCACACGTTCCCGAGGATGGTAGAGTCTTAGCCGATCCCAGCCCAGCTGGGCTTCGAATACCTGAGTTAGTTGGTGGGAATTCCTGCCCGGCTATTGTCTTGGCGGTGACGCCAAGATCGCAACCCAAAGACTTTCGATCAACATCCCCGCGCACGAGGCTTTTCATACATGATGCAACGTACGATTGGCGCCTGGCTTCTCCTTGCAACCTTGACCCTCGCACAACAGATCGAGTTAACCTTGGACGGCGAAACCGTCGTCCAAAAACAACCGGGAACCCAGGTTGAACTCTCCATCGACGGCACCGCCAACGCCGAGTACTTCCTCGCCTTAGACGTCTCGCCTGGACCTTCAATCGTCTTTGGACAGAGCGTAGACTTAGGTTTCACGCCCGGTTGGACCTTGCTGGCAAATGACTTCTTGCCGCCATCGGGAATCCTCACCGTCAACTCGGGAGTTCCGCAAGCGCCGAGCTTAGTCGGCGTCGACTTCTTTTTGTTGTCAGCCGAGATCGACGCGGCAGCACCCGGAGGAATCGCCTTCAGCAACGGGGTGCAGCTTTCGATCGTCGCCCCCCAAGGATTCACGCGCACGGCTCTGGCCGGTATTCAAACCGGCAACGCGCCGGGATTCAGCCCGGTACAGAGTTTCTTTGGCGGTAACGAGATCCACCTCGGCGCGAACACGCAACGCTTCCCGTTTCTAGCGGGTAAGACGGTTGACCTTTACCTCGTCCCGGCCAAAGACGCCGCGACTTGGGCCATCGACACATCATTGAACGATGTATCCTGCGACGGAATTGACACCGTCCAATTAGACGGATCAGGCCTCAGCAACAACGTCTACTTGCTCGACGCAGGTTGCGCCGCGCCAGCTAATGCCGTCCCCATCGGCATGGGTTACGACGTCGTGATCGACGTCGACCGCGACGGCCAACTTGGCGACGGTGATTTCATCGACGGCGCGGCGGATCAAGCGGGCTGTTACGTCCTCGCTGACACCACCATCCCCGGGCCTCACCCCGTCATCGAAGTGACCAGCGGTGGAGGTTTTTCCGCGCGAAATGTCTTTTACCCGGCCGACATCGCCCAACTCACCAGCGCGCCTCTCGTCGTGGTCAGTCACGGCAACGGGCATGACTATCGCTGGTACGACCACATCGGTTTCCACCTCGCATCTTACGGCTACGTCGTCATGAGCCACGCCAACAACACCGGACCTGGGCCCGACGCCGCCGCACTCACCACCATCAGCAACACCGACGCCTTCATCGGCAGCCTCGGCTCTTTCCAGGGCGGGATCTTGAACGGCAAAGTCGACCCAACCCGCATGACCTGGATCGGCCACTCGCGGGGTGGCGAAGGAGTCGCCATCGCGTATCGCCGGGTCTCGGTAGGCCTTTCCAACCCCATCAATTTCTCAGCCTCCGACATCAGCTTGGTATCGTCGATCGCGCCGACGACCTTTTTTGCCGACAACGTCACCAACCCGCTCGGCGTCAACTTCCACCTTTGGGTCGGCAGCGCCGACAGCGATGTACTGGGATGTCCCTTCATGGGATTCACCGGAGCCGTGTCCTACCCCTTGTTGACGCGTGCTACGGCGCAGACTCAAGCCACGGTGGTCCAAGGTGCCGGGCACGATAACTTTCACAACTCTGGGGGCGCGCTCTTTTTTGGCAGTGGCCCCAATCAGCTGACACGACTTCAGACGCACTCGATCATGTTGGGCCATCTCTTGCCGATGGTGGAGTATCACGTCCGCGGCAACCTCGCCGCCAAGGACTTTTTAGTTCGCGAGTGGGAGAATTTTCACCCGCCGAGCGCGCCCACCGCAATCGCTACCATCGTCAACCACACCTTTAGAGAAGATCCCAATTCGGCCGACGTGATGGTCATCGAGGATTACCAGACCTCCACCACTGCCGGCACATCAAGCGCCGGAGACGCAGTGACGGCAACCGTCACCGGCCTTACCGAAGGTCGCTTGGTCGACACCAACTTCTCTTTCACACACAACGTGACGGAGCCCTTCAACGGCTTCCCTCAAACCGAATTGCCGTTCACCGCGGACAACCCCAGAGGCGGTATCTTCAGCTTCAACAGCACCAGCCAGGAAATCCACTACGACTTGAGTGCTGCGCCGCGTGATATCAGCGCGATGGACTACCTCTCGCTAAAAGCCGCGCAGCAGCCTCGACACCCCTTGACCACCCAAGAACTCGGACAAGTGACCTTCGAGGTTCGCCTGACCGATGGATTGGGCCGCAGCGCCACCGTATCGATCGGAAGTTATGGCGGTGGTATCTCTGAACCCTACCAGCGCACGGGTTGCGGAACGGGTACCGGATGGGCGGCAGAATTCGAGACGATTCGAATGCCACTGCCGGACTTTCTGGGGATGGACGGTTCCCTGGATCTTACGGACATCCAAGGGCTCACCTTGCTGTTCGGTTCCGACCACGGCTCTTCCGTCGGGCGCATCTGCCTCGACGAAATCTTGATCGCAAAGAACTAAGGAAAACAAAGACATGACCAGAATCATGAACATTGCGCTCCTACTTGCCTTGGCGATCATCTTGATCGGCTGGGGAGCGTTTCATTTGAGCAGTCAATCCGACAACGCGGTTGGCTCTGCCTCATCTTCGAGCTCACAGGCCGCGGTCGGCAACACTTCGAGTTACGAAGCGGTTGAAGTTCTCGAAGTCGTCCCCTTCAAGCTGGGTCAAGAGATGACTCACTACTGGCGCAAGGAACGCCCCACTTTCAGCACTGGGGTGCTGTTGGTGCTAAAGGCCGACCCGGCGTGGCTAAAAAAGCGCCAAATGGCGTATCCCGTGCTTCAATACGGGGCCGAGACGCTGCAAATCCTCAACGACGGCGGTGTGTCGGGCCATGCTATCGCCATCTTGCCTTTCACCGACATCACGGACCCGAACGCGCTTGCAGGGCTGCCGGTCTTTTTTGCTGCCATCGAGATCCCCGAACGCATCACGAAGGACCAAGCCACATCTTTGGCTCAAGAAGCTAAAGGCTCCGGTGCTTCCACCCTAGGTGCAGCGCAATTGTCGAAGATCCGCAAAGCCCAGGTAAACCTCGCCGACGAAGTCGCGCTCTACCGGGTGGCCGGTGATCTTTTGGAACGCTATTCCCCACGCGAGACCGACTGCATCAGTTGGCTGAAGGGAGGCAACTAATGACCATGCCTCAACTCCATCGATCCACCGCACTCGCCTTCGTACTGGGTTTTGTCTTTTTGACATCACCCGCCTGGGCACAAACCGGTGTGGATCTCATCATCGGCGACATCCCCAACATCGCCAACTACAACCCCAGCAATGGTATTGACGCCTTCAGTCTTTCCATCACCACCTGCAACATCGGGACCGCCGCGGCGGATTGGAACGGCGCTAGCGCGGCTCACCCGGCCTTTGTGCAATCGCTCTATCGCTTCGCCAATGGCCAATTCGAAATGATCGGGCGCTCATCGGCTCGGCACGCCTTTATCGCTGTGGCCCAATCGGCCTGCGGCTCCTGCACCGGTTCCGGCGGAATTACGCTGAGCGCCGGTTGCTCCGACGCCATGAGCGCTTCGGTGGTCGGAAGTCAAAACGGGACCGGCTTGATCGACGAGGTCGATGGTTTTTCGGGAAACGTCGTCTTCCCCCCGAGCGATATCAACACTCTCGGTGATTCCGCCTTTAAGCGGCTGCAGGTTGCAACCGCTGAGTTTGATTCTTTGGTTTATCCGAACGCGAAATACTTCGTGCAGTGCCAGGTCATCTCTGCCGACGACGCCGCGGCCGGCAACGGCACCAACAACATGTCGTGGCGAGAAATCACCATTAGCGGCGGCCCCAACAACTACAATGCGTCCTTCCCGGCCGGTTCGTCCATCCACCGCGAGGAATCCGTCTTGCAGGCTTGGCGCAGCGAAGACATGAGCGCCCGAGTCGTACCCGCCCTGTTCCCCACTGAGGGCCGCTTTTTGGTCGGCTACCGCGGCACGGCGGTCGGGGCGGGCCAGTGGCGCTACGAGTTCGCGGTCCAAAACCTGAATTCAGACCTAAGTGCCGGCGGGTTTCGCATCGACTTTTTGCCCGGTGCCAACATCAGCGACATTGAGTTTCACGATCTCGGGTACCACAGCGGCGAGCCCTACGCCGAAACCGACTGGACCACCACGATTGCCAGCGACCACATCGAATGGAGCAGTGTCGATTTTGCAACCGACGCAAACGCCAACGGTCTGCGCTTCGGCAGCATCTACAATTTTCGCTTCACGAGCGACATGCCGCCCACAGACTTGCCCATCGACGGTCGGATCATCAGTTTCAAACCGACGGTAACCCCGGTTCATCATTTCGTCGTACCGCCCTCCTCGACCCTTACCAAGGTCTCCGGGGAAGGCGCGCGAGCCAACATCGAACAGGATTTTGATCGCGAGCTCGTGGTGAATCTCTCGACGGATTCCGGAACTCCCCTGGCCAACGTTGCGATAACATTCCAGCAGATCTCGGGCCCGGCCGTCACCATCGGCGGTACGGGAATCGCCCTCACCGACGCCAATGGCAATGCGTCGATTAATTTGGCGGCATCGATCAACTTTGGATCAGTCGTCATTGAAGCGACCTTCGACGACCAGGTTCTCACCTTCAGCGACCTCTTCGTCAGAAGGCTTAGTCGAGTCTTCACCGGAGTTAGCGGGGTCCTGATCCTCTTCGTCAATATCGACTGGGACAATGTGCCCATAACTTTGGCGGTTGATGATCCGGGAGTGGCGGCAACGACGACGCCTTTCGGCATCATCAGCACCTCACTGCTAAACCCCGGTCCCTCTTTCTACGGTGAGTCAGGATTTCCCGATTCGGGCCTCGCTTTTCGACCCAATCTCGTGACATCTTCTTTGGGTGCCCTGACGCGCGTCTATTCGGGCCTGGGCTTTTTGCACGGTTCGGGAATTACGCTGAATCACCAAGCCTACTCGCTTCGCTTTGTCAACGGCGAGCTCGAGGTCTACATATCCAACACTATCACCGAGACCTATTGACCGGAGAGCACTCTCCGCGCTCATCGCTATGATTGGGCCGGCTCCGCGCGAGATTGCGAGGGGCCGGCTTTTTTGGGTTCGATCGGGACGCCATCTGAATGCGCGAACGCAAACTCGAGATTTTAGTAGATGACCACCGGCTTGAGGCGGTGCAAGAACTCTTGACGGAGAGCGAGTTTCCGTTTCGTCTCCATAAAAACGAAGACAACAGCTGTTTGTTTACCACGGTGCTATCGGCATCGGACGTCGAGGCCCTGACCGACGAAATCCAGAATCGTCTTCCTGGCGACGGCTACCAACTTGTCGTCCTTCCGGTAGAAGTCGCTATTCCCGCGATTCCCGACAAAGCGCCCTCGCCAGAGTCCAGTCACAAAAGGATAAGTCGCGAGGAGCTGAAGGCTGAGTTCGCCGATTCGTCGCGCATCTCGGTGAACTACCTCTCGATGGTCGTGCTCTCGACTTTGGTCGCGGCTATCGGCCTCCATCGTGACAACGTTGCGGTCATCATCGGCGCCATGGTCATCGCACCTTTGCTCGGACCCCAAATGGCCCTTGGTCTCGGCGTCACTTTAGGCGACCTAAAACTGTTGCGCGGAGCCCTACGCACAAGTTTCGCGGGTTTGTTTTTGGCCTTCGTTGTCGCAGTCTTAGCTGGTTTGCTGTGGCCCCTAGATCCCGAATCCGCCGAGGTACAATCTCGAATCGCACGCCCATCCTTGGCTGACGTGGCCCTTGCTCTAGCCGCGGGCTCAGCCGGTGCGCTGGCCTTTGCCGGTGGGGTCCAAGCTTCACTAGTGGGCGTCATGGTGGCCGTGGCCCTCCTACCGCCTTTGGTCGTTCTCGCCGACATGCTGGTCTTAGAACGCGCCGACGACGCCGCGACCGCGGCGCTTGGCCTTTTTGCGAATGTCATTGGCATCAACTTGGCGGCAGTAGCGGTCTTCACGCTTCAAAGCGTGCGGCCAAGAACCCCCTTTGAGTTAAGACTCTCGGCGAAAATGCTCAAACGCGCTCTGTTCGTATGGCTAACGCTTCTCGCCGCCTACGTCGCCATCTTGGCTAGCTTTGGGACCTAACACTCGCCAATCGGTCGTAATGACGGTAGCCAAAGGCCGATAGAGTTTCCGGTGGCGCCAAGCCAATATCCACCATCGTCTTCATCGCGTAGGTACCCGCCAAAACCGGAGGCCGGTAGCGCTGCACGGTGTTTTCATTGCAGAATTCTTCCAGTGGAAACAGCACGTGGTGCGGATGGACGTGAACAAAGTGCGCCACCGAAACACGAGACCATCCCGCAGCCTTGGGCGCGGTGACAACGTGCGGCGTGGCCTGAAACAAACCGCCGGTCAAGATCTCCAGCTCCTGCCCGACCTGCAAAACCAAACATCCCGCAGGCGGAGTTCCCGGTACCATTCTCCCCTGAGGATGTTCCTCATTGGACCGAGTCCTTAGATGCAAGCCCGATCCATCTTCCGGTCGAGGCGAGAGTTCGTCTGCCGGATTGTAGAAACGGCCTCCGGGCAAAAGAGTGATGAGGTTGAAATCTGTGTGCTCTTCGCCCCAAAGAATCTCGGAGGCAATAGCCTCGTCGTCTAAGGGCTGATATTCGAGGGCGCGGGTGACGTGGGCCCCGCCCTTAACGATCTTCGCGAAGGTGTCGATGGGAAGATCAAGAGCTTGCGCCGCCGCCGCCAAGAACCTCAGACCAAGATCTTGAAGAGACTTGCCCACGCTAAGGTAAGGCTCGCGAAAATCGTCGCCGTCTTCGGGCCACAGGTTATCGGCGAACAGCTCGGGGTATTCGAGCTGCAGACGAGAATCGGGCTTTTCGACAATTGCAAACCAACACTCTTTGAAATCCGGCCGGCCTTCGGCAATGACCGCTTTTTCGGTGTTAGGTGGAGTCCATCCCCGCTGAAACCAAATATCGTCGCGGCCAAAGGCCTCTTTCTCCACCCGAGGACGACGCAGAAAAGAGCGAAAGCCCCTATAAAGCGCATCCAACTCGTCTTGGTCGATACCGTGATGGGAGATGTAAACGAGGCCAAACTCTCCAAACCCCCGAGCGAGTTCGCGGAGTAAATCCCCGCTCGGAGACTCGAGGTCCCGGGCATCAAGGACGGGGATCGCGTGATTTTCAGACACCAAAAACCTCCGATTTTAAAGGAGTTTAAGTCTAAACCTTCTTGGCTTTGATGGCCAAAGAGCCAAGGCATCAACTCTGGCCCAGGTACCTTGGTCTTTCAGCTCAAAGCCCGTTTGAACCCCCTGAGACTTTGAACCACAAATTCTCTTGACCTCGTAGGCTTTGCAAGGCAAAGTCTATTCCATGAGAACACGCCACCGGGATCCCGCCGAGATCGACCACGCTCTCGACCGGCTCAACGATATTCATCGCCAACTCGCCCGCGGCTCAGTTTTTCGCGGCTATCGCGCTAAGACTGTCGCCCTGACGGGTTTTTTGGCCCTCGGGGCCGCTTCGGTCCAGCACTTTGCCTGCCCCGCCCAGGGAATCGCCGACTACCTGGTCTTTTGGCTCGGCATCGCGACGGCGGCCTTCACCCTTTGTGCCGGCGACATCCTGCACTACGTCCTTCATTCCCAACGCGAGGGACTGCGTCGCGAGACGCGGGCCGCCGTGGCTCAGTTCCTTCCGGCTTTAGGAGCGGGGGCGCTGATGACGGCCGCCCTTTTTCAGGGAAGCCACGCCGGGCTTTTGCCGGGACTATGGTCCATCAACTTCGGTTTGGCCCTTTTAGCCTCGCGCTCGTTTTTGCCCCGCGCCACGATCGCCATCGCCGTCGCCTTCATGGGAGCTGGTGCGAGCTTCCTCCAGGTTATCCCCGAAGGAGCGACACCCTCGCCATGGTTCATGGGTCTCGTCTTTGGCGTGGGCAACATTGTCCTGGCGTTCTTTTTGCGACTCGAAAACCACGATGAGGAGGCCGGACATGGCACCAGATGAAACAAAAGGCGCGAAGTTCTCCTACAACGGACTCGACCGCGTCCTGCACGAAAAAGCCCGACTCAGTATCCTCACCGCCCTCTCGACCAGTTCCTCACCGCGACTCTTCCCTGAACTTCGGGCCCTTTGCGGCCTCACGGATGGCAACTTGAATCGCCACCTGAAGGTTCTTTCCGAAGCGGGATTAGTTCTCATTGATCGCAAAGATGCTGGGCCCAAGGCCAAAACGCGCGTGCGCCTCTCAAGACCCGGCCGCCGCGCTTTCGTCGCCTACCTTGAAGAGCTCGAACGAGTCCTCCGCGATGCCCGCCAAACGGATCACCACGATGAGCTCGGCGAATCGGGAGTAGCGCCCGCGTGATCATCTTGCGAGCCGAAGAGATGGGCTTTTGCTTCGGCGTTCGCGATGCCCTCAAAGACGCCATGACCATGGCGAATCCCGAATCCGTGACGATCCACGGTGAACTGGTTCACAACGAAACCGTCCTCACCCGCCTTCGCGACCGCGGGTTCGAGATCACCAGCGAATCAAAACGTGTCCAACCCGGCGATCGTCCGGAGTTACTCATCACCGCTCACGGCATCAGCGAACGCGAAAGGCGACGCCTGAAAAACCTGGGCAAGCGCCTCCACGACACCACCTGCCCGCTTGTCACCCGCGCACACCAAGCGGCCTTAGATTTCCGCAACGACGGCCGCCTTGTCGTGGTCGTAGGCCGCAAGGGACACATCGAAGTCGACGGACTAACCGGCGACCTCAAAGACTTCCGGGTCTACGCCAAAGCTTCGGAAGTCGAGACCCTCGCCGCCAAGCGCATCGGCGTCCTAAGCCAAACCACCGCCAGGTCGGAAGATCTTCAAGAAATCATCCAAGCCCTCAGAACCAAAAACCCCGCCGCCGACATCAAGGTCACCCCCACTATCTGCGCCCCCACTCAAGCGCGCCAAACCGCCCTCAGCGCGCTCACCGAAAAAGTCGATTTCCTCATCGTCGTCGGCGGCGCCAACTCCAACAACTCCAAACAACTCGTCCTAAAAGCCCGCCGCGCCGGCTGCCCCGCCGAACGCGTCTCCGGCCCCGCCGATATCCAAAACTCCTGGCTCACGAACGTCACGCGCATCGGCCTCACCGCCGGCACCTCAACCCCCGACGACCTCATCGACGCCGTCGAAGACAAACTACTCCAACTCGCCAACGCTCCGGACCTTGCGCATCGCTCCTAGGTACCGGGCTAGTAAGCCCAATAGTCAAACTGTTGGCCGCCGATGGAGGCTTCGAGCATCAGGCCGGATTTGGCCATGGTGAACACGAGGACGCCGCTTTCGTAGTCGATGTCGGCAGAGGCACCGGCGTCGACGGCCACGGCAGAAGCTTGGCCGCTGAATTCGAACTCACCTCTTTTGAACTTGTTGAGGGCGATGACGTCTTTGAAAAAGATGAACTCGCTGTAGGTTTGGCCGCCGGCTTGGAGGCCGAAGGTGCCCTGGGATAACTCGGTGGCGCCGATGAGTTTTCCTTTTTCGAAGAGCTGACCTTCACCGTGGGCTCCGCCGATGATGAGGCCGCCTTTGCTGATGGTGGGAAATACGGCGTAGCCGGCGGAGACGTCGAAGAAACGATGGATGCCCCGGTCACGACTTTTGGCGAGCGCGATGCTGTCTTGGACTTCGGTGCCGAGGAGGCGTTTTTCGGCGGCCAAGGCGCCGCTGCTTTTTGAACCTGAGCTTGAGCAGGCAGTGAAGAATCCGGTACACAGAATGACGATGATCCAGCTGGCAATGGCTCGCATGTTTCGGCCCTCTCCTTGGGTTGACTTTGATGTTGTGTTTTAGCGGAAATCGGCGCGGCTGGCCCAGTAATTTGCTGGGCTTTTGGCGCCACTTTCTCTTAGGCGGCGCGGAAGGCCTTTGGAGCCGGCGTGGCACACCGTCGGGTCAAGAATGAATGCTACTTAGGGCTTCGAGGTTAAAATTTCGGAGTGGAGCGCTTTCAGGCTAGCGTTCGCGTCAAGACGCCCCTGGATGTGTTTCGAAAGCAACCAGGCCTTGCCTTGATTTTGCAACTGCTCGGCGCTGAGGTCGCCGCGCTTGTGCGCCGCTTTCAGTGAAGCGAGGTGTTGCAAAAGCCAGCGGTCGGCCTGTTGTTGCCAGGACGCCTGTGCGCCCTCTTTCCAGTGATAGAACACAACGCTCAAGCCCTCGGTCGCTACCAGTGCAGATATCGCCGCGCGGACGAGCGCCTGTGGCTTGGTTTCGAAGACGACCTCGCCGGACTCGAAGGCTCTTTGCCATAGCCGTGCCGCGGCGAGGTAGTCACGAGTCCGGTAGGCGTGTTCGGCGAGTTGAATCCACTCATTGTGGTCGGCTGGAAAAAAGCGCCCCGCCAGCGAGGCCGCCATCTTTTCCTCTGTCGCCAGATTACTCTCGGCCGTCGCGAGCCAACCCTGGGCGGTCTTTTGAAGCTGCGACTGAGGGGCCGTTAGATCTAGCCCTTGGTGGAGGAAGTCGATGGCCTCTTCGTAGCGGCGAAGGCCTTGGAGACAAAGGCCGTAGTTGAGTTGGATCTCGGCAGAACTTGAAGAGGCGCGAGCGGCGCGTCTCAAAAACGGCTCGGCCTTTCGGTACCGGCGCTTTTGGAGGTAGCCGGTGCCCTTGTAGTAATTGGCCGAGGGATTCTGAGGCTCGACTTCTAGTGTCCGGTCGATCAAGACTTCGGCCTCTTTCGGGCGGCCTCGTGATGCCAACAGGCGGCCCAAGCGACTCAGCGCACGGACGTTCTTGGGGTCGTTTTCGACGATGCGACTTAAAAGTACCTCGGCTTCATCTTTGCGACCCCTGCGCTCTTCACTGAGGGCGGCAAAAAACAGCGAGAGTTGCGGCTTAAGCGATAACTTGGCGGCGCGAAGGAAGGCGGCGACGGCTTTTTCGTGAAGCCCTCGTTTTTGGAATAGCGCGCCTAAGCCGAAGTGAGGCTCAAACTGGGCGTAGCCAAGTTGTGAAGCCTCCCGAAAGGACTTTTCACTGGCCTCCAAGTCGTTGTTGGCGAGTTCGACGTAGCCCTTTTCGAGCCACAATCGCCACGTCTCTTGATTCAAGGCGAGAGCTTTTCTGACCAATGATCCCGCCGCGGCCTGGTTGCCAAGGGATCGATTAAGCCGCGCCCAATAGGTGAGCAACTGGGCGTTGTTAGGCATCAAAGCCGCCGCGATCTCGAGCTGCCGCAAAGCCCGTTTCATTTGTCTGGGTTTCGTACGTTCAAGCTGGCCCGCGAGGCCAAGGTGCATGAACACGTCGTCCGGATGCCAACGCAAGGCCTCCTCGTAAACCGTGATGGCCTCGTCGACTCCTTCTTTTTTGGAAACGTGTATCGCCAAGAGATCGAAAATCGTGGCGCCTAGGCTCTTTGCGATTCTCGGCGTCAGTAGCGTTGATACAGGTTGATCGCCAACAAGGACTTCTCTGAGGGCGTCGGAGCGCACGCGATCGTCATCGACATCCAAGGCAAATTGCAGCATGTCACGCCAGGCCTGATCGCCGAACCTTTTGACAAGTCGGCGCGTCAAGGCCCAAGCATGAAAGCCCTCAATGAGTTCGATTCGAATGGCCGATTGACTTACGAACTCGCGAATGTCGTCGCGAGTGAGTTTTTGGAAGTCGATGCCGTGGTCACGGAAAATCCGGGCGTAGTCTTGTTCGAACTTGACGTAGATCGGGTTAAACGCGCGTTGCCGCCAAATGTCACTTAGCTCTCCAACCATCTTTTGATCGCGTCGTTTTTGGGCGACTTCGCCGCGACGCGCTTCAAGTTCAAGACGATAGATGCTGGCCAAGGTCGTCCACTTCTCGATCTCGGCGGTCGGCAGCTCGGCTGCGTTGGCTAAAGCCAAGGCCCGTTCCGCGCGTTCGCTCGCCAGTACCCAATTGTCGGCGGGGTCGCCGGGCCCTTCTTTGCGGGCGGCCTCGGCAAAGTTACCCGCCGCATCGGAGAGCTGAGCGATCTTCAAGCGCTGGGTGCTTTGAGTGCGCTCTCGATTGATGAAGTAGGTCGCCGCGGTCACGATGATGGCTAGGACCACAAGCGCAAGGCCCAGGGCCAGTCTACGTGCGCGCCGTTCCTCAACCGCTTTTGCTTCTGCTTTCACCCTAGCGAGGTGCTCGTTCTCGGCACGCTCTTCGAGCGACTCTCGCCAGTGCTGAAGCCGGCGCCGAAACGCGGCTGCATCGCGGGGGCGATCAGAGGGTTCGGCCGAAAGTGATGCGCGTGCGAGTTGGACCAATTCGCGATCGAACTCGCCTTCGAGTTTTTGCAGGACGCGCTCTGCTTCGAGCAGCTCGCCGCGCGCGGCGAGCTGCCTGATTTCGTCTCCGCTGTCGCCTTCGATCGGGAGGCGGCCCGCGAGGATGCGGAACAGCATGGCTCCGAGGGCGTAGACGTCGGATCGGGCATCGATGGACTGGACCTCGCCGCGGGCTTGCTCGGGTGCCATGTAGGCCGGAGTACCGGCCACAGAGCCAGCCATTGAGGTGAGACCCTCAGACAACTCCCTAAGCGTCGCAACTTTCTTAAACTCGCCTTCGTCCCCGATGCCTTCGTCCCCGTTCTTTAAGACCTTCGCGAGACCCCAGTCCACGACGACGACTTCGCCAAAGTCACCGACCATGAGATTCGACGGCTTAAGGTCGCGATGAATAACCCCGCGTGCATGAGCGTAGGCCATGGCTTCGGCTGCTTTTTCGAGGATCAATAACTTCTTGGTCGCAGCCGTTTCGTCTTCGGCGGCTTCTTGAAGATAGACCTCGAAGCTGCGCCCACTCAAGCGTTTCATGCTGAAGTAGGGGCGCTCGTCACCGACCAAACCGATGTCGTAGATAGGGACAATTCCCGGGTGCTGAAGCTGGCTGGCTATCTGACCCTCTTCGACAAATTGGTGAACACGGCGCGCCGACTTTCCCACGCCTTGATCCAAAAGTTTGATGGCAACTTCACGACCCAATTTCAGATCGCGAGCGCTAACCACGAGGCCCATCCCCCCGCGACCGATCTCACCGTAGACTTCGTAGCGCCCCGTCGACTCTAAGAGTTCGCGAACTCCCGCAGCCAACGGACGGAGGTCGGCGGTGTCGATCTCATTTCCGAGGTCAATCCAAGGCGAGCTGCCCAAACGGCCGAGCTTGCGATCAGAGATCGAACCGGCATCGATCGTCTCGCGATCCAAAGCGCCGAACCCGTGGGCCAAGGCCGCATCCAGGCGGAACTCCCAAGCGTCGCCGGTATTGCCAGTTGAAGGTTCTTGATCGCTCACGTGCTTTCCTAACTTTCCAACAACGCCAAGAGTTGCTGGCACTCGCGAGCGACATCAGCGGGCTCACCCGGTAGATGAAAGGCAACAACCTGTTGCAGGGCGTCCTCGAATTCTCGGCGCGCCTTGGCGTACTCGCGATGCAAGATCGCGGCGTCTTCGCCCCACTCTGTCGCAATGTCACGAATGGGCTTGGCCTCTTGGAAGCGAAGGCGCAAGAGTTCCAGACGCTTAAGGGCCTCATCGCCGCTTGCTGCCGCCGACTCGCGTTGCTGGTCGACGGACTGACGAACAATGGACATCGCCCAGGCGCGGTCGAAGGCTCGCTCGAGGTCTTTGTCCGCTAGCTGCGGGCTTTCGCCAAGGGTCGAACCTAGGGTGACCTCTTTGCTGCGACCGCTTTTCTCTTCGAAGCGCCGCGTGACGTTGCGCGTCACGCCGTAGAGGAAGGCACGAAATCCGCCGCGGCGGCGGCTCTCGACTTTCTCCAGGGCCCCTCCGTGCTTGAAACACTCCAGGAAGACCTCTTGCATGGCATCATCGAGGAGATTTTTCGAATCGGAGCGGCCCCAGCGCGCTAGCAGGTAGGCTTTCACCACCGGAGCGTAATGGAGCGCAAAACGGTCGCGGCCTTCGGCTTTTCCGGCCGCGGCGTCCTCGATCAAAGTCCAGCAGGTCTCATCGGCGTCGTGCATCCGGACATGGTACCCCTTCCGCCGCATCGGGGGCACTCTTCTTGAGTCATACCAACAGGTGAGCATGGCGAATCCTCCGACCCCCTTCCGTCGTGGTGCCGTTTTCGCGCCAAAATCACGCTTTTTTCTGCGCGGCCTAAAGATCCTCGAATTCGACGATGAGCTCGTCCAGGTACAGGTAGGGGCTAGCGCCAAATGCGGAATTTCGGGTCAAGCGGATGCGGTAAGGCCCTGGCGGAAGGCCGAGTGGGATGCGCTTGGTGGTAAACCAGGGCTTGGGTCCCACCGCAATAAGGTCGGTGGCGTTGTTGCCAAACGTGCCTACGGTTTGAGTCGAACCCCCAAGTAGAGGAATAGCCTCGACTCCGAGCGACCAGGTGGAACCAAGAAAATTGGCACCTAAATCGAATTGAATCGCGCGCGGCGATTTGCATTCAAATTCAAACTTGCCGCTGCCGTGTTCGCATCGAGCCCCTTGGTCGTCGACATGATAGGGAAAGGCCCCGGCTGAGCCGTTGAGGCCCCATTTTTGAAAAACAAAACTCCAACCGACGAGAGAGTGGGACCAGACATTCAAGTGAGTGTTGACGGTGCCACCAGACCGCACGGCATCGGGCCAGGGTTGGGACGCGTCGGTTTCGAATCCGCAGTAGAGCGCGCGGCGGTTGTTTGTCCGCGACACATTCACTGATGAAGGCGAGATGTAAAGGCACCTTCCCAGCTCGGGGTCTTCGATTCGATTGTTGAGGAGGACAACGTCCTCGACATTCTGCAGAAACAACGCAGCGTTCACGGGGACGTCAAGGCCGTTGGCAATGCCAGCGTTAGGAGTGAAGGGGCGACGCTGGCAGGAGAAGAGGTCGTTACCTCGAATCTCGAGGTTCTTCGTCGCCGTCACCAAGATGCCGCATTGGCCAACATTTCGAATGAAGTTATCGACGATGCGAATGCGGCGATTTTCGCGCGAGAGATTGTCGATCAAAGGAGCGTTGGGGCCGGTAAAAGTCGCCGTCACGGAGATGGCGCCGCCTTGGATCACCGCGGGCGCACGCAATCCCACTTGTGAAATCCGATTGCCAGAGATCAGGAGATCTTCGACAAAAGACGCTTCGAAGAAGTTTCCGAACTCCGGTCCCACGACGATAGCAGAACGGGTTGACCCGCGGATATCGTTGTCGGAGATCTCGCCCTGAGATGCCTTGACGAGGATTCCGCGAGCGCGGTGATGCCGAATGTGATTACCCACGACCGCAAATCCTCGCGCGGTCAAAGAAGTACAAACGACCAGATCGCCGATCTGGAGTGCCGTCGGGATTCCCGGCGCGTCGACGCGAAAAGTCCACAATCTCCGGGCGAAATCGCGGCCAAGAGTAAGGGCGTTATTGGCCACGACACGGCCCAAGGACTGCAGATCTGAAGCCTGATAAAACGCAAACTCGAAATAGGGCGCAAGCTCGATGTTGGCTCTGGACGTCAAGTAAAGCGAGCCATTGGGACCAATCCGGTCCAAACGCAACCATGAGCCGGCGATAGCGATGGCATCGTCACCGCATGCCTCAAACTCGCAAGACCTCACTTGAGGTCCAAGCAAGTTGTCCTTGGAGTGGACACCACAGCGGTTCACCGACAAAAGGGCGCCGTCTTGGGGAAGCATCTTGATGAACTCGTAGACGGATTCGCTGTCCAAAGCACTCGCGATGCCCGCCGAACCAGAGTTTCTAATTTCGAGGTGAGCCAAGCGCAGCCTTCGAGTGTTGCGGCTCCAGATGGTCGGCAGCAATCCTGCCTTGACCACGACGCGGTCGCCTACTCTCACGTTGCGACCACTGACTCCGTCGGAAAAGTCGTAATTGGTCCGCATGTGAAAGCGCAGGGCGCCGTAGTTCAGGTTTGTGACCTTCGGCGAAGAGGCCAGCGAGAGTTGTTCGTGCTGCTCTCGAATACGATTCGTTGCGGGATCGAAAGAAATGAGGGATTCGGCCCGAAGGTAGACCAAGGCATCCGGCCCGGTGAGAGGCTTGCGTTCACTTCCGTCGGGGTTCACATCGACGTGACCGCCGTTGCGGTCCAAAGCGATGATGGTCCCTTCGACAAAAGGTTGGCGGCGAAAGCCGAGGCTTAAGTGCTCCAACCCGCAACCGTCCGAATTGAAGATCATCACACCTCGACGATCACGGCGATCAAAGACAAATCGTGTAGTCCCCGTGGGATCGCCGCGAAGGAGTACGTTGGAACGATTCTCCAAGCGAATGTGCGCCGCCGGACCGGCGCCGAAGTCATACTGCCCGGCTGAAAACTGAATCGTCACCGCCCCTGGGTACTGGGCGAGGTACAGTCGGAGCGCAAGCCCATCTTCCAGGCCATCGTCGGGGTGCATCTGAATGGTGGCAGCACTCACGATGACTTGCGCCGCCAGCGGCGCGCTCGTCATCAGCCCTGCTGCGGACACTAAAAACAAAAGAGCGCAAAGTCGTGGTTTCATGGCTTGCCGCCGTCTGTGGATGTTGTGCTGTCACGCCGTACTATATAGACAGGGGCGACTTGGGATATCGTACATCCTGGGATCGGCTTCACGATGGCGGTCACTTTTTACCTCAGCATTAGAGACTTCCATGAATCCACGCGGCGGCACTTTGGTTCTGGGGCTTTTTGCCTGGCTTGTTTTGACCTTTAGCACCTCCTTTGCCACGGGCCCCACCCTCTTGGTGCGGGATCACCCCATCAACGTGCTGATCGAGGCGATGCCGGCTCGTGCACACAGCGGCACCACGGCTTGGCTGCACATGGGAATACCCATTCCCAGTCATTCCAAGTTGTCTGACACTTCACAGCTTGTCTTGGTTGGAGCGCAAAGCGTGCGTTTCGACGTCGTCGACCGCTGGCCGAACGGCCACATCAAGTGGATTCAAATCGACGCCGTCTTCAAGGCGGACGCGTCCGGCTACCAACGGCTTCAGCTCACCGTGGGAGATGGCGCGCAGCCCAGACTCGAGGCTACAACTTCAAGTCTTGCTCTTCAGCATCCAAAGTGGGTGGGGAGGCCGCAAGATCCGGAGTGGTGGAACCTCAGCGCTGTTCTCGACGAAAAGCTCGTCGCAGAGTCGACTTTGAAGTACGACCATCGTCAAAATGGCCACGCGCCGCCCGTCGCAGGCTCTGTTCCCAAAGGCGGCGACCAACTCTATCGCCTCTTGATCGACTTCCTCCGCCGAGAAAAAACAGCGGCCTTTTCGCTCATCACCTTCATTCGCCAAGCTCTTCACTCGAGCCTAGATTGCCTCGAAAACTTAGAAAGCCACAGCAATGCGCTGGCAGTAACCGCCCCTTCGATTTGGAAGTCCTGGAGAGGCCTTCAACTCTACAGCTGGCTCATGGGCACCGAGTATTTAAGAAGCCGCCTGATGACCTGGGCCCTGGGCCCGGGCACAACAGAGTTTGGAGAATCCTCAGTCGATCTCAACACTCGCCACGCCGCCTGCGCCTTGCGCCTCGACTTGGCGCAGCGATACGGCCGAGACTCAGATTACGAGGCGGCGTGGTCGGCCCTTGCTCCCATCGCTATCCAGGCTCGAAATGATGCTGGCAGTGGGCGGAGTCTCGAAGACGGCTCTTGGGCCTGGCAAGGTGAGATCCTCGAAGGGGCCGAGCTCGATCTTTGGATTCGCTCCGCCGCGGCCTTGATAGATTGGCCCGGGATAAAAGCCGCGCGACAACTAAAACTCAGAAAGGCGCTCGACGGTCTTGTGGATTACGTCCTCAAAAAGACCGTGGCCAAAAGGAAGGACCGAGTTCGCTTTCGAATGAAAAAAGGCGACGACGCCACCCTCGGCCCCGCCAGCGCTTTGATCCAGGGCTTTTTGCTGAGCGGAGACGCGAAGTTCCTCGAACTCGCCCGTGGTTTGTTGAACGCTCGCGTTGACGATTTCAAAAGCGCCGTGGCGATACCCGGCGGACGCGAAGGCGCCGACCTCATGCACTTGATTCGCTTCACTGCTAACTACGCGGCCTGGCGAAGCGTTGGTCTCAAAGTGCAAGAAATGGGCAAGTCTATCCACCGTCTCAAATGGCGCGTACCGCCCGGATCCATCGAGCTTGACCTTCGATTCGCGCCCACTGGCGAGACGCCGTTTTTCAAAGCGACTCCAATCCTGAAGCTGCCAGCACCCGCTGGCGACGGGCAAACCCAGTCCTTGATTTTGGAAGGCGGCGACTTTACGAACTCGCCGCACTTTGAACTGCGCGCCTACGAGTTGCCTCCGGCGCTGCGCGTCGCGCGCACACCGGGCCCTCTCACCACAACCTTGGTTCTCGGGCCCGTCTCGACGGACGCAGATTCCCCATCTGAACCCAGCCCCGTAGAACCAGGAGTACCGTTTTGGGCGATCATTTTGGGTGTCGCCGCCGGGGTCGCGGGCATCGCCTTAGTGTTGAAGGCGCGAAGGGCCTGAGCAAGACTCTGTGCCGTCAACAATGAGCGAGGATCAGGGCTTGGATGGCGCTTTGAGGAGTGCGGCGGGCAAGGGCTTGCCGGTCAAAGACGCCAAGAAGGCCAAGATGTCTTTTTTCTCCTCAGCGCTGAAATGGAGTTTTACTAGCGACTCCTCGCGATGCCCAAGGGCTGGGACCTGATCCAACTCGGAGTAAAAGTCGATGACGGCGGCGAGGGTCGCGAAGCGGCCGTCGTGCATGTAGGGGGCAGAAAGAGCGACGTTACGCAGCGTGGGAGTTTTGAACTCTCCGAGGTTGTTGTCTTTTTGGGTGACGTATTTAAGGCGGTCATTGATCGCATGCTCGGGGGCGTCGCTAAATTGACCCCGCCCGTTGAAGGGGTCGACTAAGACCGCCGAGACTCCCTCATAACGCCCGAGATCTAGCTTGCCTTGAGGCCCGCGGTCGAGACCGATGTTATGAAACTCGCGATCGCTGAAGTTGGGGCCGTGGTGACAGTTGGTGCACTCGCCCCTTCCCACGAAAATCGCCAAGCCTCGTTGGGCAGAGGCGCTCAGGGCCTCGATCTTGGCGACTTTGTCTTCAAAGACACCGACGACGAAGTCATCGAAGGGTGCATCGCGGCTGATCAGTTTCATTTCATAGGCCGCGATGGCCTTGCCGACGTTAGCGAAGAAGCGGTCGGGGCTTTCGTCCACAGACGGAAGCTCGCCAAAAACCTCGCGGTAGGCGGCGGACAAGTCAGCGTCGCCGCTGAAGTAGGCGAGCAATGAAGCCCGCGTGGTCCCCATTTCACCCGGTTCTTCCAACGGCGCCAGCGCTTGCGCCCAAAGAGAATCGCGACGGCCATCCCAATACGACCATCTCCCGTAGGCGAGATTCCAAAGCACCGGCGGATGGCGCAACGTCTCTTTGATGCCAACTGCCAATGGTACTGCGAGGCTGAACTGCCGTTCGGGGTCGTGACAGGTCGCGCAGGAAACTTGACCGTTCGCCGATAACTTGGGATCGAAGAACAGAAACTGGCCGAGGCGCGCCGCTCGGTCGTTCAGCGAATACTGGTTAGTCGGGTCAGCGGGTACAGGAGGCAAAGGTGAAAGTGATCGAATTCGCTTGAGAGCCGCCTCGTCGAAATCGGCATCTAAAGCCTTTTGACTGGCGGCGGGCAAAAGGCTGACCTTGGCTTTCTTGTTGACCGCAGGGCCACAGCCGCCGAAGAGCAGCGCGCTCAACAAAATTGCACTCAGTCCGAGCGCGGAGGAAATCACCTTGGTCAACATCGTCGTCGCGACACCTTTTGATCCGTCAATCCAAGTTGAAACTGAAAGTCGCACGCTCACGTTGCCCGGCTCGCATGATGTCCACGTAGAGTTCCCAATACCCGGGCATATGGAACAGGAAGCCCTCCACTTCGTACTGGCCGTCGCCGGTTTTGCTGGTGATCGGCTTGGTGTTCATGCCGTGGCCGTGGGCGGGCATGTCGGCGTCTGCCGTCACTTCAATACCCTCCAGCGAAGCTCCCTCAAGGGCGGTGATTTGTACAGTGAGTCGAAAGTGCTCGTTGGTTTCGAGCGGTGCGGGCAAGGTCTTCAACTTGACTTGGAAGGCTCCGCCATCGCTGGTGGCTACTTGGGCCTCATGGGTCGCGGCTGAGGTTGTGGGCTCGTTCTCGGATTTTCCCCCACAGCCCATCGCAACCGTCAAAATCCAGCTCATCGCCAGAACCGCCACCAACACGGGTGATTTCGCTGCCATGGGTTTCTCGCTCAAGTATTGAGGGTCGAATTACGGATAGTAGTCACAAATGGCTCGCGACGCCAAATCTATGCCAGCGCCGGACATAGAGCAGGAAAAGCGTGTTTTTTTTGGGTCGTCGAAGAATTCGCTGATCGCCCTCGGCCCGCTTTACGTGTGACCCAAGGAGGACCGTCCGCGCCGAAACTGTCGAGTCAGTTTTGGCGGCCAAAGGAGAGCCTCCCGCAGCCTGTTATCTCCGCGACGCATTCTCCGAATCGCCGCGAACTAGCGCTTTTTGAACTCTTAGGATCTCTCCAAGATGCCCATCAACAAATCTTGTGCCCTCGCCATCTTGGCGGGGCTTGTGCTCATGCCGGCAGGACTTTTAGCCGTCGACCAGCACCCTCACCTCCCCCCGGTGTCAGAATAGTTGTCCCTGATCTAAGGTCGGTGGGCCCCGGTGAAGAGCGAAGCTCTTTGCAGGGCTCTTCCTTCGCCGCCGTAGGCGGCTTCCCCCATGGGGGAACGATGCTTGAT
>JAZGFI010000298.1:0-4460 GCA_036479435.1 Planctomycetota bacterium | reverse complement strand
TGACGAATACTGGCGCTTCCACCAACGGCAACGGCTACATGAAAACCACCTACGAAACTACGAAGGTGGAAAATTGAGACTCGCGGGATGACCGACAACATCGTCGTCGCAAAGGAGCCACACCCATTTCAAACCCCCTCGAACGAGGTCGATTTTGGATTCTAACAAGCGGGCTGGTCGCAGACCGCGTCGCTGTGCGTTGATCAAAAAGTCGCAACGGACCTTGGGCGCGAAATCAGAAGTGTGATCCGCCGTTTTCGGCTTAGGCTGCGCGGTGATATCGGTGGTGAAGACCGCCGAGCACCGGACTCGGGATCACTTCGCCGTGTGTCTCGTTTGGATGCGGAGTCGGCGCGTCGCCGTCGAGCGAGAGATGACAGCGAGCGGGATGGTAGTAGTTGTCGACATTCTCTTCGAGGGTTTGGCGAGAGTGGCCTTCGGAAAGAGCGATGACATAGCCGCTGTATTCTCGGCGTGAAGTTCCGATGCCACGTTTTCAAAGAGCATCTTGCCATTGGGCACTGCGCACCAAGATATGTCCACTTGACGGGCTTCGATTCTCCTCGCTTACGGAACCAAGCTCATGCCGAGGCTCGTTGGAGAGAAAATCCTCCACAACTTCTGACTGAGCCAGGGTGGGTGGGTCAGTTTCGCTTGCTGTTTGATTAGTCTCCTATGGTCGTACCAGGGTCATTGCGGCCTAATGCAAGCTTGGAGAGGTCTGACCCCGGGCCGCGCCCTCGACTCCCAACCAGGTACCGGTGTAATATGCGGGTCTACAGGCACGATAAACGGAAAAGTAGGGGGCGAAAGTGATGGCACAGCGCGGATTCTTCGCAGAGCTTCAACATCAAGCTAGGGTCGCAGATCGCGAAAGAGTGAGAGCAGCAAGGGAATCAGAAAGGCGGCACGCCACCGCTGTACGGGAGGCCGAGAAAGCTCGGAAAGCGCAGATCCGCGCATTTAGGGAGTTTGAACGCGCAAACGAGGCAGAAAGGAAGCGGCTCGAAAAGGAGGCCAAGCAGGCTCATCATGAGTCGATGTTAGCCGACGTCGAAGAGCGCAACTCTGAACTCTCGCGAGTCTACGAGCAGATCGACGGTTTGCTCGCGGCGACCTTGGAAGTCGATGACTATGTCGATCTGGACGAGCTACGCGCGACCGTAGAACACCCGCCATTTTCTCGACGTGACCTCGAGGTTCCAATTCCGATTCCCGAGTCTGAAACGCTGCCACTCGAACCGGTCTATTCTGATCCACCTCCTCCGACTGGCGTGCGGGCCATCTTCGGCAAGAGAAAGTACGAGGCTGCCATCAGCAAGGCCGAATTGTTGCACCGTCGTCGGACCGAATCATGGCAAGAGAAAACTGCGCGAATCCTCTCCAAGAATCAGCTCGCCCTCGATCGCCACAAGGCCGATGAGGAAACTCGCCGCGCGGCACTCCAGGATGCCAAGGAGAGACATCAGAATGAATGCCAGAAACGCGAGTCAGAGGCCGATGCTCAGAACAAGTCGATCGATTTGCTGATAGCCAATCTCGGGTACGGCGTTAAAGAGGCCGTCGAAGAATATCTGTCGATCGTGCTTTCGAACTCCGTGTACCCTCCTGAATTCATGGTGACCCACAAAAGCACTTTCGATGTGCCAACCGCCGAGCTTGGTTTGCGAGTCTTAGTCCCTGGTCCGAGCGAGTTGCCAACGGAGAAGGTTTTCAAGTATGTGAAAGCAGCAGACGAGATCAGAGCGACCCAGCATTCTCAGAAAACACGCAAGGACCGATACGCCGGTGCTGTGCACCAGGTTGCACTTCGCTCACTTCATGAGATTTTCGAGGCTGATCGCCGAGGGATAATCAAGTCGATTTCTTTGGAGGTCGGAACGAACGCACTCGATACTGGTACCGGGCTCGAAAAACACGTTTCACTTGTCGGAGTTGCTGCAGATCGTGAGTCTTTCCTTCTGATCAACCTGGAACACGTTACTCCACGCGACACGCTCGACTACCTAGGTGCTGCGGTTTCGAAGGACCCATTCGGGCTCAAGCCCGTGGACGTTAGCGGAATTCGTCGTTCATGACCGAAGATCGCTTGGTGTTCAATCCCCCTCCGGGATGGCCAAAGCCGCCAGCGGGATGGGCTCCCCCTTTGGGTTGGAGTCCCGATCCGGGTTGGCCGGAGCCTCCTCCCGGTTGGCGACTTTGGCTCCCGGCGAGCGAGATGAATCGCGCCGTCTCTGAGGAATCAAAGCAAACCAAGATCGGGGCACCGGACTCAAAGGTAGGGAAAAGCCCACCCAATCAGTCCTTGGATTCCGATCGCCGTGTGAAGGTCCTTGAATCCGAAGTTCAGGCGCTTCGGAGGCAACTCGCAGAATTAACCGATTCAAATGATGTCGTCGTGCTTGATGATGAACGCATTCTCCAGGAAGTCGGCATCTATCGTTATCACCATCCGCTTGAGGACGCTGAGGCATACAAGCGTCGCCTGAAGAAGATCGGCAGAATGATAGCCGATGTTGTAAAGGCGAAAGAGGCGATCGAGATGTCAAACACGTTCACATTCGAGAACTCCCTTTCGAAAGGTCGTCGTATGGCCAACGACCTCGCCAAGCTCATGCTCCGTGCCTATAACGCAGAAATTGACAACAGCATTCGGTCGTTGCGAGTGGGCAATATCAAGACGGCGAGCAAGCGGGCCGAGGCGTCGAGGTCCGCAATCAAGAAGCTCGGCGCGATGATGCAAATGAAGATCAGCGATCGTTTTCACAGACTTCGCCTCGACGAAATCGAGCTAACTGCAGATTTCCTGGTCAAAAAGCAGGAAGAGCGAGAGGCCGCGCGTGAAGAGCGCGCTAGGCTACGAGAAGAGAAAAAAGTCGAGATAGAGCTGGCTGCCGAACGAGAGAAACTCGGAAAGGAGCGATCCCACATGCTAAACGCGATCGAGGCCCTTAGAGTCACCGGAGCTTCAGCCCCAGAGCTTGAGGCAAAGCTGTCAGCTATTGACGAGGCCATTGCCCACAACGACTATCGGGCGGCAAATATTCGAGCTGGATACGTCTATGTGATCTCAAATCGAGGGGCTTTCGGGAAAGATGTCGTCAAGATTGGGCTGACGCGGCGGTTGGAGCCTATTGAACGAGTAAACGAACTCGGCGGCGCCTCGGTACCCTTTAGATTTGATGTTCACGCGCTCTTTTTCAGCGAGGACGCTGTGACTCTTGAGAATGAGCTGCATCAGCATTTTTCGGAAAGGCGTGTCAATCAGGCGAATATGAGAAAGGAGTTCTTCTTCGCAAGTCCAGGTGAAGTGCGCGAAGTGCTCGTTTCGAAAGTCGGGAATCTGCTTGAGTTTACGGAGTCGGCTGAATCGACAGAGTTTCTTCAGAGTGTTCAGCATTGGCCAGGCGCCAGAAGATCGAATTGGCTTATCTAAGGCGCGGGTCGCTTGGCCTCATGATGTCTCACGGTCGGCGGAAAAAATCAACTCGCGACGCCAAGGCGCCAGCAACAGCAAGTCTGCAATCTGCGTCATCCTCGCCCGCGAGATTCGTAGCCGCTTGGCGGCGTCGGCATAGCTAGCGAGTGTGCCGTCTTCGACGCACTGTTCAATGTAGTGGGCCAGAGCGAGCCGCATCTCCAGCGCCGTAGGCGGTTGAACAGTCTCGACGGTGTTTCTCCGTTCGCGGAATCTCAGGCGTTTCGTCATTTGTTTCCTTCCTTGGCGAGCGCGACCAGGCCTTCGTCGTGATAATCGATCTCAACATCTCCGGCCTCTCCGAAAAACCGAATCTCGGACACCAAGAGCTGAATCAGCCTTCGCTGTTCTCGAAACTTCAGCGCGTCCCAAGTGGCAGCAAAGTCCGCGAGCATGAATCTGATCGAGTCTTCGGTGAGGGATTTTGCCGATGCTCTCTGCCCTTGTTCGATCTCCGCAATCCGCTGATTTATTGATAGCGAGGCGGCGCTCAATTCTGCGATCTGAGCCGTGACTGCTGAGTCGTTGGGGGTCGGGTCCGTCAACTTGCCAACGAGCTTGCGCAGCTTGGCGGAGTTGCGCCCGTGTTGGGCGCTGAGGGTCTTGCGTTCGTTCTCTTGGGCCTTGGCGGCTTCGATTGCCTCGTCGCGTACAGCAGCTACGGTGGCCGCGAGGACCTCTGGGTTTCGCCCAAGTCCTGCGATCTGCTGAACGACGAAGCTGTCGAGGTCGTGGGTGCTGGCGGTGGCGTCCGGGCATTTCTCGCCAGCCACATCATGGGATCGACAACGGTAATAGTGGAAGAGCTTCTGATTCCTTTTGGCGTAGGTATGGACCATCGGCTGCCTGCAAGCCCCGCACTTGAGGATTCCGCGGAGCAAGACCTTCCATTTGTTGCGGGTCTTGGCACCGCCCTGGCGACCATTCTCTTCGAGTTGCCGCTGAACCGAGTCAAAGAGGTCGGGATCGACGATGCTGTCGT
>JAZGFI010000297.1:0-8714 GCA_036479435.1 Planctomycetota bacterium | reverse complement strand
TAGATCAAAGTGGATGCGAATTTGCTTTTTGTCTACGACGAAACAAAAGTCGTTGAAAACGGCCTCGAAATGAGGGTTACGGGAGGTTCGCCTCAGTCACTTTTTCTCGATGCGGAATCGCTGTGGGCGCGGAGAGCGTTGATTGGGAATCTAGTTCGAAGGCGTGAGGGAGGACGGGTGATCCAGCGAGGCCGCTGCGTCTGAGGGTTCGTTCTTCGCCGCTACCGGAGGAATGAGACTTTCGAGGAGAGTGGGAGCGGGCGGGGCGTCTTGGTCGGGGCGGCCGATGGCGGCCTCGTGCATCATTTGCACTTGTTCAGGACTGCCCCAAACGACCAGAAGATCGTTGGCTCGCATGATTTCGGCACCCTTGGGCGGGAAGTGGGTGGCTTCCCCTTCGCGTTCCAGAGCGACGTAGGAAACTGCAGTCGCCTCTTTGGAGCCGTAGTCTTTTAGGCTGCGGCCGACGAGGCGGGAGTTCTCTTCGATGCGAATCTCGGCGAGCGCGATGTTTTCTTCGGGACGGCTGGACCGCTGGAGAAGGTCGGCGACGCGAGGGTTCCGGATAGCGTTGAAGGCCTCTTGGCCCGCACTTCGCTCGGGAACGATGGTCTGTGAGGCGCCGGCGCGCTGAAACTTGCCGATTAAAGATTCGTGTTGGGCGCGACAGATGATGTTCAAGGTCGGGCTCAAGGTGCGGGCACTGAGGCAGCACACGAGGGCTACCTCCGCGTCCAAACTAGAGATGACGAGGTGTGAGGCGCGAAAGACTCCGGCACTGATGAGCACTTCGTCGTCAGATTCTAAACCGTCGATGACTTCAAAACCTCGGCGCCGCGCTTCCTCGCGTTTTGTTTCGTTGCGATCGATCACGATGACGGGGGTTTTCGAAAGCGATAGGCGATTCGCTACCGTTCGACCGAAGTTGCTGAATCCGGCGATGATGACGTGGTTTTGAAACATCTCGTGGGGCGTTGACATCGTTGTGGTCTCTGCGGATTCTAGGGTGCCGCACCGAGCAAGGGCTCGGTGAGAAACCGTTCGGTGGCGAATAAGGCGGCCTCGAAGTCGCTCGCTTCGATGTCTCCCTGCTGATCGATTGAACGGACCACACAGAGCAGTCCATTCATGGGCACGGGGGCCATGGTGACTTGGATAAAGTCATCACTGTAGTTGGCGAAAGGCGTCGACTGCCCGCCGACACAATGCACGAGGGCGTTGCTAAAGTCGTAGGCAGATCTTAGATCCTGGGTCCATTGCTGATCCACCGTCGCATCCTGGCGCCGACAGAGTCTCATGTCTCCGGCGGCGTCGAGAAGCAAGACCGCTTGCGCTCCGAGGCGCTGCCCGATCTCTTCGATCGTGGCGCGAGCGCGTTCGATTTCGTCCTTGATGCGGCAAAGCTCAAGCAAGACGCCATCGTTTGAAAAACGGAGGTTTTCGTCACAGGCACCGTCGTCTTGGCTAAACCAAAAACGACCATGACCCTGAATCTGCATCGCCACGATGGCGCGCAGTCCGGGTTCACTGCCCAACTGAGCCCCGACGATGGACCCACGCCTGATCTGAACCGCGCCGACTCGGCTGCCGCATTCGATGTTGAGCCTTCCGCTCAGTGCGCTCGCCGTGAGCATTTGAAGGACTTCAGTCAGGCTGACCTTTTCGAGGCTCCCTGAGATCTCCAGCATGGCAACCATCTCTAGTTCACCTTCGCCCGAAGGAGAAGGCCGAGCGCTTCTGCGGCCCCTTCTGGCACGCCATCGCCGCGAAACACGATGACCCCACCGCGCCCGTCGCGACTGAAGGAAATCAATAGTGCCATGCCATCATCGAGCTGAAGAACCGTTTGCCCCTCACCCGATCCAGAGGTCTCAACCGCGCGCCAAGCTCCCAAACAGCTGCGGAGCACCTGCGGCAGATCTTCGGCGATGCCCTCGCTGCGGCGATCGTAGGTGTCGATGATTTTGCCCTCGCCTGAAACCAAGACCGCGGAGCTCGCGGACCATCGCTCCGCCAACAGACCAAAGGCCGTCGACGGCGGCTTATTGCGTTTCGCCTTTGATGTCGTGGCCGTTTTGGGAGCGCGTTTCTCAATAGTCTCGGAACTAAGGGCTTTGTCGTCCGCGCGGATTCTCGGCTTAGGTGTTTGTGCGGTTGCGGCCTTCGACTGCGTGAGGACGGCCAGAGCTGATTCGGCTCCACGGAAAGGGCTGAAGTCGTGTATCGTGACATAGCCCTTCAGGTGCATGACGATTTGCCGTTCTGCCCCTGGAGCAATGAAGTCTCGATTTTCGAGGAAGGCCAAGAATGACTCGTTTTCGCCATGCTCGCGGCGCCACAAAGACAATACGGCATCCAGCTGCGGCCGTTCGAAGAGTCCTCGTTCGGTGAGCAGATAGGTCAGGTCTTCGTTTGAAATGACGCGGAGTTCAGCCACGGTTTCCCGGTCCTTGCAAAGCCCGATCAGAAACGGACAATTTCCTCCTCTTTATCGGCCTTGAAGCGGCCCACTGTTGAGTCGAACCAAAGCTCTCGGAGTTACGTTTTGGCCCTCTCATCGTCGCCCACTAAGTCTCCTTTGCGATTCGAAAGGACCGATCTTGAGCCGAGTTTTTGACCAGGAAACGCGCAAACGCCTGATGGCCTTGCGTTTGGCTCTGTCGCGTCGCTTTGTGCAAGGCGGTGGCCTTACCGAGCCAGCGCGGGGAAAAGGCGGCAAAACCGAATTTCGGGACCACCGCTTGTACGCAGAAGGCGACGATCTGGGCCGACTGGATTGGAATGTCTACGGCCGGTTGGGCGAACTTCACATCAAACGATTCCAGGCTGATGCTGACGTCGAGATCCTCATTCGTCTCGATGTGAGCGCCTCGATGTCCTTCGGCCCGAAAGACCAGATGGCACGTCGGCTCGTCGCCGGGCTCTGTTTCGGGCTGTGTGCACAGCAACGACCGGTTCGGGTGGAGACCGTGGCTAGTGAGCTTTCGGTCGTGGGACCCTGCGTGCGCCGCGAAGCGGATGCCTTGCGCATGTTGGAGGCGCTCGAAGCACTCCCGACCCCGGCGGGGATTTTGAACTCGAGGACTTTCGTCATGCGTCGAGGGCCGCAAGCTAAAAATCAATTGATCTACCTGATCTCGGATTTCCTCGACGACATCGACACTTCTTACGACGGTTTCGGCGCCAAAGAGGGCCAGCTCGGGATAAGTTGCGCGATGTTCGCTGTCCTGGCCCACGAAGAACGAGACCCCAAGCCCGGCGGGCGCGTACGACTTGTCGATTACGAGGGCCGTGGTGACTTAGATTTGACCCTCGACGCCAAAACTTGCGAGGCTTACCGCCGCTTGTTGGATGCTCAGCTCAAAGAGCACCATCGACTCGCGGTCTCAAGGGCTGGGGTTTTCGAAGTCGTGCCCGCCGAGGGCGAATTCGATGAGATCTTGCTTCGACACTTTGCGGCCGGCGGAGCCCCAAAGTGACTTTCTCCACACCTTTTGTTTTCATTCTGCTCATTCCCTTTGGGTTGTTGATGTGGTGGCGTTGGCGGGCTAAAGATCGCGCTCGGCGCCTTAGTTCAGCCTGGCCGCTTTGGCGACGACTCGTCGATGCGGGACTCAGCCGCGGTGCGAAGCAAAAAGTTCGACTGCCGTTGGAGTCGTTGCTGGAAGGGCTTTTGGGCTTGGCGTTGATTGCGGCTTTAGCCGGACCTCGTCTTTCAACTCTCGAAGAGAAGCCGCCGCGTTATCTGGTCGTCGTGGATCGCGGATCGGCGATGTCGACACCGCCGCGCCAAGCGGAACTACAGGCCGCCTTGGAGGCTCTCGCGCGCCAATGGGATTGTGCGAGAAAAGACCTCAGCTTGGAGTTCGTGCCCAGCCTCGCGGATAGCGCAGCGGGAGAGGCAGTTTTTCGCTCGACTTCGCGCGTGGATTGGAACCGAGAGCTCGAGTTGCTCCGTCGCCCTGGCGATCGTTTGGCGCTGGTCACTGATGATGCATCGAACTCGGCCGCGGTTGCGGATGATGTTCTCGTGTTCATGATTTCGGCGCCAATCCGAAACGCGGGAATCAGCGCGAGCTCGCTTGAATTTGATCCCGCGGCTTCGAAGCAAACCTTGTGGCTGGGCGTGACGCGAAGTGAAGACCATGCGCCCAATGACTTGAAGCTCGAATCTGACACCTTGCTCCCAAAGTCCACCTTGATTCGCTTTGGGACCGGCGCCGCGACGGCCGCGGAGATGATTTTTGAGATTCCGGATTCGGGGCAGCCTCAGCTCGTTGAATTGTCATGGTCGGCGGCGAGCCTGGGGAGTTCGAGTCGCCCTGACGACATTCCAGCGGACGATTCTCTAGAGGTTGATCCCAAAAGGAAGATACGCTGGCTGGTAACGGCGGAGCTCAGCGCATTCGTTGATTTGGGTCACAGCCTGGGTTGTGAAACCGTGTTGATCAGCACAGCTCGTTCGGAATTCGCAGCAAACGATCTGGTGATAGCAAGGCGTGATCCCCAGGCAGCCATGAAGGCTGTCGTGGTGGCGTCCGACACAGAAGGCGGCCGGGATCTTTTCCTCGATTCGCGGCCCGCCGCGGGATCTTGGCAGTGGACCTCGAACTTCGCCGGCCGGGTTGAAGGCGGTTGGCGACCCGAGCGTCTTTCACCCTTAGCGCCAGCCCGGCTGCAGGGACCGCAAGCTCTTCGGATCTTGGCGAAGATTGGAGACGACGTCGTGTTGGCCGCCAATCAAGTCTACACGCGTCTCTACTGTGGAATCGACTTTGGACGCGAAGCCAATGTCGACAATCCCGTGTTTTCTCTGATTTGGCGGCAACTTCTGTCCAGCTTGAATGGCCGTCATGGCCGAGGTTTCGGGGAGACTCAACTTGGACCGTCGGTCTTCAGCCGAGTCTTGGATGCACGGGAAACGGCGGGATTGACCTCAGCGCCCCCGGCCGTTCGTCCCCGCAGACCAGATCGCGATGTCTTGGGTCCGCTCTCGCCGCCAGTGGCGAAGCCAAGTCTCCTCGCCCCCTTCGTTCTTTTTGGACTTGGCATGGCCCTGGCCTTGATGTTCGTGCGCTGGAAGCGCTCGGAGTCTTAGCTCTTTTGTTGCGCCAGGGCTCGCGATCGTTCGGTGGCGGTGACGACCGCTGAAATCAACATGGGGCGCAATCCGTGCGATTCTAGATCGTGGATGGCGGCGATCGCGGTGCCGCCGGGTGTCGTGACTTGATCGCGAAGGATCGCAGGATGCAGTCCCGTATCTTTGACGAGTTTTGCCGACCCCATTACCGTTTGCGTTGCGAGCTTGATGGCGACGTCACGTGGCAAGCCCATCTTGACGCCGCCATCGGTCAAAGCCTCAATGATCATGTAGATGTAAGCCGGTCCCGACCCCGAAAGCCCGGTAACGGCGTCCATTTGGTTCTCACTGACCGTAACGACTTCGCCCACCGCTTCGAAGACTGCTGTCGCATCGGCGAGGGCCGCGTCATCGGCGTGGCGACCGCCGCTAATCGCGGTGGCACCGGCGTCGACGCAGGACGGGATGTTGGGCATGGCGCGCACCACCGCGAGGCCTTCGCCAAAGAGTTCTTCTAAACGGTCCGTCGTCGCCCCGGCCAAGATTGAAACTAAAAGCGCATCACTGGCGAGCCCGCCCCGAACTTCATCGGCGATATCTTCTAAGCCCTGAGGCTTGGTACAAAGCAGGACGAAGTCAGCGTTGGCTACCGCGCGGCGGTTGTTGGTCTCGGTGGCGACGCCAAACTTGTTTCCGGTCGCTTCGAGTCGGGTTTTGTCCCGCCCGGTGATCATGACGGCATCCGGCGAAATGAGCTTGGATTTGAGGATACCCTGCAAAAGCGAGCGCCCCATGTTCCCCGCGCCCAGCAGGGCGAGCTTTTTACGCTTGAAAGTCATAGCTGGCTCCATTGATGAAAGGTGCGGGTTGATACTATGAAAACGCGAGTCGAGAACTCCTCGATCAGTTTCTTTCGCATGACCATTCAGTTTTCAGAAGGGGGAGCGGACGGCTCGGCACCCTTCCTTGAGGAAAGACCCTTGCGGCATGTCAGGTGCGTTGATCGACTACGACCGAGATGACCTGAGTTGAGGCGGCTCCTCCTCGTCTATCTCGGAGTTCGCGTCTTTTGGCTCCTGTTGGCGCTCGCCAATGGTCTTTTTCCCTACGGTGCCGACGTCGCGTCCTGGCAGGAATCCGATGCCGGGTTTCGCTACCGGCGGCTCGAGAACCGATTTTTTGATCCGCACGCTCGTTGGGACGGCAAGGCCTATCTTCAGATCTCCTACCTTGGCTATGACGACGGCTGGGAAGGCCGGTCGAATACCGCGTTTTTTCCGGGTTACCCCTGGACGGTGCGAACTGTCCATCGTGCCATCGCCCGCCCGCTCTTGCCCGAAGCTTGGTCTGAGTCTTTGGAGCTCAAGTTTCATCTGGCCCATGGGACTTCTACGCTCGCCTTTTTGCTCGCGTTGTTTTTGATCTTTGGATTTTTCAAAGAGCGCTACGGCGAAGACCTTGCGACCAAGGCCTGCTTGTTGTTGATTTGCGCTCCGACCTCGATCGTTTTTTCCTGTGTCTTGTCCGAGAGCGTCTTTTTACTGGCGCTCATTGTGGCGGTGCGTCTCGCGCAACGCGGTTGGTTTTTTTCGGCGGTGATGGCGGCGGCCTTCGCGGCGAGTGTCCGCGTGCTCGGCGCCCTCGTCGCCGTGCCAGTGTTCTTTATCATTCTCGAGCGCATGGAGTGGCGCTGGCGCGACATGGGCGTGAAGGTCCTCTATTTTCTGCTCATTCCCTGGGTTGTGATGGGCGTCATGTTGCGGATGGCCGAGGTCAACGGCAGCGCCTACGCCTACTTTCATCAGCAACGCGAGTTTTTCGGACACCTCGTTTTTCCGGATTTTCGAGGGTTGTGGGAGATCATCGATCCCCGCGGAAAGGGAGTTTGGCATCTCGCCCGCGACCTTCTTCAAGTCGGCGTTAGCCTTTTAGCCCTTGGGGCAGGGTGGCGTCTGTGGCGGCTCGACCGCGAGCGTCCTTTCCGCCTAGCCATCTTGGCGATGGTGGCGGTGCTCTTCACTGTGCCGCTTTTGTCCGGAGCGCTGCTGTCGATGCCGCGCTATGTCGCGGTCCTTTTCCCTCTTTACGCGGCCATCGCCAGCCTGTTGAGGGGGCGGGCCTGGTGGGCATTTCTGGCGGCGTCTCTCGCTTTACAGGGCACCTTGTGGCTGTTGTGGATTCACAATCGCCCCGTCCTCATCTGATACGCGGCGGCTCATTGCTCCATTTGTGAGCGCCCTGGTCGCTGATAGAATCCGGCCGAACGGAGGACAGCATGAGCCAAGTTTATATCAGTGAATTCAAAGATCACGTCGGCGAAACCGTGACGGTGAAGGGCTGGCTGGCGAATCGTCGCACGCAGGGCAAGCTCCATTTTCTGACAATTCGTGACGGCTCCGGCTTTGCGCAGGCCGTCATGGTGAAAAAAATCGTGGGCGACGAACTCTTCGAGCAATTCGAAGGTGCGGGCTCAGAATCGAGCCTCACGATCACCGGCGCGGTCAGTGCCGATGATCGGGCCCCGGGCGGCTTTGAGCTGAAAGTCGCCAGCGCCGTTCTGATCCAGTCGGTGAACGATTATCCCATCGCCAAAAAGAAAGCCGACGAAGCGGGGCCCGGCCCGGACTTTTTGCTCGAGCGTCGCCACTTGTGGTTGCGTTCGCGTCGTCAACATGCGGTCCTTCGCATTCGCAATCGCGTGTCGAAGACGATCAGAGACTTCTTCGAAGAACTCGGCTATTTGAACGTCGACGCTCCGATCTTCACCCCCGCTGCTTGCGAAGGTACTTCAGACCTATTCGCCACCAAGTATTTCGATACCGAAGCCTACTTGACCCAAAGTGGCCAGCTCTACATGGAGGCGGCCGCGGCGGCGCACGGTAAGGTCTACTGCTTCGGCCCGACTTTTCGCGCTGAAAAAAGCAAGACCCGTCGCCACCTCACCGAGTTTTGGATGGTCGAGCCCGAGATCGCCTTCGGAACTCTCGAAGACGTCATGGAACTCGCCGAGGCGTTTTTGAACCGCATCGTCAAGGATGTGTTGGAGAAAAATCGCGACGATCTTGAGGCTTTGGATCGAGACATCCCGAAGCTGGAAGCGGCTCAGGGGACCTTTGAGCGCATCACTTACAGCGACGCGGTTGAGCGCTTGAACAATGAGGGATTTGAGATCACCTGGGGCGACGATTTCGGCGCTCCGCACGAAACACAAATCGGATCATGGTCTGACAAGCCGGTGATGGTTCACCGCTGGCCCAAAGAGATTAAGGCCTTTTATATGGCCCCCGACCCCGAAGACGATCGCGTGGTTCTTGGTGTGGATGTCATCGGCCCCGAAGGCAAAGGCGAACTCATTGGTGGGGCGCAACGTGCGGACAGCTTGGAGTTTCTGGAAAAGCAGATCGCGGCCCACAATCTTCCCAAAGAAGCCTTCGAGTGGTATCTCGATCTGCGCCGCTACGGAGCGACGGGCTCGGCAGGGTTCGGGTTGGGCCTAGAGCGAACGGTGGCTTGGATCGCCGGAGTTGAGCACATCCGCGAGTGCATTCCCTTCCCGCGGACGATCTACCGCATCTATCCCTAAGACAAGGCAGGGTTGGCTTTCGCCGACCGTGCTGCGAATAAGAAAAGGGCA
>JAZGFI010000296.1:0-3073 GCA_036479435.1 Planctomycetota bacterium | reverse complement strand
GCTCCCTGATGATGGTTGAGGGTCAATCGCAACGAGATCTTGTGGGGTACTCTCGGCGAAGGTTGCTCCGCTTCATTGGCAACCAAAACGAAGCGGGTCAAGTTGCGTTCATCATCGGCGACCTTGGTATCGATGATTTCGAGTCCCCAAGCCAATGCCGAAGATGCCGAGCAGATCGCCGCCAAGCTCCGATCATCGGATTTGGCAACACTCTCGGCGGCACCAGCCGTGTCATACCAGGACTGAGTATCCAAACCCTGCATCAGCAGATAGTCCTCGCATTGCGCGAGCGCGGCGGGATGTGACCGAATCGTCGTGATCTCCTTAATCCCTGCGCCGGGCTTGGCCGCCAAGACGTGATCGACCTCCCAGTACTCTTCGTCCACAATGTAGAGATCGCCACGAGACAACTGGTGATTGACTTCGGTGATCGAACCACAAATAGAGTTCTCGACCGGCAAGAGCGCACAGTCAATCTCGCCAGACTTCAGCGCCGCAACCACCTTGACGAAACTCTCATAGCCTCGCCTCTGCGAAATCTGGATCCCGCGAGTCGCCATTAGCTTGCTGGCACAAAGATCGCTGTAGCAGCCCGTTTGGCCTTGAAATCCGAGCTTGACCGCGCGTTCTTCTTTCGGCCTATCGTCTAATTGTGTTTCTTGAACCCTCCGGCTGTGGTCAAGAATCTCGGCGAGAACGCGCTCGACGTAGTAACTCGACAAGCCTCGCGACTCGGCGCCATCAGCCCAGGCTCGAGCTCGCAAAAGCTCGCGCTGAGGATCTCTGATCGCGCCATCGGACTCACCGGATTTCAATTCTGCGACGCGATGGACTTGTTGTTGACGCTGCGCCAAGAGATCCAAGAGCTGCTCGTCGACGCGATCGATTTCGAGTCGAACATTCTCCAAATTGCCTGGGTTCGGATTGAGTTTGCCGTGTTCTGCCTTTGAGGCTTTCATTTGATGACCTTTCGCAAGCTCAGCCCAGCGGAGGCTCGCACCCTCGCGAACCTCGCAGGCTCGCAAGAAAAGGCACGAAAAAACCCATCCGCCGGTGGTGAGGATGGGTTTCTTTGAGGGTTAAGTGCCGACTAATGCGGCCTTAGGCGACCGATCAGTCGAGACGGAACCGAGCCCATCCCGTGACGGTGCCGGTAAATCGGGCACCGCCGCAGATAAAGACGCCGCCGGTAAAAGCAAAGCGCGGGACTGGGTTTTGTTCGGTATCGAAGATCAAGAGAGACTTGCCTTTTGAGTTGCGAGTGATCGGTCTTTACGTCATGTGACTCAGAGAATTCCATAATCGTCCTTTCCGATCAAGAGACTCTAATTTTTTCGCGAGAGACTTCACTTGAGCCTTGGAAAACAGAATGGAAGTGAGTGTTCTAACCCGAGAGTCTTAGGAATGATGTCCCTCGCAAACCCGCCAGCATCCTGCTGAGTCCAGCCATGTACGACTGCATCTTATTGATCGTGATTCTCGGAGCTCTCAGTTGGTGAAACGTCGCCCCATCCCAACGCTGCGACTCCCTTTCGACGGCAGCTTGAACCTGCCGGGATCAAAGTCCGAAGCCAATCGAGCGATCGTCGCGGCTGCGCTTTGCCGCGGCAAGACGACGATTCGAAATGCAACTCCTTGCGACGATGTGCGTTACCTTGTTGGTGGCCTGCAGGCGATGGGCTACAGAGTCGCCTGGATCACCGAGGACTGCCTCGAAGTCGAGGGGGGGATTCCGGCGCAGCCATCCGAAACTTCGGCACGAGAGATCTTCTGCGGCAATGCGGGCACAGCGATTCGCTTTTTGTGCTCGGTCGCAGTAGTAACGCCCGGCAAGTGGGAGATTGTCGGCGACCAGCACATGGCCAAGCGCCCTATCAGCGACTTGGTCCAGGCTTGGTCCTCTTTTGGAGTGGCCATTAAGGCCCCCACCGCTTGCCCTCCAGTTCAGATCGAGGGCGGATTGACCAAAGGAGGCAACCTAAAGCTCGATGCGTCGAAGAGCGGCCAATACTTGAGCTCGCTTTTGTTGGTCGCCTCTGGTCTTCGCGGTGGTTTGCGTATCGAACTCGCATCCGAACTTGCCTCGGCGGGTTACGTCGAACTCACCAAGCAAGTGCTTGGGAGCTTCGGTGTCGATGTGAAATCGACCGGACCAAGCTCTTCATCTTCGACCGTCATAGAAGTTAAAGAAACTCAGTCGATAAGCCCCGGTAACTTCGATGTCGAAGGAGACTGGAGCGCCGCTGGGTGTTTTTATTGCTTAGCAGAGCTCGCCAACAGCGTTTTTCGACCCGGCAACCTCCGCGATGACTCGCTGCAGAGCGACCGCGCTCTGCTCCAGCACTTGGCTGACTTGCGAGCCCGAGGAGATCTCGAAATCAACATCTCGGAAACTCCCGATCAACTGATGAACTTGGCCTTGGTCGCGGGACGAAGAAGTGCCAAGACTCGATTTGTCGGAGCGGCCAATTTGCGGATCAAAGAATGCGATCGCCTCGCCATCACCGCTCGAGAACTTCAAGGTATCGGCCTCAAGGTTGAGATTGAGGAAGACGGTCTCTTGCTTGAACCTACTCGCCAAGTTGTTGGCGCGGACATCAACCCCGAGGCCGATCACCGAATCGCCATGATGGGAGCTATTTTCGGCAGCCTCGTGCCCGGAGTGCAAATCCGCGACCCACAGTGCGTCGCAAAGAGCTATCCACGGTTTTTTGACGACCTCAAGAAACTCGGCGATCAAACGCGCCCCTTGGTGTTGCTAGGCATGAGGGCGGCTGGAAAGTCCAGCCTCGGTCGGCAGCTCGCTCTAGTACTCGGCCTCGAGTTCATCGACTCGGATTCGCTCTTCGAAAACGAGTTCGACGACATTTCTCAGTTCGTCGAGCAGTACGGCTGGCCAGATTTCCGAGACGCGGAGGCCAAGATCATTGCCGATAGCCTGCGGCCCGGCGTCCTGATCGCTGCGGGAGGCGGAGCCATCGAAAACCCTGGAACGCGAAAGTTACTTCGCGACAAAGCCTTGGTCGTGTGGATCGATGAAGAATGGGAGACGATCCAAATGCGACTGAGGACG
>JAZGFI010000295.1:0-20222 GCA_036479435.1 Planctomycetota bacterium | reverse complement strand
CGAGTCACCGATCCCTACCCATGGGGAGATAGCTCCTCCAACGACTACGCGGTCCAAGCTGACGGCAGTATCGAGTTTGAGGTGCCGACCACTGGCCGCTACACTTTTTGGTTCTACCAGCTCGCGGGCTACGATCCGGCCTACGAACTCAAGGCAGAGGCCCACATCGACGCTGCCGCACCACCCGCATCTATAGTGATCGCCCTTCGGCCGCGGTTTCCCTGAAGCCGAGCCGCCCACGAGGCAAAAAACTAAGGAGGACTGCTGTTCTTTGTTCCAAAGCTTGTTGACCCGTTCGATCAGTTGCTCCACTGCCTTGCCGCTCATCCTCGACTCGCTTCTTCGACGATGCTTCGAGAGAAAACCAACGCGCCGTAGTACTTTGAGCCTCATGGCGTAGGCGAGTATGAGCTCGTGACGCCCAGGGTTTAGTAAGACCAGCGCAGGGAGCGCCGCTACGACGCGAGACGCGAGGATACGGGCGTCCTACCAGTGACCGGCAAACACATCTTCGGCGCTTCGTAAGGCCCCACAGATCGCGATGATCACCCTTTGGGCCCTATTAGTCTAATTGGACTATTTTGGTCTTTCATGCCTTCTAAATAGCTGCAGTTCACCAACGCCGCCAAAACTCAAAAAACGCGAATTCGACTATTTGCAAGCCATCGCCCCTCAGCCTGAAGTGCAAGGCGACTCCCACAGGGGCCGCCGATTCACCACGGAAATCTTGTTGACAGCACTCCCAATCGCATCCACCATGGCAAAGCCGTTTCAAGTCGAGAGAGGAATAGCCATGAATTCAGGTGCCCCCGGCGGATTTGAGTGTGAGACCTTCATTGCGGCCTGGGCCGAAGGTGCTCACACGAACACTGCCATCCGCCACATCAATGAATGCCCATATTGCCGTGCGATGATTCATGGTGAAGGCGACTTTTTAAAGCCCACTGAGGAACAAGATGCCAACTTGGCTCAGCATTTCGCTGAGACGCAGAAAATGACCGAGAGGGGCTTTGCTCCGCTGTCGAAAACACCATGGGCGCCGCCAGCGGACCCGAAGGCGGAAGCCTATTTCGAAGAGCTGAAAGTCCGATTTGCAAAAGAACTCGAAGACGAAAGTGATGAAAGCACTTCGCTGCTACCGATGAGCGCTAATATTGCCAGACCGGCTAACTTCAAGAAACCGGGACGGCGGCGGATGCTGAAGACCGCCGCTGTTGCGCTTGGGCTGGTGGCCATCGGCGGAGTTGGGTTTTATTTTGGGTCCAATGCCCGGGTGGCTGGACCCGATCCCATTCAACATGGCGTCGAAAGAACTCTGGAGATGGGTTTTCGGCAGATAGACCGAAAGGTGTCAGCGCAAGGTCGCCCGGCCGTGCTGGCTTTGTTTGGGTCTGGTTCGGGAAAACAGGCGGCGACTTTGGTTCGTTGGATTGCCGACCGCAACCAAACCGCCTACTTCGACATCTTGGCCTTGGCTACTTTTGACAACCGTCTGCAGGTGAAGTTTCAAGCTCGAAAGTCTTGCGACGACGTCGCTCCTTTGGATTTGAAGCCATATGTGAGTTCCATCGAGACCGCTGAGCAACTTGAGACCGATCAAAACTGGAAGTTGTACCTACGGGACATCGTGCAACGAGTGAAGAGTGCCTGATGAATGTCACACTCACATCATCTGCTCCGAGAGGCTCGAAACTCTCGATAACGGCCAGCGGCTCCGGTCGTCCAGTGACTGCAACGATTGAATTGGGTGGCACCACCATCAGCGTCAAGGGGACGGTCAAACCGGGCGGAATCTCTGCGCTTTGCATTCGTCTGCCAGCATCTTTCAAGGGTATAGCTCAAGTCACCGTGTCCAATGGCCAAGAGACTTCGTCTCACGGTTTGCTGGTGTTCTAAGTCAAAGCCCGCGTCGAAAACCGGCTCGACGTCGGTGATTAGTGAAGGCTGGCGTCGTGCATCTTGGGGCTTTGGCGGTTTCGGCCCGCGGGCCGAAACTTCAAGCTAAGAGCATCTCCAAATCCTCGCGAGTCAGGTCGCGTAAGGTCTTGGAGCCGCCGCTGAGGATGGACTCGGCGAGGTCTCGTTTTTGGCCTTGAAGGGCGAGGATCTTCTCTTCGATCGTGTCCTTGGCGATGAGGCGATAGGCGAAGACGTTTCGAGTTTGGCCGATGCGGTGGGCGCGATCGATGGCTTGGGCCTCGACGGCGGGGTTCCACCAAGGATCCAACAAGAAGACATAGTCCGCAGCCGTGAGGTTGAGGCCCGTGCCGCCAGCTTTTAGAGAAATGAGAAATAGCGGGCAGTCGGGGTCGGTTTGGAAACGTTCGACTTTTTGTTCGCGCTTTCGAGTTTTGCCGTCGAGGTACTCGTGAGTGATATTGGCTTGGTCTAAGCGCTTACGCACGATGGCCAAGAACTTGGTGAACTGCGAAAAGACCAAGGCCTTGTGGCCTTCGCCCACGACTTCTTCAAGACGTTCCATCAACAGATCTACTTTGGCTGAGGCCACATTCGAAGTGGCGTCAATCAAAGCGGGATGACAGGCGGCTTGTCGAAGACGCGTCAGGGCCTCCAACACATGCATCTTGGAACGCCCCAAGCCCTCAGCTTCGATCTTTTTGCTCAAGCTCGCTCGGTAGTGTTGCAAAAGACCGTCGTAGACCTTGCGTTGGTCCTTTGGCAGGACGCAAATCAAAGTCTGCTCGCTGCGTGTTGGGAGGTCTTTGGCGACTTCGTCTTTTTTGCGCCTGAGGATGAACGGCGTCAAGGCTTCAGCTAACTGACGGCGACCATCCTCGCCTTGTTGGGCAAGCTCTTGCAAGACCTTGGTGGCCCCGAACATTCCCGGGTTGAGAAACTCAAACAAGGACCAAAGCTCGTCGATGTGGTTTTCGATCGGCGTGCCGCTTAGTGCAAGCTTTTGGCGGCCGCGAAGCAAGCGCGCGGCCTTGGCGGTTTGAGATTTGGCGTTTTTGATCGCCTGGGATTCGTCGAGGATGAGGCAGCCGAATTCCTGTTCTCTAAGTACTTCGATATCCCGGCGCATCAAACCATAGGTCGTGATGACCAGGTCGTGGTTTGAAAACTCAGCAACGAGATTCTTGCGGTCACTGCCGCTGTAGTCCAAGACCTTAAGGTTCGGCGCAAATTTGTTGGCCTCGTTGATCCAGTTCGGAACCACTGATCGCGGCGCGACCACCAAGGTCGCAGCCTTGGGTCCTCGCTTAGCTTTTTTGGATTGGAGATAGGCCAAAACCTGCACGGTCTTGCCGAGGCCCATGTCGTCCGCGAGACAACCGCCAAACCCGAACTTCTCCAAGAACTTAATCCAGCCCAATCCTTCGCGCTGATAAGCGCGCAATTCGCCCTGGAAGCCACGGGGCTCAGTGACCGGCTGGGGACTCTTGAAATTCTTGAGGGCCTTTCGAATGCGCCGAAACTGCGCGTCGATATCGGGCTGAGGCTCGGACTCAAGCAGCATGTCCAAGAGCAAGCATTGGCTTTGGCGAAACCGGAGTGAGTCGCCTTCGACTTCAGCAGATTCCAAAAGCCCCCGCCGGCGCATCCATTCTTCGGGCAAAATGCCGCGACTGCCATCATCCAAGACGATCTGGCTTTCGCCGCGCCGCAAGGTTGTGAGGATTCGAGGAAAACTGACGAACTCGTCGCCGAACTGAATACCGCCCTTGAGGTCAAACCAATCAATCGTCGAACGGACTGTAGCCGAGCTACCCGTTGAGGTCCGAATCGGTTTTCCGTTCGCCTCGGTAGCCCAGCCTTCTGCCCGCATCGTGGTGACGAGCGATGAGACTTCTGAGGTCGATAGTTCAAAGGGAAGTTGAGCCTTGGGCTCGGGACTCAACACCTTGAGAAGCTGACTTCTAAAGGGTGCCTCTGTGTCTTCTTGTCGTGAAAAAACGAGCCGCTCTTTGGGGTCCGCCCACTGTGACGCTTGATCTGCAGCAACTCGCAGGTCACCGTAGTCAAAGTCAAGTCGAGCGATCACCCGGCCGACGCGACCCGCCGAAAGCACCAAGACCGGTTGGATGTCCTTCGCCGCGACAGTTGCTGTTTCCCATCCCTCTGGCGGTTGAAGTGCGGCGCCGAGCGTGGAATCTTGGGCCGCAGCAAAAAACTCATCGACATCTTTTTTGTCGATGATGACCGGATGCTCCTCGAGCCACGCAAGCCAATCCATCGCTTGTTCGGGGCCGAAACGGCGAAAGGTGCGATCGGTCAGAATCCACCCTCCGGCTAAGACTTCCAGTATTTCGGAACTCTTGATGATGGAGTCGCCACGTACGAAATCGACGTCCAAGACCAGGCGCTTTTCCCCCTCCAACTTTGGCTCCGCGATCCAAACACCATCCTCGTCCAGCTTGAGGACCTCGTCTTCCATAAATTCTTTGGATCCGATATGGAAACGCCCGGTTTTGCAAAGCACAGGAAGTAAAGCGGCCAAGGCGTGATCCGGCAGCACGAGGTCAAGGCCCGGGGAGTAGCGGTCGTAATGGCGGCCGTAGTCCATGAAGTCTGATGCTTCGCGCCGCCGCGCTCCTTGGAGCCAGGAGACGATCTCAAGGTCTTCTTCGGCAAGGGACTCCAGGCGCTCCGCTTGTACGAACTTCGTTGCGCCCCAGCGCCCGCTCTTCAGCCGTTTTCTGGTCAAGACCTGAAGATACACATTGCCCTCCAGGGCGTTCGCGGGCCAAGACAATGCGTAGGAAATAGCGTGTTCTGCGCTATCGGCTTCTGATTCGGTCTCTTCCGACCACCCGAGTCGCTTCAAGGCAAAACGCCAAGACGAATTCGCATCTGGACCAGACTTGTCGTCGGCATCTGCTTGGCACAGTAAGGCCCAAAGGTGCTTACAAATGCGAAGGCGGTAGTAGGTACGGCAAGTGCAAAAGTAGTCTCCCTGCTGTTCCCAAAAAACGGAGTAGCTCTCCTTTTTGCCTCGAACCTGCGCCCAGATGTTTCCGTTGTCACGCTGAACGGACTCAACGCGGCCCTGACGGAAGTAGTCTTCGCCTTCCCTTTGGTCTAAGACGCTGAAATGGCGGCGGTACTTTTGGGTGAGGGACATGATTAGTTGCCAAAAGGGAGTCGGGCCTGGAAGGGTAGCGAATCACAGGGACGGTCGCAGGACTCGATGGCAATCCGTCTTGTTTTCCACACTCAGGAAAAATCAGCGCTCCAAAAGCCCCTTTGCGAGCCAGATTCGGGTTGGGGATGCAACTCCGGTTGGCGCCCTCAGGATTTGGCATGATGGGGCCCAGCTCAAATCGGCTTCCTGGCCAACATAGACATCATTGTTGGTGATAGGAGACTGGACTTCCGGTCAGCAGAAGATGCGGGGTGTGGACTGTCGTTGACCTTGAAATAAGGGAGGGTCTAGTTTGAAACGGAATCGTCTATGCGAAGCACTGGTTGACCGGGCCCTCGAGTTTCATCGGCGTCGGTTTTGGCTTCGGATTGCCGCGGAAGACAACATCGGCATCGTGTCCCCGGATAGTCCAGAGCTCATGATTGGTTCGGTCATGGGACAAGGCCGCGAACATGGACTGTCCTTTTTTAGGGGAGTCAACGCCGCCTCAATCATCTTTAGAGCCATCGATGGCGACCAGACGGAGGATGTCGTCGATCAATTGGGGTTTTCTGTTGGCCCCTTGTCGAGGATACCGCCAGAGTATCGGCATGTCTTGGACCAAGCCCGTTTCAAGGGTCGGCGCGAAACATTGGCGCCTTGGTTTATCTCTAAAAAGCCCGGCATTCGGTCACGCGGACCCAACCGAAAGGAACAACGAGCGCTCTTGTTTGCCCTCAATGGCATCCTTTTGGCGGACGACAAAGATCAGCTCAATCCGGTCGATATTCGAGACGGGCGTATCTTGAGTTTTGAACTCGAAGGGAGCGCGTTTGAACCGATCGTAAAGCCATCGATCCGGAGCGTACTGAAAGCTGAGGACCTTGAGTTCGAGGATGACCCGTCCGAACTTTATTAGTTGGATGAGGACCTTCCGCTGCAAGATGGTCATTGGGTGGTTGGGTTACTATCGATGCCCTTCCCCGTCGGCGGAGAAGGGAGCGAGCGCTATTGCGTCGTGGTAGCGGCTCGACATGAAAAGAGAGCCGTCAATACAAATCTTATCCCCGCCAATGCACCGGTTGAGATCGCCAACTTCGTCATCGCCACCATGAATGGCAACAACGCCGAAGGCTGGCGGGGTCTGCCGCAGAGCGTTTTGTTCACAAGCCTCAGAGCATGGAAACTCATGGAGGCCATCTTGGCCGAGCGAGACGTCGATTCCGAATACGCGGCCACCAATCCGAAACTGGATTTCATGGCCGAGACCATCGCCAAAGTACTTGCAAGGGGCTCAAGTGATGCTGAAAAAAACGCCGAAGCCGAAAACCTAGGCTTGGACGATTAAGTGGCGGCCGAGGAACAACTTTCGAAGTGATCGCACCCTTGGAGATGGTTCTTTTTCTTTCGGCACCCCCCTAAGAAGTCGAAGACGATCGCCTTAATCAAAGCGGGCTCTCATTCGGAAATTGAGATCGACACTTTACGAACATGGAGCGCCGCAGAAAATTCGTCTTATCACGTCGAATAGGTGGAGGCTTCCGCCCTCAACGGAAGGAGTTGTCGTGGCCCAACATCGGATAAGCAAACCGCCATGCGGATGCAAAGAAGGCTCGCGGACTAGGGTGGGCCACCGAGAAAAAAGCAACAGAACAGTACCGGCTTGTGTTTCTCTACGTCTAAGGGGCTGAGGGCTCTCCGTTCGAGGGATCGCCCGCAGTCAAAACGACAAGTTGCCTCAGCCAATCCTGCCTTGCTGTCAATTTGGGCAGCGTGTCGGATTCGAGGCAGCTTCGAATCTGACGTTAGGAGCGTGATTTGAAACGGGATCGTCTTTGCGAAATGCTGTTTGAGCGAGCGATGGAGTTTTATCGGCGGCGGCTTTGGCTGCGCATTCGCGCGGAGGAGGCGGTGGGCATCTTGTTGCCGGGGAAACCTGACTCGGAGTTGATGATCGCTTCGATCATGGGAAGCGAGAGCGATGAGTATGGCTTGGCCTTTTATCGCGGCAAGGACGCCGCATCGCTGATGCTGAAGGTCACCGATGGCGAGGATGTCGTCGAAGAGGTCGATGAGTTGGTGTTTTCGATTTGGGCCTTGAACGAGATCCCGATGGAGTTTCGAGAGACTTTGGACCGAGCCCGTTTCAAGGGAAGGCGCGAGACGCTAGCTCCCTGGTTCATGGTGAAAAAGCCGGGTAAGTGGCCGCGGGACCTTAAAAAAAGCGAGCAACAAACGCTGTTGTTTGCCCTCAATGCGGTTCTTGAAGCGGATGATAAGGGGCAGCTTCGGCCCTTCAGCGTTCGAGACGGGCGCATCCTGAGTTTTGAACTCGAAGGCAGCATGTTGGAACCGATCCTCAAGCCCGCGGTTCGAAAGCTGCCGAAGGTTGAGGCCTTTTGTTTAAGCGACTTTGAAGCACAGCTTGATTGTTTGGCGGCGGATCTGCCGCGCCGAGACGGCGACTGGGTCGTTGGTTTGCTTCCCACTCCCCTATCGGCCGGAAAAGATGGGACTTCCTGCTACGGAGCCGTCATCATCGATCGCTCGGGCGCCCAAGCCATCAACGTGGACTTCATCCCCGGTAACGCCCCGGTGAAATTCGCCAACTTGGTTATTGCGACCATGAATGGTGAAAACCTGGGGAACTGGCGAGGTCTCCCGCAGAGCGTTGTGTTCACAAACCAAAAGACCTTTGCGCTTTTGGAGTCTCTGTTGACGAAACGGGGCGTGAAGTCGAGGTTTTCACCCTCGGACCCCAAGTTGGAGAAGATGTCCAAGAGCATCTTGGAAGAGATCGACCTGACCGCAGAAGTTGAGAGCCAAGACTCCGAGCCTGAACTGAGCGAATGCGAGTTGTGGCGTGATCGCGATCGTGACGTTAGCGATGCTCTTTACGACCAGATGAAACGCTCGCGGAGAGACCTTAAGAAGGCGGAGAAAAAGTACTTCGGTTCCAAGGGACAGGTAACCGACGGGGAGGAACATAGTCTCGCTGAGACTGCTTTTTTGGAGTGGGTCTTTTTCAGCTATCGGCCCGACGCAAAGTCAAAAACGATCGCAGAACTCACCTTGAACCGGGCGAACTTCGAATCTGAATTCACGATGGACATCTTGCAGGCACGCATCGACGCCGACCTTTCGTTTTATCGCGTGGACGAAGTCGAAGTTGGTGAGACCATCACTTTGATCGACACGATTGATGGCAAACACCATGTCGTCCACGATCGAAACCTCTCCTTGACAGTGGATATCGACATGCTGTTCGCCGCACGCGTCTATTCCGTGGGGCCTTACACATTTTTGTGGTTGGCGAGCCCCCCGGTCGACGTCGTGCAGCATCACAAGATCGTGGATCGCCTGGTGCCTTCAAACATAATCTTGGAGGATGTGCTTAGGGAAACTCCCGAGCGCCTCGGAAGAGTCATCGATTGGCTCATCGAAGATCATGCTGATGAAGCTTCACACCCGCCCGCGATGCTTAACTCTCATGGCGAGCCCTATTGCCCGACTCTGTTGAGTTACGAAGTCAGGGATGCCAAGACGGCCATTGAGGCCTTGACGGAACGGCCTGACATCGAGTTCGATCCCGAACGTCAAACGGCACTTTTTTTAGGAGACGCCGAGAATGGGGGCCCCATTGCCCACGCCTTGGGCACAAGTCTCCAATTCATCGGCGACGAGTTGCTGGTCAAAATCACATCCATAGAGCGCGGCTTAGCCGTCCGAGAATGGCTGGACGACCTGCCGGGCCTGAGCTTTCTAAACTCCAAAACCATTGACATAAACATAGACTTGGACGAACGCCCCCTCGATGATTCCCTGCCATTTGTTGGTGAGAACCTTCAGGGCCCAGAAGTTACCGAACTCTTGCAGAAGATCATGGACGAGCACTATCGCAGTTGGATCGATTGCCCCCTGCCCGGCTTGGCGGGGAAGACCCCACGGCAAGCGGCGAGTACACAGCATGGGCAACGAAAAGTTCGGCAGCTCATCTTGTCCATATCCTCACTGCCCGCGCCGGGAGGCCAAAAGATCTCCCCGCCGCGTGAATGGATGCTCGAAGAGCTGGGGATCTAAGCTTCCTCCCGCCTAGGACACCACGATTCCGTGAAACGCAGTGTCGCGGTCATCGTCGACGGTGGTGCATCCTGATTCGGAGGCTCTGAGTCCAGGCTTCGAAATAAATTCCGCGATCAAATCCACCAGGAGGACCCGAATACAGATCCGTTCGTCTCATTCGCTGATTCTCGATCGGCGAGGAAGGGCTTTCCTTTGTCATCGGGTAAGATCCTGAACCCACGGTAGTCTTGGGACTTGGATTAGGAGTTTGCTTTGAAACGGGATCGTCTTTGCGAAGCACTGGTTGAACGAGCGATGGAGTTTTATCGACGGCGGCTTTGGCTGCGGATCGAACCGGAAGAGATGCTGGGCGTGATGCTGCCAGACGGTTCGGATCTCATGATTGGATCGATCATGGGGCAAGGGGCCGAAGAGTACGGTCTCACTTTCTTCAGAGGTCCCAACGCCGCCTCGCTATTCATACGCCTCATTGATGGCGAAGACGTCATCGACGAGATCGACCAGATAGGGTTTTCGGTTTGCGCGCTGTCGGAGATTCCAAAAGAGTGCCGGCCGATTTTGGATCAGGCTAGGTTCAAGGGGCGGCGAGAAACCTTAGCCCCTTGGTTCGTCTCTAAACTGCCTGGTAAATGGTCACGAGGCCCCAAAAGAGCTGATCAACGGGCCTTGTTATTTGCGATCAACGGCCTACTTGAGGCGGACGACAAAGGCCAGCTCAAGCCCTTTGATATTCGAGACGGACGCATCCTGAGTTTCAAACTCGAGGGCAACGCCTTCGAACCGATCGTAAAACCGTCGATCAGGGTGGTATCCCAGGCTGAGGCCTCTGATGGCGACCAGCCTGAGACGGAGCTTGATGAAATTGAGGACGATCTTTCGCTGCAAGATGGTCAGTGGGTCGCTGGCACTCTCCCTATTCCGATCCCGATCGGAGACGATGACTCTCACCGCTACTGTGTCATGGTCGCCGATCGTTTCGGTGAAGAGGCCAAAAAAACGGGGCTAGTTGCTCCCAACGCACCGGCGGAGATCGCCAACTTCGTCATTGCGGTGATGAATGGCGAGAACGACGTCGGATGGCGAGGCTTGCCGAAAAGCATCTTGTTTACCAGCCAAAGGGCCTTTGCGTTGATGGCCCCTGTTCTCAAAGAACGAGGAGTCGAGTCCGAGTTTTCGCCTTCAGACCCCAAGTTGGAATCGTTGACCGAAGTCGTCATCGAAGCCATCGCTCGCCTCTCAGAGGCGACTGCAGAAGAGATGGAGACGAAGGAACCGCGATTGAGCGACTACGACCTGTGGCGAGATCGCGACAATATGGTGACCGAGTTTCTCTTCGAACAGCTAAGGCGCTCACGACGCAGTACTGAGAAACCGGAACGTAAGTACTTTGGAAACAGCGGGCGCATTGCAGATGCAACCGAAATCAGCCTCGAACTGATCGCGTTTTGGGAATGGCTCTTCATGCAATTTCGGCCAACCAAGAAGTCCAAGACGATCGCCGAAGTCGTCCTGAGCAAAGCTGACTCCTTTCCAAAGTTCACCATGGACATCTTGCGAGCGCGCAGCACGGCAGGCCATTCTTTTTATCGCGTGGAGGAAGTCGAAACCGGCGAGTCCATCACATTGATCGACACCATCAACGGCCAGCGCCACCTCGTGCACGACCGCAGCTTTTCTTTAGCGGCAGAAATCGACATGCAATTTGCGGCCCGCATTTATTCGGCAGGTCCCTACTTCTTCATCTGTGTAGCGAGCCCTCCAACCCGAGGTATGATGCTCGACAGCATCGTGCATCGTCTCACACTCTCAGATGAGGACCTTGAAGAAGTTTTGGCGAGTGCCCCCGAGCGCCTGGGAAGAACTTGGGATTGGCTTGAGGAGGAGCGGAGCTACCAAGCGACACACCCACCGAAGCTTCAAAACTTCCATGGCGAGCCCCTTTGCCCCACCCGCTTGGTCTATGAAGTCACGGATTCGAAGGCAGCCACGGCAGCCTTGACGGCGCGAGCCGACATTGACTACGACCACGACAATCAGATGGCACATTGGTTGCTCAAGGCGAAGAGCATGGGGCCCGATGGCAAGGTAACGGGTGCCAAGATCGAGTTCATCGGCGACCAATGGTTGGTGGAAGTCAATTCCCTTGAGCGCAGCGCCACCATTCGAGACTGCTTAGACGGCTTGCCGGGAGTGAGGTTTTTGCATTCAAAGACCATCGACATGGATGAAGTCCCGCTTGATGATGCCCTACCATCTCTTGATGAGGGTCTTTCGGACGAAGTCGTTAACCAGATCTTGCAGCAGGCGATCGATGAACACTACCGCAACTGGATCGACATCCCGCTGCCCGCTTTGTCGGGAAAGACACCGCGACAGGCATCGGAGACAGCGAAGGGAAAAAAGAAAGTGCGGCAACTGATTTTGTCGATGTCGTCAAACCCTGCGCCTGGGGGCAAACACATCTCCCCGCCGCGTGATTGGATGTTGGAAGAGCTGGGAATGTAAACTTGATCGCTCCTCAGTATCCGACTCCGATCAATCTTTGAAAGCTAGGTGCCCACGGCAACCGGGACTCCGATGCGAAAAAGTCAACTGAACAAGGCGGTTCCATGGGCGGTCTACATCGTCGCGACGACGATCTTTGGCTTGCCCGTCATAGCGATTGGGGTGAGGCTGCTTTCGGGGATGTCGGCGTTTTCCAATGACCGACATGTCGAGGCTAGTTTGCTGTACGGGCACTGCGCGCTCGTTTTGGTGGCAGCGATGGTCGTCATGAAGCGACAAGCGGATTTGGGTTCGAGGATCGCCGCGTGGACTATTCACTTCGGCTCGTTCTTCTGCGCGATGCGCCTTCTACAAGATATCATCAAGAGTTTTCGCCGTGGTGAGCCCTTGCTGGAGAACATTGTTGCCATCTTTGTTTTCTTGGCATTCGCTGTCGTTCTCAACTTGATGGCCTGGCGAGCGAGAGTTGCCTTGAACCGCTAGTCCGCGAGGGATCGTCGCGGAAAAGGACTCGGAGGTGTCGACTCAGAGTTCATGCGGCAAGCGGCTGGGGTTCTGTGATAGGATTCGGGTTCCTGGCCACAATCTTGAATTTGAGGCGAGACTGCCTTGTGTATTGCCGCGTGAGAGGTGACGGATGAGAGTTTCGACGACCCTGGTTTTACTTTTTTCTTTGACCGCTTCGCTGAGTGCTCAATCGGCTCAAGGCGATGCCACGAAGCAGAATGACCGAGCCCTTCAGGGGCAGAGTTTCGCAGCGCCGGTGGAACTGACGGCTGGCGGCAAGGCCATCAGCAATCTCATGTATCCCTCGCCCGTTTTGCACGACCTTGACGGGGACGGGAAACGCGAGTTGGTGCTCGGGGAGATCTTCGGCACGGTGCGAGCCTGCACGGCGAGTGCAGATGGCCTCAAGTGGCAAAAACAGGTGCTCCTTCAGGCCGAAGGCGAAAAACTCAAGTTCAACAACTGGTGATGCATCGGGATGTGTCCACAGTTTGTGGACTTCGACGCAGACGGTCATACCGACATCATTACCGCGACCTATGAAGGCACGGTGTTCATCTCGCGAGGAAGCCATAAGGGCTGGGGAAAACCGGAGCACTTGATCGATGCCGCTGGCGAATACCTCGTCTTGTCGCTTTACTACGACATGGAAGAGGACACCTACAAAAATGCTAAGCGCAGCCCCGAGGGCCAATCAAATCCCAAAGACCACTGTGTTTCAGCGATGGTTTGGGATTGGGATGCGGACGGCGACTTCGACATTCTGTTGGGGGCCAAAGAAGGCCGGCTTTACCTGCGCATGAATCACGGTAAGCCGGGGTCGCCCAAATTTGACACGACGAACCAGCTGCTGCGCGCGGGTGGCGAAGACTTCAATGTCCCGGGCGGCTTGACCGCCCCTCGCTTAGTCGACTGGGATGCGGACGGCCTTAAGGACTTGGTCTGTGGCAGCTTCAAAGGTGGCGTCTACTTTTATCGCAATGTCGGTGAGAAAAAGGCGCCGAAGTTTGCCAAGCCCGTGGCCCTGATTTCTCCGGGCGTCTGCCAGCCCTCGGACCTGCGCTTTCCCAATAGCGGTTGTTACGCCGACCCCGTGGATTACGACGGCGACGGCGACCTTGACCTTCTCGTCGGCGGCTACTGCTCCGTCGCTCCGAAGAAACGCATCCTAGACGTCAAAGAAAAGGCCCGCCTCAAGGAGCTGGTCGCCAAGACCAGTTCGCTCAGCAAAGAAATGAACGTCATCCTCTCCAAACATGCCGCCGACACCTCCGACATGAGCAAAGAAGAAGGCCGAAAGGCCTTTGAGATCCTGAGGGCGCTAAAACCCTACCGCGAAAACCGTGAGGCATGGGGCAAGGTGTGGGCGGAACGCCGCACCTTCCAACCGACGGGATCTCGAACTGCGGGTGTTTGGCTTTATCGCCGGATAGCCAAGGAAACCGCGGCGGTACAACCACGGTAGTCAAGACGACACGAATGTCAGCGGATAGCTGAATTCTCTGAGTTTCTCGGGCAGCGCACCGAAAAAAGTCTGCATCCCTCGGTGGTGAAAGATCACGTCTCTGGCACCCGGAGCGGCACGAACCTACGGCGTCGAATTGTTCGTTTCTCGACTCGAGTACCCGTGCTCGAAGAGAGTCGCCCTTTGAGATTTATCGTAGCGGCAGGGCACAGCCAAATTCGCGGTTTCGAAGTCTCTGGAATCCTGCCGAGCAAGGCCCTATAACGATCGGGCACCAAATCGGCGGAGTAGAAAGATGGCTGATTTTAAATGGCAACGAATCAGGGGTCTTTCGGACTCCGATCGGGCTATCGACCTCGCTTCCATCCACTCGCTTTACGAAACTTGGTGGGCAGCGAAAGAGCGGCTCGCCAAGTCAAGCAAAGCTCAGCTCGAAGATTTTACGCAACGCCTCGTGAGGCGGCTCACGATTGAAACCGGCATCCTTGAGCATGCGTACGAGTTGGATCGGGGGACGACAGAAGCGCTTGTCGCCAGTGGATTCGCTGAAGACCTCGTCGCACGAAGTAGTACAAATATCGAACCGTCTCACCTCATTGACATCCTTCGGGACCAGGAGGCTGCGATCCAGATTGTTCTCGACGTCGTTGCGGGCAATCGAAGGCTCTCAAAGGGTTTGATTCACGAACTACACGCGATATTGATGCGGAATCAAGACACAACGATCGCCAAGGAGGAGAACACCGGCAAGCGAGTAGAGATCAAACTGCTCAAGGGCCAATTCAAAAAACTCCCGAATAACCCAAGAACAAAAGACGGTACAAAGCACGAATACTGCCCGCCCATCCAAGTCGACGCAGAAATCGACCGGCTGATCGCCTACTACGAGAGCTACGCGAAGGAAGATCCGGTAGTTGTCGCGTCATGGCTGCACCACTGCTTCACGCAGATTCATCCCTATCAAGACGGAAACGGTCGCGTCGGCAGAGCGTTGACAACTCTGGTTCTACTGAAGGCCAATCTCTTGCCCCTGGTTATCGACCGAGACATGAGATCAGAGTACATCAAGGCGCTCGAGAGCGCCGATACTGGCGACCTTACCGAGCTCGTTTCGCTATTCGCAAAGTTGGAACGCGACGCTATCTTGCAGGGCTTGAGCGTCAACACAGATGCAGATATGGCTCAGCATCAAACAGTAACCGCTGCCGTGATTGAGAATCTAAGAGCGAAGTTTGGGCGTAGGCAAGAAGAGAAAGACGAGGAACTGCGACGAGTCGACGTAATCGGACGGACACTTCGAGAACGCGCTCAAATGGCCGTCCATCAAGCTCTGAACAATCTCGCAGCCGCCCTGCCTGCAACTCCCCGCCCAAAAGTGTGGGTCGGCAGCGGTGGGCGAGACAAAGACAACGCCCATTGGTACAGGCGAGATGTCATCGAGTCCGCGGAGAAATCCGGAAAGTTCATTAACTTTTCGGAAGACCATCTCTTCGTTAAAGGCACCATCAAATTCGCGTCTGAAAGGCTCGTTTTCGTCGTCTCTTTCCACCATGTCGGCAGGGAACTTTGCGGTATCATAGAGGCCACTGCGTTCTCAAAGATCGAATACTACGAAGACGAAGATTCCCGATCGGCTTCACGCGACTTCGTTCCCTGTTCCGTCGAGCCCTTTATCCTAACGTGGAAGACAAAGGTCGCAGACGTCGAGGACTCATTCGACCGCTGGCTCGACACATCCATCGCTATTTCAATAAAGGAATATGGCGACCGGATTTGACGAATTTAGTTCATCAAGTGCGGCGCCTTGACCAAATAATACGAGGGCGCCCGGCTCACTCTTAGCAGTGAGCCAGGCGTTTTCGTTTGTTGGCGGAGAGGCTTAGGCCTTGGTGTCGTAGATGACGAAGCCGGTGAGCATCTTGGGGAAAAAGTCGGTGCTCTTGGGAGGCATGATGCCGCCCACTTCGGCGATGTCGGTGACGTCGCGGGGCGGGACGGCGTTGAGGAGAAAGGCGGCATCGGCGCCCTTTTCTTTGACGTCTTTGACCGCGGCGGTAGCAGAGCGGCGGTAGGTGAGGGCTTGGTCTTCGTTGAGGCCCTTGGTTGCGGGGGCGATAACGTCGTTATCGAGGATGTAGGCGTCGAGCTTTTCGAGTTCGGACTTGGCAGCGCTCTTGTCGGGGCGCCACAGTAAGGCTCCCTTTTCGGTCACGACGCCGATGGTGCCGGCACCGGCTTGGGCGACGGCTTGAACAAAAGCCTCGGAGCCCTGGTCGAGAGAGATGGACTCGGTCGACTGGGACTCGATGAAGGCCGCAAGTTCGGACTTTTTGTCGTCGGTCAAGCCGTGGAGGATACGGTGCGTCGGCAGAACAACGAGGCCCGGATCTTCGAGGTCGACGCAAGTGACCATGGCGAAGTTGGCGCCCTCATGAGAGGAGTCGTCGGCGTACTGTCCGGCCACGGTGAAGCGATGATGACCATCGGCGATGACGAAGCCAGATTGGTCGTAGATCGCTTGGAGTGAGGCACAGGCCGCGGGGTCAGTGAGGCGAGAGAACTCGTGGCGCGTGCCGTCGGGCTCGGTGACATCGACGGCGTCTTGGGCGAGATCCAACAGTGCATTGTCAAAGGGCGGGCCTTGGTGACGCAGGATAAAGATCTGGCCGAAGTGCGCGGCGGTATGGTCGAGGAGGTGACGGCGGTCGACGCGAGCACTCGAGTGGGTGCGTTCATGGTGCCGGACGGCGTCTTTTTTGCGCAGGTCAAAGATACCCGTCACGCCAGAGCGCGTGACCTTGCGGCCATCGGGCAGGGTGAAGTGCTGCCGGTAGACATAGTAGGCCGGTTGGTCATCGGGCCGAAGGATATCCTCGGCGATCCAAGCGCGCAGGGTCTTGCCCGCGGCAGCGTGCCAACTCTGGTCTTCGGGGCCGGACTCGCCGCGAATGAGGCGCACGACATTGTGCGGATTGGCGGCCAAGTATTCGGCTTTCAGGCCAGGCGAGATCTTGTCGTAGGGCTGAGTGACGAGCTTACTTTGATCACCGCCGGTCTTGGCGAGATCGTATCGCAATCCGCGGAATGGATGAATCACGGCGAACCTCTCGGATTAGGCTTCGGTTTTGACGAGGCGCACGACGTGCACGCCTTCTAATTCTTCGAATGACTTAAGCGTATCGGCACTGGGGGCGCTGTCGAGATTGAAGACGGCCAAAGAACGACCGCCGCTCGTTTCGCGTCCCAAGGACAAGTTGGCGATGTTGATCTTAGTATCACCCAAAGCGGTCCCGATGCGGCCAATGACGCCGGGAACATCGTCGTTGGACACAAAGAGCATATAGCCTTCGGGGATGGCGTCGAGGTTAAACTTGTCGATACGGACCAGGCGCAGGTTGTTTTTGCCGAACACGGTGCCCGCGACGGAGGTCTTGCGCCCGTCGGCTTCGAGGCTGAACTCGATAAGAGCCTGGAACGATTTGTGCTCGTCGCGCGTGATCTCTTCGACTTCGATGCCGCGGGTGCGGGCTTTTTCGAAGGAGCTGAGTTCGTTGACTTCGTCGCCGAGAAATTGGCGCAGAAGGCCCTTCAAAGAATACGAGGTGAGGGCGCGTACGTTTTTGCTGGGGATATGACCAAAATAACGGGCGGTCAACTTGCCGGGACCCTGTTGGATGCCGGACAAGATAACGCCGAGGCGTTCAGCGAGCTTCAAGAAGGGCGCGATGTCGTCGCGAGTGCCTTCGTCCAGGGCCAAACCGTTGATGGCACCCACTGTGGCTTTGCCGGTGAGGAAATCGCGGACCTGTTCCAAGACTCTGAGGGCTACGGCTTCTTGAGCCTCGATGGTGGAGGCACCGAGGTGAGGCGTCACCACCACTTGAGGCAAGTCCAAAAGCGGCGAGCCTTCCGGTGGCTCGACTTCAAAGACGTCAAGCGCTGCGCCCGCCACATGTCCTTTGACAAGAGCCTGATGCAGGGCATCTTCGTCGATGATCCCGCCGCGCGCGCAGTTGATAATGCGAACTCCCGGCTTCATCCGTTCCATCAGCTCGGCATTGACGAGATGCTTGGTTTGTTTGGTGAGGGGCACATGCAAGGAGATGATGTCGGCAAAGCCAACCGCATCCTCGAGCTCGACGAGTTCAATGCCCATTTGCGAAGCCGCAGCCGCGGTGGTCATCGGGTCGTATCCCGCGACCTTCATCCCGAGGCCAATGGCCTTTTGGGCGACAAGACCACCGATCTTACCCAAGCCGAGCACGGCGAGGCGACGGCCTTTGACTTCGACACCGGTAAACTTCGCCTTCTCGAACTTTCCAGATCGCAAAGAAGCATCGGCGGCCGCAACATTGCGGCACATCGCCATCATCATCGCGATGGCATGTTCGGCAGCGGAGTTGCTGTTGGCACCAGGAGTGTTCATCACCAAAATGCCGCGATCGGTCGCAGCTTCAAGGTTGATGTTGTCGATCCCGGAACCGGCGCGGCCCACGACTTTGAGCTTGGTGCCCGCGGCCAGAACTTCGGGCGTCACTTTCGTCCGCGAACGAACGACCAAGGCATCATAGTCGCCGATTTCATTCAGCAGCTCTTCAGGCGTAATGCCGATGCGATCGACCGGCTCCACGCCGCTGCCTTCTAAGGCCTTGAAGTGTTTGATGTCCAGTTTGTCAGCGACAAGAATCTTCACTTTTGTTGCCCGATTTGGGCCGTCTCCGCGCAGGCGTCGACGACGTAACCACTCCATCTCAATCGGGTGATGCGACCAAACCGCAGGCGCGCCGTCGCGGCAAAATGACCCGATCGAGGTCCAATCTTCGTGCGCAGGATAACCAGGACCTCCGCTGTCGAAAGATTGCGTCGGACGAAACGGAACGGCTTGACGAGAATAAGGTCACTATGGGCGCTTCCAACTCCTGGTGGCGCCAGGAGTTCCCGGACTTTGGTGGCGCCAGGAGTTCCCGGACTTTGCCGATGGTGGCAGCGCCCCTAATTAGCCGTTCTTGTTCGCCTTAGGACAGATTGCTATCTTTCAGCTGGCTGCTTCGACGTCGCGTGCGAGGCCCAGACCCCGCCTGCCGCGGCCGCAATTCGCACCGCAGCGGGCCCGTCCGCCACACGATTCGATTCCCCTGAGCTAAGCGCTCAGGCTCGAACCTACCCGGCGATTGCAGAACCCAACTGCGAGGTCAATCATGCAAACCACCAAAAACCCATTCCGCACCGCCCCCGGTGATGTCCACGAAAAACTCGGCAAGTACATGCTGGCTGACGGTTTTTCGCTCGTCTTTGACTACGAAAAGAGCCAAGGCGTCAACATTCATGACTCGCGAACCGGGGAGACCTACCTCGACTTGTTCAGCTTCTTCGCGAGCCAGCCCTTGGGGTTCAATCACCCCAAGATGACCGACCCGGCTTTCGTTGAAAAGCTCGCCATGATCGCGCTGGTCAAGCCGACCAACTCGGACGTCTACACTCAGGCCATGGCAGACTTCGTCGAAACATTCGCCGAAGTCACCATTCCTGCTAGCCATCGCAATCACCTTTTCTTCGTTGAGGGCGGAGGCCTCGCGGTCGAAAACGCGATGAAGGCCGCTTTTGATTGGAAGTACCGCAAGAACGTTGCAAAGGGCGGCACCGATACCGAGGACCTACAAATCCTCCACTTCGAAAACGCCTTTCATGGCCGCACCGGCTACACCCTGACGGTCACGAACACCAACGACCCGCGCAAGTACCAGTACTTCCCGAAATTCGACTGGCCCCGCGCGCCTACGCCGACATGCGTTGGAGACGTCGCCGGCATCGAAGCGTCTGAGAAAGTCAGCCTCGAGGCCATTCGGACCGCGATCGCCGAACGCCCCGACAAGATCGCCGGCATTCTCATCGAGACCATCCAGGGCGAAGGTGGCGATAACCACTTCCGCGCCGAGTTCTTACGCGAATTGCGGGACATCTGCGACCGTGAAGACATCCTTTTGATCTTCGACGAAGTCCAGTGCGGCATGGGCCTTACCGGAACTTGGTGGGCCTTTGAGCAGTTGGGAGTCGAGCCCGACATCTTCTGCTTCGGCAAAAAGGCGCAGGTTTGCGGCATCGCCGCTAACAAGCGACTCGACGAAGTAGAATCGGTGTTTCAGGTCTCGAGCCGCATCAACTCAACTTGGGGCGGCAACCTCGTTGACATGGTGCGGTCTGAGCAGTGCATCCGCATCATCAAAGAGGACAACCTGCTCGACAACGTCAACAAAGTCGGTGCTATTTTTCAGGCAGGTCTAGAAAAGATCGCCTCGGAAACCGCTAAGATCAAAAACGTCCGCGGACGCGGGGTCATGCTCGCCTTCGACTTTGACAACGAAAAAGATCGCGACGCCTTCAGCGCCCGTCTTTACGAACGCAAAGTCCTCATGCTCACTTCTGGCAACTTGAGCATGCGAACGCGCCCGGTCCTCGACATGGACCAAGCTGCGGTCGAGCGGGCCCTCGCTGAGATCAGTGCCTCGCTCTAGTTTCGAGTTTGGTGTCGGGTCGAAGACTTGAGACTCATCAAGTCTTTGACCCGGTCCAAAACTA
>JAZGFI010000294.1:0-8025 GCA_036479435.1 Planctomycetota bacterium | reverse complement strand
CGATCTCACCAAAAACAAATTTCTCACCGACTTCAAGGCCCCTTCGGTCGGCGAAGGCCTTGCCCACGAGGGCGGAGTCCCTCTCCGATTTAAATTGCGCCAAATTACCTTCGACAAGGTTGATGTCTCGAGACTTCAAGAGCGTCTCAATCGGCGTGCCCTGGAAACTGATCATGTCGAGACTGGCGCGGCAGTTGTTGAGGAACACGCGCACGGGAAGCACGGTTTCAACGCCGCGGATCTCCTGGATTTTGGCGGTGTAGCGCATCGGTAAGAACGAGGTTTGGGGGCAGTATCTGTTCTCGCGAAAAACGATGAGCGTGCGTTGCGCGTTGCCCGCGCCGAGGGCTTCGTTGAATCCTTGGCTCAAAGACTCAATGCCTACAAACAAAAATAGCGCGGCCGCGATGCCGAATATCGTGAACAGCGTACGGGCCGGGCGCCGCAGTAAGTTGCGGCGCATCAATTTCACTAGTTTCATACCAGTTTCTCTCCAGCGATGCTAAGCGGCGTTAGCTTCCCCTTGTCGAGGCTCATGGCGCGGCTGGCACGGGAGGCGGCATTGGGGTCGTGCGTGACCATCACGACGGTCTTACCACGTTCGCTTCGAAAGCGCCCCAACAAGGTCAAGGCCACATCCGCAGACTCCTCGTCGAGGTTACCCGTCGGTTCATCCGCCACGATAATCGGCGGGTCGACCACAATCGCGCGCGCAATGGCGACGCGCTGTTCTTGGCCCCCGGAAAGTTGTTTCGGCAGGTGGTCGTGGCGGTCGGTCAGGCCCACGGCTTCCAGGGCTAAAGACACGCGTTCGTGCCGTTGCTTCCTCGACAAAGGAAATAGCCAGAGCGGCAACTCGACGTTTTCGTAGGCGGTCAAGACGGGCACGAGGTTGTTTTGCTGAAACACGTAGCCTACGTTCTCGGCGCGCCAGTTGGTGAGAGCGCGCTCAGATAGGGAATTCAGGTTTTTCCCCCCGATGATCAAGTCGCCCGAGTCGGGTCGGTCGATCCCCGCGATGAGGTTCAACAAGGTCGTTTTTCCCGAACCCGAAGGGCCCAAGAGCGCAAAGAACTCTCCGGCTTTAATGCTCAGGTCCACCTCGTTCAGAGGTCTCACGACATGTTCGCCGCGGCGATAAGTCTTGCTGATGTTCTGCAGCTGGATGAAACTCATTGGCTAACCTCTTTGATTCTCAAAGCACTGCCTTCCTTCACGTCGCCGCGGCCGCGGTCGATCAACTTGTCCGACAGATTGAGGCCCGATAAGACTGGCACCCAATCTCCCTGTGCTTGGGCGGTTGTCAAACTGCGCCGCCTAGCTCGTCCTGAGCTGCCGTCGACCACCCAGACTTCGTTGCTGCCATCGATCAGACGGCGCGGTATGAGAATGGTCCGCTGAGATTCTGTTTCTGCTGAGTTTTTTGTCTCGGCGGCGAGAAAGGCAACTTGAGCGAGCATCTCGGGTTTGAGCAGCTGGTCGGGATTCTCAATTCGCACTTGGACCTCCAGGGTGACTTTCTGGATGTCCGCTTTCTGGACGATGCGAAGCACTCGACCCTGGTAGGGCTCGCGACGGGATTCAGACTGGATGCGAGTTAACTGACCTTCGGCCAACAGCCCGATTTGGTTTTGTGGAACATCGACGCGCACCCGCAGATTTGCGGGGTCGTAAAGCGTGCAGATGTCGCCGTCGCCGTCGCGGGCCTCGGGCCCCAAGTGTTGTCCAACCGTGACGAGCTGAGTCAAGACGATGCCCTGGGCCGGGCTTCGGATCTCGATTCTCGAATGAGCGAGCTGAGCGATTTTGACGGCGACTTCTTTGGCCCGAAGATCCGCGTCGGCCTTGGCCAGGGCTGTTTCGGCGGTCTGGACCCGAAGGTCTTCTTCGAGTGTCAGTTGAAAGTCGCGGCGCGCCCGCTGCTCGTGTGCTTTGGCAACCTCAACCAAAAAAGCACCCTCGACCAAGGCGGAATCAATGAGTTTGTCTTCGGCGAGCCATTCATCGAGCTTGCCTTGAGCCAGTTCGACTTGCCAGGGGCCGTCCGCGCCACGCGATGCTAGAAACTTCTGAGTCTTCAGATCCGCCCGCGCGACGGCGATGCGCGCGGCCAAGACGTCTCGTTGGGCGTAGTGTTTTTGGTGATTTGCTTCGGCTACTTTTAGTTCCGCCGCGGCGACATCGCGCTTCTCGGTTTTTTGGACTAATTCGCGCCTTGCGATCTTGGCGTTCTCAAACTCGACCGCGATCATCCCGCGTTGAGCCGAAGCCACCGCCACCGCCGCATTGGCTTGCTCGAGTTCAAGCTGGCTGTCATCCGCAATCAAACGGCCGACAACTTGGCCTTTGGTGACGGGGTCAGATTCTTGGACCAGGATCTCGGCAATGGTGCCTTTTGTCAGCGCTGGCACTGAGATCGGAAAGGGGTCGGGTTCGACCCAGCCCGCAGCTTGAAACAGCACGGAACCGCCACTGACCTGCAGAGCACCGGATTTGGGCCGCAGGATTGTCACGTCAATGGGCTTTTCGAAAACTGACCGAGCGCTGGTCCAAAAGATCGCGCCGAAGGCGCCGATTAAAACCAATGTGATCACGATGGCAAGCCAACGCCGCCGAGGTGCTGGGATATCTCGCTTTGATTCGGGGCGCGCGAACGCTCCGAGGTCGATGGTTGCGTCCGGTTTGCTCATGGCCTCGCTCCGCCTTGACTTGGGCCACCAAGTCTTTGGAGATCGAGAGCGGCCAAGGCTTCGTCCTCGCGGGCGTTGACGAGGCCGACCAAGGAAGGTCCGCGGCTCTCGAAAGCGTCAATCCATCGGCTCAAGAACTTCTCGTTGACGAGTACTGAGGCGCGCGCTGCGCGCCAAGCGCGGCCGGCATAAAGTTCTCGTTGCCGAGCTGAATCTTCAACGGCAGCGCGGCGGCTGCGAAAAGCTGCAAGGCGAGCGGTCACTTCGTTCATCTGATTGATCAATAGGTCCTCGATACGTTCCCGCGAGTCGTTGCGAGTGGTGTGGGCCGCGGCGACTCCGCCTTCCCAGCTGCCGGGGAAGGGTAGCTCAATTGCCACCAATCCGCCCGGTATCAGATTGTCGCCAATCGAGAGCTTGGGCCCGATCCGAAGGGCGGGCCAACTGGCGGCCGCGGCCACGCGAAGTTGTGCTTCGGCCACGGCATATTCTCGCCGTGCACGGCGAAGTGACGGCAGTTGTTCGTAGATCCTGGCGAGGACGCGGTCACGGTCATGGCGTGTGCTCAGAGAATTCGGCGGTGTCGGCCGCTCGCCCAAGACCTCTGGGGTCACGGCTTCGAGTGCCGGGTGGTCTGCTCTTAGTCCGGACCGCCGGGCCAAGGCGGCAAGAAGAGTGGCTTCCATCGTCCGCAGAATGCCGACTTGATCATGGAGGCCAAAAAGCATCGCTCGGCCCCGGCTCACAATGCCGTGCCCAACCCGGCCGCTTTCGAGGAGGGCGTCGAAGCGACCGAAATCGGCTTCTGCCTCGGCCGCGAGATCTTTCAAGACCGAAATCCGTGCGCGGACCGCAGCGAGCCGCACCCGATCTGCGTCAACCTCGAAGCGCGTAGACCACGCGCGTTCTTCCAAGGTGGCGAGAGCGAGGCTGGTATTGGAGCGCGCGAGCACGACGGCCGCAGCGCTTGGTTCAAGACCCAGCACCCCGATGAGGTCAAAGCTTCCTTGAATCCCGCCGGTCAAGTCGTCGTCGCCATTCACTTCGCCTCCCAGGCCAAGCGGACCGGGCGACCCCGCAGAAAGTTCGCGGCCCAAGGCCACTTCGAGCTGGCGGCGCGCCCGGCGGATCTCAGGGTCCCAGGCCAAGGCTGTCGCTCGCCAAAAATTCGGCGTCCGCGGCGAAGCCTTTGCATCGGGTGCGCCCAGATCGGTTGGCAGAATGCCCACCTCTTTCAAAGTTAGAGCGAGTTCTGTTTGTGGGCCTAAGCGCTGACGAGACTCGCTGACGCTGGTCAGCTGTGCTTGATCGAGGGCTTGTGGCGACGGTGATACGCAACCAAAGAACAGAGCAGGGGCAGCGGCAGCGAGCGCGGCGGCGATCATGCCACCACCTTTTGCGCCGGCTTGCCCAACTTGAATAAAGCTCAACACGTCTTGATAACTCCTGACCATTCCGACTCGAGAACAACGAGGGTGACGGCAGCCTCTCCACCCCATTGAGGTAAAGACGAAGGCTGTGCGCGGGTCAGTTGTTAGATACGGAGGGGGATAGGAGAGTGGCTTGGTGGCGGCGGTGGGCGCAGGGCCTCGTGCTCGACGGTCTGGACCCTGGCCTTTTCGCTGGCATCAAGCAAACTGTCGATCGCCTGCAATTCAAGGGCTGGAAGCTCAAGGGAGTCCGCTGAGGCTGGCGTCGTCAACTTCGGAGTTTCATGCCGAAACTCAAGGCATCCCGGGCATTTGGACGCGGAGCCATTGATGAGGGCCACCGCTCGTTGCGAACAGCCCTGCGTCTTGGGCGAAGATTGCTGCGTCGATTCGAGGCCTCTTTGTTCGAGGGCCAAGCGGGCCCGGCACTTCGGGCATCCTGGAGCGCGGCAGGTTGGGCCCAACGTTGGAGCCTCGTCCGGATCGGTCGTTTCGCAACAGGTACAGCCCAAACACACGATGACGCGAGCTGGCAACACGGTACCCAGCATCAAAAGAGCCATGAGCGTCAAGCAGATTGTTCGCGTCGCGAGGTTCATCAAGACGTCAATCTAATCCAGCGACTGTGCCGAACCCAAGGTATTTCCAGCTTTCCGCTTGGACTTCTTTGCCGGAGCTGGGTTTTTGAGGGCTTTCAGACGCTTCGACATCTCCCGCAGTTCGGATTCGATTTCCCTGCGAATCGAAGCTTTCTGCTTAAAGCTCAGGGCCCGCAGGCGATCGAGGAACCTAGCGGCCGAAGTCGCATCTTTGCTGTGAAGAGCTGATTGTGCGCAGTAGTAGTAAAACGCCAATTCGTACCGAGAGCCGGCCGCGGGCAGGCGTCTTTCGCGATGCATCCGGATGACGAGGTCGGCTGCCTTGGCATCGCTGCCGCCAGAGTTGCGCAGTACTTCCAAAAAGTCGGCCTCAAATTCACAGCGCTCAAAGATGGCGAGGGCTTCAGGATCAAGTTCTGGGGTCGCGGCCAAGTCTTTTTTCTTTTTGCGCGGCACACTCTTGCGCTGGCGCCGACCGATGGCATCAAGCAGCTGAGCGCCGGCTTGACTCGCGAGATCCTTGGGATCGTCACGTGCTTTTTTTCTCAGTGCGATCAATAACTGCGCGGCTTTCAGGCCGCGGTCAAAATCATCTCTGCTCTTTGGGTTGACTTCAAAGAGGACATCACCTTGGGCATCAAAGAATGCGCAGAAAGGAAAGGAGCTGCCCCCTTTTTGATTGAGCAAGCCTTGATCGGGGACCGTGGCCATCTTTGGTTCCGCACCGCGAAAGGCGTCGATGTTGAGGTAGGCGACCAGGTTTTTCGATCGCTTGATCCACCAGTCGCTGACGAAGGGACCCCCTTCGAGCTGCAAGCAAGGCCGTCAGGGCGAGTAGCTGCGGGTGAAGTAGGCAAAGATGATCTGTTCGTTATTTGTCGCGCGCGATAGGGCGGCATCGAAGTCGCGTTCCCAAGCCACCGCGGTGGCGAAGGGCTTGTGAATCTTCTGATCGTAACGCTTCAACTCTCGGTTTTGCGCCTGGGTCGTAGATGCCATCAAGGCAAACCCCACGACCAGTATCCAAGCCTTCATCTGCATCGCATTCCGCCCACCACCAGACTCCCTTCTTACTCAACGACCGAATTCGGCTTTGAGCTTGAGCGGAACAACCTGCATAAGATCCCAAAGGCGGCAGAGGATGCCGGATCGCTGCCTTCGATCGGAGTAGGTCGGAGCTTTGAGCCGCCGGTGAACCAAGGCTATGCTGCCTATCAAACAAACTGAGGGAGCTTTCGTCAGCATGAAAAACAAGGGCAAGATGTCCTGGCCGGTCTTGATCGTTTTGGCGCTGGTTGGCCTATGGCTGAAGTTCGGAAACTCGGACGACGGAGCAACACCGACGGATCAAAAGACGACGAATCGCGACTCTCAGGCCGAATTCGGCAGGGAAAAGCGATCCGCGCCGCCGACTAAGAGATCCACCGATCGGGGCTCCCCGGCCAACAAATCGACCTCAAAAAGTAGTTCTCCCAAGTCAAGCTCCAAAGTGAATCGGGACCTCAGGGCGAACCGGGCGGCCGTTGCCAAGCTGAAAGAACTCTTTGACCAACGCCAATCAAACGTGGTGGTCGAGGTTTGGGGCGAAGTCGTCAAAAACCTTCGCGACGACAAGGTCGGCAGCCGCCACCAAAAGTTCCTGTTTAAAGTCTCAAAACGTCAAACCCTGCTCGTGGCCCACAACATCGACCTTGCTCCGCGCGCTCCGGTCAAAGAGGGGCAGCTCGTGAAGATCCGAGGTGAGTACGAATACAAAAGTAAAGGTGGTGTTTTGCACTGGACCCACCATGATCCCGGCGGGCGGCGTCCCGGAGGTTGGATTGAAGTCGATGGAAAGCGCTACGAGTAGTCAGCCGGTCGCGATTGAAGGTCTTCAACAATACACCGGCTGTCGCCCTAAGGTCGACGGCCGGTGTCATAGGATCAGTCGAGGTCGAAGTCGGGTTCGGCGATGCCGTTGCTGTCGATGATCCAGGGCGTCCAGAGGAGGCGCAGGTCTTGGATTTCGGTGTCGGACTTGCGGAGCCGGATGGGTTTTTCGCTGATCTCAAGATCGCGATCTTCGAGGTCAGCCTCCAAGTCGCCGAGGTCGTCGGTGAATTGCGCTTCGAGGGCGGCGTAGTCTTCGCGAAGAGCATCCAAGCTCTCTTCGGCGCGTTTGATGTCTCCTCTTTCACGCGCGGCGCGACCAACTCCTTTCATGGTGCTGGCCGCGCGACCGACGTTACCTCGGCTCGCGACTTTTCTGCCGAAGAGTGCGCCTAAGATTGTCGCGCCGAAAGAGATCGCCGTCGACGATTTTTGCTGGTTGTACTGCGACTGTTCACGTTCGACTTTCTGTTCGGCTCTTTGGACGCGCTTTTCTAAGGTTCGCAGTTTCCCGGTGTAGCGCCGCCGGAGTTTTTCGACTTTGAGATCGCGTTCTTCGCGCGCGACGACTTGGATGCGGCCGCGGAATTCGCCCTCGGATTCTCCGGGTTTGGACCTCTCCTTTAGCGTGGCGCAGCGGTAGGTAGGAACGCTTTGTTCGCGGTAAAGATGGTTCTTGAGCGCCTTCGTCCAAGACGTGTAGGACTTCTTCTTTTTGGCGCTGGTCGGTAGTTCGGTGAAGCGGCCGGTTTCGGCGGGTGCGTCTTCGATGTCGAAGTTTACCGCCTCGAGAGTTTTCGCTCCCTCCCAAACATCGCCACTGAGAGTCTTCGAAATGCTGACGAAAACGCCGAGGTCACGCCAGATGTCGACGCCTTCGCGCACGGCGGAGAAGTGGATGCTGGCCTTGCCGAACAGGGCGGGCCGCCACACGAGGCCTTTGCCACCGCTTTGGGGTTCGAGGTAGCCGACGGGAATCTCGGCGGAGAGCTGAGGCCGTTGGGTCAGGGGAGCCGGCTCGGATTTCTTGATCTTGGCCGTGGCGGGAGTGTGGGAGATGCTCGTTGGAGTGGGTTCCAGCCTTAGGCCACTCATCACTTGTCTGACTTGGGAGCGTGTCATCGGGCCGCGAAGGTAAGACATCGCCCAGCGGGTGTGAAAGACGACGGGTTCATCTTCGTGGACGTTGTTCATCACGAACACCCGGCTATCCAGGCCGGACAGGGCGGCCTCCATTTTGGCGCGGTTGAAGGTGGCTCCGGAAGAGACGGAAGCGCCTTCGAGCCCATCAAGAACTCGCATCTTATCGCGCTCGGTCTGCAAACGCCCCAAAAACCAAGTGCCGGCGTTGGAGAGAGCTTTGTAGTCCAAGTCCACGGGGTTCTGCGTGGCGAGAATGCATCCCAAGCCGAAGGCGCGCCCCTGTTTGAGGAGGGT
>JAZGFI010000293.1:0-43224 GCA_036479435.1 Planctomycetota bacterium | reverse complement strand
TTTCAGACATTCCAGGCACGGCATATCGTCGGTGCATGTTGGGTCGTCGTCATCGCAATACGAGGCTAAATAGAGAACTGAATGCCCCCTTTTGAGTTTTCCATCGGTCGTCTGGTGACTGGTCATAATGTGTCCTTCATTAATTGGGCCAGGCGGATTGTCATCAGTTGTTCCGTGACCTTATAGCGCCTCGCGAGACCCTTGATTCGGGGGTCGTTCTCTACATCGATTTTACCCATTTCCCGAAGGTCTTGCATGACGGAGTCATAGGGCATCAACAGCTCCATCGCGAACAGATTGGCCTCGCGCTCCATGTCGTCGCTGACGGCTCTATCCGCGGCCATTAGGTGACTACTCCTCTTGTAATTTTTCAGGCACCTCAAGAAGTGCTTTTTTCCACCGTTCCATAATCCAAAGAATGGTTCCGCCATCGGCAATCGAGCTTGCAAAAAACTCCTCGCCATTTTCCTTGGTGCCCATGATTATGACGGAGTCCAATTTGCCGACGGCTTGTTCAAGTATGCGGTCCGGAGGCTGATCTAGCTTTGTGATATTTCCCAGCGGGATCACATTACTCATCGGGTTATCCGTCGGGTGCTATGGGTACCGATAGCGGCAAGCGCGACGCTGGCTCTATTGGGCCTTTTTTTGGGTTTCTTCCTTACGCTATAAATAGCGCGTGCGCTGATGTGAATACGGCACACCCGCGAATGTCCTGTGTCGATCTGTGGCATACAATTATCCAGATCGCAGTTGCAGCGCATCCCCTTTTGTTTAAGTCTGGACGCTATTTCCTTCAGTGTCTTGGTCATTAGGTGGCCTTCCATGCTTCGTGATTGTCGTCGAGCTTCCAGTCATCCGTAACGAAGCCGTTTTTGATCATCGACACCAACGAATCGTGCATTATTTGGAAGGCTTCCGGCTCATTGTGTCTTATATCAAAATAATCACCAGGATATGTCTCGCGCCCCCACTCATTATAATCAGGTCCCTCATCTTCTATAGGCCATTCCTTGAGGATCATTGCGGTTGCCTCGTTGTGAATGGCCGCCCTCTTTGTCAGGTATCGCCTGCCAGCCGTGGGCGCGCGATAAACCTTCGCTGTCTCAACTTTGATCACGGTCATTTGATAAACCCCCGCAGCAGGTCATTGCAGGCATCGGCCATTTCCAAACCAGTGTGGAGTTCGTGCTTGCGCACAATCCCGTCCCGGGTCTCCATCAAAGTCATCAGCTCGTCAACTTCCTTGCCAATTCGCACCTTATCTTTCAGCTCGGAGATGCGCTTGGTCAGGCTGGCATATGTGTCGTAGATAGTCATAAATTTTCCGGTCATGTGGTGACCTTTCTCGGCCAGTGTTTCCATTTGCCGTCATGCAGCACTTTGATATTTTGCGTTGTACCGCATCGGAAGCATTGCTCTCCCCTGATAGGCCTAAACATCTCCTCGCCGGTGAACCATTGGTGCCCAAATATTCGGCACAGAATGCTCGTCTTCTGGGTCGTCTGGTGACTATTCATGCTGCGGCCTCCCAAAGCCGTAGTATGCTGTCATCCGGCTCGGTTTCATCTAGTTCAACGTTGAATGTCCCGCCACAGCGGCCGCACGTAATTTTTTCAGCGCGACAGTTCGGTAGAATATCCTCCCCACAGTTCGGACAGTCCATCCAATGCAAACAAACATCTGGATCAATGGTCCTCTGGTGACGGTCATTCATTTGTAATTCCTAACTTCTTTTCCAGCCGTTCAATTTCGGCCTCAACCCGTTCAGGTGTCCAGTCGTCATATGGACTTTTGAGGAGCCCCGATGCCTTTGTGACCGCTTCCGCCATTCGTTGTATAGCGTCTTGCCGGGATACTTCTCTCCATGGTATGCCGCCAATCTGCCGGCCGCCTGATGGCGCGAACAAGCCTGCATTTTCCAGCTTGAGGAAATCGATATGGCCGATGACCAATAATTTGTCATTACCGTCGTAAACACTCACCGGATCAATGTCCCAATCGTCGACTACAACCAGAACTTCCGTCTTTGGCAGGTGCTCGAACTGAGCCACCATGGCCATCATTTTTTTTGCTGTAAGGCCTTCATCTGGTGGCTCACAATTCGCTGCTGCGGCAGAAGTCACAAAGCTTGGTGACGCCGGAATTTTCAGGCCAATATCCGAACTGCATAAGGTGTTCATGCGTTGTGCCGGCGTCATCGACACCCAGGGATTATGACCCGTCATGTGACATCCTCTCTGGCTGCAGCCTTCCGCTGCGCCTCTTTCCTGCCCCCATACTGCGAGTGCATCCACTGCGGTGATACGTCCCAGCGCGCGGCGACCTCAGCGTTCGAGCCCTCAGGCCTTTCCCAGGCCGCCAGCTGATCGCGGCGATCCTTCTCAGTGAAGCTACTTTCCGGGCCAGGTCTCTTGACCGCAGCTCTTCCGGCTGCCGTCTGTTGCCTTTTGTGGGCCTCTTCGATCAAGTCACGGTCAACAGCCTCCTCCTGAGTGAAAACCCGTTGATGTTCCAAGTCATATAAGACACCGCCCGCCGCACCGACCGCCGCCAATATCTGCGAACGGTATCGCCCAAGCACAGCTAGCTCTGTGGTTACAACAGCGACAGGCAACCATTTGTCACCGGATGGCCGACAGTCCAATAGCAGTGTTTCCAGCTGGTTTTCTGTGTCCCGTGTATACCGCTCGTGCTCAATACCCACAGCTTCCAGAGCTGCGATTTGTCTTGACAGCCTGAGAAGCCCGCTCGCCGCGCGGTACAAGCCGACCAAATGGTATCCTTTTAACTCGTCTATCATAAAAAATCCTGTATTAATCCCTTGACAAATAACAGAACTGTTTATATACAAGGGGAGAACGAAACGCAAGACATTTTCACAAAGGGCCGAAAGATGACAGACGTAGCAGTAACAACAACCAATCTCGCCGAATGTCTACTTGACTTGAGCGTCAAAGACTTGTCGGAAATCGCGAAGGATTTTGCAGACTCAGGGCGCGAGACAATCGTTGCCGCTGATATGCGGCTTTGGGCGATGCGCTTTCTTCATAATCCTGACGGTTCTCGCAAACCCCCCTCTCACACGGAGATAGAAGGATGAACACTGCCGAAGCGGCCCGTCAGACCTTGACCAAAAGTAACATCCGCAATGGAGGCGGCCCTTTCGACCGGTGCCACACCGGTATGGGGATCGAACATGCGGGATGGATGCTGACCGAGATAGGTCTCGGCAATATCACCGGCGAGAAGGCGCACAGGTGGCTTGGGTATGCGCAGGCTATTGTAGTGAATTTCGGGTACCTTTCCCTATACGATTGCAAGAATATCAACCACGCTGCCTAAGTTGCAGCTAACGCCCGAATCCGGGCACCGATTAGAAAGGGCCGAAAGATGATCGTAAGACCGAAAGAGGCACAGGGGTATAACATGAGCATCGCCCAACTATGGGGGTCCGGTCCCAAATGGATTATTACGTGTGGCAACTGTGAAGCAACTTTCAAAGTCAGGGTGCCTATGATTGATCATCCTGGAGTCCTCTGTACGTCTTGTGGTGCGGTTAATAAGCTTCCTTTTGTTATGGAGACTGGCTAATGCCTAAATTTAGAAAGAAGCCTGTCGAGGTCGAGGCGTTTCAGTTGCCGCCGCCCGACGTTTATATGCACCCGGATCTGATCCATTTTTTGCATGATATGCACCGACAGTGGAAGCGCGGGGACGACGGAACGGTTATCATTCATACGCTTGAGGGTGATATGACCGGGCAACCTCTCGACTATATAATCAAAGGAGTTCAGGGGGAGTATTATCCTTGCAAACCTGACATCTTCAAAGCCACCTACGAAATTGTCACTTAACGCCGGAAAGATTAAACGATGAGTTGTGAACGGTGCGATAGTTGCGGAGGGAAAGAGACTTATGCTAACCAAGCATGCCTACCGCTCAATAATAAGGTAGTCTGCATCGACTGGTGCATACACCAAATTATCGCGGCACTTAATGCAGGCGGTGTACCCACACTCGCTTGTTGTTGCGGCCACGGTAAACAGGACGGAAGCATAACCCTTGAAGATGGCCGGGAATTGGTCATCACACGGCCCAACCTCAGAGGAGAAGACAATGGCGCCTAATATGATTTGGGTATTTGTTTTTCTGACGATTTTCTTGCCGTATGTTACCTTCAAGATATGGCCAGGCAGAGGGCCATATGACTTCAGTTTGTCCTTCACTCTGCCATTCACCGCCTTTCAGGTTGCTTCTGTGTGGCTTGTGTATTTCGCTATCAATTAATGCTCTCTCGGCATTTTTAAACTGTCCAACTCTCGCGAAAATTCGCCCATAGTTGGACAGTTTTTGCCGCCTAAGGTATTGAATTTATTTGTTGACTGAGAATTATGATTCCGTCGTCATGATCCTCCGTCCTTTCGGGCCTCTGTCGTGACTGATTTTATGATGGTATCGGCCAGGGCTTCGCAGTCTATCTCGCCCTCAAATCCTACTTCATTGCCATCATGGTCGATGTTGTAGCAGTTCATTTCGTTGGTACCCGTCGTGAAGAAAACCATCAAAACCTTGGCGAGATGATCCCGTTTCATGACCTATCCTTCCGGGCCCGGGCGTCCTCGTATTCGAGGATCTGGGCGGTGATGGCGTCGGTGACTTCGTCGTCGTCGATGGTGTAGGTGTCGATGATGTTGACGATCGACTTGGGATTGTGGCCGGAGAGCTGGCAGATGGCGTTCAGCGGCACGCCGGCGGCGGCCGCGCGGGTGACCATGGTGTGCCTCAGGTACCGGAACTGCAGCTCCCTGCATGCGGGCATGGTCTTGGCGGCCTCATTGATGACGCGACGGAACCAGCGGGTGAAGTTGTTCTGCCCCCAAGGCTCGTTCTTACGTTCGGAGATGAAGATCAGTATCCCGCCCGCGCCGCGTGCCGCCTGGCGATCGATCTCCTCGCGGATCCGCGCGGCGACCTTGGGGCTGAGGGTGCGCCGTCCGGTCTGTTCCCGGGTTTTCGTGCGGGTCACCTGAAAGCGGCCACTGTCAAACTGGGCGCGGGTGAGCGCGAGCAAGTCGACCGGGTTCTGGCCCATCCATTCGTTGACGATGATCGCCGTGCCGATCGAGTGCCAGCCCATGCGGTCGGCGTTGGCGACCACGTGGTCGACCATGGCCCGCGTCCAGAGCTTGCCGCGCGCCGCCTTGTGGGCAGGGAGCTTGAGCTTGGCCGCCGGGTTGTGCCAGTTGTTCGGGAACCAGTCCTCGCCGCGGGCCCAGGTCAGAAGTGTTTGCAGATGCAGGGTCACGTGCCGCGCTGCACTCGTGGTGCCGTCTTTGGCAATCAGGGCGTAGAGGCTTTTGCAGGTCTTGGGCGTCAGGCTGATGGCCGGCCGCTCGCCGCCCCAGGCGTCGATGCGGCGATTGTAACCGGCGTAATCCTTGCGCGTTCGTGGGGCCAGGCCCTTGAATTCGGGCGAGCGCTCATACACATCGATGAGAGCGCCGAGCGTGCGATCGCCGGGCGCCGCCGCGACCTCCATCGGGGCGCCGTCCGCCAGGCCGAGATACCAGGCGTCGACGCGGGTGTTGATTTCCTCCGCCGCCGCCATGGCGTCCGCCAGGTTGAGCCAGCCACCGTGAGCATCCCGGAGGCTTACAGGAGGCCAGCCGGCGGCGCGCAGCTTCGGTGAAGGCTGCCAGAAGCGGCGCGTGACGTCGTCCCTTCCGGGTTTTTGCACCAGGTAGCGGATTTTGACGGTGGCCATGGTGTGATCTCCTTATGAGCATCGGAGTGCGGTGCGCCTATTCTGTCGCGGGCGCGGCGCGGTGTCAAATCACGGGGTTAATGTACGTTTTGAAGCGGGTTGGTTAGCCGGACTATATCTGTGTCCTCCAGGCCGATGCGGTCCGGTGTCAAATCCGCGTAAGCCCAACCTCGCCTTACATGTTCATTGCAAAACTCTTTGGCTGTCATCTTGCCGCCAGCCGACCGCAGGATAATCCGCTGGCGCTCTTTCATGATTTCTCTGTTGGCTTCGTTCACGGTTGGTCTTTCCGGGGTTAAGTGACACTTTCGTAGGTGGCGTCGAAGATGTCGGGCTTGCAGGGATATAATTCGCCCTGGACGCCCTTGATGATCCAGTCGCCAGCGCTCGCCGTGTGGTCGCCCTCAAGGGTCGGGATGATAACCGTGTCTCCGACGTAGCGACATTTGCGCTCGCCCTGATTTTCCTTAAGCCAATCATCAAACTCCACTGCGTAATCTATGTTGATTAGCGCCTGGTCTCCGCCAAGAAATAGCATTGCCTCGATCACAACGGGCTTCTTCCTAAACTTCGGCATCGTGTTCTCCTGTAAATCCGATCTGGTTGGCGGGGCTCCGCAATGGAGCCCCGCCGGTTATTCGGCATTACCGCCCTGTTAGCCTTGGTCGGGATCCCGTCGATCCACACTTAAGTGGGCGCCAGCCGAATTCGATTAAAGGGGCCGGGCGGGGCTAGTGGGGCTGAGGGCATCCCCGCCCGGCGGGTGGTCCGTCATCCTCCCGCCGTTAGGGCGAGGGTTCCTCGGATGACGGTGCGGTGTTCATGGCTGAATTAATGGCATCGACGCGGCGCTGAGCTTCGTCAAAAAAAGCGTCGGCCATTTCGAAGGCGGCTTTCGCGATCTTTTCGTCCGATTGGTTCCAGTCGGCCCCTGTGTGAACGATTATATGCCTCGCCATTTTCGCTCGGAAATGTTCGACTTCCTGCATATCCTGAACCGTATTTTTAGGTGTTTTCGCCATAATTAATCCTTAGGGTTTGGGTGGCCTTTGGCCGTGAGTTTCTGGTCCATGGCCGTGAGGACGCCGAAGGTGGTGGCGGCGGTCGGGGTGTCGGGCGTGCTGAGCTGCGGCCACTCGTACCAGCTTGCGACCACCCAGTGTTCCATGTCACCGCAGACGGCCAGAAAGCTGTCGATGCCGTCCAGCATCTTGCGGCGCCAGGTGGCGTCGCTATCGGCTCCGCCCGGGGGGCCTTCGTGCAGGTAGAAGCCGGTTTCCCAGCCAAGCGCGCGGGCCTCGCCGACAACCCTTTTGAAGCCCTGCCAGGAGAGCCCGCGCAATTCCTTACGGGCGTGGACCATGGCCAGGTCCATGTGCACAAAGTCCAGCGCCAGGCCTTCGCCGCGGAGGTGGGTTTGAAGTCCCCGCCACTGGCTTTCGTAGGTATCGGGCATCATGGCCGGGCTGGCGTCGATGAGCCCGAACTCGAAATCCCGGTCCGGGAACGCGGCGCTGATGGCCTTCATGTAGGCGGCGATATCAAGGTAGCGGGTCGCGAGCGTATACTCGAGCGTGGTGCCGTCCGGCCCGGGCAGAGGTTTCGAGAGCGTTGATTGCATAGCGATGTGCTGCACGTCCAGGCCAGCATCCAGCATGCGGGTAATTTTTTGGATGGAGCCCTTGAAGGTGAGCGCCGGCAAGCGGTGGTGCGCCCAGGTGGCGGCGCCGTCGTTCACGGCAACCGTGATGCCGACGGCCCGGAAGAGAATGGCCATGCGGGCGAGATCCGCGTCACTGATGGCGCCCATGGACGAGTTGCGCAGCACATAGGCGGACGTGACGGCGCGGGCATTCGCCCAGGTGGCGGGGGTGTCTAGGCGTGTGAAGAAGTCCGCGGGCAGGCCGGCGGCCGTTCCCATGTTGTTGTCCTCGACCCATCGCTCGCTCGGTGTTGGCGTCGGGCAGGCCTCGGGTGGCGTGGTGGGCGGCGTGGTGGGCGGTGTGGGGCCCGGGCCGGATCCGCCCGGGTTGCAGGCGGCGAGCGTCAGGGCGGCCGCGAGGATAAAGCGTTTCATGGTGTGTCGTCCTTCGGTTAAGTGGCGGGGCAGTGATGGGGGACACCGCCCCGCCGGGATCCGTCCGGTGATGGGGGTAACCGGACGAATGGGGTTAAAGCCTGCTGTTGGCCGCGGCCTTCTGGTGGTCCTGGTACTGGCGGACCGGCGTTCCCGCCCATTGGGGCAGGGTGATGTAAATCTCTTTCTTTTTTTCGCCAGGCTGCATGCCCCCCACAAAGGCCCGGTCGGTAATCTCGTAGGCGCAATTGAGGGCGCGGCGCTTTTCTTTCGGCAAGTCCGGCCACGGGTGGATGTTAATGCTCCCGAAGTCTGCATATTTTCTTCCCGCGGCGGATCTGCGGATATGGCTGCTCGGCCGCTGAGACGCGGGCGCAGGCCGCAGAATGATCTTTCCGAGGTGGCCATCGCCTCCGACAATCACCGATATCGGGTCGTTCAAGTCCCACCCGGCGCGTCCCATGACTTCCGGGCGCAGGACCACAACCACCCGCAGGTTCGTTGAGCCGCTGACTTTTCTGAGGGCGACACTGACGCCATCATTCATATGGGTGCGCGGACGGTCTGGTAACGGGGTCCAGCTCATCACATGCCCCCTTTGGTGAGGGCGGCGCCGGCGATGAGGCCGGCGGCAAAGCCTATGGTGGCGATGAGGCGGGCGGCGGGGGTGCTGATGCCGTTCTGATAGCGGCGGGGCAGGTGCTTGGCCAGGTTGTCCCAGCTGCAAAACCGCAACGGCGCCTGTGCCTCGGCACGCTTTTTGAGGTAATTGGGGTGGGTCACGTTCGTCTCCTCAGCCATGTGGAATGCGTCAGATGTAAAGCATTATTTTACAAAGTCAACCGAAAATATCAAAAATGTTCCACGTGGAACATAGGTAAGTAAAGATATGCGTGCCTTGTCCGATCGGATTTCTTGTCCAATATAAAGGGATCATAGACCAGCGCTCAGAAATGTTGCATGACATGAAACACGATGAGAGAGACTGCATTGACCGGATGGTTGCCATGGAACGCGGACGCCGAGCGTTACAGCGCTTGACCGGGGGGAATTGCAATACCGTTAGTGTGTTTATTGCGGTTGCGGACGCGGATCGGTCCGGCGCGAACACGGCAGCATTGGCAGCGGCTTCGGATCTCTCTGAGGCGACGGTGCGCGGAGGTATTATCATCCTCAAATCCCGGGGGCTCGTTGAGGGTATCGCCATCGGTATTCGATCGCGCGTCTGGGTGTTAACAAGGCATGGCCGCGCCAGTATTGTGGCCTTGGTGACAGCGCTCCAGTAATTACGCAAAAAAAACGTATTATAGAGTTGCCTCTGTGTTTGATTGCGGCCACGATATTCTGCCGTGGCCGCAGGGGAGATACCGGAGGCGTCAGCCCAGTGAGCATTGCAGAGATCACCCCCCTTCGCCCGGCTCACGGGCTGACGCCCCGGTTGCGAAAGGATATGAGGGGTGACTGGGACGAGTATTTCGGCTTAAGACGCCGCTTTCATCCGAAAGGAAAGTATCTTATCAATGTCCGCTTGGATCATGCGGGCACTCTCCGTGTCGCGAGTGGCTCCCGTATAGGTGTGGGCGGCCAGCATTCCTAGTTCATGTGGGCTAATGATGATGCCGCGCTCGGTCAATTCTTTGCGGCGATCGGATTTCCACTGAAAAAGCTCTTTGATTATTTCAGCGAGTAGACGTTCTTCGATTTCCCGTATCCGGACATCTTCATCCGGGAGCAAGTCGGATGGATAGCATTGCAGGGCTGTGGCGAAGCGCCGCATCCAAAAATGCGTGAGCTGAGTAATTCCTCGCTCGATATTCGACACTTGCATTTTTGAGAGGGTCCCCACACGGTTAGCCAAAGCCTCTTGTGAAAGCTGTTGAGCGGTTCTTAACTCTCTGATCCGGTTTGGCAAAGCATCTTCCATAAAACCTGTTGTAAAATATGTAATGACAGAAATCTGTCTTTCAAGCGTTTATTTGTCTTGACGACGGGTCAAATTATCCTTTACAGAATTTATGTAGTATCAAATATTTCGATATACACAAAATCTTGTCAAACATGATTTGACGCTGGAGCATGTCGTGACGCTGGAAGAATATTTCAAGGAAACAGGCGAAAACGACACGATATTTGCCAAGAAAATCGGCAAATCCCGGCAGTACATTCATGGCATTCGGACCGGCAGTATGAGGCCTGGGTCTGGTGTGCAAATCGATATTTTCAAAGAGACCGAGGGTAAGGTCGGCCCCGAAGATTTACTGGTCGCCTTTCTGCCTCCTGCTGATGTCTCAGGTGAAGCCGCATGACCGCGCTGGCCACAGCCCCGGATCCCGCCCAGGCGGCTGCGCCAGTCTTTTGCCCACATGAAATCATCACCATCTACCCCCATGCCGTGACCTGGCCCGACGCCGTCAAGCATGACGTGACGGTGGAGTTGAACGGCCCCACCCCCGACCAATATGTGGTGGTGGGCGTCACGGACACCGACCGGGACCGTGGGCTCACGGTCGCGAGGCGCGAGGCGCGGTTGCGCTACGAGGCGGGCCAATATGACGATCCTCCGGTACGGGGGAACAGAAAATGACATTGCGCAGGGGAATAGCAGCGGTTTATCGCCTGTCTGCTTACTGGCGTGTGTGGGTTCAATCCCTACCCCCTGCACCTTTCTTCAAGAGCTTTGCGCCCAGTCGGCGCGAAGGCACCGCGGGGGTTCCTTGCATGGCCCCCCTGGCGTTTCCTCCCTCCCCTGCGGTGGCGCGGCGCTCTGCCATTTTCTCGCCCGCCGCCGCTCTTTTCTTCGGAGGAAACTGACCATGGCCCGCCTGCACCTGAAAACCGAGCTTGAGTTGCAAGTCGTGAAGGTGCTGGGCGACCCATCGCCGGTGCATCTGACCAGCCTTGAAACCGTATTGCGGCGGCCCGCGTGCCGGCGGCTTTCGTATCCGTGGTCCTCGCTCGCCAAGGCAGCGGCGGCTTTTATTGCCGAGGTGAACCCGGCGGTGCGGATCGGCCATAAAAAGGTGCTGTCCACCGAGCTGGGCACGTGCCTGGAAATTCGCGATCAGGCTCCCCGGCGATTAGCCCGCCGGGTTCCGGCCAGGGTGCAAACTGCTTTTTCATTTTCACAGATTTGCCACCAGGCCGAGCAGCGGATGCTGGCGGGGAGGGAGACCCCGCCGGCGCCGCGTCTCAGGGACGGGGGCCCGGCATGACCGAGCCCACCACACGCGAGATCCGGGCCATGCTGGTCGGCGACCTGAAGGCGCTCGTGGCCGAGCTGTTGCCACACGCGGTGGCGCGCGGGAACTATTGGCAGGTCGGCAACTTCGCCGGCGACAAGGGCCAGAGTTTGCAGATCAAGGACCATGGCGGCTGGACCGAATGGGATGGCGGCACCACGGGGGACGTCTTTGACCTGATTGCCCGCTGCCACGACTGGCAGGACACGAAAGCTCATTTCGCAGACGTTATGACATTTGCGCGGCAATTTCTCGGCCTCGACACGGCGACGACCGAGGAATGGCAGGCGCGGCGCGACAAAGCGCGCGCCCGGGCGGCGAAGCGGGCCAAGGAACAGGATGAAAAGCGTAAGGTCAAGCAAGGAGCGGCGAAAGCCCTGTGGCTGAAGGCCGCGCCTGACCTGCGCAACACGGCGGTGCATGCGTATCTGTGGGCGCGCGGGGTGAGCCTGGCGCAGCTGGCCGCTACTTGCGGGCGCCCGGGCGCGCTGCGCTTTTCACCCGATTGCTACCACCCGTTTGCGCGGGAGCGCTACGCGGCCATGCTGGCCCAGATATCCGGGCCGGGCGGTTTTCTGGCCGTGCATATGACGTATCTGGAATATTCCCCGGTTTATGGCTGGCGGGGGGTGACTGAGCGCGAGGGCATCAAGAAGAAGCTCGTTTACGGCGAGTTTGCGCGCGAAGGCGGCAGTATCAAGATTTCGAAGGGCATGGCCGACGGTAAGCCGGGCCGGCCCTTCAAAGAGATGGCGAAGGGCGAGAGAGTATGGATCACCGAAGGTATTGAAGACGCGCTCTCACTTGCCCTCGCCGACCCTACGCGGCGGATCGTTTCGGCGGTCAGTCTCGGCAATATGGGCAACGTCTGGCTGCCGGATCAGTGCGGCGGCGTTGTCCTCGTCAAAGACAACGACTGGGACAATCCGGATGCCCAAAAAGGTTTTGAGCGGGCACGCCAGGCGTACCGTGATCGCGGGCTTAAAACCGGCGTATTCGAGACGCCGGCGGACTGCGGCAAGGACGTGAATGATTGGCTGAGGGGTGAAGTGGCATGACCGATAAGGTCACCGATATACGCGACCACATGGACAAGGTGGTGATGGAAGATCCGCCGGCGGATCCGCCGCCGCCTGAGAAGCCGGACCGTGTGTTTCTGCCTGAAAACTGCCCGGTCATACCGCTCGGTGCCCAGGGGGATGTGCGGTACTACATCGATGCGCTTGGCCAGATGCGTGACCTGCAGGTGCGCAAGCACGCACGGCTCGATATCATGGGGCTTTTCGGTGAGTATATCGATTATCTCCCTGAAAACTGGCCAGCCTATGACAAGGACGGCAAGACGACGGGCAAGTGGAACAGCGGCAAGGTTGAGGAGGCGCTGTTGAACGCAAGCGCCGCCAAGGGGCTGATTGATATTTTCGGGACGGTGCGGGAAACCGGCGGCTGGGTCGATGACGAGGGGCACCTGGTGATGCACTGCGGTAAGAGCATTTACCGCGAACGCGAAAAGCTCCCCCCCGGGCCGCTCGGGCCGCATATTTATCCCTCGATGCCGCCGGGGCCAACACCTTTGGACGATGACCCGGGACCGCAAGCGGCGGCGGAGCTGATGGAGCTTTTCGGGGCCTGGTACTGGAAGCGCGGATTGCTGGATGCGAGCCTGTTGCTCGGCTGGGTCGGCTGCGCGCTTCTTGGCGCCGCGCTCGACTGGCGGGCGGTTGTCTGGCTGACGGGCGGCAGCGCCGCCGGCAAATCCACGCTCCTCAAGGTGCTGGGTGCGGTGATCGGATCCTTGACGGAAGTGGGCAACGCGACCGCCGCCGGCATCTGGCAACAGACGCGGATGGGCTCAAACCCGGTGATTTATGACGAGGGCGAGCCGAACCCGGACAGCAAAAAAATGCAGGCGGTGATTGAGCTGGCGCGCCTGGCGTGTGACGGCAAGATCGTGTTGCGCGGCGGCGCCGACCATACGGGCAGCCAGTTTATGGCGCAGATGATGTTTTTGTTTTCCTCGATCCTTTTGCCGCCCCTCACCCCCCAGGACCAGAACCGAATGGCGATTTTGGAGCTGGACAAGGTGGCGGCTGGGGCCAAGGTGCCGGACTTTGACACGCGGCAGCTGGGTATTCTCGGGCGCGGCTTCCGCCGCCGCTTGCTCAACCGCTGGGGTGACGTCAAGGCGCGCATCGAGGCCTATCACAAGGGCCTGACCGCCGCCGGTTTCGGCGGCCGCACGGCGGACGTCTTTTCGGCGCTCTTGGGGGTTGCGCACGCGCTGGAGCGTGACGCGCCGGATCCGAAGTTTGTCAAGAAAACGGTCGCGCAGATGGCGGGCTATTTAACGCTCGCCGTGGCTGACCAGGAAGCGGACGAACGCAATTGTCTGCAGCATCTCCTCACCCAGGTGGTGCCGGACCAGAAGGCCGGCGATACCAAGCTCACGGTTGCGGAGCTTATCCAGCAGAGCGTGGACAGTCCCCCGTGCCTGTCGGCACCCAAGGTGCTGGAGCGCTTCGGGCTCAAGGTCAAGCTCTATGAGCAGGTCCATATGCTTTTTGTTGCCAACACGCATTCGGGCCTGGCGCGTCTCTTTGATGGCAGTCACTGGGGCACGATTGCGGGCTCCACGGCACCCTGGGCGCAAAGCCTGGGGCGGCTGGACGGGGCCGTGAAACACCCCTCAGGCCAGTATTTCGCGGGCGCCAAGGCCCGCTGCACCATGGTCCCCCTCAACGTGCTGGAGGGCATCAAAGTCAAACAAAGGGCGCTCTTATGATCCACCAGACACCAAAACGACTGAAAAACACCGCGTGGGCAACGCCCGCGCGTCCGTATCTCCTCCCCCTCACCTGAAGGCCCAGCCCATGACGCGGACACTCTCACCCCAACCCACGCGCCCCCGCTCTTTCTCCCAACCTCAATCTTTCAAGAATAAGAATTGGCAGATTTTAGAACGGCCAGAACGGGGCTAGAACGCCCCACGTTCTATCTAAGGTACTGATATCATTGCGGTATTTTAGATAGAACGGTTAGAACGCCAAAAATACAAGCCCATAGGTGTGCGCAGACAGGCGCGCGTGCGTACGTGAGGGGTTAAGGGCGTTCTAACGTTCTAACCGTTCTATATCTCTATCTGGATTAGGAAAAGGTATATATATCAAGTGTTTAGCCAAGCCCACCAACAGAACGCCGAGCAGAACGGTCCGAAAATGACCGTTCTACTCGTTCTGTGGGGTGATGCGTCAGTCGGGATAGGGCGCGAGGCGGTGAGCGATCGCCGCCATGGCCAGGCGCAGGGTCAAGCTTGGCATGGCGGGCTTGCCGTTGCCGTCACTGCCGCGCTCGAGGGCCTTGCACCAGCGGACGCTGATGCCAAGCTCCGCGCTGGCCTGGGCCTGGGTCTTGCCGCTCGACGTGCGCCAGAGCTTGAAGTGGGTGCGGTCTTGTTCCATAGTGCTGGTCCTTTCGGTCTCGTGGTTGTGATCGTGGGAAAAGGGCGGGACCGGCACCATGCCAGTCCCGCCCGTCGTGTGTCACGCGGCTTGGCTGGCGGCTTCCGTGTACGCTGTGAGGAACCGGGCCGCTTTGCTGGCCGCGCTGGCCGCCGTGAAGATGGCGCGGCTGTCGTTTTTCAAGAGACTGATCCAGCTCTCTATATAGGAAGCGTGGCGGATGTCGCCCTCAATGCCCAGCTCGGCGCAAAGGAATGCCGCCGTCAATTCAGCGATCAACTCTTCCGCCGCATAGGCACGATCACCAAAGCGTCCGGACAGATCACGGGCGCACCGTGCTTTGTGTCCGGTCCAGTGGCCATGCTCATGAAAGGCTACGGCGTAGTAGTGCTCGGGCGACCGAAAGGACTGCGGCACGGGCAACTGAATGCGGTCCTCGCTCGGGCTGTAGAATGCACGCTGTCCGCCATGGCTGAGCGCGGCGCCGGCGGCTTCGATCAAAGCTTCCGCGTTGGCGATGCGCACGGGCTCGGGCAAGGGATCGGGCAGCTTGGTCATACGCTCGGGCAGGCCATCACACTGCGCGACATTGAACACCGTGGACCGTTTCAGGAAACGGAAGGACCGCTTGCGCGTGTCGCCGTTGCCGTCCTCCTCCTCTTTGGTGCTCTGGCCGATGTAGATGATCATAGAACCCTTTTCGCCCTTGCGGACCTGGCCGCCGTGCTCTTGTGCCTGGCGGTAGGTGAGCCAGCCATTCGTGGGGAAGCGCTCGGCGCACCACAGCGTCAGGACGTTGACGCCAGTGTAGGCCCGGCGGCTCGCGGCATTGTAGGGCATCAGTCCGTCGGCGCAGCCGGTACCATCCCAGGGCTTGAGCCATGGCAACGTGCCGGCTTCCAGCTCGGCGACGATGGTGTTGGTGACTTGTTCGTAAAGGTCAGTCTTGGTCATGTCATGGTCCTTTTGTGTGGTTGTGATGTCTTGTATATAGTGAAGTCACTTCACCATGTCAAGGGGTTATGCGAGCACGAGCAATATTTAATGGGGTGTTTATCCCGGGCAGGTGCGCATGGCTAAGAAATTGGGCCTTGGTGCGGCTGTGGCGATCGTGCACGAGGAGCGTGCGTGCGGCGCGGCGAATGACGAGGCGGCACCCGTGCAGGCGACCTTGCCGCTTGCCGAGCTGGGCGATATGAGCGTTAAGATCGATGGCAACGGGAAGCTCGTAAGCCTGACGCGCGGGCCTGGCCGGCCCAAGGGCGCGCGGAACAAGACGACTGACGACATGGTGAAATATCTGCGCGCTCGTTATGCCGACCCGCTGGAGTTCCTGGCCCAGACCATCAGCCGGCCCGTTGAGGTGCTGGCCAAAGAGATCGGGTGCAAGACGGCTGAAGCGCTCGCTCGCCAGATCACTGCGGCGGGCGTGCTGCTGCCGTACATCCACAGCCGCCAGCCCCAGACCCTGCAGGTCGAGGGCGCTGACTTCGTGCTGATGATCAACACGGGCGCCAATCTCACGACGGACGAGGCCCGTCAGGCGATCACCATCCTTGAGGGTGACCTGGTCGACGAGGACGACGTGGCGCTGCCCGTGGTACCGGATCCGGAGCCCGCACCCCAGGCCCAGGCCAAGCCCCCGGCGAAGGCTCCAGCCCGCAAGAAGGCGAAGCCCAAGGCGAAGGCCCAGGCCAAGCGCAAGCCCACAAAAAAAGGTGAGCCAAAACAATGACTTACGGTTTTGCATCAATGATAGTTGGACAGTTGGAGTTGGACAGTTTGAGCCAAGCCCTTGATACTGCACAACTATTGCGTGCGAGCCCCCGGATTGCAAAAACGGCGGCCCGGCCTGAGGCGCGGTCCTTCCGCACCATTGGGTGGTTCTTGCCGCCGACCGCCGCGACCCAAAAAAAGAGGGGGGGGGCCTCGCGTCGATCTTCTCTGAGGGGGGTGACACAGGAGATTTTGTCCGGATTTGAAAAAATGTGGCCGAAAACTCAATGGTCACAATGGGGGTTAGGGGGAGTGGAGCGCCATGTTTGAATTCCTTGGCCGCTTCTTTTTGTTCCTGATGGCCGTTGGTCTGTCATACGCCGCGGCTGTGGCAAGCCCGGAGGGCGGCGTTCTAGTGACGGCCGTGCTCTCGGTCATTTTCTGGGAGTGGATGTCATGAGTACGGCAGGTTCTCTTGAGCGTTGGTTTAACTTTCTGCCGCCTGGCCCGGTTGCCGAGGCTTATCTCAAGAGCCAGAAACGCATCGTCGCCATTATGGGGCCGGTTGCTGGTGGCAAGACATGGACGACGTGCGTGAAGTTGTTGAACTTTGCCGCGGCCCAGCGCCCGAGCCCGATTGACGGTATTGCCCGCTTCCGGTGTTTGTGTGTCCGGAATGTGTACAAGGAACTTGAGGACACGACGATCCCGACCTGGCATGAAATCGTGCCGGCTAATGTGGGGAAGATGACCGGCGGAAAGCACGGCGAGCCCGGAAAGCATGCTCTTAATTTCGATGTTAAGGATCTTCAAACCGGCGCGGTCAAGCCCGTCAAGTTCGAAATACTTTTTCGGGCGATCGGTGACAAGAAGGTCGAGGATGTGTGCCGCGGGATCGAGCCAACATGTTTTTGGCTGAATGAGGCGGATTTGGTTTCACCGCTCGTCTTTCCTTACGCGCTGACGCGCCTCAATCGTTATCCCGGAAACATGCATGGCGGCCCGGACTGGACGGGCATCCTGATGGACTATAACGCGCCGGACACGGAAAATTACGTCTACACACTGACGGAAGAAACCAAACCGGAAAGTCTGGGCTTTTTCCGCCAGCCCGGCGGACTGGATGCGGGCGCTGAAAATCTCATGAACCTGCGTGGCGGCCGTGCGCATTATGAGCGCATGCTGGAGGATATGAAGGGCCAGGACTGGCTCATCCGCCGTATGATCCATAACCAGTATGGATACAGCCGTGATGGTCTCCCGGTCTATGAAAAAAGCTATGACGATACCCGTCATGTGAGCCATGTGCCGCTGACGCCGATCGGCCGCCGCCTGGTTGTCGCCTTCGATGCCGGGCGCACGCCGGCGGCGATCCTTCTCGAGCTTGGACCCGACAATGAGGTGCGGATCCTTGGTGAGCTGGTCTGCGAAAACATGGGTGCGACGCTGTTCGCGCCCGAGGTTGTGTCCTGGCTTGCGGAGCTTGCCCCCGGCGCCGATATTGACGCCGTTGCCGATCCGAGCGCGTGTTTTGGCAATGATGCCGGCGAGGAAACCTGGGTCGATATCATGATGGCGCTGACGGGGCTCGATATACAGCCGGCCTTCACCAATGATATCGACACCCGTATTCAGGCTGTCGAGACAGCGCTCCTCCGCAATGTCGCCGGTGGCAAGCCCGGGCTGATCATGGACCCGAGATGCAAGGTCCTCAGGAAGGGGTTCAACTCGGGCTACTGCCTCAAGCGCAAGCAGATATCCGGTGTTGAGCGCTATGCCGACAAGCCGGATAAGGACAGCCCCTTCAGTCATCCGCATGACGGGTTGCAATATGGTGTGATGGAAGTGCTCGGCGAGAACGCTCTCAGAGGCCGTGAGGACCGGGGGTTCAAGCGGCGGGTGGAACAGCGGCAGCGGATGGATCGTGAGAAGGGCCGTGATACCTGGAGTGATGATCCGCTTGGCGGCTTTGCAGCATGATGGATGCTTTTGGGAAGAGAGATCGAAAGGCCAAGTTTATGATAGTATCGTCTGGAAATGTTGAGCGTTACGCCTATCTCGCTGCGCACATGCGGGATGAGGATTGGGCGAAGTTTCAGGCGGTTCTGCCGTTCACTGAGCGTTCGGAGTTCGCGGATTATCTGGAGCGCCTGGCGCCGCATGCTTTCATTGAAAATATTTACAGCGTGGAGCCGGAAAAGCCGATCGCTTACCTGGCGATCATACAGCAGCACACCAGACTTGCGTCCACAATGATGTTCACGACCGATGCGGTCGGCGCGATCATCAGGCCGATGATCCGGCACTTCCGGGCGAATGTGGTCAAGAGCTGCATTGATTTTGGGCTGCGCCGCGTCGAGGCGACGACGGCCAAGGATTACCGTCAATCCCGCCGGCTTATCGAGGCCATGGGATTTCATGCGGAAACCGAGCTTCCCCTCTATGGCAAGGGGGGGGAGACCTTCATCCAGTATGCCAGAACCGAGGAGGGCTGAGATATGTGTGTGCGGCAACTTGCAAATTTATCGACCTTTGGGCTGATACCGGGATTGGGAAGCCCTCAACCGCGTGGCACGGGCGCCAGCGTGCAAACCCCTGTGGATGAAAGCGCCTTGCGCGCCGAGGAGGAGGAGCGCCGCCGCGCCCTGCGGCGCCGTGGGTTTTCGTCCACCATTCTGACGGGTGGACCGGCGCAGACGCTCGGCGCACCCGCCACCGCACCCGCCGGACCCGGCGCCGGCATGAAACGCCTGTTTGGAGAATAGTTATGGCGATGAACATAAAAGATATTTTCGCCGGTTTTAATACAGCCGTCAAGGAACGCGCGGTCTATGAGGAGCAATGGCGCGCGATCGGCGATGTGATCCGGCCCTTGCGTCAGGGCATTCGCGAGGAGAAAACCAAGGGCGAGGACCGCCGCCGTAAAATTTTTGACGGTGAACCCGAACGTTCGATGGACCGTCTTGGTGCGGATCTGTATTCCAATCTGACCAATCCGGCGTCCCGCTGGTTCCGTTTGGCTGCGCCGGATCCGGATCTCAATGCCTTCCGTCCGGTATCGGAATGGCTTTTTAACGTGGGTGAGATCATGCATCAAAGCCTGCGCCCCGCGCATTCCGCCTTCTATAGCCAGATGCCGATCATGTGGGTGGACTACCCGGCCTTCGGCACCGGATACTTCTGGTCGGAACGCCAGCCGGGCACGGATAATTTTATTGATGTGGTGGACCCGATCGGTGAAATGTACTTGCGCACGAATGCGCTCGGCAAGGTCGATACCCGATACCGTGAGATGAAGATGACGGTGCGGCAGATCGGGCAAAAGTTCCCGGATGCCCCTTTCAAGCCAGCCTTTCGCAAGGCCCTCGAGGATCCGGCGCGCAATAATGATGAGATGCGTGTCGTGCATGCGGTGCTGCCAAACGAGGAATTTGAGCGTGGCAAGTTCGGCCTCACCGGCAAGGCGATGCAGTCGATTTATATTCTGAAGCAGGACGCGACGGAGCTTTCGCGCCGCGGCTATGATGAAAGCCCGGGCTTTGCCCCCCGCTGGGACCTGGTGGCGAATGAAAAATACGGACGCGGTATCGGCCATAAGATGCTGGCGGATGCCCTGATGCTGCAGGCACAAAACGCGAGCCTGCTGAAGTCCGGCCAATTGGCGGCGGAGCCGACCTTGATTGCGGCGGATCAGACGGTTATCCAGGATCCGGTGCGCTTGTCGCCCGGTTTCATCAATTACGGCGGCATGAACCGGGCCGGCAAGCCGCTGGTGCAGGCGCTGAACCTCAGCGGCAATACGCCGATTAATATCGAGCTGATCGCGCAGACCCGTGACGCCGTTAAAAACGCCGCTTTCTTTTTCCTGACCAGTCTGAGCAATCGCACCGGCATCAGTGAACAGGAATTCCTGACGATCGACGAGGAAAAGCTGCGCCTTATGAGCCCGATGATCGGCCGCAGCCAGGACGAGTTTTTGTCGCCCTTTATCACCCGGCGCTTTAATATGCTGCACCGGATGAACGCCTTGCCGCTGCCGCCACCGGAGCTTGAGGGTATGACCCTCGATATTCGGTATCAGGGCCCGATGGAAACAGCGCAGAAGGCCCGCGACGGGGCCAACACCATGCGCTATGCCCGTGCGATCGGCGAGCTTGCAACCGTGGTGCCGGATGCGGTTGACAATCTGGACGGCGACGCGGCGGCCCAGGTCCTGAGCGAAGCCTTTAATCCCAATCCGACCGTCCGGCGCGATGCCCGCGAAGTGGAAGAAATCCGCGAAACGCGAGCGGAACAGGACCGCCAGGCGGCGGCTCTAGCGGCGGCGAATTCCGTCGCGGACACGGCACAGAAGGGCGCCGCGGCCTTTAACACAGGGCAGGCGGCGGCATGAGCCGTTGCAAACATTGGTGGATGATTGTGAGCCGTGGGTTCAAGGTGACGCGCGGGCCGTTTGTTGTTTTTGAATGCGTTGACTGCGGCTGCACCCACCGGAGTTACCTGCCATGAACGAAGATGCCGTTGCGCGCTGGTTGAAGCGCTGCTGGTCCGGCCGTGAGCGTCAGCTGATCGCGGACTATGACACCGTCGTCAGCAAGTTCCCGGATGTGATCCGGGACCTGGCGAATGTGACGCAGTTTCACCGCGGGGCCTACACGCCCGGGGACAGTCTGGAGACAGCCTATATCCTCGGTGGCCAGGCGGTGTTGCGCCACATGCTGATGATGGCCGGCGTCGATGAAGTGCAGGTACTGGCGCTTTTAAGCGACCCGGCAACTGATTTGAGTGACCCTTTAACCCCCGAAGATAAGGAAAACTGACTATGCCAGATCCAATCCCCGCACCCGACCCGAGCCCCGCCCCTTCGCCCGCCGCCGCACTTTTGACCGGCGATCCGGCCCCCGCGGCTGATCCAGCCCCCGCACCCGCTGCGGATCCGGCACCCGCACCCGCCCCCGCGCCCGCCGCCGCGCCTGCCGAATTCGAGGTGTCAAGCCTTTTGAGCCTGATGTCCGACGACGAGAAAGACTGGATCGGCAAGAAAGGGCATTACAAGGAGGATATGAAGCCGGAGGATATTGTGCATCGGCTGGTGGCGGCAAACCGCAATGCGGAAATCCGTCTCAGTGCGGATCCGGAGACACTGATGACGCGCCCCACCGAGGAAGACCTTGCCAGTACGGAATACTGGCAGAAGAATTTCGGCGCGCCGACCGAGGTGGGCGGATACAAACGCGAGGACATCGCCGGCACGGACAGCGCCCCCGACGAAAAGTTCATGGACGCGATGCTGGATGTCGGCGTTAAGAACGGTATTCCGCAGCGTCAGATGGCGGCGCTTTGGCAGGGTGCCACCGAATTTGTCGAAAAGGCGGCCGCAGCGGAAACCGAGGCGACGCTTGTGGATCAGAAGGCGGTCCACGACAAGATGCTCGAAACGCTGAAGACCTCATGGGGCGCCGAAACCGACAAGAATATCCGTATCGGCAAGGAGGCGCTTTATGCGCTCTTTGACCCCAAGGAACAGGAGAGCCTGATCGCCGGTCTTAACAAGGCCATGGGTGACGATGCCGAGATGGTCAAGATGTTCCATAAGATCGGATCCATGATGACCGAGGACCAGCGCAAGGACGGTGCGGTGCACATGGGCCTTGGCAAGACACCCGCGGGTGCCGCCGCTGAATTGAAGGCTCTGCACGACGATCCGGTGGCGAAAAAGGCCCTCGCGGATGCGTCCGATCCACGTCACAAGGAATTCGAAGAAAAACGCACTCGTCTCGTCAGAATTAAAAATGCCGCATAGGTCTTGACACGACAAAAGACATCTGGTAGGCGGGGTGTGTCGGTTTCTCGCCGGCCACCCCGAATGCGGGTACCCGCCAGGGTTCGATTGGCGGCCCGCTACGCCGGGTAAGACCGGCGCCTGGCCCACGTAAGGGCAAGGACGGGCCCGTGCCGCCGCAATAGCGGTGAGCCAGATGCGGGCACCCCTTCCGAAATCACCATAAACGGTAATTTTTGGAGGGGCAGATGGCTTCCTTAACAGACGACCAACGCAATCATTATATCGATCTGTATCTCGACAGCGTCGAACACCTTCACCAGCAGGACCGGTCACTCTTTGCCGGATCCGTCATGCTTGAGACCGGGCTTATCGGCGAGCTGGTGCGGGTGAAAAAGCAATACGGCGCCACCAGCACCAACAAGAACCGGCGTGGCCGGGGGCTGGATACGCCGCAGAACGATACCCCGCGCAAGTCGCGCTGGGTCCAGCCCAACATGTTCGACTGGGGCGATCTTATCGAGGATGATGACGAGATCCGCAAAATGGGCGACAGTTCCGGTCCGCTTGTGGAGGCTGTGCGCAAGGCCTTTGGCCGCGACATGGATGACGAGATCATCGGCGCCTTTTTCGCGAGCGCCATCACCGGCGACAAGGAAGCCCGCACGAATGTCGTCTTCCCGACCGCGACGCAACAGGTGGCTGCGGATGTGGGGGCGACGGCGGACACCGGCATGAATGTCGAGAAGTTGCTGGCAATCGACGAAATTTTCGGGAACGCCGATATCGATCTGGATATGGAAGAGAAGTTTATTGCGATCTCGCCAAAGATGCGCACCCAACTTCTGAACGATCAGCGCTTTACCAGTGCCGAGTTTTCGAAAACGGCGCGGCTTGAGGAAGGGGTCCTGACCGGCTTCCTCGGGTTCAAATTCATCCAGACGACGCGATCGCAAACGTCCGGCGCCAATACCCTGACGCCGGCATGGATCAAATCCTCGATGGCGCTCGGCGAATGGTCCGGCAAGGCCAAGGACAAAGCCTCCGAAAGCCCGGGCAAACGGTTCCGTCTGCAGCTCTATCACGAGCGCGAGTTCGGTGCCACCCGGACCCAGGAAACCGGCGTCGTCCAGGTTTTGAACGTCACCGCATAGCAATGATCATGCCCGGGGCTTCGGCCCCGGACGCCCCTTTTTAAGATACTGAGGAACATACAATGGCAGATTTTTTTGGTTCAACAGCCCGGGACCCCAGCCTTTTCACGGCACAGGTCAAGGACGTCCAGAATTTGGCCGGCCGGCTGAATTCCATTTCCGGCTTTGCCGAAGAGGACCTCGCGGAGGATGATCGTATCATCATCGGCCAGGTGCCGAGTAATGCGGTCCTGAATTCGCTTGGCCAGGTGTTTTTCGATGCCTTTGGCGCCCTTGTGACGCTGGATCTCGGCCTTGAAAAAACGGTCGGTGGTGTCACCACGACGGAAGCCGCGGCGCTTGTTTCGGCTGAAGATGTGAGCAGCGCCGGCACCGTGAACGCCATGAAGGCGGTGGTGATTGAAAACAAGAGCCTTCCCGTCTGGGATCACATGACCGGCTTTACCGAGGACCCCGGCGGCATGATTAATGTCGTGGCGACGTTGGCAGGCGCCAATCCGGCAGCCGTGACGCTGGCCTGGGAAATCCTGTTCGCAGAGCGGTAATACGCGCGGCGACACGCCGGGGCGTTGGTTTGAGCGCCCGCGTCCCGGCCCCTTTCTTCCCCAATAGATTGGAACAGTTCCATGGGTAAACGTCTCGCAATCGAAGTCGGTCAGTCCAAAAAGGATGTGGCCATTACCACACAATCCGACCCGGGTGCCGGGATCGATCTGCAGGTGACCATCAAGGATGGCACGACCAAGGGTGAATACATCCGCATGCTGCAGGAAGTCAAAAACAGGCTTTCGGAAGAAACCTTCCCCCCTACTAATACCTAAGTTCAAGGCGGCCGGCGATGACGAAGGAAGTTCGGACGGATGTCACGATCGCCAACCAGGCGCTTGACCTGGTCGCGGCGAAGATCATCGCCGGGCTTGATGATGAAAACGCTTCGGCCCGTGTTGTCGCGCGGTTTTATTTTTCCACCCGCAACCTCATTCTCGAGCGGTATGACTGGAGCTTTGCGAGCAAGCGCAAGGAGCTTGCGGCTTCCGCCACCGCACCCGTTTTCGGGTTTGATTTTGCCTATACCCTGCCGGTGGATCTTCTGGCCTTGCGTGAAGTGGCCGAGGATGAAATTGACTTCCGTGACCGGGAATTCCTGCCCGGTGACGATTGGCGGATCGAAGGCACGACTATCGTCACGCCTTTCGCGTCCCCGATCTTTATCCGTTATACGCGTGAGGTGGAAAGCCCGGCGCTCTTTTCATCGCTCTTTGCGGCGCTTTTCGCGCATGAGCTGGCAATCGTGATCGGTCCCAAGCTTTCAGAAGCGACGGCGATGACCAAGGAAGCCCGCAAGGACCTCGCGAGGTTCCGCGATGACGCGCAGCGGCTGGACGCCCAGCAGCGCAGCCCGCAGACGCTGCCGGACGGTACATGGATCCGGTCGCGCCGCACCTCGAGCGGGATCCCGGGCCTATGACCGCAACACACCAGGCCTCGTTTTCTTCGGGCGAGATTACGCCCTTATTGCATGGGCGCAACGATCAGGCGTTGTTTCATACGGCGCTCAAGACCTGCCGCAATTTTTTCGTGCGGATCCAGGGCGGCGTCAGCACAACGCCCGGGACCAAGTTTATCGGCGCGCTCGGCGATGAAACAGCGCCCGGCTTACTGGTCCCGTTTTCGCCGTCCCGGGAACTCAGCTATCAAATCGAGTTCGGATCCAACCAAAAAATGCGGTTTTACCGAGCCGACCAGCTCATTCGCGATACTGGCGGGGATCCGTTTGAAATTGATCATCCCTATAACGATACGGAACTGGCGCGGTTGCAATGGGCGCAATCGGCCGACGTGATGTATCTGGTGTCCGGCGGCCAGCGCACGGCGCGCAAGCTGGAGCATTTTGGGGACACCGACTGGGTTCTGACGCCGGCGCGGTTTGAGGACGGGCCTTTCCTGCCGCAAAATATCGATAAGAACAAAACCATCAAGACGGATGGGATTGAAGGCATTATCACGCTGACGGCATCCGGTTTCACGTTTGACGCCGGCCATGCCAATTCGATCTGGAAGCTGATCGCCAAGGATTTGAATGACGTGCCGCTCTGGGAAGGTGGTGTCGATAGCGCGGGATCGGATATCGAGTATGCGAAGCTGGACCGTGTGCGCGTCGGTGCAAATGTCTATGAACGGCAAGGATCCGAAACACTTGTGCGCGCCGGTCCGAACGCCCCCACCCATACCGAGGGCCAGGTCCGTTCCGCCAAGAATTCCTGCGTCTGGAAGTTTCTGCATGCGGGCTTTGGCATTGTGCGGATCCTCGACGTGGCCGTTGGCGGCGTGACGGCGACAGCGCGCGTGTTGACGGAATTGCCCGTGGAATTGACCGCGACCGCCAGTTTCAAATTCGAGGAAGGCTCTTTTAGCCGGTTTCGCGGTTACCCGGGTGTGATCGGCTGGTTTGAACAGCGCCTGATGCTCGGCGCCACGGATCATCAGCCGACAACGGTTTTTGGATCCGTCTCGAGCGATTTTCAGAATATGCTGGCCGGCACTGACGACGATGATGCGCTTCAATATACGATCGTATCGCGCAATCTGCAGGTCAACCATCTTTTGTGGTTCGCGACCAGTACGCGCCTGATGCTGGGATCGTCCGGCGATGAATTCACCCTCGGTGCGAGTTCGTTCCGGGAGGCCCTGACGCCGACGAATGTTTCGGTTCGGGACGCCTCGGGCGATGGCAGCACGGCCGTTCCCGCCCTGCAAATCGATGGCCGGGCGCTCTTTCTCGGGGCCGGCGGCCTGCGCCTGCATGAGCTTGGTTTCAGCATCAAAGCGGATGATTACAAAACGGAAGAAGTCAGCCTACAGGCCGATCATTTGTTTCTGGATGGCTGTACCGGAATGACCTGGGCGCGGGACCCGTATCGGATCCTGTGGGTCATCCGGTCGGATGGAACGCTCATCGGTGTGACCTATATGCGCAAGCAACAGGTCGTCGGGTTTCACACGGCGGACGTCGGTGGTGATGGCTTCATTGAGCGTCTGAGCGTTTCACGTTCGCCGGATGGCGAGCGGTCCGAGCTTTGGATGATCGTCCGGCGCACGGTGGATGGTGCGACGCGGCGTTATATCGAACGTCAGGAATTTGCCCTGGATTACCGCGAGGAGGGAAAACCCGACCGCGCCTGGTATCTGTGCAGCGGCGTGCGCTATGACGAAACGAATGGACCGCCGACGGATACGGTCACCGGTCTTGATCATCTGGAAGGCGAAACGGTTGAGGTGCTCGCTGACGGTGCGGTGTTGCCGGATGAAGTCGTCGAGAGTGGCACGATTACGCTTGATCGCACGTATCAGGTCATTCTCGTCGGGCTGCCGGTGAATGGCCGCAAGTTTGAAAGCCTGGATCCGAATTTTGCCGACAATCGCGGTGCGACGGCGGGGCGCCAGCGCCGGGTGCGGGCGGTGGTGACGCGAACGCTCGGCAGTGCCGGCGGGATTATCTACCGCAGCGACACGCCGGAGGAGTTTGAACAAATCCGGCCATCGGGCGGCGGCGATTATGACGAGGCGCGGGACACTTATGCGGGCGTGCGCAAAACACGGCTCATCGGCGGCTGGGACCGCGAGGCCGGTATCACCATCGAACAGAACCAGCCGTTACCCATGACGGTGCTCGAGTTCACGACGGAATATAACATTGCAGGGGAGGGTGGCTGATGTGTGCAGGACCTGAATTCGCCCTTCTCGCGGGCACGCTGATCGGCGCCGGCGGCAAGATCCAGGGCGGCATCGCGGCAAGGAGCCAAGGTCGCGCGGTAGCCGAGCGGGAATTTATCGCCAGCGGTCAGGAATTGCAGGAAGGCGTTATCGAGGCCCGGGGCTTCCGCGCCGCGACCCGCGCGCTCCTTGGCCGTCAGCGCGCCAGCTTTGCAAAAGCGGGTGTGGATATCTCATCCGGCACGCCGCTTCTGGTGGCCGCCGAAACCGCCGCCAAACGTGAATTTGACGCTACTCGTATCGAAGCCCGTGCGGCACAGCGTGCCGAAGACCGGGTTGCCCGCGGCATCGTCGCCCGCCGGCGCGGCAAACAGGCTTTCCGGCAAGGTCTTTTCGGTGCCGCCGGCACGCTTTTACTCGGCGCCAGCCTCAACAGCAAATTCACAGCGGGAAGTGGTCCGGCGGTTCCCGGTAGTGCGGCAACCCCGGGTTCTGATTTTGGTTTGGCAGCAGGATTGATTTGATGGTTACTGTACCGCTAGCCCCTACTGAAACGCCACGCGGCGGTGTCGCTGCGCCGATCGGTGCGCCCGGTGTTGATATATCGGGACTACAGCAACTTGGCCGGGCGGCGACGGTAACGGGTCTTTTGCAGCGCAAGGCGGAAGATCAGCGCCAGGTAAACGCGGCGCGGGCCACTATGGCCGAAGGCTTTACCGGGCTTGATGAGGATGTGGCGCTGACAACGGATGCGCAAGCGATCGGCGACGTGGTGAGCAAAGGCACGACCAGCCTCAGGGAAACGGTTATCAAGGGGTTGAATGCACGTCAATGGCAGGCTTTTGAACCGGAATTTATTCGCCGCTCGGCGTTCACGGGAAGCCGGGCATCCGCACATCGGCTACGAGTGCATGCGGACGACGCGGCCGCTGACCGGTTGCGCGGTCGGGATGCTTTTCTCCGCGATTGGGCTGGCGCGACGAGCGAAACGGATCGCGACGCGGCGATCGCGGGTTTCGAGGATATGCTGACCTCCGATGTGGCGGCCGGATGGATGAGCGAAGCCAGTGCCGTGGCGGCGCAGCAAGGGTTTGTCAGTGAAGGCAGCCAAAACCAGGCTTTGCAACTGATTGACGCGGATCCGGAGCGGGCGGTTGAAGCGCTGAGTGATGCGGAGAGCATCCCGGGTCTCGCGACAGATGATCGTTTGCGGTTGAAAGCTCGGGCGGAAACACTGCTTGCGCAGCGCCGGGGCAAGATAACGACGGCCGCGCGTTCCGCCCTTCAGGATATGGATACGGTGTTGAGCGCCGGTGTGCCCGTTGAGCCCGGCATGTTGACGAATACGGCGGCGCTCGTGAGGGCGAGCGGGGATGCGGCTCTTGCCACGCGGTTTAACCGCACGGTAATGGTAATGGATGCGCGGAGTGCGATGATCCGCATGACCCCTGTACAGTTGCAAAATGAAATTAACGGCCTGAGAGCGGCGACGGCGGCAGGCGCCAGCGTGGAACAGGCCCAGGTGCTCAAAGCCGCGCAATCGGTTCTCGGGCAGATGAATACGGCCTTGAAGGAAGATCCGCTATCCTGGGCCGCGGGCGCCGGCGTTGAGATTGAGCCCCTGGACGTCACGGTGCCCGAGAGCTTCGCCGACCGGGTCGCGACCGCCGAACTGGTGGCGAGCGAATATGGCAACCCCGTCACCTATTTCACCAATGAAGAGCGCCACCAGTTCGTGCAGACACTAACCGCGACCGACACGGATGTTGAGGAACAGATGGCCATGCTCGCCGGGGTGACCAGCAGTTTCGGAAGTGCCGCCCCCCGCGTCATGGAGGAAATTTCCAAGGACGCACCCGTGATGTCCTGGATCGGTGGTTTGGTCATGGATGGACCGGACGGGCAGCAGACGGCGCGGATGGCGCTTTCCGGCCGCAAAGCACTCGCGAGCGGCACAAAGCTCGATATGCCGGTGGGTGACGTTGCGCTGGCGCTTGACGAAAGTATGGGCGCCGCAATGAATGCGAGCCCCGCGGATCGTTCCGGTGTGATTGAGATCGCCAAGGCCGTCTATGCGGACAGGGCGCTCAAAGCCGGGTTGACCGAGGCCGATGCCTTTGACAGTGAATTGTTTGACTGGTCCGTTCATCGGGCGATGGGCGGCACCACGGACGCCGATGGCAACAGACTTGGCGGGCGGGGCATTTGGAATGACCGTGAGCTGGTGCTTCCGACCGGGCTTTCCGGCCGTGATTTTGATGTGGTTCTGGGGCGCATGACCAAGGACGATTTGCAGGCCGCGAGCGTCGGCGGCGTGGCTCCGTTCCACGGCAACGATAAGGGCGATATGACACCCGAAGATTTGGACGATGCCATTCTGGTGCCTGTTGGTGACGGTATTTATCTGGTCTCAATGAACGGCACCGGCGGTGAGTTGGTGCTTGGTTCCGGAAACAACGGTTTTTATGAAATGAACGTGGGGGCGATCGCCCCCGCAGTAATCGGCCGGTTGCCGGTTGCTCGGGATATCTCAAGAGCCTTCGAAGGCCCGGGGATTATCTGATGATCAGGAAGGACACATGACGGTTTGGTCCGATACAAACGCCGCCATTCGTGGCCAGGATCCGCGCAGTCTTATCTCGCGCGGGCCACGTACCGGTTTTGTGGAAAATACCATCGCCGCCTGGGAAGCGAACCGCGCCGTCAACCTGAGCATTTCACGCACCCGCAATATGCGCGACGCTTATGATCCCATCCTCAAGCAGTTGAATGCGGAAGGTGGGCAATTCGTTAATCCGTTCGGCAAATCAGAAAACGAGGCGCCGCTTACTCTGGAGACGGCCGCCATCACCGGCGCCGCTGCCGCCGAAAGTTTCGCGCGTGCGGGCGGTACCGATCGGCGGCCAAGAGGCCGGCAGGCCGAGGAGGCGATATGGTCCGAAGTCGCTCGCCGCCGCGCCGCCGATCCCACGGCTTTGTCTGGGATCCCGAAATCCGCTGGCGCTCTTATCGAAGATGTGAACGGCGAAGTGCGGCAAAAGCAGGAAGATGCCGCCGAAATCGCCAGCCGTGCCCGGGGCGGTGGGGCGCTTGCCGGTGTATTTGTGGGCGCTGCCGGTGCGCTTTTGACGGATCCGGTGAACCTTCTGACGTTGCCGTTCGGCGCGACGGCGAGCGCCGGCATTTTGCGCACGGCAATGCTTGAAAGCAGTATCGCCGCCGGCGTCGAAACCACAATCCAGCCGGCCGTGCAGGCCTATCGCCGGGACGTGGGTCTTGATTATGGTGCTCTTCAGGCAACCGAAAATGTCCTGATGGCGGCCACGGGTGCCGGAATTTTCGCGGGTAGTCTGCGGGCGCTACAGAAAGGCATCAGCCGTTTTGCGACCCGCCGCGATTTGATGAAAACGTTTGACGAAACCGTGACTGACCCGACAAAGGAACAGGCGGCCGCCCGCGCGGACCTGGAAAACGAGGATGTTTTCGAAAGCATGAACCCCGGGCCGGATACGCCGGAAGGGCGTGCCACCCACAACGACCGCCTGGTGGATATTGAGGAAACGATGGAAGCCGGCGGCCCGGTCCCGGGCGGCGAGCCTTTGCCCCCGCGTCTGGATGCCGAGATAGGCCTTGATCCGGCGGGCACGCGGTCGCGTGCGGCAACGGACGCCGTGGAGGCGGATCTTTTCGGAGATCAGGCGGCAGGTCTTGTGCTCCCGGACCGGATCCCGGTCGGTGTGGAGATCAGCGCGGACGGCGTGGTGCGGCCGATCACACGATCCGCCTCTGATATCCGTGCCGCGATCGAAGCGGATGACGCCTTTGTTGCTGCCGTGGAGGCCTGCCGATGAGCCTCAAGAATTGCATTAATCTCAAGAAGGCCGCCGGTGAGGTGGACGCCAACCGGGCGGACGAAATGCTGGCGCTCTTTGATGATCTGGAACGCGACGCACGCCTGACCATGAGCCAGGCGGCTGCGCGGTCCTATGCGGACAGTGAGGTGCGCCGCATCGTCGCGGAACAGGCGGCGGACAACAAGCGTCTGGCGCTCTTGCAGATCGTGGCGACGGAGCGCATCGGCCGTGACCTTGAAGGGTTTCGCGGCGCGAACGGCAAGGAGAATATGCCGCGCGCTGCCGAGGCACTTTTTGACCGCGATGATCTGGCGGAGGGGATCAGCAATCTCGATAGCCGCCGCAAGGCGGTGCTCGGGCGTCTTCATACGCAAATGGCCAATGAGTTGCGGTTCTTTTCCCGCGATATTCTGGGCCGGCAGATGAAAAAAGCCGAGCTGGACAATATGGCGCGTGAGATTTTCGGCGAGAAAACAGGTGACGAAGCCGCCGGCCAGATGGCCCGGGCGTGGGAAACGGCGGCGGAGGATGCCCGCCAGCGCTTTAACGCCGGCGGCGGCCGTATTCCCAAGCGCCAGGACTGGGGGATGCCGCAAAGCCATGACAGCATGCGCGTCCGCAAGGCCAGCCTCGCCGAATGGAAAGGTTTTATCCGGCCCAGGCTCGACACCGCCAAAATGCTCGACGAGCAAACCGGCTTGCCGTTCACGGTCAAGCAACTGGATGAGGCGCTGGACGCGGTTTATGAAACCATCCGCACCGATGGCTGGTCCAAGGTGCGGCCGAGCGGCGCCACGCGCGGGCGCAGTCTGGCGAACCGGCGTGTGGATCCACGTTTTCTGGTGTTCCGCTCGGCGGATGATTGGCTCACATATAATGCCCGTTTTGGTGACCGCGACCCGTGGTCGACCATGGTCTCGCATCTGGATCATATGTCCCGGGATATCGCTGCGCTTGAGATTTTGGGACCGAACCCGGAGGCAACGGTGCGGTGGCTGGGGGATACGATTACCAAGCGCGCCGCCGAGATCGATGCGGCCCGCGGCGGCGACAAAGCCATGAGCCGGGCGCGGACGGCGGTCAACAGTATGGATCATATGTGGGCGGCCTATAAGGGCACCACCCAATCCCCCGTGAATGCGCGTGTCGCCCGCGGCTTCCAGTCGGCGCGTTCGACGCTTGCCTCGGCGCAGCTCGGTTCGGCGACGCTCTCGGCGGTATCGGATATCGCCTTTCAGGCCATGACGGCGCGCTTTAACGGACTTCGGGCGACAGGCGTGATGCGCAATATTCTTGGCCTGATGGCCGATAGTGATGCCCGCGTGGCCGCCATTCGCGGCGGCCTTATTGCGGACAGCTATGCCGGCAACGCGCTTTCGGCGCATCGCATGGTCGGTGAAGTCGCCGGACACGAGTTTTTCCGGCGGCTCTCGGACGGCGTGATGCGCGCCTCCGGTCTTGAGGGCTGGACCCAGTTTGGCCGCTGGGCCATGGGGCGGGAATTTCAGGGATCGATCGCGGATTTTCGGGGGCTTGCCTTTGACGCCCTGGATCCCGCTTTTCAGAACACGCTGACCCGTTATGGCCTTGACGGCGGAAACTGGGACAAGATCCGCGCGGCAGAGCCGAGCACCTTCAAGGGCGTGCCTTTTCTTGAGCCCGAGGACATTGCGCTGGCGCCGCATCTGGAAGTCGGCGAGAGCGACGCGCTTGCGACCAAATACCTTGAAATGATCCAGACGGAAATGGAATTCGCGGTGCCGACCGAGAGCCTAAAGGCGCGCGCGGCGATCAACCAGGCGGCCCGCCCCGGGACCTTCATGGGCGAGATGGTGCGCAGCGTCGGCATGTACAAGAACTTTCCGATCACGGTTTTGTTCACGCATATCCAGCGCGCAGTCAACCAGATCCGCCGGCATGGCGACTGGCGCTATCTGGGCGGCCTGATGATGTCCACGACGATGATGGGCGCGATGGCGCTGCAGCTGAAGCAAATCGCCGGCGGCCGCGATCCGCGTCCGATGACCAGTACCGAGTTTTGGGCGGCGGCGGGCATGCAGGGTGGCGGCATCGGTATTTTCGGGGATCTTCTCTTTGCGGATCAAAACCGTTTCGGTGGTGGCTTTGCGCAAAGCCTCGCGGGGCCGGTTGTTGGGCTTGGCGAGGACGTGTTGAAACTGACGGTCGGCAATATCCAGCAGGCGGCCTCCGGCAAAAAGACGAACGTCACGCCGGAGCTTGCGCGGTTTCTCAAGCGTTACACGCCCGGCACGACGCTCTGGTACACGCGGCTGGCGACCGAGCGGGCGCTCTGGGATCAGCTCGACACGATGATTAATCCGAGTTATGCGGCCCGCGCCCGCCGCCGCCGTGAGCGCGGCGCCCTGCGCGATTACGGACAAAAATACTGGTGGCGTCCGGGACAGACACTTCCGGGCCGTGCGCCGGATCTGACACGAGCATTGGAGGCAAGACCATGACCATTGAAACGCCTTATGAGCCGCCGGCTATTGCGGGCAATGGCAGTACGACCGGGTTTACGGTGCCCTTCCAGTTTTTCGAGAATGCGGTTGTTGTTGCCAGGCTTGTGGTTGATGCGACGCTGGTTGTAACGCTCTGGGTTGAGACCGTCGATTACACGCTGACCGGTGCCGGCGATCCGAATGGTGGCACGCTGACCGCGACCGTTGCACCGGCAACAGGCGAGACGCTGGTGATTACCCGTGAGACGCCGGTCCAGCAGAAAACCGTCTATCCGCCAAACGATGATTTTGACGCCGCGCGGCATGAGCGCGATTTTGATCTGGCCGTTATGCGCGATCAGGAACAGGACGCCCGGATCGCGCTGGGTCTGATCGCGGATCCTACGGGTACGTTTATTGATGTGGGCGGCGCCCGGATTATCAATCTGGGTGAGCCGATCGCGGGCACGGATGCCAGCACTAAGAATTATGTGGATGCGGTCTTCCTGAGCGGCATCAGCGGCACCGCCAACGTTGACGCACTTGAGATCGGCGACGGTGATCATAACACGCCGACAGCCGATCAGATTTTGAGCGTCGCCCGGGATGGTGCGCTTGAAGTCCAGCTGCATGGAATTGGATCGGACGTGGATCTCGTCATGCGCCGTGCCAACGGTACCAAGGCGGCCCGAACGAAGGTGTTGGACGACGAAGCGCTCGGCACGCTTTTCGCCAACGGCTTTGATGGCACGGACTATATCGCCTACACGGCGATGCAATCGGTTGCGGTGGATACAGCGCTCGGCAGTGAAAACGGCAAGTGGGCCTTAAGCTGCCTGGTCAATGGCACGCTGACGAACCTCTTGACACTGACGGGCGGCGGGACAACACCGGCCCTGCGCCCCTCGCTCGCGGGCGATCTTGATCTTGGCGACGAGACTAATCCTTTCCGGAAGTCGAATGTATCCACCCGCTCCTATATCGGTCACGGTGCCGATATCAATACGCATTTCGGCGAGCCGTCCGCCTTGCAGATTGCCGGCACGACCTATGGTCAGACAAGTGCCATGATAGGGCGCTTTACGGCGGATGATCTTGCTGGCGAACTCACGTTTACGAAATCGCGCTCGACAGACCCGGCGATCCCTACGATCGTGCAGATCGGTGACAACCTCGGCAATATCCGCTGGGCCGGTGACGATGGTGTCGGCGATCCGAAGATCGCCTGCTCGATCCGCGCCCGCGTCCGCGCGCCCGCGCCCGCTTCCGGGGCCGTGAATGGCGCGATTGTCTTCCAGCTTGGCGGCGAAAACGAACGTCTGGAGTTTAGCGAGATCGGCCATATTCTGGCGATCAGCTCGGCTACAAGCCAACATATTGGTGACGCCAGCGGTAACGCCTTTGACAAGGGATTTTTCGATACCCGCCTTCACCTGGGCTACGGGGGTGATCTTCCGAATGGCTTCGGCACCACAAACGGCGTGCAAATCGCGGGATCCGATCTTGAGCATTCGAGCGCCTTGATCGGAAGATTTTCAAATAATGATCTTGCCGGTGAAATAACGTTTCTGAAATCGCGCGCCGCTGCCGCTGGTGATCCGGCGACCATTGTCCAGCTCGGGGATAATCTCGGCAATATCCGGTGGGCCGGCGACGATGGCGTCGGCGACCCCAAGATCGCCTGCTCGATCCGCGCCCGCGTCCGCGCGCCCGCGCCCGCTTCCGGGGCCGTGAATGGCGCGATTGTCTTCCAGCTTGGCGGCGAAAACGAACGGCTGGAGCTTAGCGAACTCGGTCATATTCTGGCGATCAGCGTGGCCACAGACCAGGATATTGGCAGCAACACGGGCGATGAATTCCGGGACGGGTTTTTCCTGAACGCCATCACGGTAACATCGGACCGGACCCTGAAGCGCGACGAGCGCGATCTCGCTTTGGCCGAACTCACGGCTTTCGGCGCGTGCGGGCGACTGATGAAATCCTTCCGCTGGAAAAACGAAGCGGCGGGCCAGGACCGCAGAACCGGGCCCATGGCGCAGGATGTCGAGACGGCCTTTGTGGCTCAATCGCTGGACGTCAATAGTTATTCCCTGATGAACACGGGCAAGGACGGCATCATGCGGCTGCGCATGGACGAGCTGCAAAACGGCATTATCGCTAGCTATGCCGAGGAGTTGGACGCTCTAAAATCCCTGGCGGCCGACCAGGCGTTGCTGATCACGGCCCAGGCGGAACAGTTGGCTAATTTCGAGGACCGGATTGCCGCACTTGAGGCGGCCTAACTTTAACCAGGCGGGGTGTGTATGAGAGATCCATTGGACGATCTGAGAGAGCGCGTGACACGATTGGAAGAACAGAGCAAGACGATTTTCGGACGGCTCGGCCGCATTGAAATGTTGCAATGGGCCATGCTGACGAGTGTGATCGGCGGGCTGTTTGTGATCGTGCTGAAGGTGACGACATGAGCGCCTTTGAGAGCATCATTGATTTCATCCTGGCGATCGAGGGCGGTCACCACACCGATCCCCATGACCCGGGCGGCGAAACCAATTTCGGCATCAGCCGGCGGGCATATCCGGATGAGGACATCGCCAGCATGACGGCGGCTCGCGCACGGGAAATCTACCACCGCGACTATTGGGTCAAGTCTTTTTGTGATGCCCTGCCGGTCCCCATTGCGGCTTTGATGATGGGTGGTGCCGTCAACCAGGGCGTCAATGGATGCATCCGGTGTCTGCAGCGGGTGTTGAAGGTTACAGACGACGGCATTATAGGGCCCCAGACAATGGACGCCATAGAACATGCCGGTAGCCTTGAAAGGCTGATTGATAATTTTTCGGCCGAGCGGTGCGTTCTTTATTCCGACACAAGAAATTTCATTCACTATCGGCGCGGCTGGTTCCGGCGTTTAATGCGTTGCCACGCGCTGGCGGTGCGGCTGCTGGCGGAGACGGACAGATATTCGGGCGGACCTCAGGGGGGTGATCTTGAGGAGACAGAGAATGGAGCAAATTCCACCGACCGAGATCACCCAGATCGACCCCTTTCCGCTGCACCTGACACTGTTCCCGTTCGGGATATGGGAGGTCTACTGTGCGACGTGGAATGATGGATCACTGGTGGTGGCGGATGTGGTGCTGCAATGGCGTTTCGACCCGTTTGAGGAATGGATCGATATCACTCGCAACAAGTGGAAGGACGGCATGATCGCACGTACCAGTTTTGTGGGCACGGGCCAGATCCGTTTCGGGCTTGATGAAGTCGTGGGTGACGCTGCTGCAATGGTCGTTGAATTCGCGCAGAAGGCGGGCGGTGTGCAACTGATCGGCATCGGCGGCAGCCTGGGCGGTGTGGCGGGTGCGTCCGTGATTGGTGGTGGTGGCGGCACGACGAATATTGGACAATAAAGGAGAGCACGATGGCAGACAATAAGTGGAGAAAAGAAGGTGCGCTGGCGGTCGACGAAGCCGCCACGGATTGGCTTGTGTTTCAGAATGCCGAACGGCGGCACTTTTTCAGCGTTTTTATCAGCGGCACTTATGATGGCACGGTAGTGGCGGAAATCCGCGAAGTCCCAGGCGGCCCCATTGTGGTGACCGAGACGTTCACGGCCAATGCTGAGGTTACCAAGATCGGCGAATTCACCGGCAGCTTTGAGGTGCGCCTTCGGATGGATCAGTACACATCCGGCACCGCCAACGTCGCCATCCGGAAATAGGAGGGCATGATGGCCTTTATGGATTGGATCCGGTGCTTCAGATCGGACATTGCCGCCTGGCGCCGGGGTGACCGGCGGATTGCAAAGCGACCGGTTGTCAAGGGCCGGGTCTATGCCAAGCGCGGCTCCGCTGGCGGCGGGCCGATGGCGGCGCCGCTCGACGGTGTGCCCACGATCGAACTAAGCGCCGTGATTTGCGGCAAAACCGGCAAGCGCTATTCGCTTGAGGAATGGCGGAAGCTGAAACAGGCCAAGGAGAATAATCATGGCTGACGTCTTTGTGGATACGGGCGAAGAATTTGTGGTGGATCAGCTCGACGCCTTCGGGAATTATTTTATCGGCTGGGGTACCGGCGCCGGCACCACGGCCAAGGGGGATACGACGCTGTTCGTGGAAGCGAGCGAGACCCGTGTGCAGAGCACCGACACCCAGCCTTCCGCGAGTATTATGCAGTGGCTGGCGCAGATCACGGCGGACGGCACCAAGACGATCACCAACGCCGGGGTTTTCAGCCTAGTGACGGCCGGTATTCTGATCGTCAAGGGCGATCACGCCGGCGTCGCCGTGGACGCTGGCGACAAGATCGAATACACGATCCAGCTTGCTGTTGGCTGATGGTGGCGCGCGTCCTTCGCGCTGATATGCCCACCTGCCCGGCATCGCCTGGTGGTGGCTTTGTGCGTGGGGGCGTCTGATGGCCGTCACCATCAATGATTTTGTCGGTTTCGAAGTTGGGATCGATAATGAGGTATCGAGCAGTTCGGGCTTTACCGACGATACGTCGGCAGGTGGCCCAGGGCAGCCTGGCGGCAGCACCATTATGGCGCGCGCGGCAGGAGCATCGACCCCCGGCGTCATAGAAATAACCCCGTTTGACAGCGTTTCTGATGCGGGTAATGACCACATCATCGGATTCCGGGTTGCTGTTGAAAACTTCAGTTCGGCGGGCACGACGCGCCTGCTGGAAGTTGTGGGGGCGACCGGCACATCCGTTTTCCTGCAAAAAACCACGGGCAGCTCTATTGAGGTTCGCAATGTCGGTGGCGTTATTTCCACCATTACAAATGCGATTGTAGCCGACGATACCCATTATTACTTCGAATTTTATTTCCAGCATGCAGACCCTGGTGATTGGGAACTCTTCAAGGACGGCGTGAGTATTGGTTCAGGAACCGGCGATGATCTGATCAGTAGCGGTTCTATTGTTACCATCGAATTCGAGGGAAACAACAACGCCTCGGGTGGTTTCACCTATTACAACGATATCTATTTTGTTTCCGGGGCGGCCAGTGCGGCAGATCGTCTTGGTCAGGGGGCGGTTCGAAAATATCAGTCGGACAAGGCGAGTGCAACAGCCGATACCGGCGATGCCCTCAACATCGGCCAATGGGTGGATTGTGGCATTGTCCCGTTCAGTGATGCGACGGTCGCGGAATATACCGGAGCGGCTGCGGGGTCGGTTGATGCTGACGCCACGAACGGCAACCCGGAAGGACCAAGCGGCGATACCAACATCGATAATGACCCTCTTGCTGTAAAAGGCATCTGGCGGATGAACCGCTCGGGTGGCGGTGGTTCGGCTCATTTCGGTCTTCTCGGTAATGATGTTGATGGCACAACACGGTCGGCAGACTTGGATCCGCCGACATCGATTGCCAATTATTTCTTTGTTTCCGAAGATCCGACGATTGTTCCTCTCAAGACGGAACATCTGAGCATTGGATTTGAAACGACCGGCGGACAGGATTTTCAATGTTACGGCATGGCTGGCATGGTCCTGCATATTCCCACCACCGGCGCCACGACAAACAAATCCATTTCCGCCACGATGACCGGAACCGCGTCGCAGACCTTCACGCAGACATTCGCGGAGGCCATCAGTGCCGCGATGATCGGCACGGCGTCGATCGGCAAGCTGATCCGCAAAAGCATTTCGGCCGCGATGGTCGGCACGGCGGATCTCGCCAAGACCATCTCAAAATCCATATCGGCCACCCTGACCGGTACCGCAACCGTGACGCCGGCAAGCCTGGTGAGCCGGGCGATCAGCGCGGTGATGATCGGCACGGCCACGCTCGCCCAGGTCTTTACGTTCGGGCGCCTCATCGCGGCCACGATGATCGGCACGGCGAGCGTCGGCAAGCTGATCCGCAAGTCGATTGATGCGGTGATGGTGGGCACGGCCGCCGCCGGCAAGCTGATCCGCAAAAGCATATTGGCTACCATGACGGGCACCGCAAGCGTGGCGCCGGCGCGCATGTTCGCGCGCGCGATCAGCGCCGGCATGACTGGCACCGCGAGTGTGGTGAACGCGATTTTGGCCACGCGCGCCATCAGTGCCGTGATGACCGGCGCCGCGTCCCTCGCCCGGTTGTTCATCCCGGGAGACGGAGCCCTCCCCAAATTTTTCCGCAATGTGTTCCGCAACGTGTTCCGGGATCCGATCCGGGATCCGATGCGCGACGGCGCCGATGATGATTAGAAAGGTAACCCCATGACGCTCTTCAATGACCCGATCAAGGATGTAGTCAAGGATGTCATGCATGACGTGTTCAAGTCGGCCGGCGGGCCTACGGCCGAGGAGATATTTCTCGTCTCCGGTACGTTCACGCCGGGTCCGGGCGTGACCATCGTGCATATGATGGGTGTCGGCGGCGGCGGTGGCGGCAGTGCCTATGACGCCGGCGGCGGCGGGGCTCTTGCCTGGAAAAACGATATCCCGGTTATTCCTGGAAACAATTTCACCGTTACGGTCGGCGTGGGTGGAACGGGAAGCACATTAAATGGTGGGACCGCAGGCACGGCCTCCGTTTTTGAAGGTGTGACGGCGGGCGGCGGCGGCAGAGGTACGGATACTGTTGATGGTGCTGGTGGCGTCTTTTCAGGCGCCGGAGTGTTGGGTGGCAATGGTGGTACGGGCCTCCATCACGTTGGCATTGAAAATTCCGGCGGTGGCGGTGCGGGTGGCTATTCGGGTGATGGCGGCGATGGCGTTCTATCTGGTGCCGGAAACGCCGGCGCGGGCGGAGGTGGTGGCGCCGGTGGCTCCACGGATAATCTCGGCTCGGGCGGCGGCGGCGTGGGGCTGAATGGTGAAGGAGATGATGGCGACGGCGGCGCAGCGACCCCGACAGGCGGCGGCGGTGGGTCTGGTGGCGCGGATGGTGGTACGGGTACCATAGGTCCGGATGTCGGCGGCGCCGGCGGTGATTTTGGCGGTGGCGGTGGTTCCGGTGAAGGTGTCACCGATACTGGCGGTGATGGCGGTGACGGCGCCGTACGGATTATGTGGGGCGGCGGTTCCTTCCCATCAAACGCAGTCTAAACAAGGAGAGAGACCCATGAGATGGAAAGATTTTCTATTGCGTCTGTTGACCAAGAAGGCGCTGGCGGCGCTCGGCGTGATTATCGCCGGCGGCGGCACCTATGCGGTGGTGGACGCGGAAACCTGGGCGGCGATCAGCGTGTTTTTGCTGACGCTCGCCGAGGCAATCCCAACCGGGCCATAGGCCCACAACCTGAGGAGACTGTTATGCGTTTTCTGAAACTGATGGCGGCGGCGCTTGTAGCGCTGGCGCTCAATGCCTGCGCCGGGGCCGTGCCCTGGAACCCACAGGGCCATGCCGGTATGACCGAGGTCGCCGTCAAATGGTGCGGTGAAGGCGCTGACCGGGCGGCGTGCAAGTTCAAGGTGATGGACGGCAAGGAAAAAGGCCAGGTGTCGTTCGAGGTGGAGTTCACGCCGGATGGCACGATCATGAATTATGCCGCCACCGACGAGAAAGCCTTCGAGGGCCAGGCCATCCGCGCCGACGTCGAAAAAGCGGTGGCGGCAGAGGTCACCAAGGCAATGCCGAGCATTGTTGACGCCGTCAAGGCCGCGATCGCCGGCGTGGGGTCCTGATGCTGCGCCCTAACCATCCGGACCGTCCCGAACGCCCTGAGCGTCCGGGGCGGCCCGACCGTCCGGACCGTCCTGAGCGCCCGTCACGCCCCGGAGGGGAGCCAGGCACCCCAAGGCCGCCCGCACCCCCTCGCACGCCCAGGCGGCCAGAACGCCGTCCAAGAGAACCACAATTACCACAGACCCCCCAAACACCAGAAGCCCCGGAATAACCCGGGGCTTCTGCCTTCAGACGGAGCGTCCTTCAGACGCTCGTTTCTTGGGTCATGTGCTAGAGCTTTCCATTGTTGAGATTATCGTCACTGTGTCGCCGTCCTTAACCTCTCCTGAAAGGCCACAGGACGCGAGAAGCACTTGGTATGAAGGTAGTGGCTCACATGGCTTGATGCCCTCTTCTTCGGGTCTCAACCAAATCACCCAATCGCAAAAGTCATCTGTCTCAATTTCATCCAGGTGGACAGACCATCGCTTTCCGCAGGCGGGGCAATTGGTATAATTTTCGCCACAATCCTGGTCCCATTCGTGTTTGCAATCAGGACATGTAGCGTGGTGTTCACACGGGCAACGTTCGCCGCTGAATAGCTCAACGCCGGTCATATCAAGGGTTACTGTCTCCGTCGTCTGTTGACTATTCATCGACGGTCTCCTTCTCCACTTGAGCGACGATCCTACAGCAGCCTTTCAACTCCTTATCAAAGCCGCCCATACGTATCAGGATTGTCTCGCCGGCAAGAAAAGCGTCAGTGATCTTATCGGCAAAAGTCGCCTTGGTGATGATCTTTCCGCTGCGTGAAAGGGTCATTGTTATTAGCTCGTTCTCGCGCTCTTCTTGGGTCATTTTGTGACCTCCGTAAAGATGATATAGAAGACAAATGAATAGACGCTAATAAAGAGCGTGGGTTGCAGCAGAAGAATTGCGGCGACAACTATGCAATCTCTGATGTGGTTCAGTTTCCCCGTCATTAGCTGGAAACCTCCCGTGCTTTCTTCACAATGTCGTTTCGGACCTGTTGCGGAAGGGCCTTACCATGAGCCACTTGGAACATCGCACAAGCTGCTGCCGTCCGCATTGAGATTTCAAAGTCATATCTGAACGGGTCAATCTCGCTCGTATCATCGGTCAATAGTATCTTGCCCTCGGTCCTTCGATGACTGTCGTTCATAATATCAGCTCCGGGTTCTCGTGGATGTTGCCGATGACGACCGTGTAGCCTTTGAAGAGGGGGGATCTTAGTGCCCGCCCCCCATCGGGTCCGTCCTCTATAAGAATGCACCACATACCACCATCAGCCTGATATACGGCGGTCGCAGTTACCGATGACATTCCAATCCTAACAATATCCCCCTCGTAGATATCCACGCCGTTCTTATCCTTGAGGCTGGTAAATTGCATGACCGGGGCGCCCGCATGATAATAGCGCGCGGCTATTTCCATGTCCGTCGAGATAATGCGGTTTTCGGCTTCATCCCAAACGCGGAATTTCAATTCTCTCCTGGTCCGTCTGTTGACTAGGCATTTTTCTTCTCCCTTTTTGGCCAGTGGAGGGAATGGCCGTTCGGGCAAGTTACCTTCGTCCTTCCCTTTGGCATCCCAAAATCAACCATACAAACACAGCAGCTAACGAACTCCAGTCCATGTCCAATCTCTGGCATAGTCGGAGCAATTCTCCTTGGCATGCGCGTTGCAATTTCCTCACGCAGGATCGTAGCAACCAACTTGGTGTCTATCTCAATTTTGGAGGCCTGTTTGACGGCCATCTTTATGGCGTGTTGTTTGTTTCTTTTGCCTGCCGCATAACCGCGAGCGTAGATTCGTGCGTCCAACACCTTCCTGTCTTCGATCATTAGGTGACACTCCAATCCGTTTTGATCCAATCCCCGAAGGTTCCGTCGAACCAATCGCATTCACGGAACTGCCGGTATCGTTTTTGAGATCGTGTTTCCTGTCGAACTTTACCCATGTCGAGATATTCAACCTCATACGTCGGATGCAGGTTGCAGACTTCACCAGGCTTGTCCTCATCGAAGTTCACGCCGATATAGTTGCCGCGATCCTCAGCGATGATGCCGGGCTTACCCTTGAATGAAATGCGGCGACCGATGACGGCGGGAACGCCATAGGTGTTGCGGACATATTGGCAGGTGTCGCGGATATATTGGTAATTGGTCATGTGGCGACCCCCTTTAAATATTCATATCCTCCGCGAATTTCTGCGGGGCAATCCTCTTTGAGAACGGCGACATTCGACATTTTCAGACATTCCAGGCACGGCATATCGTCGGTGCATGTTGGGTCGTCGTCATCGCAATACGAGGCTAAATAGAGAACTGAATGCCCCCTTTTGAGTTTTCCATCGGTCGTCTGGTGACTGGTCATA
>JAZGFI010000292.1:0-60070 GCA_036479435.1 Planctomycetota bacterium | reverse complement strand
CGAAGACGTTCATCAGCTTCCGCAGCTCTGCGGGGTCGTCGGGAAGGCAGTCGTGGGGCTCGTCGTGGCCGCGAATCAGCTGGCATCGACGGTCGTATGGTCCACCAAAGTGGGGGCACTGGTCATGCTCCCATGGGTTGCCGTGCCCTTCGCGCCGATCAACCTTGTGCGGCCCCGTGTGGTCATCTCGGAGCTCGCACTGCGCTCCTGTTTCCGGCTCGAGCTCGTCGCACCGTTTTTGCTGGGCCCACCTCATAGCGTCACCTGCGGGAACTGCTTCCACGTGTCGCCGTCGAGCTCGCACCCGGCGGCCTTCTTGCCGACGCGAACCATTCGTTCCACGAGCGGCAGACCAAACGCCTTCGGGTCGCGACGGTACTCCGGCTTGTGCTCGCCCCACTGCTTGAAGAAGAACGGCACGTCAGCCGCGGCGCACTGGTCACGCAGCGAGCGGAACCAGTCGGGGTGCGACGGGCGCGCGCTGGGGCCGGTCTCACCGCCTGCGATCACCCAGTCAAGCCGATGCCAGTCAATTGGCTCCGGGCCCTCCACTGTACATCCACAGCTAGCGCTCGCGGTGAATGCGTCATACTCGATATCGCCAGCGCACTCGCCACACGCGTCGTTCTCCAGCAGCATCGCATCGAGACGCACTGGCGCGAGCAGCGGCTCACAGCTGAGGAAACGCACGCGGGCAGGCACACGCAGCAGATGCGGAATGCGCTCGTCGGCCGTCTCTTGGTTCTCGACGGTGGTGCCGAGCCAAACGTTGCTTGGTAGCGGGACGCCCATCGCCCCGGCTAGACACAGGTTCTCCGGGCGCTTCGTGAGGAGCAGCCAGTCAAGGTTCGCCGTGCGCTCGATGAGGTTCCAGAGACGCTGACGCGCTCTATCCATCGCCACTGCATCAGGGTGATCGTCCGGCAACACTTCGAAGACGTCCCCGAGCGACATGCAAAATACGCGGTGCCGTCCGCCGGCACGCGCGGCATCACGGTTCCACTTGAGCGGCTCGCGCCAGTACGCATCGGAGCGGAACTTCCGGACCGACCCTGGCCCCCATAGCGGGAGATGCTTCCCTCCCGAGCTGTGTCCCCACCGGATGGCGCGCGTCTCCGCGTAGCAGTTCTTGCACGCAGGCGAGACCTTCTCGCATCCTTCCCACGCGTTGAACGTTGCGTCGCACCATTCTATGCTCGAGTGCTCACCCATCAGCCCACCTGTCCCTGCTGCGGGTTTACGAGCTGCCCGAACCGGGTCCCGGTCTCGAGCCCGCCATCCCACATGAAGGCGCCCACCTCCACGATGCGAGCCTCCTCGCCTAGGCCCGTGGTCTCGGTGTCGAGCGCGATCAGTTTTGCGTTTTGCCACTTCATGGTTCCCCTTCGGTCGTGAACAAGTCGAGTTCGTCAGCCATGTGGCTCAGCCGCCTGTAGAGCGCGTCACCGTATCGGCTCACCAACACGTCGGGCGTATGCCCACATGTGATTGTCGTGGGCAGCTGCCCGTTGTCGTAGCGCTGGTCGATGAGCTCGAAGAGCGCCTTGGGGTGACCGTGGCCCGGCCCGACCTCATCTACGATCAGGTGTCGCACACGGTGGAGCAACCGCAAACGCGGCGAAGCCCCGCGCCCCAGCGGGTGTTGCTTCTCCAGTTTCAGCAAGTCGACCTCCTTGACCCACGCGAACCTAGGTAGCCGATGCTCGCGCCCAGCGAGGATGTCAGCCCGCGAAGCCGCCATGGCACCGCGCAGCCCGGCGAGCACACCCGAGGTCTTCCCGGTGCCCGTGGGGCCGAAGAGAGCCAACCCTTGGAGGCGTGGGTTCCAGACCTTGACTGCGGCGACGATGCGGGGGTCGGCTACTCGCAACCACCCCGGGTTGGTGAGCCGGGCGTAGGGGGCTCGCGGTAGCCAGCGAGCGTCCTCAAGCCACCCGTCACGCACATCGTCGGCACGGTCCTCGCGCTCGCGTCGCCGCACGGCCTCCGGGCTGTGGTGCGGTGCCAGCCGAATCTTCCCGATGAGCTCGGCGAGCGTCATCATCCTTGCCGCTCCCTCTGCTCGCGCGCTTCTCGCCTCTCGCGCCGGACGCGGTCGCCTTCAGCCCGGAGCTCGGCGCGGGTCTTCCCGCTGTGCTGCACCAACGGGCTCACGCGGGCCGGACCCGACCCGTTCCAAGGCGATGCGTTCTCCACCTTCTCGAACTGGCTCACCGACCGGAAAAGCAGCTCGGGGTTCTTGGCGTCGTCGCAACTGGCCCAGTGGAATCGGCTGTCGAAGAACTTGGCCATGGCCGCCATGACGCGCTCCTGACCGAAGTCCTTGAGCCGTGCTCGGATGTTGCCCATGCGAGCTCCTGAGGGTGTGAGTTTGCGGCTCTCGGGGTAGCGCTGTTTGCGAGCGACCTCGAAGGCTTCCCAGACGGAGGCGACGTCCTCTGGGATTTTCTTGGTTGGGACCTGATCCCCCCGGGAGGGGCTATTCGACAGAATAAGATCAGGCACGGCTAGGCTAGGCACGGCTAGGCTAGGAGTGACATTTTGTTCGGATTCGGGGGGGGGATCGGGGGGGTCGTGTGACATCTCGTCACGTTCCGTGCCCGCATCGTGTGACTCCGCGTCACGCTCCGTGACATGTGGGTGCGCGAGCGTCGGGGCGACCTTAATCGCGGCGATGGCCTCGTCTCGGGTCATATTGTCACACTTCGTGACGCCTCTGGCTGCGTCTCGGCGACGTCCGCGGCTCTCCCGCTGGCGCTGCTTGTCGCTCTGTTTTGCCTCTTGCGCCTCGATGAAATTGGGCAACACGAAACAGTCCGCACCCTCGACGATCCCGAGCTCGGCGACGCCCCGCTGGAGCATCTTCTTCAGCCCGGTCCGTACCACCTCGGCGGGCAGGCGCAGCAGCTCGGGCAGCACCTCTATGTCGCCCTCCACGATGCCGGCGCGGTCCGCCTTGCGCAGCATCTCCCACAAGGTGGTTCTGCCCTCCCACCCGATGGCCAACAGGTCGGCTGTGTCGCGCGTGTAGGCGCGAACGTAGCGCTCGTTCTCCCAATCCACGCTAGCTCCCGGTGCCGGTCGCCTTACCCAAGGGCGCCATCTCTGGCACGTGCCTCTCGAGGGCACGCAATGCGGTGCGGACCGCATCGCTGTCGCTCTTGAGGCCGAGGTGCCTCCTCCAGCGCGACAAGCGGGCCTGGTCATCGATGTCCATGCGCACGGCTACGGTGCGTGTTTCGTTGTCAGCCATGCACTCAGGGTACCCATTCGTTGCGCGTTGTCAAACAATACTTGACAACCGTGGTGCAGATGAGCATTATAGATCTACAACCGAGATGACCCAACCCCGGACGGCTGAAGACCGGGGGCGGCGACGGACGAAAGGACAGCCAGATGACATCCCACATCGACTCCGAGGCCACTGAGACTGCGCAAATTCGCAAACTGAAGGTCGAGCTCGCCGAGCTTGAACATATCGTTTGGTCCTGCAAGGATTTTGAGGAGCCGGTGCCGCGCAAAGTGCGCCAGCGCATCGCAGAGGTGAAGCGGGAGCTCGTGAGCTCGGGGGCGTCGTCATGATCGTCGCCACCGCGTATTACGACGCGTCCCCGGATAACCCCGGTTGGGCATGGCGCTGCGAGGATGGGCCCGTTGTCGGCAGCGGCCCGCTTGAGGGGTACGAGACCGAGGATTGCCCCAGCCGCGACGAGGCCCGCGAGATCGCGCTCCAGGTCGTTGAGATCTGCCAGGCCGAGGAAGTCACCGTGTACTGGCGCGGCGACTCTGACCCGGTGGTTTTCTCGGGACAGGAGCTGTCATGAGCCCCGAGGCAGAAACCAGGCGGCACATGGCCGTCGCACACGCAGCGGCTCAAACTGCGGCGGAGCGAATCCAATGGGCCAACTCAGCTCATGGGAGCGATGTGGCCCACTGGGCCGAGTCGGCGGGTTGGTGGTATCAGCACGCGATGGCGAACTACGACATCGCAGAGTCATGGCGGAGGGTGTCATGAGCAAGCGAGTGGCACGCGGCAAGCTGTTGAGTATTCGGATTTCAAATGAGGAGTGGAAGAAACTCGCCAAGCTGGGGATCGATCAGTACCGATCGATAACGCAACAGGCACGGTGGGTGCTCCTCGAGTGGCTCAAGGAACAACCCAACGATGTGAACGGCCGGAGGTCGTCATGAGCTCCCGCGTTACCTTCGATCACTGGGGCGTACACGGGCCCATTGAGATTCCCGCCTACGCCATGGCGCGCCCGTTCGAGTCACGGCTAAGCGCCGTGACGCGCGCCATCGGAGCCAAGTCCCGCCTGACGGTGTGCACCTGCTCCCCGCAGGGATCCGATGGCGCGCGGTGCCACTATCAGCTGACCCTGGGACGCCCGGTGGGTGATGGATACTCCGTGGAAGTCTCCGTCTGGATCGCGCTGGTCAAACCGGGCGAGGAATGCGGGCCATGATCCAGGACATCAAGAAGCGCCTCCGCGCCGCCTACATGCTGGGCTTCCGGGACGCAGTAGGCGATGGCATGGCACGCCTCACGCGCAGGACCGAAACGGCATACGGCCAGGGGTTCGTTGCTGGGCGCGAGGCGCTTAGGCGCGCTGGTGAAGCCGCCGACGCCTACGCCGAGGGCGCGCTGTCATGATCCACGTCACAATCACCGCCTCTGAACTGGCGGACGCAGGCGCATGCAGCGAAGGCGGCGATCTGCAGCACAACGGCATGGCGTTGTTCCGAGCCATCGGCAAACTGCAATGGGGGCTCGCCGATCCGCCGTGCATCGTCGTGCCGAGGTGGACGGTCCTGCACACGCTCTGGTTCGCGACGGCCTATCCGTCGCACTACGGCTGGCTACGCGACAAGAGTCTGATCCCTTGCGTATCTCTCCGCGGTGCCAACCTCGGCGGTGCCTACCTCCGCGGTGCCAACCTCGGCGGTGCCAACCTCCGCGATGCCAACCTCGTCGGTGCCAACCTCGTCGGTGCCAACCTCCGCGGTGCCAACCTCGGCGGTGCCAACCTCCGCGGTGCCAACCTCGTCGGTGCCAACCTCGTCGGTGCCAACCTCCGCGATGCCAACCTCGTCGGTGCCAACCTCGTCGGTGCCAACCTCCGCGGTGCCAACCTCGGCGGTGCCTACCTCGGCGGTGCCAACCTCGTCGGTGCCAACCTCGTCGGTGCCAACCTCCGCGGTGCCAACCTCGTCGGTGCCAACCTCCGCGGTGCCAACCTCGGCGGTGCCAACCGCTACCGATCAGACCCCGTCATCGTTGGATGGACGCTGGTCGACGGGAGCCTGAGCCGAACATGAGCCACTTCGAGTTTGAGCTCGATGAGCTCGCGCGCGACAACGACCTGGTGCTCTGGTTCTCCGAGACCGAAGCGCTCGTTTCCGTGTGGGGGATCGCCCTGGTCACCGGCGAAGAATACGTCGTGGGCACGGGCGAGACTGAGGCCGAGGCTCTCAAGGCTGCGCGCAAACAGATTCGAATCTGGGAGGAACGAAAACGATGAGTGTCGAACACTGCCTACGCGAGGCCATCGCGCGACTAGCCCAGGCCTGCGACGTCGAGGACACCGAGTTGCTCAAGGCAGCGATCACCAACGCCCGCCGTGCCGTGGAGCTCGTGCTCGCTGATGTGCTTCGGAGCATCCACCGGCCGCCGTTGCCGCTGTGCGCAGCATGCGGCGGGCGCGGAACGATCGCCAGCGCTGAGGCTATCGAGGCGTGCGAAAATTGCCGAGGAGAAGGCGTGATGCGGGTGGCGCCATGAGCGACGCCAGCGAACTGAAGCGGGCCATCCGCGCCATCACCGTCGATGCCGTCAACGATGCCGGTGAGCCGGCTCCGAATGGGCCCACTGAGCAGGCGACCGCGGACTTGTTGGCCACGCTGTGTGAACTCTTGGCATGGCGCGCACACGACCAGGAGCTGGACGCCTTGCTAGCAAAGGTGGCTGAGGCCGGATATCGACTCACGGGGTCGGCTGCCGACGACTGCAAGCGTCTCCGCGTGGCCGCCGAGAAGTTCTGGCCTGGCGAAGACTTCCGAAGGGAGAGTCCCGGTGGATGACTTCGAACACCCAACAGTCAAGCGCTGCCGCCGCCCCTACGCCGGTCACCCCGACACGTCCGACGAGACCGACGAGGAGTTCATCGCGCGGTTGAAGAAGCAGATCGCGGAGATGAAGGAACGCAAACGAAAGGGAGACCATGAAGATCAGCGCCTGGAAGACTGAGGACGGCCGCGTGTTCGAGGACCGCGGGAAGGCCATTGAGCACGATGCGTGGCTCGAGCTCGTAGGAATCTGCAGAGGCGCATGTATGGATGTCGGCATGAACCCTGTTGTGTCCGACTCGGAAGCGATTGCCTCGTATCTCCTCGAGCACGCGGTCGACATGCGCCGGGTTTTGCGCAAGGCCAAGCAACATGAATGATCGAATGTATGACGATGCGCCACCCACCTCGCTCAAAGATGCGCTCGTTGTGATCGAGCGTCTCAAGAGTGAGCACGCGTCCGCGTCCAGCTACATCATGGGTCGGTGTGACATGGTCGAGGGAAAAGGGGTCACGATAGCGTGGCGGGCGAGGAGCGCGTTTGATGTGTCGATGGCGCGCCGCTTCTCAACGCGCGCCGCCGCCCTGCTCTTCGCCGAGAAGCTTCTCGAGGCGATGAAGTGAAGCCGCTGATCAGTAGCGTTCGCGTCGAGCGGCTGGGCGGGCACGAGCACGTCCATGTGTGGACAAGGGGCGCGAAATCCGGGGTCCTGATCGTTGGCGTAGGCGAGGGCGTTGGCGTAGGGGTTCGGCTGCTTGGGCCTGAGGCAATGTGGACCATTGGTGACGGCATCGAGATTGGTGTCGCGAAGAACTACGAGCCGCTAGGGCTGAGCAGGGAGGGAGCTTTTGATGACCGATGAAGAGATCGCCAAGACGGTACGCCGGCTCGCCCGGTGCCAAGCAGCCATCGATCGCATGAAGGACTTTCGTGAAGCGCTCCAACAGCGCCTCGTGAGCCACATGGGCGACGCGACGAGCATCGACGGCGACTGGGGATCGTTCTCCTATCCGTGGCGCGATGGGCGCGTGCGGTGGCGCGAGCTGTACCTGAAGCAGGTTGGGGGCGTGACCTCCGGTCCTGAAATTGAGCGTTACCGCGGCGCGCGGTGGCGCGAGGCGCGGCTCTACTTGAACGACTCGGTGCCCCCAACAAACGAGGACAATAAAACATGAGACGAATGCCGTACGTGGACTACGCAAAGATCGACGCGGTCAACATGAGCACGCTGCTAGAACTGCTTCTATCACCCAAGCACTACCGCTACCGCCTACACCGGCCACGCAAGGAGACGGAGGCGATGCGAGTCGGGCGCGCTGGTCACACGGCGGTGCTCGAGCCGATGCAGTTTATGCGTGAGTATGTGCTCCAGCCCGAGGAGTTCCCGGACTCGAAGGGCACCATGAAGCCGGCCTCGAAGAAGCTCAAAAGCTGCAAAGGGTGGCACGCCGACCAGCAAGCAGCGGGCAAGACGGCGCTGTCACAAGACCAGTACGCCAAGGCCGAGCGCATCCAGGACGCCGTTAGGTCACACAGCGTCGCCGGCCGCATCCTGTCCGATGGTCAGCGCGAGATATCTATCGAGTGGGCCGATGAACAGACCGGGATTAGGTGCAAAGGCCGAATAGACTGGCTGCAGGACATGGCGCTGGTGGATCTCAAGACGACCCGGCACGCGTCCTCGTACGCATTCGCCAAGCAGGCCGCGAACCTGAACTACCACACACGGCTAGCCTGGTATCAGCATGGCATTTGTGCCGTAAAGAACACCCGAGAAGTGTGGACGATGCCGGTCCGGATCATCGCGGTGCAGAACGAAGAGCCTCACGATGTCGTGGTCTACAACGTTCCCGAGGATGCTCTCGAGGTGGGTCGGAGACGGTTCCACGGACTGATGGAAACACTCAAGGAGTGCATGGACACCGATAGCTGGCCCGGCGTCGGCGAGGGTGAGATCATCGACCTGCAGATGCCCGGATGGGCGCTCGGCGCAGAGTCTGGCGAGGGTGAGAAACTGACGATCGGCGGTCAGCCATTGGAGGTATGAAATGCGCTACGAACTGATCTATCCGAGCAAGTACATCGCCGGCGCCGACCTGGTCGAGAAGGGCGGCAAGGACGTTACGCTGGTGATCCAGCGCCTCTTCATTGACGACCTGAAATGCCAGGGCGACAAGACCGAGCGCCGCGCCGTGATCGAATTCGAGCGAGCCAAAAAAAAGTTTGTCGTAAACAAAACCAACCTGTCGACAATCGCGGATCTGTACGGACCGGAGACCGACGACTGGAAGGGCAAACCAATCACCCTGTTCACGATGCGCGTGACGGCCTTCGGCAAGGTGTGGGACGCGATACGTATCCGTCCCGAGCGCCCGGAGCCGCGGGCTAGAAACAATGGTGGCGCCCGCGCTCCAGGCGAGGGGGGGTGATGGCACGCCCCCAACCCGAATGGACCGCCAAGCCAGCCGTTAGCATCGAGGGCAAAGAGATGCTCACCATCCACCGAGGACGCAAGCTCGTGGCGACGCTGCACTTCCCCGCCCGCTCGGGTGAGACGCTCGATGAGCTCGTGACCACGCTCCAGCGCCTCTGGGAGGAGACCCATGCCCACCTGTAGAACATGCCACCGTCCCATCTGGTCGCAAGACGTGGTTACCGAATGAGTCGCATGACGATGGCGCGGCTGGTCTCGGTGCGCGAGCTGCTTCTCGCGATGCCTGACCAGTTTGACCTGCTGCGGGAGGTCTTCACCGAATTACTCGAGACCCGCCGCCAAGCAGCGCTGCCATACCCGCCGCCGAGAGAAGACGATGGCACTAATTGAAATTGGGATCGACATGTGTGACTCGCGGTGCTTGCTGCGACGCCAGGGGCGGTGCAGTCACCCACGAGCACCACAAGGCCACGAGGCGATTCCAGTGGGCATGCCGCCAGCCTGGTGCCCCCCGATCAACGGGCATCCCATAGCCATCATGGCCGCTGGCGAGGACATTGCGCGCCACGTTCCGATTCCCCGCGCACTCCCCAGCCCCAAACCCAAACGCAAACCCAGCCCCCACGAGCACATAACAGCGCTGCCGGCCGTTGCCGTTTTTATCGTACGCCTCGTAGCACGGCAATGGGACGTGGCGGTTGAGGACATTATGAGCCGGAGGCAACACAAGCGCGTGGCTGCAGCGCGTGGCGCAGCCATGTTCCTGCTTCGTGAACGCGGTCACAGTTACTCGGAGCTCGGGTGCTACTTCGGCCGCGACCACTCAACAGCGATGGCAGCTGTCCGTGTCGTTGCCAAGCGCCAGGCATCCTCGAGTCAGTATGCTGAGGTGCTGCGCCAACTCAGCGCCAGGGTTCCTCACGCAGACCCCGTTGGTCTGAGCGAAGCAGAGGCGCGGCGAGCGTGGCCGGTGCTTGAGCTTGACCTTGCGAAGGTGCTGCCATGATTGATGTCTACGTGGTGACCAGCTGGGTGGTTGACGAATGGAGCGAGCACCCGTCGGACGCGGCGGTTGAGGCGGCGTGCCGGACGCTCTCGGGCGCCTGTGACTACGTCGTGGGCCGATGCTCGACGGCCGGGGTCGCGTTCATGGTTGCGCACATGGGGACGTCTGCCGAGTTCGCTGATGCCGTTCCGATGAACCCGCGGTTCTTTCGGTCTGGGACGGTTCACATTGGGCGCGCCCGGTGGCGCATCGAGCGCGTGGAGCTGTCGCCATGAGTGAGCCAGCCATTCGACAACTCTCGCTGGCGTTTCGTGAGACCGTCACGATGCGGCTAACCGTAGATCTAGGCAACCTGTCAACGCAACAGAGGAAACACCTGGCCCGCCTCGTCAAGCTGAATATGCCTGCCGGGCAGGGTCTAGCCATCCTCGCTGCGTTCGCCGACGGGCGCGACTACAGGGGCATCGGGCATCAGGTCGAAGAGCTTCAAGTGCGGCTAGATGCCGCACTTGAGCAGGTGCCGCAAACATCCATCGACGGATGGACGGAGGGTCTGGAGTGAGTGCACCGACCACCATCACATCGAGGGAACTCGAAGCCTGGCTCATCGATCGCGCCGCGCAGTACGAGACCAGCAGCGGCATCAGTTCCGCCATCGAGGAACTGTCCAGGCGCGTTCGGCGCGGCGAGCACATCGATGCTGCCTCCTCTGGTGAGCTCGATGACATCATCAGGAGGCTGAAGCGATGACCACCACCACCCAGCTGAACGTGAGCAGATGCGGCGGCGAACCCTCGTGCACCTTCCAGGCGTGGGAGGCGTGCCAGCATCCCAGGATGGCCGAACCGCGGAGCCTCACTGTCGGCCAGTGGCATGGCTGCGAGCCACCACCATTTTGGTGTGAGTTACGCAAGGCGCCCGTGCTGGTGCAGCTGCGATTGGAGGAGTGACTGATGCGACTCAAGAACAATGTACGGGTGGTGTTCGAGACCACTTTGGTGGTCAACGAAGTAGAGGCCCGAGCCCTGGATGCCATGGTGGGTTACGGCACCAAGGAGTTCCTGAGAGTGTTCTACGAGAAGCTCGGCAAGGCCTACATGGAGAAACACGAGAAAGGCCTTATCAGCCTCTTCGGGAAGATCCGAAGTGAGATGGGCTCGGCGCTATGCACCGTGGACAAGGCCCGCAAGGCTCTAACGGAGGAGGCATGACTAGCCGAATCTGCGACGACTGCGCTGCAGTGCATCACGTACACGGAGACGAGGGCGACGGATGGTTAGGACTATGAGCGACAGTCCCAAACCCGCCGACTCGGTCAAACTGGTCGACGTCGAGATCCAGCCGCACCCTGAAGGTGTGGCCGCTGGTCGGAGGGCCGCTGCCGCGGCGAATTCGCGCGTCTACTACGAGGGCTGCGCTCAGCAGATGGCTGAGCCAACCCGATTCGCGCTCATCCTCGATGCTGAGCAAGCGGGCGCCGTGCGCGCATGGCAACAGTGCAGCAGCGAACGCCAGCGGAGTGCACTCTACCAATGGCCGCGCAACTCCTACTATGAGGAGTCCGAGGCCTTCAGGTCTACCCGGTCGGCGAACGATGCTCTGGTGGCCATGCGGCTACCGAGGAACCTCGTGCCCTTGCCCGACGGCTTCGCGGAGGTGGAGCCGGCCAGCCCTTTGCCGATGCGTGTCGTTCTTGTGCGCGCCGATGGCTACGAGCAATGGGAGGACGAGTGGCTATGTCAGTGGGCCGACGGCGAGGACGTGTCCTGCATCCAACACGAAGGCGACGCCACCTACATCGTGACCGCCTGCAACGAGCGGCCCGCTCTCCGCGCCCGGCTGGCTGAGCTAGAGGCGGAGAACGAGCGGTTGCGTCACGTAGAGAAAGCCTTCCGGTCATGCTCTCGCGAAGAGAAGTGCCTACGTGACCAGCGTGACGAGCTGCGTGACGAGAGCGAGCGGTTGCGGGCGACCGTGCGTGACCTGGGAGACAGCTTCACCAAGCTGCAGAAGCACGACCGTGAATACTTGCGCAACGAGCGGCACCCCGAGCTTTGGAGCAACGATGAGTGACGAGACCGGCCTAGGGCTGCCGTATGATCACCCAGCATGTGTCCTTCTGCGACATCTGGATAGAGCGCTACATGGTTCATTTTGCAGCCGTGGTGGCTGGCCGTGCAAGTTCTGCGAGAGCCCTGCCACTTTGCGCAAGCAGCTGAGTGAGGCGCGTGCCGAGGTGGAGCGGTTGCGGGCACGTTGCGCGACGCTCGTCGCGTCAGAGCAGGATGACGTGGACACCATTGTCGAGGTGCGCCTAGAGCGTGACGCCGCGAGGGCGGAGGAGCAGCGGATGCGCGCCGCGGGGGTGCCGTGCGAGCAGCACGGTGATGCTGTTTGGTGCCCGACGTGCACCGAGAAGAGTTGGCACCGCCAGGCACTGCGGCATCAGGCTACCATCGCTCGCGTTGAGGCGACTGTAGGTAAGATCAAATCCGCCAGCGACATCACGATGCCCATAGATTCAGCCTGGAACCAGGGCTTGCTCGCTGGTATGGGGCGCGCAGCGCAAGACATGGCCGCAGCGCTGGGAACGACGGTCACACGCATCTGCGAAGACAACACTGGGCTGCTGGCTGCTCTGGTTCGCGTTGAGGCGGTGCGGGATAGGTGGCGCGACGGTTTGGCCGACGAGTCGACATGTGCGAGAGAACTCACCGAAGCGCTGGAGGGCGAGTGATGGAGGCGCCGTACCCACTACCAGCTGACCCGGAGTGCGATTGGTGCTGGGGCCTTGGTTCGGTGTCCTCGAGCATTGATCCCTGTCAGGGTCGGTGCCCGTGTCTTGACGAGTGGCCGGAGAGGCGTGAACCAACGCTCGCAATTGCTGCCGCCGTGTTCGGACCTCTACTGGGCTGGCTGCGATGCGACTAGCTCAGGTGCCCGCGCACGCGGACCAAAAACCCTGCCCAGTCAAAGGTGGGCCCGGGGTCTGTGTGATTTGTCGACCGCCAACGATTGCGCGACCGGCTCCACCAAGGCGTTCGCTTCAGTCCACGCTTGCGAGCCTCAGCACTGGCCAGGCTCCAATCAACGTGACCGCGTAGCCCGCGAGCTCCGGCCAGCAAACCCTCCATGCTGTTCTTGACGATGGGTATCTGCGGGTGCTGGTGGATGAGCGAGGCGCAGAGCTTGGCGGTGAGCGCAAGCGTGCTTTGGCTGTAGTCGTCGGCCCAGCCAACCTTACCCTGACCAGCTCGGCCGCTGATCTCGATGTGGATGTCCGAGTCGTTCCCCGGCCCAGCCGCGAAGGCCACGTCGGTCACGCGGACCGACTGGGCAATCGAGTCGATGTCAGTCGAATAGTGCCACGACGCCAACCGGTTGTCCTCCATGGTCGCCGCGTAGGCCTGCAACGCTTCGGCGCTGTTGGTGCGCTCGGAGATCTCCGCAGTGTGCAGGGTGATGCCTGCGATCTCCACGCGTCTGCCCTCCTTGAAGTGGCGTGCTTGACGGAAAGAGATGCCCGACAGATCCAAGATGAGCCCAGGGTCAGGGGGCGTGGGGTCGTCGTAGGGATCCGCCACCGCGCCGATCGCTCCCCAGGTCTTGAGACCAACAATGCCATCGGGATAGAGCAACCGCTCCTTCTGAAACCCGACGACCAGCGCCTTGGTGTGAGGCCCAAACGATCCATCTACCACGGCGCCAATTGCCTCCTGTAGTTCGCGCACGTCGTGGCCCTGCATGTACGGGCTGGTCAGCCTCAGCGTCCGGCGACCAGAATCGGGCGGTGCCTCTGGTGGGTTGGTGTCGATCTCTCGCACCTCCTCAACGCCATCGATGTCTCGCACGACATGGAAAGTTGTCCCATAGTCGGTGTGCTCATGGGTCAGATGCGCCAGACTCGGCCCCTGAATCATCTGTCCGTGAGCTAGCGCCCACCCGAAGATGTAGCCCTCGGCGGCCCAGTGCTTGCCGTCGTTGAACACCGGTTCGTCGATGTGCCCTTTGGTGACGAGCAGATCCAACACCGCGCCGTCGTGGATGGCGCACCATGCCCGGCTGCTCATGTTGGCGTTGCGGTAGTCGTTGACGGCGCTGGTGTTGGCGGGGTTGATGCCTGCCGCGTGGATCATGTCGACCGTAGGCATCGTGAACGGACTGATATACAGCGCGATCCTGTGCAGCTCACGGTGCTCGCTCACGGTCGGCAGGCGATACCCGCGGGCCTCAGCCCATTCCTGCGCGCCGCGCCAACCACGCCGGGCAAACAGCTGTTCGACGGTGTCCCATGCCGCCATTTTGCTGATCTCGACGCCGCTCGGCAGCCGCACCCAACCGCTGTCGTGGAGCGAGATGTTGCCGAGCTCGGAAACGAACGGGCTCATGAGTTGTCCCCGACCCCAAGGGCCTCGCGAACCTTCGCCGAGAGCGTGCGATCCTTCTTCTTCAGACGCCTCACCCGCGCATAGGTGGCCAGCCTCGCCTTGATGAACGGGTGGCGCGATGAGACCGTGCCGCCATAGCTCGTGAACACGCAGCTTGGGTTCGTGGCGCCGCACCGCTTGACGATGCGCCGCAGCCGCTCGATAGGGACCGAGACGCCGATGGAGGTGCTGCGGTCGTCAAGGCCGACCATCTCCCCCAGCGTGAGGTGCTTGAAGCCGCGGATCGGGATCTTGGCCGTTGGCAGGGTGCTCCAATGGATCTGCCCGAAGGACCACGCGAGACCGCCATCCTCGTGCTTGGTGCTCCGGCGGTAAGGGCGGTGGTTGGTGCCCTCATGTACGTCGCGGCGAAACATCCCGCTCTCGTGGCGGAACACGACGACGGCATAGTCCAGCACCGCCGAACTCGTCTGCGTTGCCGAGATGGCGTTCGCGATCCCCCAGTAGCGCTCCATCCCCTCCCAGTAGGTCTCCGGTCGCTCCCAGCGCTTCAGTGTGACGTTGCGGCGCGGGCGCCTGCAGACTGGGTTGCCTCGCTGGGTGCACGCGTAAGGGGCCGCCTCATCGGCGGCCAGCAACCGATAGGCCTTGAACGAACGCCCATGGTCCTCGCGCTTGGTGGAGATCACCAGCGCCGCATCTTTGGCGACAGGCGTCTGGCTGTAGAGTGTGCCCCCAGGATAGGGACCAACGGCGAGCACGAGACCTAGAACTGCTTCGGGCGTCATGGTGTGGAGCGAATATCACCCTAGAGAACATGTCGCCAAGATATCCCTACGATAGCCCGGTGAGCCGTCGCCTTAGAAACGCCGTAATCAGCACACATTGAGGCAGCGGATTCGCCGCCGCGATGCCGCTGCCGCATCTCTTTTACCTTGCCGGCAGAAAGCTTGGCGTTGGGGCTTTTGGAGCCGTGCATCGCGACCTTTCCCCCGCGCTCATAAGCGTCCTTCATGTTCTGGGAAGCGTCGCCCAAGTAGAGGTGGTCGGGGTTGACACAGGGCGGATTGTCGCAGCGATGCAGGATCCACTGATCTCCTCTGATGGGGCCATGTCGAACCATCCAGCTCGCACGATGGGCGCCGATTTTATAAGAAAAACCCGGCCACCGAATCGCGCCATAGCCGTCGCCGGAACGAACGCCCTGCCACTCCCAGCATTCGCCCGGAGGGGCCTTGGTGACATAGCTCCAAAAGCGCTCCTCGGGGCTCGCGGCGAACCTGCACCGGCGAGAGCAGTGTTTCCCCGGCTTCCCCTTGTCGTGCTTGAACCTCTTTCCACATCGTTCACAACGCGAGATGATGGCCATGTCGTCGCCTCCTAGCTAGGTGTCGAACGTCGCCCGGGCTGTTGACGCAGCGCCGGGCAACTCTTGTTTATAGCCTATCAGCTATATCGTCGCGCGTGGGCAGCGTGAACGGCTCCGGCATAGGGGCAGAGGTTTCAGCCCCCCCCGGCGGGGCCACGCCAGACAGGACCCCGAGGCCCGAGAGGAGCTCCCGGAGCTCTCCATACGCCGCGAGCGCGTCTTTCTTCGCTTGCTCCACGTCTTGGTCGGCCGCGGAGTCGCCGGCGCTTAGGAGAGCGTTGAGCGCCGCGACGCTCCGGCGAGCGTTCCGGACGGCGCGATCAACCGCAGGCTCGTTCTCAGGGTGTGGATGTCGGGCGAAGTAGGCGTCGCTCCCAGCAGAAGCAACGTCGACGGCGCTCGAGAGCCACTGCGCCCCTTGCGATGCAGCGGTCAGCGCCGAGAGCAGGGCTGGACACCCAGTGAGGAACAGCAGCAACCCGAGCACGAAGATAGCGCGGATGTGCGGGATCACTTTTCGCCTTCCTTGTCGTCCTCGGTCTCAACGGGCGCGTCCATGAGTGCCTGGGCCAGGGATGCGGGTGTCACCTCCTTGCCGTTGGCGATGGCCTTCGCGCCATTCTCGCCAGCGTGCGCCAACATCCATGCAGGCACGAGCACTGTGATGGTGTCGAGGAACTGTTGGGCATCTAGGCGCCCCAGGTACACGAGCACCGCCATCGTGATAGCGACCCCCACGAGCACCGTGGCTTTGGATGACTCGACCAGCTTCTTCAGCGCGGTGATGCTCATGGCGCGAGCCTACTTGGGCACCGTGTGTTCGTCCACCGGGAACGATCCCCCACGCGCCCCTTGCGCGAGGCCCGAGCTCACGACGTCGTAGATCCACATCCCGTGGTCGAGGCCCGTGGTGTAGCTCGTTGACTGCGACCATGTGTAGTCCCCGGGGTCGTTCTGAGCGAGCTCGCTGTCAATGCCGAACACGAGCACAAAGCTCGCCTGACCTTGCGGTGGCTGCACGAACACCGACCATGCAGTAGGCGCGGTCAAGACGTTGTCCACCTCGAACTTGATCCGAGTCTTCACCAGGGCTCCAGCCATGTATCCCACTACAAACCGTCCTTCCCGTCTGCTGCGGTGATGATCGTAGCAGGCTGATCGGTGAGTTCGATGGTAGCGCCCGGTCCCGCATCGGTGGCGGTGATGAACGTCAGCGCATCATCGAAGGTTGTGACGCACGTGAGTGGCGAGTCCGCTGCGGTGATGAGTGTGCAGGGCGCATCGTTGAGCGAGATCTCAGACCGGGTGTAGAACGCCACCTCCTCGAGGCCGTTGTGCCCGAGGCCATAGGTGAGCGCGAAGTTGCCCCCGGCCATCAACCCGAGCCCCACAATGCGTGGCATCAGGTTTCCTCTGCCTTTGCGCGATCGAAGGGTGCACCGACCGCGTTGAGGATGCCGAGACCGCCGAAGTCAGTCAGGGGCCAGGTGAGCAAGGCGGTGTCATCAACAGGATCATAGAGCTCCAACCGGTTCAGCGTTGGGTTCGTCCGGATGCGGCCGCGCATGATCTTGTTCTGCATGTCCTGGATCCGTGCTGCAGTGTCCGGTGAGGCCTCGCGGCCCGTGACGTCCTCATCCCAGATGGCAGTGACCGCCGCCCCCGTGAGCACCACGCCAGCAATGAGCGTGTCAAGGTGCGCGTCGATGGAGCCCGCCGTAGGTGCGCCTGCGGCCGGGGCGAGCTTCATAGCGTCACGAACCACCTGACCATTGATGTACCCAGACGTATCGACCGCGCATCCGGGCCCGCTGTTGTCCACAAGTGGCTCTCCAACGCCGCGGATCTCAATGACTCCTGCTGTGCAGGATGAATCGATGATCGGCTTACCAGCCACGAACTCGACACTCAGTGTGTTGGCGGGGTCGGTCATGTCCTCGATCTGAATCCCCCCCGAGTAAGCGCGTATGTTGCATGTCGCGCCGGCCACGAATTTGAGCGTCCATACGCTCATCCCAGGGACATGACTGAAGCACGCGTCGAAAGATGTTTCGCCTGACGCCAAGACGATCTCTCCCTCAATGCCCGACTCGGAGACATGGCCCAGAAGCCCCGAGACATCCTCGAGTGAGGACCTGCGGATTGTGACCGATCCGGTCATGACTCCCTTCAGGATTCCGCCGCAGAACTCAGAACCGTTCACGCTGAACCCAGCGAACTGAACCTCGGACTCGTCGCGAAGCGTAGTGAACCACTCGTTTAGGGCCGCCGTCAGGGTAAGAACTCCGTTTTCGATCACGAATTCTCGGGTGTTGCGTGCCGCCGAGATCGTCAAGGCATCGGCTAGGGTATCGACCGGGAGCCCTGGTGCTCCGTTGACCTCTGGGTCTGTGCCCGCAGTGCCGCTGTTCACGTTGATGTGCACGCACCCGAGGAAGTGCGCCGCGATGGCCGCGTCGCGGGTGTCCTTCACCCACTGATCGACTTTGATCTCGATCGGACCGGGGCCAACTGCCCCAACGGGAGCGGTGACGTCGAAGGTGGCGATATAGATGTCATCTGCCGTTACATTGGTGATGGCGCCCGTGTCGAGTCCCTCGTCGTGGGTGGCAGTGTCCAGGCGATAGATCGCAGCTTGGTTGGTGAATTCTGTGAGCGCCTGATCTGGACTGCCCACAGAACCGAACACCTTGAACGTGTCGTCGGCCCAATCGAAGAAGAAGTTGTCGCTGAGGCGCTGAACACGGGTGGTGATTGTCGCTCCAGAGACCGGACCACCGACGCCGTCGACCACCATGGCGATGATGGGTTCGGTATCACCTTGAACAATACGCGTTGTCGTCATGGTGCCACCGGCCAACAAAGGAGCACAAGCGCATCTGTCGTGACCGTCTTCAAGCCCGAGACCCTCCTGTGCATCCCCTTAATCGAGAAGGTGCCTGCCGACAGGATGGCCGATCGCATGCTCGCACTGCCCATCATGCGATCGTTGGCGCCCGACAGGAACCGCTGGAACTCGACGCCGTTGACGCCGTTGATCTGAATGGCCCAGCCGCCGGTCGCATTTGAACCCACGCCTGTCGAGAGACTCGAGAGACTCATTACCACCATGATGCGCGATGGGCCCGCCGTGGTAAAAAGGGCCTCCGACCCGGTGATTTCCTCCAGCGTGGCGCTCGTAGTATTGGCGGCCACCGTGACCTCTACCGCATCGGACGGAGGGGGTAGAGCGCGTGGTACTGCGATGCCCATGGCGGTAGCCTACCTGATGTGCCTGAAGTAGGCACCGGCGCCCGCCGACACCGCCATAAGAAGAAGCGCGGCGAAGATGGACCACACTCGCCCTTTCCATCGCTCGGCCACCGCGGCCGCGCCCTTTTTGGTCGCTGCCAGCTCCGTCTTGAGCTCTATGAGCTGATGAGCCCCGCTCACGTCCGCGGCCTCTTCCAGGGTCGTAATCCGAGTGTCTTGCGCCGAGGTGCTGGCCGCATGCGCTTTGAAATCGTGTTCGTTGTCCTTCTCGTGCATATCGAAGCGCTTCGATAGCTCTGCCACGTCCTTCTTCACCCCGGCAACGTCCAACTTGACGCTGTCCACCCCATCGGCGGTCCGGGTGGCAACGTCGAGAAGTTCCTGGTGCCTGCGCGTTGCGAGCTCGTCTTTGGTCACGAGACCACAATACGGGCGTATGAGCTCGTGATCTAGCCCGCGCTCAAACGTCTGGAATGCCAGCGGCATCGAAGGCTGCATCTCGCAGGGTAACTAACGCCGAGCGGAAGTCGGTGAGCTCGCTGCCACTCAGCACATCGGACACCTTGACGATCCCGATCGCATAAGTCCCGTTGTCCCACCTGATCTTCAGCGACATTTTCATGTCGGCGATCGTCGGATTCTCGGGATCATCAGGCCCTTCGAAGTGAAATCTGGCCTCCAGATCGGTGTTGCCTACGAGGGCGGTCAGGGTCTGTTCGATTATCCTTGCCATGCGGAATCCTTACTGTGCCAGCACACCCAGGTTCTTCAATGCCTGGACAACGTCGGAGATTCGATAGGCGGTGGCGCCCACGTTTCCGGTGAAGGTGGAGTCATCATTGACCGCAGTCCCAGCGCCCGCCGTGAAGCCAACGGTTTCGCCGGTGCCAGATGGTTGGGCCACTGGCGGCGCGGCGAAGAGACCAATGCCAGTGTCGTTGATTTGGATCCTGTTGGTGCCCGCGCCATTCATGAAGCTCATCACACCGCCGGTGTCGCCGGAGCCGGGCCGCAGGTTGGCAGCGCCACCAACCTTGGTGGTCGCAACGGTGGCATCACCACCCTGCATGTTGAGCACGCCACCGATGTTGGTGCCCGCATGTGAGCCGGAGCAGTTACCGCCTGCAACGTTGTAGGCACCACCTACCGGTGCGCCCGACGTCTTCGTGTTCTCCGAACCCCGCACGGTGAAGGCTAGCGACGCGTCGGTCACGCCGTTGTTGGCGATAGCGATCAGACCGGCGGCCGCGCCAGTCAGGACCATCGTGTTGTCGCTGATCGAAAACTTGGTGAGCGATCCGATCTGCAGGTTGATGTTGGCGCTGCCGTTGATATTGGCAGCGCCGGTCGAGGTGAGCTGGAACCCGTGAGTGCCGTCTGGATGTTGGATCTCCAACAACCCAACCGTCGTAGCGCCTATTCCCGCTCGCGCGCTGTAGGCTCCTCCTACGTTGGTGGTCCCATCGGCGCAGTCGCCGCCGCGAGACAAGAAGGCGCCGGCCACTTTGGCCCCCGTGGCGGTGTCTAGATCCTGAGCGCTGACCGTGAGGAGATCACCTGCGGTGGCTGTCGGATCGGTCTCGTGCTTGACCACCGGTGTGACCACCGCCACATCGAACTGACAGGTGGCGGCACCCAGCTCCACAACCGTGTTCGTCACCCCAACCCTGGAAGCAGCACCGATTTGTAGATCAACAAATACAGGCCCATCGACCACAACATCACCGGCGGTGCCGACAAGGACCCGGTTTGCTCCTGTTGAGTCTCGGATTGCTGCCGCGCCAGGCGTAGTGGCACCAACACCGCCCTGAACGAAGGCATTTCCACCAACGTTCGCCGAGCCACCGGAGGCCGACCCACCAAGCACGATGGCAAACCCGCCTGTGTTGCTCGTGCCGGCGCCCGTACACGCTCCACCCTCCATCGACAGCGGGCCAGCAGTCTTAGTACCGGCCCCCGTGGTCACGTTCTGTGCATGGGTAGTGAGTTGATCGCCCGCTACCCCCACGCTCTCATCGGCCTGCTGCACAATGGGGGTGACAACATCTGCGTCGACAACAAGATCGCCAGCACCCGTTATTGACACCAGACTGTCCTTGGCATCAGTGGTGCCATCCCAAAGCATGATGTGATCGTCGGTCCCGGTTCCTGTGACCACAGAAGCGAGCAGATCAATCCCGTCGTTCCAGCTCTCAGTCCAGCCGTAGGTGGGATCGTACTGGTCCGTCTCGACGGGCACGATCTTGCGGAGGTTGTTCGAGGTGCGGATTGCTACCTCGCGCTCCGTTGTCCACTCTGCGATCGTGTTGCCGCCCGTATCCTTCCCGCCGTTGATCTGACAGCGGATGATGTAGGATTGGACGCCCGCGGCGGGCATCGTGATGTCCAGGCCGTCCTGCGGGTTGGGCGATGGGCTCGCGCCTGCACCACCAACAGCTCCGAGCTCGGCAATGTCTGGGGCGCCCAAGGTCTTTTGGACCACGCTGAACACGGTGGTCCGCACATCGAGGGCTGGCGAGTCCTCGATTTGCAGCGTGAGCACTTCGCTGTTGAGCGCGTCGAAGCCGCGGTTGGCGTGGGCGTCGCCGTCAATAGTGAAGTCTGCGTTGCTTGCCATGGCTATGCCTATGCGTCCTGTCCCTGGCCGGCCCCAGGATCGTTGATTGTGCCTTCCACGTCCACTCGCAGTGTCCCAAAGAGCTTGTTGTGGCCCACCTCGCGGATCATGACGTTGAACCGACCGCCCTCTTGAGGGGTGAACGCTATAGAGCTCGGGGGGTCACGCTGGGAGATGCCGCCGGGTTGGTCACCAAAGACCTCACGCACGAAACTGGTGGCGCTCGGGCCGGTCACGATCATCTCCAGCGGCATCATGATGCCGCCGAGCTCCTCAGTCTCGGCGGCGCTGTAGTCCACATCGAACACGATGGAGGTGAAGGACCGCAAAGGCGTGGTCGGATCGCTGAGCTTCAGCGTGAGCTGCGGAGTGCCGATGAACTCGGGGCTGATCTCATCGAGGAGTGTCACACGACCTCCCAACTGATCCCAACGTTGCCGCCTGCGTCACGCTGAGCCAAGATCGTGTAGTGCCCGATGGTGATGAACCGGGCCGCGGGGAAGATGACCTCGGCGCTCGTGCCTGCCGTCGGGGTAATAGCGGGCGGAGCGCCGCCCGGGATGTCCACCCAGCTCCACAAGAAGAGCCGGCCACCCAGCCCGGCATCGGCGACCAGGGCGCCACCCACGAGCGCATGTACCGTGAGCCCCGCCGAGACGGTGTGAATGCGATGCGGTAGCGCTGCCAGCGGGTTGATGCGTGTGGGCTTGCCTGTGACCGTTGGGTCGGTCCACACCGCGTTAGCAGCGCCAGCTGCCAGGATGACGGTGAAGTCGGCCACGACTAAGCGAGCCGCCTGTAGAGAACAACGGTGCCGACGAACGTGGTGTTGTTGGCCGCATCGGCATCGCCGCGCACTTCCAATGTATTTCCGGAGAATGTGTTCAACACATTCCACCCCGCATCATCCTCGAACTCATGAAATTTATCGTCTGCTCCCACGTTGTTCAGAGTCCCCCCAGTCACCTTGAACCCTCCCGCTAGGCCATACGCAGCTCTATCAGTGCCCGTGGCCTCCCGGGCCACAATGAAGCTTCGAATCAGAATTTCCTGATCGTTCGCGCCGAGCGCGATCGAGAAGAGAAGTCCACTGCTAACACCCGCTGAAAGCGTGACGTCGAACGAGCGACGCAGCACCGTGTAGTCGGTCTGCGCTGCAGGGAACAAGTCGTGCCCGTTCATGTCGATGAGCGTGCTGGGAGCATATGTTCCGCCCGCGTTGCCATCGACGGCGAAGGCGGTGTTGATGTCCAGCGCGTTCATCTGTGCGCTAGTGAGGATCTCGTTGACGGCCCATCCGGCTGGTTTGACGCGCGTAAATGCCACTTGCAGAACTCCTAGCTGAAGGCCGTCAAATCCAGCCTGCTGTCATTGAAGCCGTCGAGAAAGAAACCGAGGTTGGTCACGATGCGCCAGTCCACCCAACTGGGCAGCACGTCGTTGAGATAGTCCTGCACTGCCGCGAGCGTATCAGTCGGGGGGGGTGATGCTCCTAGACCAGACCAGAGCACCGTCAGGATGAAGTGCGAGGAGAACGCAGGGAAGTCGCTCCCTGCCTTGACCCCATAGGCACCAGCAGTGCCATCGCGAGGGCGCGCCATCTTGCCAGGGTGGAAGTGCACCGACTGGTTCTCGACTTGGATGACCACGTCGATGTTTGGGTCGAACGCCATGAGTGCTGTCCGAACCTCCGGGATGACGGCCGACACCTGCGCGGTGAACTTGGCAGTGATGGCGATGCGTCTGCCTTCGTCGGTGGTTGCGCGCGGCACACGCAGCAGATTCTCGTACACCGTCAGGTGATCGGTCGCCTGGTGCGGGAAGAACTGCATGAGCGCCCGGCGCCCCATGGTCGTGACCTTGACGAGCCCGCACGCCTTGGCGAAACGCCAGCGGTCCTCAAGGCTTTCGAGAGGTCCGGGGCCACCTTCCCCCAAATGCTTGCGCATCTCGAACCACGTGCGCTGCAGCTCGCTGGTGCCACCTCCGATCTGAAATGGGATCGGGTTCTGTCGACCGATGCCACCCACTACATGATCCAGACTGCCACGCGCTGATTGATTGGATCGGCGAGAACCGGAGGGTTGGCTGCGTTGAAAATGAAGACGTCCACTTCCCGCAGGCTCGCAAGCGTCTGGGCCGTTGCATGATAGAGCAGGGCGGCGCCAGCAGTGATCATGACCGTGGCCATCACTGGGCCCAGGGCGGTGGCTTGCGCGTCACCCGTTTCGTCGGGGTAGGTCGCGGCATAGGTGAGACGAATTTGCCCCGTCGCCTGTTTGGCGAGCGCCGGAGCGACACCAGCCTCGGGGTCCCACGCCTCTGCGTGCACTTCGGGGGTAGCGGCCACCGCGCCAGCGCCCGTCACATCGAAGGCCGCGAAGGCGCGGAAGGACATCACACCCATGCCAGCGATTTGCCAGAAGCTCCCGTTGAAGATCGTCTTTCCGATCTCTTTGCCGGGCTCTTGCGGCTCGAACCGGTTCTGGTAGGCGAGCGGGCCAAAGGCGAGGCGGGTGGGTCGTGTGGGGAATCCGAGGCCCATGGCTACTCCGGGTAGATGCCCACGTCTCCGGCCACGAGCAAGCTTGGCTCGTCAACTGGGTCGGTGGGGAGCGTGGGGGTGGTGGGTGAGACTTCGGGTTGCTGGGCATCTGCCAGCGTTGCGCCGAGAGCGTCCTGAAGATGCGCGATGATGGCGCTCCCGGCGCGCTGAGGAAACTCCTCGTTGGGGCGAGGGAAGCGGAAGGCGCGGTGGCTGCGGGTGTCGGTGTTCAGATCGATGAGCTCACCTGGCCCCAGACTATCGAAGTAGCTCTCGATGGTCTCAGCGATCAACGCACGCCGCTCCGTGTCGGGTGAGATTCGTGACCCCACCGTTGCGCCGCCGGCCACCAGCGTGAACGACGGTGCAGCGCTCAGGATGACGTCATAGACATCGCCTGCGTTGAGAATGACGCTGGTGACGTTGAGGGCTTCCGATCGCGAGGTCAGTGGGTCCCATGCCATGAGACTGGGGGCGGTGACACCCGCGGGCAAGTCCTTGGATCCGGATCCACGGGTGATCTGGAAGCTCGTTTGCGTGGTGATCGCATTGATGAACGTGTTGAAGGGCGTGCCGGTGCCTACCGAGGGGAACGGATCGACGTCCTCCCAGCCTGCGGCCTGGCCGAACGGCAGCGAGAGCGCGAGCGTAGTAACCACATCCTCAGCTACGTGGGCGGTCACCACGATATATGGAGGCACGGGCACCACGGGCGAGCCGGGCGGCGTTAAGAACGCAGTGACATCGGTGAGCGTACCCACGCTGGCGAGCCGGCCGGTGGGGCCTTGGGTGGTGCCACGCTTCTGGGTCACGCACACACGCACGCTGCCAGCATGGAGCGCCGTGGCATAGATGAATCCGTCCTCCACCGCGGTGCTCGCCTGGCGCGCCCAGGCGCGGAACTGGGCGTTGTTGCCTGCGCCCTCCTTCTGGCGCACGCGGTCAAGGAGTCGGCGGGCGAACTCCCGGGCAGTCTCTTCGGAGAACCCGCCGGTGAATTTGGTTGTGACCACGGCGGGTGCAGGGGCGCCCGGTGGACCGTTGGACCAGTCGATCTCTACGGCCACGTCAATGTTGGTGTCCGGCCCGGTGTCGATCCCTTTGAGCTGCAACTGTGCGCCATCGGCACCGGTGGATGTGCCTCCGGCGGTGGCGATCACAGTGAACAACACCTGGTAACTCAGCCCAGCGGGATCGGTGCCGTTGACCGCCGCGGGATCTGGAACAGTGGTGGAGCCCACAAATGTGGTCCCGACAGTGGCCGGCGCGTCTACGGGACCGGACCCGCCGACGGCGGATAGCGGCTGCTCACCCCACAGCACCCCGTGATACCCAGTGAGGTAGCTCTGCGAAGCGCGATCGATGCGGGCCTGGTCTGCAAAATAGAGGTCTCTGTTCTGATGGGCGAGCAGTACGAGGTCGATCGAGTCGGCTTCGATCCAAAAGCGCGAGAGCCGGGCGGTGGCCACTGCGATCTCAGCCTCGGTGAATGGCAGCCCAGTGTCCGGGTTGGGAACCTGCCGCATCCCAAAGCGCATGCTGGTCAGGATCTCGTCGCGGATCTCGCCGCGGGGGAAGGTGACGAAGGCGCGCTCGGGTGCTCGGGCAGTCATGTGCTCGGGGGGACGGTCTGCGGCTGGCCGCTGCGGAGGTTCACGTATCGGACAAGGACCGCGCCCATGTCCGGAGCTTCGTCGGTGTCCACGGTGATTTGTACCACCAGAGCATCACCGCGGTCGACAAAGGGCTTCATTACCCGTTGGGCCTCATGCTGGATCTCAGTCGCCGCGAACTCGGTGTTTTTCCGGATCTCATGAAAAGCTTGCCCGTCTTCCTGCACAGCGGCCCCACTCCCGCGCCGGAGCCGGAACTGCTCTTGGATGGCGGCGTCCACTGGGTGGATTGGGATGAGCAGCGAGAAGAAGTCGCCGGTGGCCGGATCGATGTTGTCTGCAAGGATTGCCGGCGGGCGGGCTGCGCTGACCACGTTCGAGGGGACATGGGCGCTAGCTGGGGTGACGCCTGCCGGCGCGATGACGTAGGGCAGCGGCATGTGGCCAGGGTAGCAGCCGGCGGGGCGGCGAAACTAGGGCTGGCTGCCCACGAGCGCTTCTGAGAGGCCGTCTTTGGGTGGGCAGGTATGATTCGTCGGGGATACGGGTGGCCGTCTTAGGGTCGCTCTGAGGCCTGCCCTCGTGTAGGATTGAAAAACCCCGCGACGCAATCACTCGCCCGGGGCACGTCGGCCATCAGGAGGGCCGCAACATGAGTCTACCATTCGATCCATCCGATGTTGTCAGCGTGCTCATCAAAGGCGACGGGGCATGGCGCAACATCCGCAAGGGCACACTCTGCATCTTTGAGTCAGACGACGATGGCCGATGGTTCCACTTTAGATGGGAGGGCGGGGCTATGCGTGGCCCTCTCACATCGATCATGGCCTATCGGCTCGATGCTGAGGCACCTGAGGCGCTGCCGGCAACGCCTCCGCAAACGATCAGTCGAGCGGGCAACTGATCGTGGGCAAACTGGGGAGCGACGGGAGCGGGGGCAGGGCGGGTACGGGAAACGCTAGAGTGGGGAAGCCCGGCACACCGGGCAGGTTGATGTCCAGAGGCAGCGACGGGAGCGACGGGAGCGGGGGCAAGCCCGGAACTGGGAAGGCCAGCGCTGGGAATGGCGGAACCGCTGGGAGGTCGATGTCCAGAGGCGGCAGGGGCAAGCTCGGGAGCGGGGGAAGCGCAGGCGTTGGGAACGCCAGCGTCGGGAAGGGTGGGAAGACGCAGGCGGTGGCCATCGACTACAGTGCCGCACTGAGTTTTGTGGATGGCACCGGAGGGATAAGGACCGGTTTCAGGATCGTGCCGGGCGCTCCCACAAGCGGTCCGGCGATGTTGAACGCTGCCGCCATGACGTTGAACCCGGCGATGAGGTCGGCGAGAAAGGTGATAAACAACGGGTCGTTGACCCATGCGGGGAACCCGTCTCCGGGCACCGTCGCGCCTACCAACGCGCCACCTGGGAAGCTGATCGAAGCGCCGCTGATGATGAGGTCTCCGTTTTTGACCTCGATGAACGCGCTGCCGTCTGCGCTCGAAATGATCACGCTGCCCTCCTTGGTCATGGCGATTGACTGTCCGTCGGCGGCCATGATGGAGATACTCGAGTTGCCGGCCGTCGAATCCATGGAGATGGCGTGCGCCTTGTCGGGCGTTCCGCTGCCGTCCTGGTGTGGGGCGTAGATCTGGATGTTGGTGCCATCCCCGTCATCGTTGACTTTGAACGAGATGAACCCACCGAGGTAGTGCCCGATGCCCACCTCACCATCCTTCGGGTTCAGCTTCTCGTCGATGCGCAGATCTCTGAAGGCCAGCGTGTAGGCGCGGTCATCGAGCTTGGCCGCAATCACCTCAGCCTCACCCTCGGGGTTGTTCGCGGTGGCATCAGCCGTCTTCACGGCGGGCCGTGGACGACCATACATCCCGAGGCTTCGATAGTAGGGCTCTTCGGGGTGGGCCTCACCACTGTCGTCGTCGTCCTCGGATGCCTCCAGGAACTTGAGCGAGAGCAGCACAGCGTTTTTGGCGCCCTTGATTTGGGAGGCAACGACGCGTCCTAGACCGATGGCGAGCTCATCTAGAATGGCCATAGGGCGATGTTAGATGACCCAAACGCCAGGCGCCACAAGCTGCATGCGGGTCTCGACAGCTCCCCCAACTGAGAGGGTCAGATCGGTGCTCACGATGAGGTAGGACCCCACCGCGCCGCCGGCGGGGGCGATATCCACCTCTGCCACGGTGTTGTTGGCCCACGGGGTCTGCGCGTGCCCGTCCCAGTAGGTCCACCCATCCACAGTGCACTCCCATGCGTCTTTGCGCCGAGAGCGGGCACTGAGTTCGCGCACCGCGAGTCGGTCAGCCTGCACCTGCGACTTGCTCGCTTGGTTGCGGATGATGACCAGCCGGCTGAAGTGGCCGGTTGCATCGGCAATGGCCTTCACGTCGTCATCGAAGAGCGTGGCGCGGAGGCTCTGTTTGCTGATCTCTTTGCCCGGGGTGGAGCCATGTACCTGCAGCTCTGAGACCACCTCGGACCAATCGATGAGCTTGCGAGCGCTTTTGATGTTGTTGCCCTGTGAGTCAGGCGGTCGGCGGCACAGCAGCTGGAAGTGGGCGGTCTGGGTATCATCGGGGGCACCCACGATGATGCTCCCGTCCGGGCCGTCCCAGATCGTGGCTCCGTAGCGTTTCAGGTGGCGGGTGGCGGCGCTGTAGATGGTCTCGGGTGGGTTCACTTTCGCCTGCTCGAGTTTGATCTCGGCGGGCGCGAACGCGAGCCGGGAGTTGCTGGCCTTGCCCGTCATGAGATCGACGGCGGTGAAGGGGGCGAACCTGAAGTCATTCTTGGTGATGCCGATGGGAGCGAAAAGTTCGATCAAGAATTGCTCGATGGTCGCCCCCTTGACCTTGACCTTCGGGGCGGCGCTTCGGTAGCGGGCATCGCTCATCTTCGTGCGCACCGTGAGCGTGAGCTTGACCCCGCCCTGCGCGCTCACTGGCACCGAGTTGACCTCGGCGCGGCCCTTGAGGCGGGGCCTGCCGTTGAGCTTCACAGTGAAGTCGTTGCCTGGTGCGATGATGTCCTTGAGCTCGGCGAAGGCGCCATCGTCGCCGAGCTCAAGGACAGCTTCCGCTGTTTGCAGGATGTCGTTCTTGATGGAGATGCTCTCGAACGCATCAAACTCCCCGCCGTCATCAGCCTCGACGGTGATTTTGTCAGGCCGCCGAGGCATTCTGGTCGCCACCCTTTGCGTTTCGCACAGCTGGAGTGTCTAGGACCGTGACGGGTGTCTTCGCAGGGATGCGCAGCATGTCTTCGATGGCGCTGTTGAGCACGATGAGCTCCTGGGGAGCCTGGCCCATCTTCGTGGCCACATCGTAGATGCTCATGATGCGCGGGAACGTGACCGTGGTGATGCCGAGTTGTTGGCTGGCAGCCTTCTTGTCGGCGAGCTTCTTGGCGATGTCGGCGCTCCTGCGCATGCGGCGAAGCGCGAATGAGGCGCTGGGCTGGGTAAGCAGGAGCGTCACCTCGGTCTCTGCCTCGTTCTTGTTGCGGGTGAACGTGTCCTCCACCGATTGGACCTTGCGCTGGATGGCGTTGGCCTTGGCCTCGATGTCTCCGACGAAGTTGCCTGGCGCATTCATGAGCCCTTCGAGCTCGCTGGCGAACTCATTCAGATCAGACATGTCAAAGCCGCCCCCGGCCCCCTCGGAGTAGCCCGCATCAGTCCCTTCTTCTGCAGCCTTCCGCGCCGCGCCCGCGCCATTGACGCCGGAGAACTCCTGCTGGCGCGCATCGTCCTCGTTGTCCTCCATGAACGTGAGGTTGACGGTTGCATGGTCGCGGGTGTCGGCTGTGTCATTGCGGGTGTAGCTCTCGAGCCGAGCTCTGCGTTTACCGCGCGTAGGCGTGGTGAGTTCACCCGTCTCATGGATCTTGAGCGAGTCGGTGAAGGCATCAACGCGATCCGGATACTGCACCGAGGGACCGAACGTGACGCCAGGTTCATCGAGGTCGTTGTAGAACTCGGCGGCAATGGTCCACACCGTCGCCTTGCTGCCGGTGTCGTCGAGGCGCGCACCGTCGCGGTAGACGCGCTCGTGTGGTACCAGGCGGTTGCTGTAGCTCTCCTCGATGGAGGTGATGGCGAAGGTGAACGACTTGCCCTCTACGACCCACTTGCAAGGGGGGAACTGCTCGACAATGTCTGGCATCGGTTCTCTCGGGTTCGGGGTCAGTCGTCTTTGTCGGCTGACCCCGGTTTAGGGTTTCTACCACCCTCGTTTTGTATCTGCGTCCCCAGCGTTTGGATCGCTTGCACAATTGGCTGCGACACCTGTTTCACGGCGGCGGTTGTCTTGGAGCTCTCCTTGCCTATGTTCTTGACGAACTGGGCTACGAACTCGCCTTGAGTTTGTCCCTCCTTTCTGCCCTCGAAGCGCTGAGTCAGTTTCGTCTCCTCGGGGTCAGTGAGGCGGCGACCAAGTTGCTCCTCGACTCCGACAGCAGCGCGCAGGCGCGAGAAGCCGGTGGATGCCTCGCGTGCGGCACGGGTATCCGCCTGGGCCCTCTCCCTGCGCTTATCGGCCGCAGCTTCCTCAACACCAAAGGTCGCGCCTGTCAGCTGATTGATGCCACGGGTGGTGACGGTCTCCGGACCGCGTTTGCGGGCAGCGACTTCGAGCTTGGTGAGGCGGCGAGTCTTTTCCTTGCCTGTGGTTGGGTCACGGGTGATCTCCACCTGATCGGAGAGCTGCTGAAATCCGGACTCGAAGAGGCTGCTGAACTTCTCCTCAGCGGTGGCCGCGCGCACCGTGCCGGACAGGCCTTGCCGCTCTGCGTTCTCGAGGAGGTTTAGGTCGGTGTCCTTTTGATCTTTCTGCAGATCCTCAAGGTCTCGCACAAGGAGCGTCATCTGCTCCACGGCGGCAGCAATCGCGGGTATGGCCAGGGCTGCGAGCGAACCTTTCAGCGTGTTCGCGAAGGCGCTCCCCCCATCCTTGATGGCGCCACCAATGTCACCGGCAGCGCTCTTGCCGCCCGCCGTCATTGCCGCTTGGATAGCTGCACCGCCCCCAGCTTTGAGCACGCTCCCGCCGGCGAGAATGCTGCCGGAGGTAAGGGGGTTGCTCAGGATGAAGTCCAGCACGGTGGCGAGCCCATCAGCGAGCTTGGGGAGGCTCTGCGCTAGCTTCTCGATGGCGTTGATCATCTTGGGTTGTGTGAAGGCAACCTTCAGTCGGTTGATGGCAGCCTGTATCTGGTCGGCAGGGGTCTCGTCGGCAGCGCTCTTTTGCACGTCGGCGAAGTCGCCGGTGGCGCCCGCGGCCTCGTCCAACCTCTTCGCGAACGAGGCGCTGGCTGCGTCGACGTCTCCGCCGGTGGCAGCGAGCTCGGTCCGGAAGCCCTTGGCGATGCCCAGCAACGTCTGCAAGCCCTCACCACCGAAGCCGAACTCACCGAGTTTGGCCGCGTCGCCCTTGGTCTGCTTGATGATGTCCTGGATGATGGCAAAGGGATCTTTCGGGTTGCCTTGCGCGTCCACCGCCTGGACCTTGATCGGGATCTTACCGGAGCTCTTCACTACGCCCTCGCTCGTGCGCTCGATGATCTGATCGAAGATCTGCGGCAGCGCGGTCATCGCCTGCTGGAAGTTCCCTGTTTCCTGCTTGGCGAGGTTGAGGAACCCGAGCATCTTCTTGAGCCCTTCGGGGCCCTGCAGGCCGAGGGTCTTCGCCTTGCCTCCGATCTCTGCCAAGTCCTCGGCGAGATCTCGGAAGCTCGCGCCGCCGACTTTGCTGGCGTTCACCATCTGCACGAGGCCGTCGCCGACCTGCGCAGACGTCAGGCCGAACTTCTGTTGGAGCACGCCGGCGCTCTTGCCCATGTCCTCGAGCGATTCCCCGCTCTCGCGCGAGGTCAGCGCCACCGCTTCAAGGGTCTGCTTCGCGAAGTCTACATCGCCGGTCTCTTGAAACGCAGCCTTGAATCCGGCGCCGAGTTTGTCGACGTCGACCTTGGTGCGAACGGCCACGCGCTGCACATCACGCTGTAGGTCTCGCCACTTGATCAGTTTGCCGCGGCTGTCCTCCACGTTGAATGCCATCGCCTTGAACTGCTTCTGTGCATCGATGGCGCCCTGTGTGAGCGACGCTACCCCGATGCCGCCGAGCAGCCCGGCCGCTGTGCCCGCCAGCGTCTTGATGGAGTCAAACATGCCTTTGAGCGCGGCGAAGCCGGCCTTCGCGCCCTTGTTCATGTTGTCGGCGATGGCATCCCCAGCACCCTTGCCCGCCTTGTCAGCCGCAGCCTCGGCGTCTTTCATCCCGCGCTTGAAGCCGTCGGTCTTGACGTTGAGCCGGATCGTTGCTTTGCGATCACCCACGTCGGCCACCCGTCATCTGCACGAACGGATCGGTGTCCCCTCTGGCGACGCGCTTGCGTTCGTGTCGAATGCTTTTGCTGACCATCGTCCAGTAGTCGTCCTGGAACATGATGGCGCCGATGCCGTCGCGCTGGAATGTGCCTGCGTCGCAGTCTCGATGGATCGCTAGCCAGATGCAGCCGTCAGAAAGGTCGTAAGGCGCTCTGCCATAGAAATCACGAAGCTCGCGTGAGCGCGCCCATCGATAACGACTAAAGGGGAGAGGTTCCTCTGTTTGGCGATGGCGGCCACGGTCTGCCCGAACTGCTCTTCGGTGAGCTCGGTCACGCGAGGATCCTCGATGGCCTGATAGAAGTTCAGCCTCTCGTAGATCGCATGAAGCGAGGCGCGGGGATGCATCTTGTCCAGGAACTCCGCGCGCATGTAGGGAGGCCTGACGCCGTTGGCCAGTGGCTCCACGTCGAGCACGCAGAGTTCCAGCAAGAAGACCGTGTCGGTGTTGTCGAAGTAGTCCTCTCCCCAAAGCGCTTCGCACTCGACTTTGGTCGGACGCGCATCGAGACCCGCATGCTGCTGCAGGTAGTCCAGCGTGTTGGTTCTCGCCCGGAGCTGCTCCATGGTGGTGGGCACACGGAGCATCACATCGATCTGCTCCATGTTCCCGCTCTTGGGGTTGTGGCGATGGATAGCCTCCGGATAGAGCGGCCGGCCTTCCTGCTCGAGCGCCGCGAACTCTGCGGGGCCCTTTCCCTCGAGCCACGCCTTGATGGCATCTGGTGGCGATGGTTCCCACTGCGGCTCCTTGGGCGCGCCGCCCGCAGATGCGGCGCCTCGGCTCTTTGACATGCTCGCAGTCTACGCTGAGCACGGGCACCGGGGCTAGTTGGTTCGCGGGTTGTCCCCGATGACGGCTGCGGCAGGAGTCCCGCTCGCATACACCGTGGTGTCCGCACGGACCGAGACGGCAAGGAACGGGATGGCCACGACCGCAGGGGCCGTCAGATCCACCGCGCCAGTCAGCGCCGAGAAGTTCGTGCCATCGAGGCTGACCTCGATGGTGATGGTCGCCGAGAAGGTGCCGGAAAGCTGGACCGCCTTCTCTCGGAGGTTCGTCACGACCGCCGCCGCACCAGTGGCCACGCTGACTGGAACGGGGACAGTGACGCTCTCAGAGGACACTATGAGCCCTCTTTCAACTTACCGATCCAGTTCACCGTGAACTTGACCGCGTCGTCCAAGGGCTCCTCCACATCAACCGACACGAAGATGCCCTCGATCGTCTTGGTGATCGTCGGCATCTTGTAGCGGAAGTTCTTGATCTCCCCACCGCGGATGGCTTCGAAGACCTCGCGCTCGGGGCCGTCCTCGTCGATCTCCAAATCGAACGATCCAGAGGCCTCGCGCGTGCCCAGCACGAAGCCCGAGGGGCTCTTGCGGAGGCTGTGCTTGAGCTTGCCGTTGTTGGTGTAGGTGAACCTGGCGAGCACCGCCTGTTGCAGGTCACCGTTTCCGATCGCGATCTGGCCGCGAGGAAACCGTTTGAGTTCATTGTCAGCCATTGGTTACTCCACATGCCTCCATGTAATGCGACGTCGAATGCTTGAGACTGCGCGACCAGATATACCCAGCCGACGACCCCACTCCGCACCGCTGATTGCTGTTTGAGTCCGGATGGCTCTCACGTCCGCTTCGGCCAAAGGGGAGCGCCCATGAGATTCGCCCCTCGGACGAAGGTGAGCCTTGGCCCTCATGAGTTCGGCGAGGTGAGCCTTGGCGGTTCGTCCCTTCGCGACACGGTCCGCCACGTTGGCGGCGTTCGTGCCCAAGAACAGGTGCTCCGGGTTGACGCATCCGGGGTTGTCGCACTTGTGCAGCACTTGCAGACCCGGCGGCACTGGGCCATGCGCCAACATCCACGAAACGCGGTGCGCACGCTCCACCTTCTTCGATGGCGCACCAATCCTGATCCCGCCATAGCCCTTGGCGTCCTTCTTGGACGCAAGCCATGGCCAGCATTCTTTGGGGCCGAGTTTTTGAACCTTTTGCCAAAATCGAGTCTCGAGGGGTACTTTGCGCATACTGACCTCCTAAGTAGGTCGGTTGACCCCGGCGGCCGTGCATGGCCGACGGGGTCGCCTTTTTGGTTACGGGCCGATGTGTTGGACGACCAGAGAAAATTTTGCGAGCGGGGGCACGATCTTGATGGGCAGCACGATGTCCGCCTGCGATGAATCCGATGGGTTGACGCGCACCACGAAGGTCCCGTTGTCGAGCGCTTCGGCGTAGGGGGCGAGCTGCACGACGCCCAGCGAGATCCAGAACCGCACCCTCCCATCGATGAACGTCTTGATGTCGCGGACCTCCACGACGCCGGCAGGGAGCTCATCTCCGAGCTCTTGCAGATCCTCGGAGAGCTTGGCCCCCTCGAACTCGCGCGGCAGGGTGACGCGCAGATCCTTGGCAACCGCATCCGTCCCCGTCACGCGACTCGTGTCCAAGAGGCGCGCGTCTGGGTTGCTACCGCTGTCGAGGTGGTAGGTCGTGATTGGTCGCTCGGGCCGCGGGTCTCCGGTGGCGGTGTACGAGACGGGAGTGAGCCCGTTGTTCAACGCGTCCTCGGTCTCTGGCTCAGTGAGCGCATCGGCGCTCTCATCCACAACAGTGGGCCACGTGGATTTGTACTCGATGCGGATTCGGTTGGCGGCTGGATCCCTGGACTCCTCCCGAAGGCGTGCCCCCAGTTCAGCGCCGAGGATCTGCGCCGGAAGTGCGAGCCCGTCGTTCATGAACACGCACTGCGCGCGACCGAAGTTCATCGCATCCGTGCCCGTCTTGGCGGCGGCAAGTGTGCCCGTGGCGCTCATCACCAACGCTTGGAGCTTGGCTTGCTGGCCTTCGTCAAGGCTGTCGATGTGGGTCTTGAGCTCACCGGGGGCGGAGGTCGCACCGCCGTCTTCGGCGTCGGCGTTCGAAGTCACGATCCCGATCAGGTCGTATTCTTTTTGAGTGACCAGGGTGAGGACGTTGCTGATGTCGAACTCGGTGGTGCCACCAGCGAGCGCAGCCCCGCCCACGGTGACCGTGCCCGTGGTGCCATCTTCCAGGGTGCGCGTCGTCTTGACATCGAGGCCCCAAAGGCCCGCGCTCTTGGCAGTGAGAGTGACCGTGCCCGCCACGTTCGCCGCCGTGACCGGGAGATCGGTGTTGGCGTTGATCGCAGCCTCGAGGGTGTCTCCGCCGACTGTGTCGGTGTCGCCCGCCGCCCACACAATCTGAACGGGCACACCCGCGATGAACAACGTTAGGGTATGCGAGACGGTTGGGGGCCCAGTGGCGAAGATGACCGTCTGCGCAGCAACGCTCCCAGCAGCCTCAAGGGGCGCAACGAGGTCAACTTGCGCAAGCCCGTACTCCTCGAACAATGCCTTCGCCGCGAGGTGCCCAGGTGTGCCGAGTCCGAGGAACGTCCCCACCGCAGCAGCACCAGCCACCGCCTCAAGCAGCTCAGTGTCTTCGGTGATGGTGCCCGAGCTTGTGGCCTTGCCTGCAATCAGCAGCGCCTTCTTGGTGGCGCTGCCGGGCGAGGTCTGGCCGGCGAGAAGATCTACGACGAGAAAGAGCCCCGGTGACTTGACCGAGGCGGCTACTGCGAGCGGGATAGACACGGGCGGTTACTCCTTGGGCGGGACCTCCGACCCATCTAGAACACCGGAACCGCTCGCAGTAGCCCATCCGTGCTCGTGCACAATGCCTCGCCCGCTGTTGTCGGCGTGCATCGTCATTCGTTCTCTTCGGCCTTCTTGCGGGACTTCTTGGCAGCCTTCTTAGCGGCCGCACCTGCCCTCTGGGCCTTCTCTGCAGCCGCTTTTTCCTCGGCCTTCGCGCGCTCTTCCACCAGGGCCTTTTGACGCTCTTTCGCCTCTCCGGCGCGCTTGGCGTCGAGCTCCAGCCACTGGATATAGTCGCGCTCTTCGACCTCGATGATGTCGCCACCGCGAACGGCGCGATTATACTCACGGCGATACTTGACCGCCTCCTTGTGGGTGATGGCGACGACCATCTCGAAATTGAGCTCCGCTGGGTTGCACGGGCGCGCCGAAAGTGGGGAGATCTCTCTGTGGCGCTTGTCGGTCTCCTTCATCGGTGGACGACGCCCACCGATGATGGCTGCGTTGCGGAACATGGGCTGCTTGCGCGTACCGTAGCGTTGCGTTCCGAAGCGAGAGACAAGCCGACCCTTCACCGCCTTGAAGAAGCGGGCAAAGGTTCCGGGCTTGTAGTTGACCGAGGCCATGCGTCTATCCTACTCGATGCGCTACCAGGTTGGCATGTTCCAGCGTGGCGTCGCCGGCGGCACCAACCGCTGCAGCGTACACGGAGATCTCTGCACCTGCCACCGCGGTGTAGAGCTGACTGATGTGCACCGAGGCCCGTTCGGCGAGTACACCGGTGACGTCGCGCTGCCCGCCGGCGATGGCCACGGCATCTGCGCGGAGCTGCCAGTTGAAGCGATCGGTGGCGGTGACGACGATGAAACTCGCGCTGAAGTCGAGCCGCCAAATGCCATCGCTGTCGAGCTGGAGCCGTCCGTTGACCAGATCGGCGGTTGTGTTGCGAAGGTTCGCCGAGCTCAGCCAGGTGTCCACCTCGGCGGGCGTAGCGGTGAGACTGAGGGCGGTGGAGCCCCCATCGATGTGCAGCCCGCCATAGCAGCCCATGGCGCTTTCCATGAGGTCCCGCACATCTATGCCAGAGATGCCGCGGGCGCCATTGGTGGCGAGCAGGGTCTCTAGGTCGGCGATACTGCGGGACGTTTGGGCCATCAGAGCGAGTCGAAGTCGTTGTTGAAGTCTTCGTTGAAGTCGCCTTGCACCTGGTTATACACGGCGCCGTCGACTATCGCGAGGCCGTCGGTGGTGCCCAGCGTGTAGCGTGTGGTGTCCCAATCGCTGAAGGCGGTAAGGTCCGCGGCGTCTGGCACCCAACCGGGTGGCACCTGCTCGGGCACGCGCAGATCGATGCGTTTGGCGACCGTGACCGTGTCCAGCTGCACGACATACACCAGCGATGACTCGGTGGCCGCGAGCCTGAAGCGCCCGAACACGGTGCACGGCGGATCGCTGAAGGGCGCCCCGTCGACGGTGCGGCGGTCGGCGAGCACATCGCGAACCGCATCGGCCAGGTTGAGCCCATCGTCACGCCGTGCCATCTCGCCTTGGTGGTTCTCGGTGACGCAGAACAGGTTCCATCGCTCGGGTGTGCCCAGCGCGTTGCGTCCCTTGCGCTCGCTTTCGTCGCTGCGATCCCAACTGATGACGACGCTGGGGATGCGGCCCTGAAGCCGGCCCTGGAAGAGATCCTGAGCTAGCTCGGCGCTGGTGATCTCTTCGAAGCTCGTGACGTCGTGCACTGGGGCCTGGTGCTCGGTTGGTGGATCGACGCCGCCGGACATGTCCGTCGCGAGCACGCTGTGCGTCTCGAGCCCCAGCAGCGGTGGATCCCACAAGAGGCGCTCGCCAGCCTTGAGGCTATTGAAGCGGGTGCCACCGAGTACGCTCGTGACGTTGACGGTGGAGGCCACGCCGGGGTTGACGATCTGCTCAGTGGTGGTGCGGAGAAGGCGCTGATCGTCGATGTCGGCGACACCGGCAGCGCTCTCTGGAATGGGGTAGGCGAAACAGTTCTTGGGCAGCTTGACGTCTTCGGTGTGCCCGGTCGCGACGTTCACCGTGGCCGTGGCCGACGCACGCACGCCCGTGAGCGGCCGGAGGGACGCCATGATGAGCCTGCGGATCAGCTTGGTCTGTCCGATCATCAGAACCTTCGGTACTCGCCCCACCAACCGGTCAGCGGCCACACTCGCTTGAACCAGACCCACCTGAGCACGCGACCCTGGTCGTCAACGCACTTGGCCAGACGAACGCAGAACCACTGCAGCACGAGGAAGTTGAGTGCGCCCAGAAGTGTCATCCCTCTAGCGCCTTCATGACTTGATCAAGCACGAAGTCCTCGGCTTCGTCCAGCACATCGTCGCTCAGATCGAACGGGTTGCGCATCGGGATGATGGGTCCGCCCTCGAGATGGAACTTGACGTATTCCACGCTGGTGGTGGCCTCGGCGAAGTCGCTCCCGAAGAACGGGTTGGTCGAGCCGGATAGCCGTCCACCGTCGATCATCGGCTTCGCAGACTTCTTCTTGCGGATGGTCCCAAGCGCATTGGGTGCCCACTCCCCATCACCAGAACTGTCGTAGCGGTCGCTCACCCCGGTCACGAGCATCTCGGCGACAACAGACATGACCGAGCGCAGGCGACCATCGACGTCGTCGCCCATGTCCTCGAGGACGCGATCGAGCTCGCGCGTGTCGAGATCTACGCCGAAGAACTCAGCGGCCATAGACTAGTACCCACCAGGCCCACCAGGCCGAGCAGCGGTCGCCTGGAACACGCTGGGGATGGGCTCGCGGTTCGCGGAGACGCCCACCTTGGCGTTGTTGCCCACCTCCGGCTCGCGCCCCCCCCGTCGCTGATTGGCTGCAGCCAGTTCCTTCAGCTTCTTCTCGGCCTTGTCAGAGAGCTTGGTGTGAACGTTCTCCCCATTGGCATCAAGCAGTGAGGCCTTCCGTCTAGCCGCGACACCCATGAAGACCGCACAGCAATAGCCCTGCACTGCTCGGTCACGCGTGATCAGGTTCTGTTGGTGGTCCAGACTGGGGAAGCCCGGGAGCAAGAGACCGCGGATGACGTCGGAGGCCTCGCCCAGCGCCTCCTCGACCTTCTCGGGATCGGCCTGGCCACCTCGGTCACCATCGAAGTAATCGCGCACGATCTTGGATCCGTAGCGAAGCTCAACCTGACGCTGCGTGATGAGATGGGGCTGACCTGCCATGGTGGCAGTCTACACCATCAACGCAGAACGGGCTCAAGGACGGCGGGGTCGTCTTCGCCTCGGCCGCGGCGACACAAGTCCTGGGCGATGTTGTTGGGAATATTCTTGATGACATCGCCGGGAAACGCCAAGCACCGCTTCCCGCGTTGGTTGGTGTACTGGATAGTGGTGTGCACTTTCCAGTTGCGCACGTCTGACAGCGTTGGATCGCTGGGCATCTCCTCGTCCTCACCCTCAGGCGCGTCGTCCTCAGGCTCATCGTATTTCGCCAGAATGGCTTGCGCGAGCTGCGTCTTGTTCTTGAAGGTCGCTGGCTCCTCGATCTCAAGGTGCTTGGCGAGTTCTTCCAGATCGCTCCGCCCGTTCTCTTTGGCCAGCAAGTCGATGGTGGTTTCTTCGGTGATTTCGATCATGGGGTCTCCTTGTCTTGGCCCGACACTTGCGGCGCCTTGGGCTCTTGGTACGCAGCAGCTTGACAGGCCGAGCCTAACACTGGACGGGGTCAAAAAAGAAGGGCAGCCGGGTGATGGTCCGGCTGCCCTCGCGCGGAAGAAGGGGGCTCCCGCGTGGATTACTGGTGCGCGTCCCTGATGAGACCGCCGACGTTGTTGCCTGTCATGACAGCGACGTCGGCCATGCTGGCTACGATCATGGTGCCGCCCTTGGGGCCGCGTCCCTCCACTCGGAACTCGCGCGTCTCGAAGCCCGTTCCAGCGCGCCCGCGGCGACGGAACGTGTACGAGGTGGCGATCTCCATGCCGTCCGTGGGAACACCAGGTGGTGAGGTGGTGAGCACGGCGTGGCTGCCCAGAATGAACGAGAGCGCCGCTCCGGTGGTAGCGCGCGACTTGCCAGCCACGATGTGGATGGGTGGCAGGCCTGGGATCTGGAAGTCGACGGCACGCGCCTGCGCATCCGCCACGCTTCCGACGGCATTGTTGGGCGCATTGTCGCCGATCATCTGCCGCATGTGGTCACGCACGAGCGGGTTGCGGAGGAAGTCGTGCCCGACCTGCTGATTCAGCCAAATATCGGTCACATGCTGGGCGCTCGCCTCGATGCGTGCCTGCAAGTCGAAGATAGGATCGGAGCTCGCGCCGCCGTTCCACTCGAAGCCAGCGGCCAGGGTCACCGTGTTGGCAGCGGCCCAACTCGCAGCAACCTGCAACAGGTCCCAGGTGTCGTGCTCACGGTCGAGCTGCACCGCCCACTTGACGCGCTTCATGGCCTGCTGACGTGGCTGGAAGAGCTTGGTCGCATTCTGTTCTGTGATGTCGTTGACGAACGACCCAAGGAAGCGATCGACCACGTCGTACTGCGTGGTTGAGCTGACCGGATCCACCTCAGGAATGGCCCCCTCGGTCGAGCCCTTCACATCGACGCGCAGGAACGCATCATCGCTGGAGAAGTCGCGGAACAGATCCTTGTCGTGGTCCACAAGGACCACCTTGGATGCCTCGTCTGCGCGAAAGCCCGTGGGGTGGTAGCCGCCGAGGTAAGTGGAGAGCTCCTCCTCCACATGGACATCGTCGGGGGTGAGCGAGAACGTCAACGGCTCCCCAGCTCGCACACCGAGACGCTGGATATCCTGGGGAGTGAGGTTGAGCTTGATATTGTACTGCTTGCCAGGCTGGCCAAAGCCAGGGACGTGCTGGGTGAAGGAGGCCTTTGCTGGGAGAATGCGATTGCTCATCTTCGTGTTCCTGTCAGATGCCCGACGCCGGGAGGTTCAGCTCCACCTCGATGATGTCGAGGTCGGCGAGAGCGGCGGTTTTCGCCTCTCCCACGATGGTGTTGGTGCCAGTGCGCGTGAGCACCTTGCCAGCGGTGGTGGGCATCACCAGGTCACCCACAGTGATGGCAGCGCCGGCAACGCACAGGGCGCGGTCACGCACCTGAATAGTGCGGCCAACACCGTCGGCGTCGGGGGCCGCCTCGGTGGTCACACCGAGGACTGTGCCGTTGGAGGTGGCTTGCGCCACGATGGCATCACCCCGACCAGCAACCGAGGGAGTGGGGTCGGTGTTCACCAGGCGATTGATCGCGATGGCGGCTCCGCTGAAATTGAAGGCGCTCCGGAGAGACTCTGGTGCTTTGATGGCTCGTGGTTGGGGCATCGTGTTCCTTTCAGCGGGCTGCGGTCAGCGTCGGGCGAATCTCGCGGGCCATCATCACGGCTTTGGAGTTGAGCTGGTCGTAGGTGAGGGTGACGCCAGCCTCGGCGGCGTCCTTGCGAACAAGGTATTCGCACTTGGCTGTGAGGTTCGCGCCAGGGATATCATCGAAGTTGATCGACGATCCGCCGGCAGGCTGGTCGGGATGGCTTGGCGGACCGAGCACTGGGGCCCCACCGCGTCCACCCTTGAGCGCTCGCAGCACCGGGCTGTGGGGCTGGTTCTCCTGGGGCTTGGTGAAGTTGTGGCCCAGGTAGGGCGGAGCCTCAGGCAAGCGACGCTGGTCGTCTCCCATGTATTTTTTGCGCCAAGCATCTCGCGCCGACTTCTTCTTGGTGAAGACGACCGCGTTCTCTTGGAGCTCCTTGGCGAACACGCTCAGGGTGAGCTGTCGCTGGGGGTCGCGCTTCGGGAACTCGACGCCGCCGCTGCGGGTGGTGCGTGCGAGGAACTTGACGTCATCGCCCCAGCCGTTGGCTGCTGCGACACGCTCGACGTCCTCTTCTTCCTCCTCGTCCTGAGCCGTGATCTGGCCCTCCATGATCGCGGCGAGCGATGGCATGGCGGTTTTGATCTCGTTGACGCTCGCGAGCATCTCGGTGAGCGCGGCCACGGCGGCATCGGGATCGTTGACTCCGAGAGCTTTGGCGATTGCGCCCAACGCCTTGGTCGCGGTCTCGGCCCCCTCGAGTTTGAGGAGCGTTGCGGCCACAACTCGCTGGGCGAGCATCTGGCTCTTCACCTCGTCATCGAGGTCGCCCGCATCGAAGTCGATGCCCGCGCGGCGGGCTAGCTTGATGATCCATTCCTTCATGTGTGTCGATACTCCTGCCGCAAGTGCGGTCGTGGTTCCGGGGGCGGTCTGATCACCTGGGATCTGCGTAACGGGCGCTGGAGGCTCCGCAGCGATCAGCCCAAACAGCTTGTCGACTTCAGCGAACACGCTTTCCGCATCAGCCAACAAAGGCAGTTGTAACAGACTTTTGAGGTCCAGCACTAGCTCATCTACGTCAACGCCGACCGGCGGGGCTGCCCCAGGTTGGGCTGCCGCGCGGGCTGGAGCCAGCGCTGTTTGGACCTCCTCGAGGGAGGATGTGGTCGGCAGACCGAGGATCGTTTTCACCGCATCGAAGAGCCACTGGGGGCTCATGTTGAGCCGCAGCCCGGCCCTACGGGCCGCAATCGGCGTCATGCCTTGGATGAACGGATCGTTGGTGAAGGCGATGGAGGACATGTACCAACCGATGTCTTCACCGGTCTTTGGGTCCACGGCTTCAGGGAAGACGGCGACTGAAGTCCACTTGTACTTTTGCTGCTGGACGTAGCTCCGCGCGGGCTCCAGCCAGCGCGTGAGCGCCCAAAGCTGGTCACCTTTTTCGTCGGTGCGGATCTCAAGATCCAGGGCCCAACTCTGCGCTGGCGCTCCCTGGACGCCAACCATCGCCGGGGGCTCCTCGCTCGCGTGGCTGAAGTCGAACGCAATGACGTCAGCCTGGCCGAAGCCCGTTACGGGGTCGAGCTCGAAGCTCGGGTGGGCCTGGAAGTTCCGAATGATGCACTCGAAGGCCTCGCGGTTGAGTTCGAAGGGGCCCCCGGAATGACCAAAGTACTCACCAGCGGTCGAAATCTGAATCCACGTAGCCCCCTCCACCGGGACCGGACGATCGTCGGTGGCTGTGATCAGTCGCGAGGCGAAGAGGGCCGGGAACTTCATGGGCCTAGTTGATGATCGTAGCGTGCAGCGTTGAGATGTCAGCCGCGTTGATCGTGCCAGCGGCAACACACGCCTCGATAATGGCAGCGGCGGTGCCGACCACGCCTGCTGTGAGGCCGGTGGAGCCACCGGTGGTGGGGTGATACCCGCCGTCCGTGGCGGTGGAGGTGTTGGCGATCTGGCGCGTCAGCAGCACGTTGCTCTTGGTGAGCGACAGAATCGGCACAGTCGCGATTGTCACGGTACCAGCCGTGAGCACTACCGACTGAGTCACGCTCCGCGGATACCAGTCGTGGGCCGTGGTGTCGACTACGACCGCGCCGTTCGTGGAGATGAACCACTTGGTGTCGGCGAAGATGGTGCCCTCGGCAACCGCGAGCTCATAGCCGCCCTGGACACTGGCAGCCGCGGGCCACCATGCGGGGCGTGTGAGCGGGGCTGTGCCGGAGACGGTGCCGATGATGTAGGGGCCGTTCTCGTCTTTCGACGTCTGCCCGACGAGGAGAACGATCTCGCCCTCGGCCCCAGTGACACCATCCTGGGCCAGGACGAAGGCCGCAAGGCTGGGCACGTCCGTGGTCATCACGTAGCGTGCTTCGCGAGTGTGCTCCTTGTGCACGTGGTCGAGACGTGCCGTTGCGGTCGACGTCCCCGCGGCCCCCGCCGAGCCGGTTTCTCCTGGCGCGGCTCCGAACCCCCACGGGATCTGGGCGAACGTCAACGCCGTCGTGTTCAGCGTGATCGGGTCGTTCGTAGTGAGCTTGAAGGCCGTGTCGGCGAAGAGCGTTCCTTCGTTGATCGGCACGACCATGCCGCCGGTGACCTCGGCGGATGTGTTCTCGGTCGCTCGACGCGTCAGGATGAAGGGATTGGAGCCATCTCCAATCTGGGTAATGACCTGGGGCCCATTGTCCGCACCGGCAGCACCGTCCTTGAGCAGGAACTCCTCGCCCGCCACCAGCGTGATGCCGTCCTGCGCCGAAAGGGCGCCGTTGGCGTCCGCTGTGATGACATTCGCCGTGCGCGTGTAGGCAGCAAGGGCGGTGTTGGATGCGGCCCGTACCGATGGCTTGATGTCGCCAGCGGCCACGCCGGCCTCCAGTGCCGCGATCCTGACCTCCGATTCGTCACGGAGCGTCTCTAACGCCCTGGGGATGCCAACGCGATCGTTCGCGGTCGAGAGTTGCGTTACTGCGATTGTGGTCAATGCCATTGGTGTCGCTCCTGCGTCCTATCCGATTAGTCCACTGCCATCCCAACCCGGATCGGGGACGCCCGTCAAGGATGAGCCATCTACGACCTTGAATCCACGACGCTCGAGATCGCGTGCGGACCGGCTGACTTTGCGGCAGCGGCAGTTATGAGACCAGGGCAACGGGGCGCGAGCCCAGAATGGGTCTGAGGCGCGCAACACCTTGCCGTGGAGGGCCCTGTGCTCCTTGCGCACGCGCGAATCGCCAGCGGTCACGACCTGCCAGAACGGGCGGGCGGCGAGCACCGCGGGCTGGGTCATCTGGACGTTGCGGCCCGAGGCGTAGGCGCTCATCACGCCGTTGCGGTAGATGAGCTGCACGTGGCTCGGCTTGAGCGTGGTCCACCCTGCGCTCGTGAACCGCTCGCCGAGCAGCTTCTCAAACTGGCGGAGGTCCGTGCCGGCCGCGAGCGACTTGCCGAGCTCCTCGTGTGCCACGCGCACCATGTCCAGTTTGGCAGCGCCGGCGATGGTGAATGACCTCCTTCGAGCCTCCCCGACCAGCCGATCGAACGCGGGCCGCGTGAGCAGATTGCGCGACAGGAACGACTCGATGGCCTCAGCGAAGGGGCGCAAGACGAAGTCGGGAATGCGGGATTGCTGCATCCGCTTCGCTTCCCAGGCGCGCCACGCATCCATGCGCGCAACGATGTCGGGAAACTCACCGAGACCATGGGGTTTGCGCGTCATCTCGAACGGCGGTGGCTCCACGATCTCATCGTTCTCAGCCTCCCAATCGGCATCGAGGGCGCCGAGTAGTGCCGAGCGGATGAGCTGTCGCATAACGCTCCCTTGCAGGGCACTCTCATCGATCTGCAGACCCGCGGTATTGAGCGATGCGCTGATGTCCTCGGGGGTCTCTTGACCGGCGACCGCGCGCGTCATGAACTTGGCCCACTGGGTGGTGGTCTGCGCGCCTTCGCCTGCGCCAGCGTCTACCACGAACTCGGGGCTGCCGTGCACCCGCGCAGGCTCTTCGCTTGGCGGGAGCGCAGTCAGCGCGATCTGGGCCCTCGTTCCCCAGAGCGGCTCCGCCGCTGCCAGCCCATAGAGCTCCCAGTTCTCCCCAGAGCGGATGGCTGCAACAAGGTCGTCCTCGGCGCGGGCGGACGCACCGTCGTTGCCGCGGTCCTCGATGGTATCGCTGGCAGCCGCATCGTCGATGTTGGTGCGCGGCTCGGCCCCTGGATCCTGAATGCGTGTGCTCGGCCCCAGCGGGTTTCCGAATGCATCTGTACCCCCACCGCCAGCGCTCACCAAGACCTGCTCGTCGTCCTCCGGCTTGCGAAGCCCTGCGATCTCCCGGTACTGCTTCACGGCCACGGGCACGCCGATCTGCACGGCCCGATCGGCGCGCTCCTGCTCCTTGTTCATGTCGCGCGGAGGCTCGGCCTTGATCACGAACCTGGGCGCGTTGGGCAGCGAGCTCTCGCCGAAGTTCATGATGGTGGTGGGCTGCACCATGAAGTGGTCCACGCGCTCGCCGAGCCCGCGGGCATCAGCTTGCAGGATGATGTCCTGCTCGCTCTTCATCGTGATCGACTCGGCGCGGTTGGCAACAGCGTCGGTGGTGCCCGTCTGACCGAGCACGAGCTTGGACATCTCGAGGTTGACGTCCTCGTGGCTCATGCGGAACACGTCGGCGTGCTCGCCGTCGGGCTGCACGATATCGAGTTTCATGCCCGGATCGAAAGCGGCCGTCGACTCTTGTCCGAGGTTCTCGGCGGTGTCCCGCGCATCCTCCACGCTGCTGCCTTGGGCGACCTCAGCTTCTTGCGTGATGATGCGCCACGGCACACCGAAGAGCTCGGTCCAGATCATGCGGGTACGCCAGGAGAACCGCTTGAAGAAGGTCCAGTAGAGCATTCGCGGGGCCAGCCCTTCGCGCTCGGGATACTCACGAAAGAGACGCGGCTGCCAGTAGATGAACTTGCCTGGGAACTCGTCCACAGCGAACCCGTCTGCAACGAAGTCGCCGCGCAGGTTGAACGGATTGATAACCCGGAGCTCGCGGCGGGGGCCGAAGGAGACGCGCCGAGGATGCACCCACCGCATCTCACAGATTCGCCACGGGAAGCGCCCGGACATGGAGCGCTCCCAGAACAGTTCCTCCACGCCGCGACCGTCGTAGTTGCTCCAGAGCAGATCATAGAGGCGCTCGGATAAGAAGGGGATGCGCTCAAAGTCGCTCCGCACCTTCTGGGCGATGAGCTCGGCCTCAACCTTGTCCACATCGGGTCCGGTGGGTGGCACCAGATCCCAATCGAGGCAGGTCACGCTTCGGAAGCGCTTGCCGAGGACGGCGCTGCAGTGGGGGTCCAGCCCAAGCGTCTCGCTCTCGAGATCGCAGAGCCCGACCATGATGCCGACCTCGGCTTGGCGCATCGCCTCCTTGATGCAATCCATGTCGGTGCCGCGGCCGAAGAACCGGCGGAACTTCTCGCTGCGAGGCATGATCCGCTTGACGAAGATCTTGCGCAGATCGGCCGCGCCCATGCCGGTCAGGTCGAGGGCCGGGTCAGCCATTGGCGATCACTCCAAGAAGGACAACGACAACCGCCGCCAGCACAACAACGGTGGCAACAAGCGCCTGTTGGCGATCGCGGGACTGTTGGCGATCGCCGTCCAGGGTAGCCCGACACGCTACCGACCAAGCATCCGCGTACGCTTTCCAGGCTCCAGTGGGAGCGTCGGCAGGTGGGCGCCATGGGAAAGGGGGGTAGGCCATCAGTAGCCACCCATGCGGCGCGGCATCTGGCGACGACCACCGCTAGCCGCTCTCTTTCGAGATGCGCCCATCAGTTCACCCATTGCGCCGCTGAAGCCGTCAATCTGATCTTTCTTGCCGAAGGGGAAGGCTTCGGCCTCCGCTATGAATACTCGATTCCAGGGTGCTTTGACCATGTAGACGTTGCCTGCGCGGGCCTGGCCAGCCGATGGCTTGGCCCGCTCGACCTTGCTCCCGGTGGGCCGGACCGACTTGGCCCAGTGTCCCCGAAGGGCTTTCAGGAGCGAGTTGGCGACAATCTTCCCGCTCGCACCCGGCTCTTGCTCAATGGTCTGGAGCACGTGTTTGGCGCCGTCGAATTCCGCGCGGTCTGCGTCGGCGGTGGCTGCGAGGTAGCCTTCGATCTCATCGGGGCCCACGCGAGCCCGTGCCACGTCCTCAACGACGTAGGTCAGGTTCCGGCGGATGCACACCCGAACGCCGCATGTCCAATCGGGACCCTTGTCAGCCACCTCGGCGGGGTCGGCGTCGGGGTCGGCGGTGGCCGCGAGGTCCCAATGACGCACGCGCATAATGGCGTCGGTGGGACACACGTCAAGGTAGCGGCCAGCGAACATGTCGCGACGGAAGAACAACCCGGGGGCAGGCCGCGCCATCCAGTCGCCGTAGCGCTTCTGGGCGAAGGTCAGCGCGTCGGTCTGCTGCAACCGGTACTTGTAATCGGCATCAATCGACGGGTTGTCGTCGATGGTCGCCGGAAAGAACGTGCGGGTGACGGAGGCAGGGGTTCCGATGGGCACCGACTCCTCGGTGTCGCCCTCCTTCAGGAAGGCCATGCGCTCCTCCGGAGAGGCGTAGGGACCCTCCCACTCGTCCTCGTATTCGCCAGGCTGATAGAGCCAGGGAGCGAACCGCTCGAGCACCCACTCGTGACCTGGTCCACCGGGGTTGGTGGCGGCGCGCAGCCTGATGGGGAGAGCGGGGTCGGTCGTCCGCATGCGCGTAATCATGTACGTGTATTGCGTCTTCTCGAACGTCGTGAGCTCATCGAAGCACACACACTGGTACTCGACTGAGTCGTAGTTGAAGCGATCCTGGACATGCTGCATGGCCCCGAGCTCGATGACGGCGCCAGACGGAAACGTCCATTTGCGATCGGTCCGGTTGTAGATGCCCCCGAGCGGGCGATAGAACTCGGGGGTGCGCTCAACGAGGTAGCGCTTCAGCTCAGGGATCGTGCGTCGGAAGATGATGGCCCTGAACTTCGGGTTCTTGATCCAGCGCGTTGGGTAGATCATCAGCGTCTCGGACTTGCCGGCGCCGGCCGCGCCCCCATAGAGCGCCTCAAAGGTCGGGCAGCGCAGGAAGCGCTCCTGCGGGCCTTGATGTGGACGCCATTCCCTCACCCCCGAAGGGTAGCAGCCAAACGAGCCGCCCAGTGCGGCAGCCCAGTGCGAGACTTGCGTGACACCAGGCACTTACCCAGCGCTGCGGCGCCAACCCGAAGGCTGACCACTGACCGCGCCGGACGGCTCGTGCCCAGTCTAATCCGGTTTGGGTGCACCGGTCACGCGGTGCGTGATGTCGCCGGCGAGCGGGGTGAAGCCTCGAGGGTTGGCCGTGCCCTGCGGAGCGTCACCCTTGAAGCGCACGGAGAGCACGCCTTGCTCGATGTAGATGTTGGCCTCGGCGTAGGACACCTTGAGGATTTCGCTCTGCCCGTGGCACGACGCCAGGAACCAAACCTGCTCGCGCCGCTCGTTGTCAAACGCCCACAGCACGGCCACCGGGAGCTGGCACACGGCGCAGTGCGGCTCGGGCAGCTTGCTCCACCCCGGTGGGAAGCTGACGCTCATCCCGAGAACCGCAAACCCCCGCGCGGGGCCATGTGACACGCGTTCACAAGCGCGCGAGTGAACTCGAGGGCGCCACGAAAGTCGCCCCATCCGTTGCTCGGGTTGAGCGCTTCATACTTGGCCGGATTCTCCTCCATGTCGGCTAGGCCTGATTCGGCGAGCGGCAGAAGGTCTGCGGTGAGGACGGGTGCCGGTTGGTCGTCCCCGCTCTCGAGCCACCGACGAAACTCCGACTGCATGAGCTCATAGAACCCCGCGAGTCGGAACATGGGGGCGAGGTTGTAGGTCATCCCGGTCCACTCCCAGACCACCACAGCGTGGCCACACTTGTCGCAGCCCGGCGCGGACACTTTCACGTTGAAGCTCATACCAGCCTCAGCACACGGCACACGGCCACGATGACGCTCATGCCGTCTCCGTGAGCGTGACGTCCTTATGGGAGACCCTCATGACCTCGGCCGTGCCTCCTCATGCTCTCGCTCCCACGCCTTGCAGATGGCGAAGTCTCCGACGATGGTGAGCGCCGCAAGCGCCAGGTGGCCCAACCAACTGAGGTCGCCATCGGGCGACAGGTTGACCGCGCCGAAAAGTACGACGAACAGAATCGCGCGCTGGTAGCCGAGCCTCATCGGATCACTCCGGCTTTCAGGACGTCTTTGGGCAACGGCGAGCGAACAAGGCTCTTGGTCGAGAGCCGCAAACCGCTGGGCCCTGCCACGAGGCCATCGGGCGAGCACGGCTTTCGGTCGGCGATGGACCTGACAACTGTGAGCCACTCATCAGGAACCGCGCCACGAGCCCGACCCAGGTCATGCCTGGCGAGGACCTTAGCCGCATGCTCGGCGATGGCCACGTCCCATGAGGTACGAGTGGCGTCGATGTACACGCCCTCGTGACCGTGGCAAAGCTCAGCCCACGCGGCAGCGCAGGCGTCGATCCAGTTCTGGAGCGTGGCGGGCCTCATTGCTTCGCCGCCTCCTGACTGACGTCAACGAGGTCAACGCCCACCGGCCCAGACGCATAGGGGTCGAGCGCTTCCCCAATGGCCATCCCGATAGCGTCTGCGTCGTCCCCCTCGGTCAACAGCACCTGCGCGGTCATCTCCTCGGGACGAAGTTCGATGCGGTTGCACCCGTCGAGCGAGAGTAAGAACGCGAAGGCCAAGATTGTGTTCGCCTGGCGGTCGATGCGCGGGGAGAGCCGCACCTCAATGCCCTTGCCGGTGTATCGCTTCAATGGACGTCCTTGGCACGAGCTGCCGTCTCGAAGATGCGTGGGTCGCCGTGCTTCGCTACGAACATGTCGCAGGCGTCGAGCAATATTGACAGCTCCACTGTGGAGAGCGCCGTTTGGCCGCTTGGAAGATCGCTCCGGAGGCAGACTACCAAGAACTCTTCAGTGCTAGACGAGGCGAGGACAGCGACCATCGCCTTCACCGCGCCTGCGTCGATGAGGTTCGCGGCGTCGACATCATCAAACGCCCCGCCATCCTTGTCTTCGAAGAAGACCCTCATGGCTTCCGCCGCAACCTCGTAACTTCATCACCCAGCACGTCGCACTCAATGCGCTTCTGGTCGAGCTTGGCCTCGAGGTCACCGCACTTGTCGGCGAGCTTCATGGCGCTCTTGGCTGAGGCCTCCGCACGCTCGACGATGGGTGCTGCCACCTCGCGGGCGATTGCCTGCAGGCGCTTCATCTCAGCCTCGAACAACGTGAAGACATCGACGGCGCGGTCAGCGGTCGGGGGCAACAGTTCGCCGAGCCTCCGGATGTCGGCGAGCTTGACCGTGATGTTGTTCTCAAGCAGCACCCATCGCCCCTTTGGTCCGCGGCTGTCGCTCCACACGAACCGGTGGCCGGGCCAGAACTTCGGGTCGGTCAGACGCGAGTTGTAGGTCTTGGTGCCTGGGTAACATTTGGGGCACAGTCCGTGCTCGCCGTCACCAGTAACGTACGACGTACAGCAGACCTCGCATACCACCTGCTTAACGTCGATCAGGAGGCTCTCCCATCGATTGGCATAAGCAACGAGCTCCTCCTTAAGCGCTTGCGGGGCAACGGCCTTCGCGAGCTGCGCCTGCGCCTTGTCCCGTTGCGCACATACGTCGCGGTAGAGACCGGGCAAGTGGTCCGCCGCCTCAGTCACGGGAATGGGCGTGGCGCCGTAGCATCCGATGGGAACAGCAGTGGCTCCTTTCTCCTCAAGCCCACCCTTGCCGTGCACCGCGCACGACGGCGAGCGCTGGCCGCCCATGCATGTACAGGTGTAGTTGCCCATATACGCATCGGCCCGCGCGCGGTCGACGGCCTTCAAGTCCAAGGTGCCCCGCTTGGGCGTCAGGACGCCCAGCTGGTCGCCACCACATCTAGGACGCCAAACTTTCTCAAACGCAGAGTTCAAGCCGTTGGCGCGATGGTCGCCGACGTGACCCTGAGGGAGGCCGCACCGGTCGCCATCCCATGTCGCTGTGCATCGACCCGAGCCAGCGCTCAAGACGGCGGGCATTTGACGGTGGATGTCGGTCACAAGATCAAAGATCTCCTTCACCGACTTCCCAGCACGGTGGCGGGCAATGCGCAACGTATGCAAGCTCGCGAGTAGACAATCCTTCGTGGCGCGTGGCGTGTCCCCTGGGGCGATGGCAATGTCCACGGTCTCGTGCTCACCATCAGAAAACTTGACCGTTAGGATGCCACTGCGCTGTGCGCATAACTGGCCTGCCTTGTCGAGTGTCCAGACGTCGGTCGGATGTATCGTGATCGATGTCACTGGGCCACCATCCTCGCGTCGAAGCTGAACCGGGCAACACCACCTGGCAGATGGTCAATCTTCAATGGCGCCACCTGCTTGATCACGAGGCGGGTTTGGGGTGTCACATCGTAGAGCTGTGCACGCACCTCTTCGAGGTACTCGGTGCGGCAGCCGTAGCGCTCCTGGTACTCAGCGCACATGGCGTCAACGGTGGCGCGCATCTCACTAGGCTCGCAGTAGCCGAGGTTCGCCTCCATGATCGTGACCCAGTGGTCGGGGGTGAGTCTGCCCGTGACCTCGGCGTCGCACGCGCGCGCCAACCGCTCCTCGCGCTCGCACTGGGCTCGCTCGTTGGCGTAGTCCAGCACCGCTGGCTCGAAGTGCAGCTGAGCGCACGCCCAGCAATGGAAGGCGAACACGTCGCCCCCATCGTACTCGGAATCCAGGATGGCTAGCTGCACCTCAGAACTGTCGGGTGGCATGGCGCGAATCCACAGAGGCTCCAGCGCGCTGATGCGCCGTCCGCACCCAGCGCATTCGCCGGCCTCGGTGCACATCTGGAAGATCTCCCCCTCGGTGGGGTCGGGCTTGGCGTAGGCCTTCTCGCGTTCGGCTTCGGTGGTCGGTCGGCTTCTCGTGTCTAGCAGTGTCATGTGTCTCCTTTGCAGCAAGGTGGCCCGTATTGCGCCGGGCCAACGCGCACATCCAAACAGGGACCCCAGTCTAGCGCTTCTTACGTCGCCGCGGAGCCTTCTTCTTGCGGTGCTTGAGCGCTGGCAGGGTCTTGTTGGCGCCCTTCTTCGAGCGGGCCTTGCGCCGCTGCTGGCGCGTCCCCGTGCTCACGCGCACCGGGTTGTTGTGCTGGTCGCGCGCCGTTGCCCACGTTTCAGCGTCCTGCTCGGCGAGCACGGCGCGGTGCTTATCGGCCTCCTCTTGGGCGGCGGTGAGCGCGTCCCGCACCTCATCGGCACGGCGCCTAGCCTCGTCCTTGGCGGCCCCCTCGGTGAGCGCCACCTTCTGCTCGGAGGCCATGCTCGACACGGCCTCCACGTCCATGCCATGGGTGAGGCCCTGGGCGAGCCACCCGCGCCTCATGACTCCCAGGCCTTTGCTTCGCGCATCCGTTCTTCAACGTCTCGCGCGTGCTGGGTTCTATTGGGAGAGTTTTCGCACACTGCGAAGTGGGCGGAGTTCTGGAACCGGCTGCGGCACTTGATGTTGCAGAATCTCCGGCGAGACTTGCCCGTGCGTCGGGTCGCAATCTCCACTCCGCAGCCCTCGCACTCAACAATCATGGCGCTTCATCTCAACCCCCGCACATGTCGCAGCCCGGCCTCGAGCTCATGGAAGCGGTCGAGAAACCGCGCCTCTGCCACCATTGGGCCCATTGGGCTGACCTCGAAGTCGTAGGGCTCGACGTTCGCCGGCGGGAACTCGCCGTTCAAGAGGTCGCGCGCCTCGGTCAGGAGCATGCGCGCGTCGACGAGGTGGAGCAGCTGCGAGGGCACGTCGGGCAGGCCGAAGCACGAGGTGACGCACATCTGCACGACGGCCTCTGTGACCCGGTAGTCGGCCATACCGGGCAGCGCTTTGATTGGGGCGATGACGTCGCCTAGGTAGGCCTCGGAGGCGTCGTGCATCAGGCCGTGCATGCACTGGACGATCTGCAGCTCGCTCATCGCGACCATGTCGGGCATCCAGTGTGGAAGGTAGTGGCTCTCCATCTGCTCACTGACGTGCACCGAGTGCTGCGCTACCGAGTAGAAGACCTTGCAGCTCCCACCGAAGCGGCAGGTCAGCGCGAGCCCATGGGCGATGTCCTCGAGTTTGATGTCGTCGGGGTGCGGCGACAACGGGTAGAAGCGCTCGCCGAGAAAGGTGAACTTGAAGGGCCCGCGCATGTCGGCATCAGCCTCAAGGCGAGCTCGCGCATCCGCCCCATGCATGGGGCAATCGTCCACCATGTTCTCGGCCGGCAGGGTGAACTTGCCCCCGTCGTTCTGGACCTTGCAACGGCAAACGGTGGCCTCTGCGCCTAGGATTTCATCGGTCACAATCTGGTCTCCCTGTAGCTGTCGGTGTGCGCTCGAGCCATCCCTGCTTGTGCAACTCGCCGGCAACATTTGGTGGCGTCCACCCCGCGGGCTTCTGCGCCTTGGTCGTGCCCGCCATCTTCGCGGCGTCGGTCGCGTTGAGCGCCTTGGTCGTTTTCGACATGTTGGCGCGCTGTATCTCGAGCAACACCGGCCACCCGTCGATGCCGCAGGTCAGGCGCGTGCCCTCCACGACGTAGTCCATGTCGGCGAGTGCGTCGGCGAACTCGTCGAGGTTGACCTCGACCGTGGCGGGTGGGAGACCTCCCTGTTCGCCGCGGATCGCCTTCGCGAGCATGCGCTCCGCCAGGGCGATCCCACCGCTGTCGACGAGAGCGGCTTGCATCAGCTCGAAGAACTCCTCAGCGATCAGGGTGAGCCGAAAGCGCACATCCTCGTCCGATGGCACGCGCGGCGAGTCGCGCACCGGGTAGCCGAACTTCGCGTGGAACTCGTGCACGAGGTACCGGATCCCTCGGCGCTCGCGGAGCAGCTCCGCGCACCGCTCCTGGAGGCGTTGGTTCTGCTCGCGAAGCTCAGTCATCAACTGAGGGTTGTTCATGTCCTGCACACTTTCTTTGAGCTCTGTGAGCTCGGAGGTGTTGCGGCAGGCGGTGGCCGTCACTTGCTGGAGCACTTGCATCATGCCGTCAACGCCACCACGCACGATGTCGAGATGGCGCTCCAGCGCCTCAATCCGACTCTGCTGCCGGGCCTGCAAGCCGGCAACAACCGCCACCAAGTCTCCGCCTTGCTCCAGCTCCTCGACTCGTGTGTGCAAGGTGGTCCAGGCGATGGCACCGGGCTGGCCCTGCGCGTGTTTCACCAGCGCCGCGAGAATGTACCAGCCCTGGACTTCGCGCGGTGTCCCTGGCGCGAAGGGCTTGGGGTCGGTCAGGCTGCGGTCGGTCGTCCTGAGCCAGAATGACAGGGTCTCGAGTATGCCATCCCAATCTGTTGGGGCGGTCATGTGGAAGTTCCTTCCTCGGTGCCGTCCAGTCTCCTTGGCATTTCCTTGAGCACCTTCTCGAGCAAGTTCATGGCGTAGAAGAACGCGTCGCTCCCGGCTTCGCGGGCATCGTTGTTGTCATCGTTCCACCGCGCCACCGCTTCGCGTGCCGCAACCTCGAGCATGGGGTCCCTGTCGCCCTCGTCGGCGATCGCTGCGAGGGATCGGTTCGCCTCCTCGGTGGTGAGCTGACCGAGCGCGCGACCCACACGCACACTATTGACGGCGATCTCCCGAGCCAGCCGACCGAAGTCACCCTCGCGGTCTCGTGCGTCGGTGACGAGCGCTTTCAGGATACTCATGAGATCGCCGACCATCTCGTCCTTCTCGCGTTCTGCCTCGGTGACGCTGGGGTGCTGGGGGTTGTCGAGCTTGGCCTGCCACGTCGCCATCGTTTCGAGCTTGGAGTTCCAGCTCATTCGACTTCTCCGCAGTTGGGGCACTTTCGCTCGCGATCCGTGAACGAGGAGACGTCGTGCCACGGATGGGGGCAGGCCTCTATCTGTAGCTCCGTTTCCGCGTCGTCCACGGACACCAAGGTCCCACCGAACGGGGTAGTAAACCGATTGTTGAGCCACTCCATCACGCGGCCGCGCTGGTCGCTATCTAGGGTCTCGATGTGCTGAACGATCGCAGTCATCGCGTGTAGCTCGGCGTCTTTCTGGCGTGCCATCACTTTGCTCCTTTCGGGTCGATGAGCTCAAGCCTCATGCGAAGCGTCCACCCGCTAGCCTCACTCTTTTTGAGGAACTCGATCGCTTCCGTATCCACTCCATCAAAGTCCACCCTCACCTCGATACACGTAGGTGACCCCACTCGCGTGATGCGCACGTCGCCCTCCACGCCGACGACGGCTGCTCTGATTGCGCGCATCAGTTTGCCTCCTCTGCGAGCAGACTCTCACTGGAGCGCTCGAGCGCGTCGGCAAGCTCGCGAAGGTGGGTCACGACCTCGCGAGTCACCACGACGAACTGAGCATCGCTCACGTCGTGGGGAACAATGACGCTAAGCATATGGCCCGTGGAGAGCTGTCTGTTGAGCGTAAACGCACCCATCAGCTTGCCCCCATGATGGCGCCGGCCTCGGATGCAATCTCGTAGTTGTCATCCTCCAGCGCCTGGGCGAGCTGGTCCGCGCAGTGGTCTTCGTTGGCAGAGCCACGCCACGATGCCAACAGCGCTTCAACATGAGAGAGCCGCGGGCGCACGTAGCTTCGATGCCTCACCTCCACATTGTCGCCGTGGCCTTCGTGCCCGGAGGCGGTTCGGACGATCTCACACTCTCCGAGCCACTGCCGGAAGGCGCGCCACGCCTCCACATCATGGGCGACTGTCCTGCCGCGCACAGTCACGGTCCCATCTGGGGCGATGCACATGAAGTCATCGCCGTTGGGTAGCTCAAAGCGGATAGTTCCGCCAATTCTGCCGCCGACGCCACCTCGTATGGTGATGTCGCCGTCGTCGTACTTTGGCGGTGGCACCTCGCAGCTTGCCTCCTTCGGGTAGGCGAGTTCGGCTATCTCACGCTTGTCCGTGTCGACGTTCGTATCGATCTTGCAGCTCGGGCAAAACTGAGCGCGCAAGAACGACTCGTGCCACGGGTGTTTGCAGCCGTACTTTGGCGCTTCTCCATCTGCTTCGTTGCTCATGTTGTCTCCTTCGGTTGCAGCCATTGCACCACGCCATCAACGGCGTAGCGCTTCACCTTGGTGCGCAGCTCATCCACAGCAGCGTGGGCGGCGTGCGCGTCCCCCTTGACGTCCAGCACCACGCTGACAAGCCCGCTCGACATGTGCGTGCGAAGCAGCTTGCTCAGCACCAGCGTGTCCAGCGCGTCCGCTGTGTCCCGGAACACGCGGTGATGATCACAGGGGATCCATTCTAGATAGAGCGTCTTCATTCGAGCCCCATGCGTCTGTCCTGGTCGCGCTTCCACTGTTGACGGACGGCCTTCGGGGTGTTCGCGAGTCGGATGATACGCCCCTCTGTGCGCCGCTCTGGAGTCCAGATAGCCCACGCGTAGGTCGCGCTGTCTGTTCCCCACCTCCCGCTCTTCTTCGAGCGGGCGAACGCTACGCGGTCGGGAAGGATGGCCATATCGGGCATGTCGCCGTTGAGGAACGTGGCGCGAGGCTGCGTCTCCTTAGACGTTCCGCCCTCCAGGAACCCGACGCGCATCAGGACGGCCACCCATGGCGCGAGACAACGCATACGTTGGATGAACGCCAGCGACAGTTCGAACGGCGGGTTTGTAATCGCCACATCGAAGGGCATCTCACGCCATAGACGTAGGTCGCCCCGGAAGGACCAGCGTCGGAAAGTCTCGAAGAAGTCCCCGATGTGCAGGCGCGGGTACACATCGGGGTCGAGTGAGCGCAACGGGTCGTGGTACTTGTCCTGCAACTCGCACGCGGTCCACTCGAGCATCGGCATATGGGGGGCAGCGCAGTACACGTCATTGGCCGCTTCGATTATACTTCCGCGCCCTGCGCAAGGCTCAAGCCAGCGGCCCGGCGGCAGGTAGACGCGCTCGAGTAGGCGCTCGACGCACCAGGGAGGCGTGGGGTAGTCGTCGTTATCGACTCGGTCACCTGTTGTGCTGCTCATCGTGTCCCTTTCGTCGCCATCAACCGACGTGTTACCTTGCTGGTGGCCCTTTGCGGGCCAACGCCTCGGTCGTGTCCATGCGAACCGGGGCGTTGTTCATTTGTACCACAATGGTTAGGGGAGTTCCATCGCCGGAACTGCTGCGAGCACGCGCTCAAGCGTGCCCGGGTCGACATGCCACCAACGAAGCGCCTTCATGCAGAATCGCCCGCGCTCGTGCTTGCCCTCGGTATGGAGCCAGAACTCGTATTCTCCGCTCAGGTCACCCCTGCAGATCCCGCGCTTCTTCCGAGAGTCGAAGCCTACGAATGAGACCTGCATCCTCACCCCACCATGGTGCCGAATATGGAAGCTCTCGTCGGGGGCCATCGGGGGGACTGCCATATCTGTTTGCCGGGTCATGCTCATCTCATTTCCTGGTGTTTGATTTTGTGGCCGAGCGCAAAGTCGCACCCGGCCTTGACGCAGGTCACCGGGGCAACACCCAGCGGCCACACCTTCGGCGCTGGGTGCGTCGCCGCCAGGGGCAGCACCCCGTACATCTCCACGTGCTCGTCACGCGTCTGTGGCCCAGGTGGGCGGCCGCATGCGCACCGCTGGGCGCAGCCGCAGGCGCACATGAAGCCACACTGTGCAGCGTCACTCATGCGGTCGCATCGCTTTGCTGGGGATGTTCATCAGCTCGTCTCCTTAAGCACAGCCCGATACAGCTCCCTGTCGTCCTCGTCACACACCTCACCGATGGCGCCGTCAACGAGTCCGTCGAGCCCCCATTTGGTGCGGCGATGCAGCCGAACCAGTTCACGCAGCCGCTCAACCTCGCTGACCAGCTCCGCGACCTTCGCATATCCGCTCATTGGTTCCCTTTCTTTGATGTGGCCATACATGCGAGTGACAACCACCCGCCCATGCCCACAGAGTCATTGGGGGTGCTTGCACAACACCCGTGTCATCGGGCACCATCACAACGTTCCACGCAAGAGCCAGCGGCAGCGCCCTTGTCACTACTCTGGGTCCTCTTCAGGTAGGTAGACCTGCACACCGATAGGCTCACCCTGAGGACCAGAGTGCTCGATCTTGTATCGTAACGAATACTCCTCGGGGTTGCGCAACGCAGCGAGGTGGGCGGCGGCCTTCCAGTCCTTCACCTTGTAGGTGACCGTTCCGTCCTCCCCGACCACCTCTTCGCCCGCAGCCTCATCGATGATGGCGATGTTCTTCACGAGCCCGCGCGCCTTCGCGCGTTTGAGTTTCTCCAGGAATTCGACGTACAACGGCTCTGCGTCCTCGCGTCGGCCGCGCTCGAGAATGCTGTACCAGGTCGCCTCCTTCACCCCCTCGGCTGCGCATGCGTCTCGGTAGCTCGCCCCTTTGCGCACCCAATCGCAGACGCGGTCAAAGCGCTCGGGGTCGTCGAGGATCATCGGTCTGCGACCTGGCTTGGCGGGTGGGCGCTTCTTGGCTGGAGCCCTCTTGCGGCGCCGTGGTGAGCTCTTGCGGTCCTTAGCCATGGTTCATCCTACCTCGGGCCGCTCCCGCCACGACCGCGTCTCGCCCGGCCAAAGGCTGCCGACGTGTGGGGTGTTGTCGTATCCATTGCACGATGAATCACAGAGCGAGTTGGCTTGCTCCGGCGCCGCGGAGCGGCCAACGGGCTTCTTCCGGAGCTCGCACGCGTTGCAGTAGACGGTGCGCCCGACCTCGTGAATCGTCTTGTGTTCGCCCTCGTGCCCCTTATCGAGTGAGCACTGCTGGCGGAGGGCGAATAGCTCGAAGTTGCATCGATCGGGCATCAGTCGTTCTCCTTGGTTCTGTTGAGCTCCACAGGCCGGCTCTCGCCCCACCCGAATGGGAGGCACCAGTGCAGCTGCCCCTCCTCGAACTCGCGGCCACAAGCCAAGCAGGGCCCGGGCCGGGCACACTTCACCTGCCTGCGTCGGCGGTGCCACACCTGGGCCAGCTTGGAGGCCCATCGGTAGACCTGGTCGGCGTCGTCGGCTCCTCGCAACGCACTCATGAGCGTCTCGAGGATCGTCCCCCCGAGCTCCATCAGGACGAAGTAGCCGCGCATGTCCTCAAGGGCGATCTGTTTGCGACGACGGTGCTGGAAGCTGGCGATGACCGGGCGCATCAGCTCGCCTCCCGCAGCTCAACCACGCGCAGTTGCTCCTCGGTCGCGAACTGCTTCCCCAATTCGATGGCGATACGCCGCCTGGGCACGAAGTAGATCTCCTTGTCGGGCGCTCGCCACATGTACGCGTGGTGACCCATGCGCACGATACGCCCACCTATTGGCGACTCCCACGCCACGTCGCCCGTGGACTTGCGTCGCTCCACACACTCCCAGCTGAGTTCGTATTCGGTGCGCCGAGCACGCACCCGACTGCGGACGCGGTGGTGCCTCCGCCACTTCGGTTCACGCCACCATCCGGGACGCGCATGCATCAGCTCGTGTCCTTGGGTTGGTTGATTCGCATCATCACGCTGTAGGCGTTGGTCACCGCGAAAAAGCACAGCGCTGCCGACGCCAGGTAGGCGCAGCCCACGAGCTGCGGGAACGCCGAGGCAGCACAAGTACTATTGGCCTTGAGGCGCTCAAGACCCTTCTTGGCGGCATAGTCAGCTGCAGCCATCAGGCTGTTGGCTGGTGGGTTCACGTTCAATCCGTCACTCATCGTTGTCTCCTTTGTGCGTGGCCTCGCGCATGAGCGCTCGGACCTGATCAACCGTTAGCGGGGTTGGCGGTGGCGGCTGGTACATAAGGAGCCTTTCGATCTGCTTCTGCCGCACCTCATAGTGCCTGGCGAGCTCCACCAGCGTCTCCTCGGCGGTCATGCCCGCGTTGGCGCACGCGTAAAGCACGGGGTTGGCGCGCACGAACTCGTGCTGTGCGTGGCGCTGATACCAGTTCGGCTGTCTCATGTTCGATCCCCTTCGATGATGCGGCGCGGTGTGCCGCACGAGGAGGCGGGTCATGGCCTTGCGGTGCTGCGCTGGAGTGGTGCGCGGGATTTTCAAATCACGGTGAGTCATCGCTATCAACCTCCCAGCGCGTGATGGTGATGTGTTCCTCGCCCGTGTCCTTGCCTCCGCGGGGCACGCCCCAGCACGCAGCTTGGCCCGGGTCCGACCACCTCGGAAACAGGTTGGCGCCATGCCCGGCACACGCCTTTTCAAGCGTCGAGCAGATGGCCACCAGTACGGCATTGGTGCCAGCGTACGGGCACGCCGTTTCGCGCTGGACCACGAAGACGTTCATCAGCTTCCGCAGCTCTGCGGGGTCGTCGGGAAGGCAGTCGTGGGGCTCGTCGTGGCCGCGAATCAGCTGGCATCGACGGTCGTATGGTCCACCAAAGTGGGGGCACTGGTCATG
>JAZGFI010000291.1:0-3465 GCA_036479435.1 Planctomycetota bacterium | reverse complement strand
TTCCAGGGCTGCGATGTCGACCAAGCTGTCGTCTTCCGGTTTGAACTCGACGATGCCGTCAGCGCCAAGGCTGCTGATAATCTCTTGCGGCGGTCCTTTCGCGATGACCTTACCTTCGTCGACGATGAGCAGCTGGTCGCAAAGGCGTTCAGCCTCGTCCATGTAGTGGGTGGTCAGAAGCACCGAGCCGCCGTTTTTCTTGAAGGACTCAACGATGTCCCAAACGCGGCGCCGCGCCTGGGGGTCAAGCCCCGTCGTGGGTTCGTCCAAAAACAACAGCTCCGGAGCGCCGACCAAAGCACAGCCCAGGGCTAGTCTTTGGTGCTGCCCTCCGGAAAGCTGCACGACACGACTGTTGGCTTTGCCCGCCAAACCGACGAGGTCAAGCAGTTCGTCGGGATCGCGACCCTCGGGATAAAGGGCTCGAAAAGTCCGAATGGTCTCCCTCACCGTCAGCTTGTCGGGAAATCTTGTCGCTTGCAGCTGCACGCCGATGCGCAGACGAATCTGCTGCGGCTCTTTTTCCCAGCATCGACCCAGAATGCGAACTTTCCCACCGTCGCGGGGCAAAAGCCCTTCGAGGATCTCAATCGTCGTGGTTTTTCCGGCGCCATTCGGTCCCAAAAGTCCGAGGCAAGTGCCCTTTTCGACCAACAAGTCGATCCCGGCTACTGCCGTGAGATCGCCGTATTTCTTTACCAGGCCTTCGACTTCGACCGCCGCCGACATCGCGTCGCCTCCTCATTCCGAACCCCTTAAGCGACACATCGTCGCAAAAGCCCGGACTGATTGTAAGTCCAGCCGGAATGCGTCAACATTCGATAGCGCCCCGCGCCCTCCAAAGCCACGTCCCCATTGAGTTCCATGCCTGACACCGCTGGCCTCCACAACGACCTCGAACGTCCCGAACGCCTGCTTGGCCTCATCGAAGGCCCGGCCGAAGGTAAGAGAACGGGGCCCACGATTGTCGTCACCAGCGCCATTCACGGCAACGAGCCCGCGGGCACTATCGCCACGCAACGCGTGCTCGACACTTTGGAACGTGAAAAGATCTCACTACGCGGTCGGCTTCTAGCCCTGCTTGGCAATCGCGCGGCCTTCGCCAACAAGACGAGGTTTTTGGCTCACGACTTGAACCGCGGCTGGAAAGAAAGCGACATCCAGCGGCTGAGGCAAAAGTCTCCCGAGGCCCTGACAGCTGAAGACCTTGAACAACGAGAGATCCTCGACTTTCTAAGCCCCTATTTAGACAAAGCCCAACAGCCCCTAGTCTTCCTCGATCTCCACAGCACTTCGGGCGCGGCCCAGCCCTTTAGCTGCATGGCCGACGTCTTGCGAAATCGGCCCATCGCTTTTTCCTTTGGAATACCGGTCGTCTTGGGTTTAGAGGAAGTCATCGACGGCACGATGCTGGGTTATTTTTGCGACCTCGGCCACATTGGAGTTGCCGTCGAAGGCGGCCAGCATGACGACCCTCGCACGGTCGACAACCACGAAGCGACGATCTGGATGACCCTGGTCGCCGCGGGCGCTCTCGACGCCAAGGACATCCCCAACTTCCAGACTCACCGCCAAGTTTTGGAACAAGCGGTCCAAGACCTGCCCCAGGTCTTCGAGATCCGACACCGCCACGTCATCGCTGAAGGCGACGCCTACAGCATGACGCCGGGATTCGCGAATTTCGTGCCCTGCCACGCGGGACAAAAACTCGGCCTTGACCGCCACGGCGCCGTAGAAGCCCCCGAATCTGGCTACGTCATGCTCCCCCGTTATCAGAGTCAGGGCGACGACGGTTTTTTCATCGCCCGCCCCGTGTCGCGCTTTTGGCTCGCACTTTCTGCCGGTATTCGTCGCCTCCGCCTCGACCGCCTGTTGCCCTACTTCCCGGGCATCACCCGTCACCCAGAGCTTGCCGACCGCTTCGTCGCCAATCACCACATCGCCCGCTTCCGCAGCAACGAAATCGTGCACCTCTTCGGCTACCGCCGCGAACGCTGGCGCGACGGCGACCTCGTCTTCAGCCGCCGCCGCCCCGACTTCAAACCTCTCGCTCGCCCTACTCGATAGAGGGTGGCGCGGAGAGCCCGAAGCTCTTGGACTGGGCCCGAAGCATTTGGAATCAGATAGAGGGTCGGCGAAAAACAAACTCGTTGCATCCGAGATTCCCCAGTCGGGTCTTCAAGTTAACGAGTTCAAATCCTCGGGGTCGAAGGAATCGCAACAGCTCTTCGGGTTTGGCGACCTCAAACGGCAAGCCCCCCACCCAGTCGATGATGTCGCGCCAGCGGCTCATGCCACGATCGCTGTCGTAGTGGGTCCACAGGCGGATGTACTCCATCGGGCGGAAGCGCAAGAACGCGCTCGCTGCCATCCTTAGATCGAGGGGCAGCATCACGAGTCCTGCGAAGATCGGGTGGAGAAAACGGGGAAGTCGATTGTATCTTTTCTTGATGCGCAGCCAGCGCTCGCTCCAACTGCCTTGGTCATTGTAGATCGCGAGACTGAAGACCCCGCCAGGCCCAACTCGTCGGCTCACGGCTTCAATAGCTGGCCACATTTTCCCTGTGTGGTGAAGAACGCCCCAAGAATACACAACCTCGTAGGTTCCGAGCCCGCTTAGAAAGTCATCATCCAAGGCCGAGCCTTCCTCGATTCGCCACGCGGCGCCATCCTCAAGGCCGAAACTCTGTTTCAATTTTCGACAGCAAACCACCGACATCAGGTCGTAGTCAAAACTGACCACGCTAGCCCCGAGCCTGTGTGCCGCGAGCGAAAACAAGCCGCTTCCGCAGCCAACATCCAAAAAACTCTTGGACTCTAAATTCTCGACACCGAGGAGCCCCCGCAATGACTGCACTGCGGTTTCAATGCGAGCCTCGTCGACACTCTCAAGAAACCGACGCCAGTTCTCGCCAAACTCAAAGCGATCCCCCGCCGCAATCTCTTCACGATGGGTACTAACGCCCGTACTGTTCATTCCGATGACCTCTCATACGTCAACCGTCAGGCTACGGATGCGCCCCGGCACTGCAACTTTAATGAAGATCCGGTGGGCCAGTCCGAAGAGAATCATCGCCCAAAGTCCCCAAGCCTGAACAGCTTCTGACCTGGCGCAGAGCCGCCTTCATCGCCGGGCGGGCTTCAGGGTTGGGGGCTGGAGTGCCGATAGAGAGGGAAGAAATGGGAGGATTTTGTGTCTACAGCGGCGGCGAAGAAATCTGGAGAGATGCTGCAGCCGGATTGGTTGCTGGCGCTTAGGGCTGGCGACGGCGCTGAGATGCCCGACTTCGTGGGGGCGCGAATGGTGGGGCTGGATCTCAGTGAACTGGATTTTTCGGGACGCGACTTTAGCGGCGCGGATCTTTCGCGCTGCAACCTTGGGGGTTGTAATTTCTTCGGCGCGAAGATGAAAGGGGTGACGCTTTTTCAAGCGCATGCCCAGCGCGCCGAGTTTTGCGGTGCCGA
>JAZGFI010000290.1:0-8224 GCA_036479435.1 Planctomycetota bacterium | reverse complement strand
ACCTCCGGCCGGTATCCGGCTTCAGTCAAAGTCTCAAATCCTGCGGCAATCAGCTCGGTTACGCCGCCGCACAACACCGCTTGCTCACCGAAGAGATCGGTTTCCGTCTCTTCGGCAAAATCGGTTTCGACCAATCCCGCCCGCGTGCCACCCAAACAGTGGGCGTATCCCCGTGCCTTTTCGACTCCCCTTCCCGAAGCGTCGTTTTCGCAGGCTACGAGGCAAGGCACACCAAAACCGCGTTCAAACTCTCGCCTCACGAGCGGGCCCGGAGCTTTGGGCGCAACCATGATCAGGTCATGAGCAGTGGGGACTTCAATGAAGCCAAAGCGCACACAGAATCCATGCGCAAAGAGCACCGTGGCGCCATCTGCGAGATTCGGCTGGATCTCTTCGAGGAACAATTTGGGCTGAGCCAGATCGGGAGTCAGGATCGCAACTAGCTCTGCCTCGCAAACGGCTGCCCCCACTGACTGTGGCTGAAAGCCATCTTCGGTGGCACGGGCCCAACCGGGGCCGTCAACTCGTGCGCCAACGACAACATCGACGCCTGAATCACGAAGGTTGAGAGCATGGGCCCGGCCTTGACTTCCGTAGCCAACGATGGCAACACGGCGTCCAGACCAATCAAATCCAACGTGACTCTTGGCGTTCTCATCTAACATTGATGAACCTCTTTTTGGTCAACGCCGAAGGATCTCTTCAGCGCTGAGTCGGTTTCTAATTGACGTTTCTCGGTTTCGGGACCAAGGCCCACGAAACCCAACTAAATCCACTTTCGCCGCATCACCTCCTGTGATCCCCACAGACGGTTGTTTCCCACAAGTAGCGGCCACTTGCTCGCGTTCGGTTCTCGAATCCTCCGGCTCCATCGAGCGACGAAATCACTGGGCCGAGTCCAAACGAAAAAACCCGGCCTCGCTGTTTGGCGAGGCCGGGTTTCCTGTTCGATTTGAATCGCCAGTCTATACCCGATGCCTCGCCAAGCCCGTAATAATAAGTCGGGCCGTAAGAAGGACGGGTACAACAGAAACGACAACCTCGGTGGTTCCCACCGGGCTCATGGAGAGCTCAAGGTTGTTGATTCCGAACTGGTTCATCGATTCCTCTGTCTTCTCTTCGTCCCCAGGCTGCCCTGTCACCAGGGCAAAGCTTGCAGGACGAGTTAACTTTTCTTGACGGCGACCAAAGCCGCTATCGGTCCGTAGTCTTAGGCTCGCAGATCTGCTTAGGCAAGCAACTCCCAGATTTTTTTGTTGTGCGAGACCAGAAGAGCTCTTTGTAAGCACTTGTCGTGACTCGAGTATCCTATCTCGACTTTGATCTCATTTGACTTTAGGAGTCGACGAATCGGCCAAATAGTCTGCGCCGCCGATCAACTCGTAAACGGATAAGCGACCTGCCGAACACCGCATGCGATCGAACTCTCCCAGCCCTCAAGCGAGCATGGCGGACACTCAGATTTCTCACCGTCTCGACGCGCTTACCACTTGCGAAAAGTCAGCAACAAACCTACCTTAAGATAATACTATTATTGCACTTACGATATCGTCTATATCTAACTTCTCCTTGATTCCTACTCTTCGAGATGCTCTCGCAGGCGGGTTTTTTGAAGAATGCTGAGTCCTTGGTGGCTTCATCAGCGACAACTATAGGATGAGATGAATCCGCCCTGGAGAGTTCCTTGCTTGACAAGCACGACAATCTCGCACTGCAAGTTCACGAACACGCTGAGTTCGTCAGAAAGCTCGCGGCTCGTCTGGTCCATGATCCCGATGCTGCCGCGGATGTCGCGCAGGAATCGCTCATGACGGCGCTTCAGGCGAAGGCGAATGTACCCCGAAATTCCGTTCGCCAGTGGCTTTCGGGTGTCGTCCGCAACAAGGCGCTGCGACACTTCCGATCCGAATCCAGGCGGCATGAGCGCGAGAAACAAGCACTCAAATCGGCCTCGGCCGAGATCCCGGGCGAAGCCCTCACCCGCTTCGAAACGCGTCAAGACCTCATTCAGAAAGTCTCTAATCTCAGCGAGCCCTATCGCACCGTGATCTTGCTGCGGTACATGGACAATCAACTCCCTCAAGAGATCGCTCAGGCTCTTGGCCGCCCCGTCTCTTCGGTAAAGACTCAACTTCAGCGCGGACTGGCTCTGCTGCGCGAGGCTCTTGACGCAGATGAAAACGGAGATCGCCGCGCTTGGGTATTGGCTCTAGCCCCCATTGCGGATCCCAACCTCATCTCAGGTCTTGGCTCCGGCCTCGGAGGGTCCCTTGCCGCTCAGGCCAGTCAAAAGGTTCTCGTCAGCAAATCATACTTGGTAGTGGCCGCCGGAATCACGGCCCTTGCGACCAGCGCAATGATCTACTCTTGGAGCGGCAGCTCTGAGGACGACACTTGGAGCGAGCTGTCCAAAGGGCAGGCCGAACTCGCCATTGACAAGAACTCAAAAGAGAGCGTCCGCCGTCCCTTCGCTCCAAAATCCCGGGATTCTAAGCGGCCTCTCCAGTCCGAGCTCGGCACGAGCCCAAGCGTGGTACTTGGTCCAACCGGATCTGCATCGGCCGCCACGGGTGAGGCCATGGCCTCCCGAGCAAGAATCATCGACGCCGAGACCAAAGAACCCATCGCCGGAGCCCGAGTGCTTGAGATCCTTCGCGATTCCATGCGCTCCGCTGAAGACCATCTCGCGGAGGACATCATTTCAAACGGCGTCGCGCGGGAGGCGATTCCGCTCGCATCCATCGAGACCATCTCAGCATTCGGCGTCAACGAGGACCAGATCCAGGACTTTCTCTCAAAGACCGTCGGACACCCAAGTAGTAGTGATGATCAAGGCTGGGTTACCGTGCCGAAAGGCAACTCGAAGTCGGTCTTTTGGCTGGTTAGCAAAGAAGGTTTTCAGTCCCGCCATCTTCAGATTTCCGAAGGCCAAGGGCTTCCCCCGGAAATCCCTCTCCGCCCTGCAGGCTCTCTAATCGTCTCCCGAAGCGAAGCGCTCGATCACGCCCTCAGCGTGTACCTAAGAAGCAGCTCTCAGCTGGCTTTCTGCGGAAGGATCTTGGCCGGGCACAGTCGCGCAGTCTTCAAGGGACTCCCACCAGGAGAATGGTCTGTAGAGGCCGTCAACGGAGCATCGCGTAGTGCCCAGAGTCTAAAAAGCTCGAAGATACGCTTCAATGCGCAAGCCACCGTGATGGCGCGACGCACCGTGCTCGTCGAATTGGGAAGTCCCGTTGAGACCAATGATGTCGAGGTCCAAGTCAGAGGATTGCCGGCCGAGTCCAAAGACTACTTCTTGAGACTCGAATCAGCTAGTCCCTGGATCATGGAGCCCATCGACAGCTCAGGACTTCAAGACGGGCGAACTACTTTGGCGGCGGTTCCCGCCGGCGAGTACCGCCTTGTCTTAGGAATGAAGCGTGGCGGCAAAGAGCTGTCATTGACCACAAAACTTTTGACCGTCAAGGCCGGAGATGATCCCAATAGGGCGGTCTTCGACCTCCCGCGGGTACAGCTAAGAGTCAACTTTTCTGAGGCCTCGCGAGATTCAGGCTGGCACCTCACCTTGGTGAGCTCTGAGCAGCACCGCCAACTCAAGCGTCAAGACGGAGGCCAATGGACCCTTGACCACTTGGTCGCGGGGCCCGCAATGTTGATCGCCCACCACGGAAACAAGATGTTCCGCCATCAGCTTGAGGTATCCGAAGACATGGAGACCTACCACTTGCGGATTCCGAAGCTGCACCGCATCTTGGTGACTCACCGGCCGGAGGTCAGGATCTCTTTGGAGACCTGTGGAATCAAACAAGGCACACAAGACCCAAGCCAAGTCAAAGATGGCAAGGTAAGCTCCTTGCTCCTTTTGGGCGACGGGCACTTCCACATCGAAGAACACGGCAAAGCGGCGATGCCTCGCTGGCTTTGCGTCGATGTCGAAGGGCACGACCAAATTATCGACTTCGATTCCGATTTCGAAACGAACTCGCCTGAAGTCACACTTAGTCGGCGCGGTGAGATTCTCCCCTGGACAAAATTCAGCTTGCGTTGTTTCGCCACGGAACAAGGCGAAGAACCGATGGAATTCCGCGAGGACTTAGAGACGGACTCTAAGGGCCACGCGCGCGTGCGCCATTGGCCTCGAGAGGGTCGCATCGTCGTCACCACCGAAGCAGGTGACACCAAGACTATCGAGATTTCCCATACCTCGACAACAGATCGCAAGAAGTCGATCACGATCGACTTGCCATAGCTCATGGTCCCTATCAACAAGACTTAGAAGACACGCCACCGTCGTGTCAGTATCGATAGCAAAATCTCAGATTGCTGAGTCCTCGAGCCCCGTGGCGGGAACACACATCTTAGAGCGCGACGACTATTGGCGCCCTCAGTTCCTGGGTTCTCTTCGGAGTCTTGATGTGATTCGTTGGCTATCTATACTTTTGATCTTGATCCCGGTTACGGCTCTGAGCCAAGGCCTTCAGACTCCGCTTCAACCCACGGACCTTCAGTCAACGCTCAAGGCGGCGATTGAACGCGTCCGAGCGGCGAGCATCCTCATCACCAGCGACGAACGAGGGGGCGGCTCTTGTAGTGGTGTCATTGTCGATGAGAAAGGGACGATTCTCACCGCGGGCCACTGCGTCTCACCCGGCACTCACTACACCGTCGAACTACCGGATGGTCGCAGCTTTGAGGCCGAAGGCCTCGGCCGAGAAAATAAGGTCGACATCGGCATGATGAAGATCCTGGATGCTGATGAAAACTTACCCTTCGTCAAACTCGGCCGGTCGAGCTTGCTGACAAAGGGGCAAGGCCTTTTCGGGCTGAGCCATCCCGGCATACCCGTCCCTCGTCGCGGCTACGTGTTGAGGTTCGGCCGGGTAGTGAAGCCGCTCACGAAAAGAGGCTTCATACACTCCACGGTCCTGATGGAACCGGGAGACTCAGGCGGCCCGCTTTTCAACCTGCAAGGCGAGTTAGTGGGGATACACAGCCAGATCGATCGCCCTGAGGAATCCAACTTCGACGCCCCTATCGACTTGTTTCACGATCACTGGGATCACTTGCTGGCGGGAAAGAGCTTTCGTCTCTCCAAGATCGCCGCGGCTTCTATCGACCTCAAGGTCGAAGATCTTGACGACGGCGAAGGCGCCGTCGTCGAGTCCCTCGGCGCCGAGGGACTCGCCAAGTCGCAAGGATTGCAGAAAGGTGACCTGATCCAACAGCTCAACAAACGTGACATTCAGAGCGCGCGCCACTTCAGAAAGCGCCTGCGAAGGATTTTGGCCAAGAGAGGGCCGATCCAGCTGAAACTCATCGTCGAACGGGCCGGTACGAAGAAGGAGATCAGTATCTGTTCCAAACCGAGCCCCAAATCCGAAACCGCTACCGAGTCTGCGCCCCTTGCGATTCTCGATGCCGAAAATCCACTCGCCAAGATCGCTGAAGCGCTTAAATCCCCAGGCGTGGTTCAGATCTCTTCAAAGCAGGACGGGGAACGCCGCGAGATCATGGGCATTGTGGTTTCGAGGTTCGGACACATCGTCAGTAAATCCTCTGAGGTCTTCGACGATGCAGCCCTCTGCGGAGAAGAAGGAGAAAACGAGGCGGGTGAGCCTCAAGAACTAAAGGTGATCGCTCGTGACGAAAAGAGCGACCTTTGCCTTTTGGTCCCGACAAGCCCATTGGATCTCACGCCCTTGATCTGGGCAGAAAGTGGCCACCAGATCGGAGACTTCGTCTTCAGCCCTTTGGCTGAAAGCAAGGCGCCCAAGGTTGGCGTCGCTGCATCACGTGCTTACAGGCCGAAAGTCCACTTGGTTTTCGGATTCGAACTGGCCGATCGTGACGGCGAACTGGTCATCAAACGCATCTTTGAAGGGAAGCCTGCGGCCGAAACGGACCTTAAGGAAGACGACGTCATCGTGTCGATGGACGGAACATCCGTTAAGGACCTGACCGGATTCCGCGCGGTCATGGAGAAAGTGCTCTCGTCTCGCGATGTGACCTTTGTTGTTCGCCGCGAACAGAAGGTCGTCGAAATCAAAATAGCTCCAAAACCGAACACCCAATCCGCGAAGGGTCCGTCTATGCACATTGCCACCGACGTACCCGGCGGACTGAGCAAAAGGCGCGAGGGCTTCCCCGAAATCTTCGTGCACGACACCAAGATTAGGCCAGAAGAATGCGGAGGAGCACTCTTCAACCGACAGGGGCAGGCCGTGGGCCTAAATATTGCCCGCTTGTCGCGGGCGCAGGCGCTTGCCCTGACCCCAGCCGTCGTCCAATTGTTCCTTTCAAAACACCTCAAGTAACTAAAACCCAATCGGAGCTTCAAAGACATGAAAACCCTTTACCCTCTCCTCGGTGTCTTCCTGCTGTCAGCCTGCCTGATGGCGCAGGGACAAAGCTCGCAGGAAAGCTTGATGACTGCGGCAGCCAAGCACTTGGTTGCCGTCGAAGTTATCTTCGAAATCGACATCGGCGAAATGGCCCAGATGATGGGCATGGAAGACAGCGTCATCGAGCAAGATGTCTTCGGCGCTGGAGTCATCGTCTCCTCCAACGGTCTCATCGCCGTCGGCAGCGATATCCTCAAAGCTAAGCCCTTGCCCTTCGGCATGCCGGGCGCTGAGGGTCCTGAAGCTGAGCTTATCTCGCTCAAAGTCATTGGCGCCGACAAGAAGTCACACAAGGCGAAGGTCGTTGGCAAGTCCACCGAGTACGGCGTCACTTTCCTCCGGTTGGAGGAAACGAGAATCAAGATCGGCACGCCACTTCCCAAAAGCTCCAGCGAAGCTAAATTTGGCGTCGACCTCATCGCCGTCGGCCGCTTGGCAAAAGCCAACGGCTACGCGCCCTACATCACGCGTTCTTACGTCTCTGCCAAAGTCACAAGTCCCTTCGACGCCTACGTGCCACAGGGCCTCCACGCTTCCGGGGAACTCGTTCTCAACAAGCTCGGGAAATTCGTTGGCATCACCGTCAAAGGCAAACGCAAGATTTCACCTGAAGATTTCGGAATCGAGCGCTCGTCCGCCGAGACTCGTGCGGACTATTTGCTCGTCAACATCGGCGATCTCATGAAATCCATCCCGGCTCCTTTGTTGGCTCAAGTCGAAAAGCCCAGCGCAGCTGGCGAACGCCTTGTCGCCATCCGCACGAGCTTCGAAAAAGCACGTGAGGATTTCGGAAACGAGATCGAAAAGCGCATGGCGAAGAACGGAGAAGAAGAGACCTTCGCGTGGAAGTCGGACAACATGCCTACTCTCGAGAAGAACAAGGCCGAACTCAAAACCTTGATTACAAACAACCCCAAAGACTCGGAATCTCCTAAGACTCTCGATTGGCTCGTCCAATTGAATGATCGCGATCTATCCAGCTGGGCCGTTGAGACAATTTTTGCACGCTATCCCAAAGAAGAGTGTGCCAACACCGCGTTCAGGTTCCTGAGCGACATGCCTTCTTCTTCCGGGAGAAAACAACTTGAGAACTTAATCAAGAACTCTGACCCAGAGATCTCAGTCCGCGCCCGTCTCGCTCGTGCCAAGCAACTGTTGTCGCTCAAAGAAGCGATCGAGATGGGAAGGCGCTTTCCCGAGGAAGAGAGCGGCCAAAAAAAGGACCCCGCCGAAATCGAATCAAGCTTGAAGTCGATGCTCAAAGCTCTGGCGTCGGACCCTCAGGCCGCCAAGACCAAAGCCGGAAAGAGGACCGTCGCCGCCACGGCAAGTCGCATCCTTAAGGTGATTACCCAACTCAAAGTTGGCAAGCTCGCTCCTGAAATCGAGGGCGAGGACTTAGACGGAGCAGCCTTCAAGCTCAGCGACTACCGCGGCAAGGTTGTCCTTTTGGACTTCTGGGGAACTTGGTGAGGACCTTGTGTGGCCATGGTGCCCCACGAGCGGTCGCTCGTTAAAGAACTCAAAAACCGCCCCTTCGCCCTCGTTGGCGTCGATTGCTACGACAGCGTCGAGAAATCTAAGGCCTTCACCAAAGAGCACCAACTCAACTGGCGCTCCTTTATGGATGAAAAAGGCGAGATCGCCGCGAACTGGGGTGTTCGGGCCTTCCCGACCATGCTCCTCATCGACCACGAAGGAAAGGTCCGATATAAGAACTTCCATATGGGCCAGTCAGGTGTCGATCCCCGTATTGAAGATCTGATCAAAGAAGCGGAAGCCGCCGCGAAGAACTAAGCCAGTCGGCACGTCGAGCGCTTGAG
>JAZGFI010000289.1:0-52511 GCA_036479435.1 Planctomycetota bacterium | reverse complement strand
GCTTGCTCGTAACCTGCGTCCACGTGCCGAATGACGCCCATGCCGGGGTCGTTGGTTAAGACGCGGTCGAGGCGCTCATCGGCTTCTTTACTGCCGTCGGCGACAATCACGAGCCCCGCGTGAATCGAGTTTCCAATTCCTACGCCACCGCCGTGATGCAAAGAAACCCAGGTCGCGCCGCCCGCGGTGGAGAGCATTGCGTTGAGCAAGGGCCAGTCTGCAATCGCATCGCTGCCGTCCTTCATGGCTTCAGTTTCGCGATTCGGGCTGGCGACGGAGCCGCAGTCGAGATGATCACGGCCGATGACAATGGGAGCGCTGAGCTCACGGCTGGCCACCATCGCGTTCATGATCTTGGCGAAGTGGTGGCGTTCGCCGTAGCCGAGCCAACAAATTCGGCTCGGTAGGCCCTGGAACTGGATGCGCTCTTGGGCCATGCGAATCCAATTACAAAGCCCCTCGTTGTGAGCGAACTCCTTCAAGATGACCGCATCGGTCTTAAGAATGTCTTCGGGGTCACCAGACAAGGCGACCCAGCGAAACGGCCCGCGTCCCTCGCAGAACAAAGGCCGCACGTAGGCCGGAACAAAGCCCGGGAAGTCGAAGGCGTTCTCGACGCCGCGTGATTTCGCCTGACCGCGGAGGTTGTTGCCGTAGTCGAAGGTGATGGAGCCTCGTTTTTGAAGCTCTAACATTAAGCGGCAGTGTTCGGCCATCGAATCGAGGGATAGTTCGATGTAGCCCGGCTCGTCCGATTCCCGCATCGCCTTGGCGTCTTCGACGCTCATGTGTTCCGGGAAGTAGCCCGTCAAGGGATCGTGAGCACTGGTCTGATCGGTGAGCATGTCGGGCGTGATGTTTTTCGCCAACAAGCCGCGCAGCAAATCGATGACATTGCCGCGGTAGCCCACGCTCTTGGCCATCTTTTTGTCCGCGTACTCTTGAGCCTTGGCGATCGCGGTGTCGAGATCGTCGTAGGATTCGTCGAGGTACTTGGTTTCGAGCCGCTTTTGGATGCGCCAGTCTTCCATCTCGGCGACCAAACAAGTCAAGCCGGCCATAGTGGCCGCCAAGGGTTGCGCCCCGCCCATACCGCCGAGTCCGCCGGTGACGACGAGCCGACCCGCGAGCTCACCCGCGAAATGCTGAGCACCCGCTTCGCGGAAAGTCTCGTAGGTGCCCTGGATGATCCCCTGGCTCCCGATGTATATCCACGAGCCCGCGGTCATCTGTCCGTACATGATGAGGTCGCGCTTTTCGAGCTCGCGGAAGTACTTAAAAGTTGCCCAGGCGGGGACGAGATGAGAGTTGGCGATCAAGACGCGCGGCGCGCCCTCGTGCGTCCTGAAGACGCCGACGGGTTTGCCAGATTGCACCAGCAAGGTCTCGTCTTTCTCCAGCGTCTTAAGCGTTCGAATGATTGCGTGAAACGCCGGCCAGGATCGGGCGGCCTTGCCACTGCCGCCGTAGACGATGAGGTTGGCGGGGTCTTCCGCGACCTCGGGGTCGAGGTTGTTCATCAGCATGCGCATGGGCGCTTCGGTCATCCAAGACTTGCAGCTGAGCTCAAGTCCGCGGGGCGAGCGGATGACGGGTGCTTCGATATTGTCGGTGGCGTGCGTGGTATCGTTCATGAGTCTATAGCCAGGATTGGACTTGGAATCTTAGTTTCGGTCGAGGGCCGCCTTGACGACGCGCATGAGGGAGCCGTCTTCCATCAACTTGCGGACGGCCAGAAGGTCATGCTTCAGGATACGGTCTGATTTCAAAGGTGCCACGGTTTGCGACAAAAGCTCGAAGGCCGCCTGCGGCCCGCGTCCAGCCTTCAAGCCCTCGGGATTGCCGAGCCTTAGCCCCTGCAGGGCGCCCAAGAACTCGATGGCGATGACGTTGTAGGAGTTCTCGACCACGGCTGCGAACTGTCGGGCGGCAATCGGCGCCATGCTGACGTGATCTTCTTTGTTGGCCGAAGTCGGGATGCTGTCGACGCTGGCCGGGTGGCAAAGGCACTTATTTTCAGACACCAGGGCTGCGGCCGTGACTTGCGCGATCATGAAGCCCGAGTTGAGCCCTGAGTTTTCGACCAAAAAGGCCGGCAGCTCGCTGAGGTCGGGATTGACCATGTTTTCTAGGCGCCGCTCGCTAATGCTCGCGAGCTCAGCTACCGCCATCGCCGCGTAGTCGAAGGGAATCGCCAAGGGTTCGGCGTGGAAGTTTCCGGCCGAGATGACGTCGCAATCGTCGGGGAAGATCAGGGGGTTGTCGGTGACGGCATTGATCTCGCGCCTCACGACATCTTCGGTGTGACGCAAAGCATCGCGAGCTGCTCCGTGAACCTGGGGGACGCAGCGCAGGGAGTATGGGTCCTGCACTTTGTCGCAATCTTGGTGCGCGATCACGATTTCGGAATCCTGCATCAAGCGGCGCATGTGCTCGGCCGTTTCGGCGTGGCCGGGATGAGGGCGTAAGGCGGCGACCCGTGCGTCGAAAGGCCGCAGCGATCCCTTTAGAGCTTCGAGCGACATCGAGCAGGCGAGATCGGCCAAGTTGGCGAGCCGGCGCGCGCGGATGAGAGCGGCAGCGCCGATGGCGCAGGAAACCTGGGTGCCGTTGATGAGGGCCAGGCCTTCTTTGGCCTGTAACACCAAGGGCTTAAGGCCCGCGATGCCCAAGGCTTCGCGGCCCGTCAGGGGTCTACCTTTGCAAGTCGCTTCGCCCTCGCCGATGAGCAGCAGCGCCATGTGGGAAAGCGGGGCCAAATCGCCGCTCGCACCAACGGAGCCCTGGCTGGGGATCACCGGCAGAGCATCGGCGTTGAGGAGGCCGATCAAAGTTTCCACGACCTCGGGTCTCACCCCGCTGTGCCCGCGGCACAAAGCGTTGGCACGCAGCAATAGGCACAAACGCGCTACCGCATCGTCGAGGGGCGGTCCCACTCCGATCGAGTGCGATAAGATGAGGTTGCGCTGCAGGGCTTCGAGGTTTTCGGTCGCGATACGAGTGTTCGCGAGCTTGCCGAAGCCGGTGTTGATTCCGTAGACGACACGGTCGGTGCGGAGGATCTCCTCAACCGTGCTGCGGGCCCGTTGAATGGCGACTCGCGCTTCGTCGGCGATCGAAACCGTCGGCGGCGCGTCCTGGAGGAATCCCGCGAGATCCTCGAGGCTCAAGTCTTTTCCGTTGATGCTGATCACGCGCTGAGCTTAGCCACGCGACCAACGCTTCTCACGACTTGCCTGGAGAACATCAGCGGAAAACGGGGCGGGCCTCGAATTCGGTTCTAAATGCTAATATTTGGATAATTAGTGGACTTTGATAAGTGATAGGCTAATAAAGTGTAAATTAGCTTTTGTGGGGCGGGTCCAGAATGCCAAGCGAGAATCAAAGCTCTCCATCGCCCCCTTGGCGGCAGATATTGGCGCACTGGACCCCTGATGCGGGCGCCCCTTCGCAACTGCTAGCCGCGGTGGACGCCAAGTCTTGGTGGCCGGATGAGGAATATCGCCATTGGGAAGATGGAGCGAGCCAAGTTCCTCACCCTGACCTTAGCCCCGACCGGACTTGGGCCCTGGCCCAAGTCCGGCGACGTCTCGCCGCCACGTCGATTCCTCAGGCCTGCGACCCCAAAGCTCTCGCCCACCACGCTTGCCTCGGTTTGCCCTCCATTTTAGCGACTCAGCACGAGCTCGATCGCTTTGAACTAGGGGACGGCAAAAGCGCGGACTGGCAAGCCCTCCTCGAGCCCTTGGCCCGCAGTTCACGCGAACACGAGGCGCTGGGCACCAGCCTTTTGGCGGGCTGCACCGTCGACGCAGATGCCGCTCGCGAAATGCTGCGTCAAGGCCGAGCCCCGCGCAGCGAAGCGGAGCAAACCGTGCGCAGTTCCTTTGACGCGCTGCACTGGGTTTCGCAGCAAGCTCACCGGGCCATCGACTGCGCTGGCCTCCTTGAGCTCCAGTCGCGAATCCTGAGTGCGGGCGCCGATCCCGATCATCGCGGAAGATTCCGCCGTGCTTCCGAACGGATGCCGGTGCGGGATGAATCCGGCCGCGTCATTTACGAACCACCGCCCGCCGCCGCCTTGAAAAAACGTCTGGAGCGACTCTGCGATTACGCCGAGAACGATGACCCTCAAAGCTTTCTCCACCCTTTGGTGAAAGCTACCCTGCTTCACTACAGTTTGGCCGGTGAACGCCCCTTTGTTGACGGTAATGGTCGTAGCGCTCGCGCGCTCTTTCATTGGTTTTTGTTGCGACAAGGCTACGCGATCTTCTCGCAACTTGCGCTCTCTCCGATAATCTTGTCTCGTCAGGAACAGTATCGGCGGGCATTTCTGCACTCCCAGCACGACGGTGACTTGACCTACTTCATCTTGTTTCAGTTCGCCGCAGTCAAGACTGCCTTGAATCGCCTACGCGGCGCACGCCGTCAAGGCCTAGCCAGCCTCAAGGCGATGCTTCGGGGTGTTCCCGGCGCGAGCGGACTCAATCATCGGCAACAAGCTCTGTTGGCACATGCCATGAACCGCCCGGACACGAGCTACACGGTGCCCGCCCACGGCCAAACTCACGGTGTAGTGCTGCAAACCGCGCGCGTCGATCTTCAGGGATTAGAAGCGAAGGGATTTCTGTCAAAGAACCGAGCTCAGCGCGCGCATCATTGGATCCTGTCAAATGAGTTTGTCCGCATCATGGCTTCCGCACAGGAGTCATCAAGTTGACGAGCACCGCGAAGCATCGGGAGTCTTTGTTGCAAAGTCAGCTCGCGCTGGTCGGTGCCCAAGGACTTCAAATTGGTTTGGGCTTTGTTCTGACAGTAGCGGCGGTGCGAACCCTCTCCGATGCGGCCTTTGGCAGCTTCGTGTTCGCCAGCGCTTGGATGATCATGGCGGCACGGGTTGTGGATGCTGGTTTGTCGCCCGCTTTGATCCGCGATCTTGTCAACAAAAGCGAGTCGCTTTGGCACCGCGTCTTTAGCATTCGGACCGCCTTTGCGGTCGTACTTGCCGTGGTGACGCCCTTGGTATTCATCAGCAATTCTGACCTCGCGATGGGGCCCAAGACGCGGTTTGCGGTGAGCTTTGGCGTGGCGATCTCGATCTTCGCCCTGCCGCTTAGAAGTTGGCACCAACGCTTTGCGGCCCAACAACGCAATCGAGTCAGCGCTTGGATCTCACTCGGGGCGCAGTGTTTTCAGGTCACCTTGGCGCTCGGCGCCCTGGCGTACTTCGGAAGCGCAACCTTGCCGTACCTCGTGGGGGCGCTGGCCTCTCGTGAGCTACTGAACTCGATCGTCGCCTGGGGCTACGGGCGCCGGATGGCGAACTCGGAGCCGGGTCAAGCCAAGATAAAAGTCAAGGCCGAGAACCTCGTCGTCAAATCTGGCAAGACCGGGCTGCTGAGTTTGTCCTTAGCAACCGTCGCCACGGCGCTCTACTTTCATGTCGATGTGTTCATGATCGAAGCTTGGCGGGGCACGGATGAAGTTGCTGGCTACGGGCTCGCGATCCGCGTGTTGGCCCCGCTTTTGGCCGCCGTGCATCTGGCGACGGCGCCGGTTCTGCCCTTTGTTGTCCGCGCCAACTCTAAGGCGAATCGCGGGCGCGTTCTTGCCTCCGCCATGATCGTCGTCGGCTTTGCCACCGCGCCCTTGGCCGCAGCCCTCTGTTTAGGCCCCGCCGTGGCGGATCTTTTGAGCGGGCGGGCACAGCACGCCGCCGGGGACTTACTGTCGATCCTCACCGTCGTCCCGCTTGCCGTCGTGGCCGGTGCCTTGGCCTCGGCGGCCTTGATCGCCATTGGTCGCACGCGCGATTGGGCTGCTGTGGCGCTCGTGGGCCTCGCGATAAACCTGAGTCTGAACGCCTGGTGGATTCCCGAACACGGCGCTCGCGGCGCCGCCTGGGCGACGGCGATCACCGAGGCCTTTGTAGGGGCCTCTTCTGCGGCCCTCGCTTGGTTTCACCTGCGCTCGCCGCAGATTGAGGTGGCCTCGCGACGTCGTTTTCAGCCACCATGGGTTGCCCTCGGCATCCTCACCTTGTTTATCGCGCTCGCGACCCAACTCGACGGCGCGAGCAAAGCAGGGGCTGTCGCCATTTGGATCTTGGCGGCGGCGGCGGCTGCCGCCTGGACCTTTTCTCCCGCGGCCAAAGGTCTGCGTCGCCGGATCGAGTCAGAAGGGATAGACTCCTCGTCATGACCATGCTCTTGTTGCCCGACACCATCAGATGTTGAGAGTTGGCCTCGACTACCGTCCCGCTTTGTTGCTCCGTTCGGGGATTGGCCGCTACACCTCGAATTTAGTTCGGCACCTTCCCGAGGTCGACGACGAGATTCAGCTGTCGTTGTTCTCGGTGTTTTGGAAAGAACACGAAGAGCGCATCGCTCAGGCCCACTTGCCAGAAACCGAGCGCGTGAAGCTCGCCGCGGCGCGCTTTCCGGGGCGGGTCCTAGATTTTCTCGGGCGCGTCATGCCCTTATCGGTCGAGACCTTTTCGGACCACTTCGACCTTTTTCATTTTACCGACTACGTCCAGCCTCCGGTGCGCACGAAATGCTCGGTGTTCACCCTGCACGACACCAGTTTTCTTGGTGATCGCGGCTACCACTCGCCCGAAAACTCTCAGCAACTCACATCTGTGACCCAAAGCCTCATTGATCAGGCTTCGGTCGTCATCACGGTTTCGGAGGCGACGAAGCGCGACGCGCTCGAATCCTACGACCTCGACGAGAGCCGGGTGGTGGTGACGCCGCTGGGAGTCGACGAGATCTTTCTTCAGCCCTATGAACGCAGCGTGCAAGATTGCCCCTTTATCTTGTCCGTGGGCACGCTGGAGCCGCGCAAAAACCACTTGAGATTGCTGCGGGCCTTCGAGTCGCGGCTGGAAAAGGGCCTTCGCGCCCGCATGATCTTAGTCGGCCGAAAAGGCTGGATGTGCGATGACGTCTTAGAAGCACTCGAGCGCCCGCTCTTGAGGAAATGGGTGTGCTGGATCGGTGAGATCCAAGACGCCGCCCTGTTGGCCTTGATGCGAAACGCAACGGCGATGGCCTACCCTTCACTGCTTGAGGGCTTTGGCTTGCCAGTCTTGGAGGCGATGGCCTTAGGGCTCCCGGTTCTAACCAGCGCGCGTGGAGGGCTGGAAGAAGTCGCTGGTGACGCCACCCATCTCGTTGATCCCGAATGCGAGGACTCGATCGCGGCGGGCTTGGAGAAACTTTGCGAAGACACCGCCTATCGCGAAGAGCTTTGCCGCCGCGGCAAGATCCAGGCGAAGAAATTCAGCTGGCAAGACTGCGCGAGCAGGACCCTTGATGCCTATCGGCTCGCACTTGCCCTCGAACCAAAGGGCGAAAAGTGACACGCGGCGTCAACTCGACAGCCTTGAAGGCCGGTAGCGACGCGACAGCGTTTAAGATCGGCGTCGACGCGACGGCCTTGGTCGATCTTCATTCCGGTGCGGCTCGACGGATCATCCAGCTTTGGTCACAAGTCCTTGAGCGCGTGCATCGAGATCCCCTTGAGCTGAATCTTGAGGTTGCGGTTTTGGTGAGGCCCTCACTGGCAAAGCGAGTGGCTGAGCAACTGCCTCGCGCTCGCGTCATCGAGATCACGCCAGCTCGGGGACCGCTTGATCGCTGGCTGCGCTGGGGGCGAACGCTGCGCCGCGTGATGCGCGCCGAGGGCTTGGAGTTCCTGTTTCAAGATCCCAGACCTTTGGCTTGGCCCGAAAAGACCATCCCCACCGTCCACGACCTCCGTTCGCTGGACAAACGGTTTTCGAGTTTGCCGCGCCGCCTTTACGCCCGTATTTGGGCCGGTCGAGAGTTGAGGCGTTGCCCCGCGGTCATATCCGTGTCGCGCCACGTTGCCGAGGAATTAAAGCGCCGGTATCAGTTGCCCGCGGCGCGCGTGGCCATTATTCGCAATGGCGTCAAAGCCCGTGCCTTTGAGGCCGCACGAGATTTGCCGCGCGAGTTGGCTTCGCGACTCGGAGATCGACCTTTCTTGCTGGCTGTGGGGCACCGCGAGCCGCGTAAAAACCTCCCTTTTGCCATTCGCCTACTGCCTCTTCTGAAGGCCGCGGGTCTGGATTTCCAGTTGGCGATCGCGGGGCGGAAAGTACCGGGCTATGGCGAGCCCGAAGCCCTCGTCCGAAAGTTGGGTATCGAACCTGATGTCCTGTTTTTGGGGGACGTTCCCGAAGACAGTTTGTGCGCGCTTTACCAGCGAGCGAGGGCTTTGGTCTTTCCTTCGCTTCTAGAGGGGTTTGGAATTCCGCTGCTCGAAGCGATGGCCGCTTCATGTCCGGCCTTTGTTTTAGACCGCGCACCCTTTGACGAAATCGCGCCCGAAGGTTCGCGTCTGCCGCTGGACTTGGATTCCTGGGTGAAGCGCTTGATCACTTTGGAAAAAGACCCCAAGGCCCGGGATGAACTCATTGCAGCGGGACGAATTCGAGCTGTGTGCTACGACTGGGATGGCCCCGCCTCGTTAATGGTGGATCTGCTCGCGGAACTGAAAGCTGAGACTTGCTCTTGACCGAACCCTAGGAGGGCTCTTGGTCCGGATCTTCGGAGGAGGTCTCGGCGTCGATCACGTCCCATTCACCACCTTGAACCCGTCGGATAACCCGTGCGAAGCGGCGCATGGCGCGGCGGAACCGCGTGTCCGCGGCGGGGCCATTGATGCCGAGCTTGATGCCGATGTCGTCGAAACTCAAAGTATCCCAGCGTCTCAAGATAATGACGCGGCGGTCGTCGGGGTCGAGAAGCCCCAAAGCAAAATGAACGAGCTCTTGGTGCTCATGGCGGACGGCTTCGGCGCTCGGAGTAGCACTGCCCGCGTTCTGCAGGTTCAGAGCATTTTCGGCCTGGCTTCCGGCTAGCTCACGACTCGGGTCTCTGGCGATGGCGTGCAGCCAGTCGTGTTGATCGCGAATGACATTTTCGACGATGCGGGCCATGAGATGGCGAAACTGTTTGGGGTTGAGCGACGGCAAGCGGGGCCCGTAGCGCAAGAACCGCAGCAAGGCCTCTTGCTCGATGTCGCCCGATTGGCATTTGGTCCTGAGTTTTGGCCCCAGTCGCTGGCGAACGCGACCCCGAATCCACTCGGAGTGCTCGTCGAGCAGCTCGTAGATTTCTTTGGCCTCTTCGCTCTCCGGAAGTTGAGCTTTCACCGCTTTGGCAAGGGGTGTTTCCGTCGACGAGGCAGGGAAGTGGGATTCGGGCTGTTTTTTCTTCATGACCTTGCCTGGATCGTATCGTTCTCACGCCCGACCGGCAACAATGTTGGCTTCCGGCCGCGAGATAGTCGCCCCGACGCTACACTTGCGTAGAAACTTGGACACCTTGCCGAATTATTCGGTTGGATTGCCCCAAGTCGACCGCTTAAGTGACCGCTATGACCAACGCCGGCAACAAAGAAGCGAGGGATTTGTCTGCGGAGGCTGATTCGCGCGTAGAGGAGTTCATTGGCCTTCACGACCAGGGACTGGGCCCGACCTTGGACTCCTTTTGCGAGGACTTGCCCACCGCCGTGCGGGCTTTGGTCGAAGAGCAGTGTCGTGATTTCATCGAGATGGCGTCGGTTCTTCCTGAGTCTGAGGAGATGGGTAGCGCCCACTTCGGCCCGAGAACTCTTGGCCCCTACCGTTTGTTGCGAAGCCTTGGGCGCGGAGGGATGTCCGAGGTTTACGTCGGCATTGATTCAAACGGGATGCGCCGTGCCATCAAGGTGCTCGCGAGCCTACACCTGCGATCGCCGGTGAGCCTTTATCGTTTTCGACGCGAGGGGCAGATCGGGCAGCAACTTGATCACCCTCACATTCTGCCTGTTTTGGAAACGGGTCGGGATGCGGGAGTCGAATATTTCGTCATGCCGCAGGCCGAGAGCGGTACCTTGGCCGATCGCCTTCGCGCGGCGCGCGTGGCCAGAAGACCCTTGCCAGCGGCCTGGGTCGTGACGGTGGCGATCAGTTTGCTCGATGCTTTGGCTTACGCTCATGAGTCGGGAATCACGCATCGCGATGTGAAGCCGCAAAACATCATCTTCGACGGCGATCATCCCTATCTGATCGACTTTGGGTTGGCGAACCATCTCCGCGACGACGCTTTGACCGAAGTGGGAGAAATGGTGGGTACCTTGCGATACATGAGTCCGGAACAGGCGCTCGCCTCGCGCGTCGAGATTGACCATCGCACGGACATCTATTCCCTCGGCGCCGTCCTCTACGAGATGCTGACCTTGCAGCAGCCGTTCACCGCGGATGACCCGCGGCGTTTGTTGCACGACATTTCGTTCGCCGACGCCAAACCCTTGCGCCGCCTTGACTCATCGATCCATCCCGATTTGCAAACCATCTGTCTAAAAGCTCTCGAAAAGGCACCCGGCCACCGCTATCAAAGCGCCCAGTCCATGCGCGACGACCTCGATCGGGTTCGTCACCACAAATCCATCCGCAGTCAGCCGGTTATCCAAAGCACGAGATTACTGCGACGACTAAAACGCAATCGCGTGGCGATGGCAGCTTTGGCCGGAGCGCTCGCCATCGTGTTGGCGATCGTGGCCTGGTTTTGGCTGCGCGATGACCGCCCCGAGATTCACTTGCAGAATATTGAGGCGGGTTGCCGCGTTTACGTCCAGGCCATGGATTGGAGCAGGGGCGAGTTTGGCGATCGCGTTTTAGTGGGCACAGCACCCCTGGATGCCATGCGGATGAACGCCGGCTACCACCGCTTCGTTCTAGTCAAAGACCAAAAACACTACGCCGAGCTCACCCGCTGGGTTAGTTCCGACACGAAGATCGACGCGGGGTCGCCCCTCATCGACCGAGATCTTGCTCTGCAAGGAATGGTGCGCTTCGCCGACAATCACGACTTTATCGTCGGCCGCGAACCAACCAACAACCCGGTCTACAAGCGCCGTCGCCGGCCAGCCCTTCGACCTTTCGCCATCGATGTGCGCGAAGTGACCGTGGGTGAGTTTCGACGCTTCCTTCGAGAAAGCGGGCGTGCAGCGCCGCAACGTTGGGCTGCGATCGATGCCTCCTTGGGCCATCGTTTTCGAGACGAGCTGCCCGTCACCGCCATCCGCTGGAACGACGCCAAAGCCTACGCCGAGTGGGTCGGCAAGCGTCTGCCAACCAGCGCCGAATGGGAGCGCGCCGCACGGGGCCTAACCGGCCGAACCTCCTTGGTAAAAGGCCCGGTGTCTGAGGCCGATGTGTGCATTTTTCAATCCCGGCAGCGTTCGGCCCGGCCGGCCCCGGATCGGTTTCTAGACCAGTACCTTCGATTGGTTCGCCCCGCGGCTGCCATCAATGCCGATAGGACCCCCGAAGGTGTGCTGCACCTCATGGGCAACTTGAGTGAATATGTCGACGGCTTTTACCACGACGGAGAATCGTCACCCTCTGGCATCGATTGTCTCGTCAAAGGTGGAAGCTGGAATAGCGATGAGTACGGCGCTGACCTCAGCTCCTACCTGCGCTGGCCGGTGCAGATGATTCCCAGTCACTTCGAAGCGGGCTTTCGCTGCGCCAAGAGCCTTCGCGTCGAATAGCGACAGGAATTTCTCCTCCGGAGCTGAACTTCTCGAGCCATCGGAGTAGTCTCTCTACAGTGTTTGTCCAAGCCGTGATGCGGCAAGTCTCAAGGGCCATGTCAATGTCGATTCAGAATTTTCGCTTGCAGCCGGGTTTCGGCTTTTCTCAACTCTCCCCCAATGCGCTATCTTTCGAGAGACTTCCCGCCATCAAACAACTCATTCGATTGGTCATCGAGGAGCACTTTCCGAAGGGGCTCAGCATCGAACGTGCCTTTGTTTCCGGCCGCGATGCCAACCTCGATGCTCGAGGCGACTTCGTAGACGACGCCGCAGTGGCGCAATATGCCAACTTGTTGCTGCAACAAGAAAACGTCGCTTTGACGGTGAGGTCCTCATCTAAAGACTACGCCTGCCGCCCCGACCCGCACTACGCTGACCACTGGATCAAAGAGCGCCACTTCGAGCTCATCACTGCCGCCGCCGAACCCCTCATTGTAGGCGAAGTGCCGTCGACCTTGGCCAAGGGAAGGATCGAGATCCCCCTCTTCGCGCGCCTCGAAATCGGCGCCATCCACCTCGGCCTTTTCGTCGAGTGGACCTTCGTCGACGAGGGCGAAGCGCAACAGTCCAGCACGAACGAATCGACCGACGAAGGCAACGACTGCAATTGAAAAAGAGGGGTCAGGATTCGATGATCCTTTGGCCTCACTTAGCGCTCCATGATCGCGACGATTTCAGACGATGAGGCCTGGTCGCCGAAGAGAATCATGTCTCGAGGCCTATGTTGTCTTTTGGCGAACCAATTCCACGGCGGTTTGGCGTGAATGAGTTTCGTACCAACACCCTGTCGAGGCGAAGCAAGAAAGATCCCAATCTGGGAATATTGTGGGAGGGGTCGAAGTTACATGAACATGGAGAAGACAACTCGCCGCAACTTCTTGAGTTTTCTGGGCGCGTTGCCCGTCAGTGCCTACGGCTTTTCGCATTCCGTTGGCGATGAAGACGGTCACCATCTACTTTTCGGATTGCCGCCGGAGCCCAATGCTGCGATTAGCGTGGGCAGCGAGCAGATGGATGAAGCCTTGGAGATGTTGTCTCCCTATGCTCCAAGTTTTCGCGGTGGTCTTTCTAATCATGGCCCCATGAATGCCGAGGCGATGGTGTCCCTTGGACACCACGATGTCGTAAAAATCTGGGTTGAGAACTATCGCAAGCGGCTAGAGAAACGCATCGCCCCAAAAAAGCGAATCGAGAATTCAAAATGGAGAGAAGCTCTCGGCGATGAGTCGCGGAGCCGTGATTGGGATCTGTTGTTCAGTAGGCAGCTCGCGGAATCACCGTGGCCTAAAGTCCTATGGCTTTGGGTGCCGCGTCTCGCGCCGGGCATCGCGGCCGCGGGCTTGCACGGAGTGATCCGAGTCGGGCACGCCGTCTGCTCCTTGTCGATCAAAGAAAACAAATTGCGGCTCGATGAACTGGCGCGTGCCCTTGGATACTGGGCGGCGACCTATATGACCTTGCCCGGCAAGTACAGCGGAGTTGGCAAGCTCTCTCCTTCCAGTGCCTTGAAGAAGGTGGTTCAGTTGCCGAGAGAGGCACGGGTCAGTCGAGGACTGATCACCACCGAACTTAAGGACCTCCTCGGCTTTGAGCCTTTTGCAGCTGCGGTTGATCTCGTCGACCCCACAAAGGGATCGCCAAGCTTCATGGCAGATCTTCTTGCGACGTTCTCAGGCATCTTGATCAATACGAAGGCCAGCTCTTTTGACTTTCTCCACGCGGTGACCGGCGCGGCTGCAATCGCTGAGCTCTTGCCTCATGTAAGTAAAAAGGAAGGCCCAGCCGTCATGGCCTATACTTGGCAGGTGGCGTCGGCCATGTTTGCTCGACATGGCCAGCCGGGACTCGTCGCCGAGGTCAAGAGCGGCATCGCAAATGAGCCCGTGAAGAAACTTGCCAAGCTCGCCGTGGCGAGTGGCGACGAGCATTCGATCAAGCTGGTTGCAGCTTGTAGTCGAGAGTGGAAGCGAAATTCAGATCCACGGCACTTGGCCGCGGCCGCCACCCGCTTACTGAGGTAAGAGGCCTCCATCGGTCCGAGGACGGACGAGGCAGATCCCTCCGTCCTTCGCATCGAGATATGACAGTCAAGGCTCGCACATTGGGGCAATCTCGAAGCCGCGTGGGTGAGAGCGGCGTTTCTTGGAAAGACTGCGGGGTAAGATTCCAGGGCCCTCGTTTTTTAGAAGTGGCGAGTTGTCTAGAAGTTGGAGTTGCGTCATGAGAATTCTTGGACTGTTCTTGTTGCTGTGCGCTGCTCTTTTCGGGCAACAATGGGAAACTGACATCGACTGCTCGCTGCAGCTGGCGAAGGCAGACACAAAACCCGTCTTGGTCTATGCCTTTGATGCATACTGAGGAACTTTTTGCCGCCCCATTGAGGCGGCGGATGCGGCGAATCGAGAATTCGCCGAGGTCAGTAGCCAATTCGTACTTGTCAAAGTCGACACCGACAACGGTCGCTCTCGCGAGGCGCGCCGTCTCGGGCTTGCTCGCAATCGCGCCTACTTGTTGATGTTGGATTCAACCGGACGTGAGTTTTCTCGCATCATCGACTTTGGCCGTCAAACGACAATCAAGGGGTCGAAAGAGTCACTTGAGGTCGCCGACGTCGTAAGGCGCATGAAGCTCGTCTTGCAGAACAAGGCTCTGCCCGACCTCGACACGGATTCGACGCGCAAGAAATTGCGAGACAATCGGGCAAACGGACGCTTGCAGATCGTGAATCACATCGGCAACCGAGGCGCCAAGGCAGCGGTTTTTGTTGGCGATCTCATCGCCCGATTGGACGAGCAGGTCTTACGTTGGGAAGCGATGGCTGCCTTAGGTCGCATTGGAACTGCGGCCAAACAAGCGGCGCCTTTGTTGCGCAAACAACTCATCGACCCTAAAGCTAACGACCATCACATCATTGCGCTCACCCTCGCCGAAATCGACCCCGAGAGTGAGGCGACCCGAGAGGTTTTAAGACTCACTCTGAGTTCCCGCGACGACAAACTCGCCGCGAGCGCCGCCATCGCAATTGGAAAGTTGGGATCAGGTGCAGCCAAGTTCGTCCCTGAGCTCAACAAATTGTTGACGCGCAAACTCGAGCCCTGCTACTTCGCGATCGAAGCGCTCGCGAAGATGGGAGCCGCCGCGCAGCCAGCTATAGACTCATTGGAAAAAATCGCCGCAGGCGATCGCAACCCTAAGAGTTTCCCACTTAGGGCTGCCGCCAAAGCGGCGATCAAGTCCATCAAGAAAGCACCCTATCTCAAGCCCCTTGCGCTTAGTCAAGTGGCCTTGCGCCTAGTTTTCGCTTAGTCGCTTGAGGCGGATGTTGCGGAATTCGCAGGGGTGGCTTTCGGCTTGTAGGGAAATGGTGCCGCCGCTGAGGCGTCGTTCTCCGCTGCGAGTGGCGATGAGTTTTTTGGCATCCGCGTCGTTGTCGTCGAGTTGGGACTGTTCGTATTCGAGGACGACTTTGCCGTCGATGAGGTGGCGGATCAGGCCGTGCCCGTGGACTTCGGTGCGCACCTTGACCCATTGGTCGCCGTGGTAGGTTTTTGAGTTGGAGTCGCTGCAGTGGCGCTTGATGAGTTTGTCGTTCATGACGACATGGGTGCCCGGGGTGCAAAGGTTGTGGGTGTGCCGTTCGTTAGTGCCGTCGCCGCCGAGGAGTTGGACTTCGATGGAGACCGGGAAGTTTTGGTCTTGGCCCATCGAGGCGGCGGTTTGTCCGTGGATCATGATGCCGCTGTTGCGAAAGGCCCAGCCGGGACCGCCGGGGGTTTGGCTGCCGGTGAAGCGGTACTCCAGTTCGATAACGTAGTCGCTGAACTCGGTGTTGTAAAAGAGATGGCCGAAGCGGCCCTCGAACTTTTCGTACTGGTCGTAGGCGACTTTGAGGACGCCGTTGTCGACGCGGAAAGTGTCGCCGAAGTTTTCGCCGAGAGCGTAGCCGGTGATTTTCGGGGTCCAGCCCGAAAGGTCGCGGCCGTTGAAGAGTTCGATCCACTCCGGCGCGGCGGCCGCCGAGTCTTTTGGCTGGGGCGGGTCGGATTGGGATTTGGAATCCAGGTACCAGCAGGCGGTCACCAAAACGAAACAAGCGGCGAAAAGAAGTCCGATGGCGACGGCGCGTGCGGGCATGTTGTGGATCTCTGATTGAGCTGACTTGGCTTGAAGAGTGTCCCTTCAATTCGCGGTCGTCAACCGAGGTACTGACGAGGTTAATGCCGTTCGTTAACCGCGCGGGTGATGCCGGCGGTGGATGTCGCGGAGGCGGTCGGCATCGACGGAGGTATAAATTGTCGTGGTTTCCAAGTTGGCGTGGCCCAGCAGCTCTTGGACCGCTCTGAGATCGGCGCCCTCGTGAACGAGGTGGGTGGCGAAGGTGTGGCGCAATAAATGAGGCGTCACGGTCTGGCGGATTTGCGCTACTAAGCCCAGCTCGCGGAGGATTCGGTAGACGGCGTGCCGGCTGAGAGCTTTGCCGCGGCGGTTGAGCCAAATTGCGGCGGGGCTGTTGGGTTTGGCGAGATCAGAACGCCCGCCACCGAGATAGCGCTGGAGGGCTTCCCAAGCCAGGGCGTGGAGAGGTACCCAGCGCTCCTTGCTGCCCTTTCCCAGGACGAGGATCTGGGCCAGACCTTGGGCCTCCGGCGGCCTTAGATCGAGTTCTTTGAGGCCGCAGAGCTCAGAAACCCGGATTCCGGTGGCGTAGAGGAGTTCGATGAGCGCGATATCTCGCGAGGCCGTGGGGCGATCTACTTGTCCGGCGGCGTCCAAAAGCGCTGCCATTTCCTTCTTCGTGAGGTAGTGGGGCAGTGTCTTGAGCCGTTTGGGAGCCGGCAGGTGGACCAAGATATCCTCTTTCATAGCTCCTTCTTCGAGCAGGTGGCGGTGAAAAGACCGTAGGGCTGCGAGGCGGCGGTTGAGCGTCCGTTCAGAATCGCCAGCCGCCTCCCGTGCGGCCAAAAAGTCGAAGATCAAAGGGGCGCGGCTGAGGGAAAAGCGCTCGATTTGCCGCGCACTGAGGAAATCGGCGTAGAGGTTGAGGTCGCGGAGGTAGGCCTCGCAGGTGTGACGCGACCAGCCTCGCTCGGCCGCTCTCAGGTCGGTGAACACCGTAATCTCAGCTCGGTCGCGCAGCTTCGGGCTCCTCATGGGTCTCAGACATGATGCGCTGGCGGGGCCGACAGCGACCCGCCGCCCACACAGTATCGGCGGTATTCTTGACGCGGGAAAGAGGGGGCTCCTATACTCCGGCGCACTTTGGTCCGTCTGGGGATGGGGATACTTGATGAAATCATCGTGGCCTTGGCTGTTTGCCTCCGTTTTCGTCTTCGTCGTGGCCTTAGACTTATGGTCCAAGCATGCCACTTTCGAAGCCTTAGAGGGCCCCTTTGACGCCATTCAAGTCTGGGAGGGGGTGCTGGAATTCCGCGAAGTGCGCAACCCCGGCATGATGTGGGGGATGGCGCAGGAGGTCCCGGCGGTCGTCTGGGTTTTGATCCGCGGCAGCGTCCTCGCGGCACTGCTCTGGCTGTTCTTCAGCCAGTCACGACCGGGCAAAGTGACGCAATTGGCCTTCGCTCTGGTGGCTGGGGGGGCGCTCGGAAACATCTACGACAACATCTTCGCCGGGCCGGGGGGGCTCTTCGAGGGAGAGGTGCGGGACTTCCTCCATTTCTATTGGTTCGAATTTCCAACCTTTAACGTCGCGGATTCGTGTATATGTGTGGGGGCACCGCTGCTCTTGCTCGTTTTGTGGAACCAAGATCGACAGGCGGCGGCGCGATCAGGCTGAGTTTTCACCTCGGGGATGGGTGAGGCTCGGCGGGAATTGAACAGAGCAGAGAAGAGATTGACGGGTATGCGGCTCGACGCGGTAAGGTTGCCGACTTTCAAAGACGCGGTCAGGGTTTATCTTCATCACGCCTGGGGCGATCTTGAAGATTCTCATTGGCCGCGGATCGACTTTGAATCTTGCAATGAACAACAGGTGCTCGAAGGTTTTACCGACGAATGCAAAGTCGGGTGCATGAGGAAGTACAGCCTCCGCCTCGGCAACCGCCGTTACCCCTTCATGAAGATGATTTTTCAAGAGTCGCTCGTTCGCGACTCTTTCTTTTTTGCCGTCGATACTCACGACGAACTCGATATCAAAGAAACAACGCCCGACTACGCCGAGTGGCTGCTCATTCGGGACTACAACGCGCGGATCAAGGGCTTGGTTGAGAACGAATGGCGCAAATCCGCGATACCGACCTTTCACGACATCCTGGACGACGTCGATCAGGCCGAAGTCCGTGAGGCCGACTGTTGTCACCAAAGCCAAAAACCCATGGTTTTGGTCGTGGATGACGACAAAGACATTGCCGAAGGGGTGCGCCGAATCTTGACCCGCCGGGGCTACGAGGTCGTCGTCAAATACTCGGGCGAAGACGCCATGGAATCTCTCAAGGGACGAAAACCGGACTTGGTCCTTTCCGACCTCGAAATGGGGAGCGGCATGACCGGCATTGATTTTGTCCGAGCGATTCGGGCCGACGATGACCTGAAAGACATCCCCTTTTTGTTGGCCACGGCCGCGGGGATCGACTTGAGCTGCTATTCGCACCTCGACGGGTTTTTGGTCAAGCCCTACGAGATTGAAGTGCTCATGACCTTCGTCGCGAAGCACCTTCAGGTCGCCTAACTCCCAGCTCCTCCCCAGTTCACCTCTTAACCTTCAAGTCTCGGCGCTTTCAAACTCGATGTAGATCGGATTCTGCCCCCTGGCCTTGCTTGTTGCCCTTAGGGGCCGAGGTTAGAGTTTTTGCCTCGTCGAAACTGAGGGAAACGCAACATGCTCGAGAACGTGCTTAAGCGCGTCATCAACGTCTTTGGCTCGCACAACGAGCGAAAAGTAAAGGCCTTGATGCAGCGGGTCGGGGCGATCAACGCCTTCGAACCGGGTCTGCAGAAACTGACCGATGCCGAGTTGCGTGGCAAAACCGATGAATTTAAGGCACGCCTTGTCGCCGGTGAAACCGTCGATGATTTGCTATCCGAGGCCTTCGCCGTTTGTCGTGAGATGAGTGTCCGAACCCCGCCGCCGGATGGCGACCGGGGGCTCAGGCACTATGACGTTCAAATGATCGGGGGCATGGTCCTCCACTCCGGTGGCATCGCCGAGATGACGACGGGCGAGGGCAAGACCCTCGTGGCCACCGCACCCGCTTACCTCAATGGTCTCACCGGCAAGGGCGTTCACGTCATTACCGTTAACGACTATCTCGCCCAGCGTGACCGCGACTGGATGGGGCCGATCCTCGAAAGACTTGGCCTGACCGTGGGTGCCATCCAAAGCAACATGCGCAACGCCGAGCGCAAGGCCGAGTACGCCAAAGACATCACTTACGGCACGAACAACGAATTTGGGTTCGACTATTTGCGCGACAACATGAAGTCGCGGCTCGAAGACCAAGTTCAGCGCAGTCGTCACTACTGCATCCTCGATGAGGTCGACAACATCCTCATCGATGAGGCGCGTACGCCTCTGATTATCTCTGGCCCCGGCGAGGGTGATGTCCGCAAGTACTACGATGCGGATCGCATCGTGCGGCAGCTCACTCGCGATCTGCACTTCGAAATCAAGGAGAAGGAATCGCAGGCCATCCTGATTGAAGATGGCATCGAAAAGGCGCAGGAGTTAGTCGGCGTCAAGTCGTTCTACAGCGGGCCCAATCTCGAGTGGCCGCACTTGATGGAGCAAGCGCTACGCGCGCACCATCTGTTCTTCCTCGACAAGGACTACGTCGTTGGCCGCGGTGAAGACGGTGGCCAAGAGATCATCATTGTCGATGAGTTCACGGGACGGCTCATGCCGGGGCGTCGTTGGAGCGACGGACTGCATCAAGCGGTTGAAGCCAAAGAAGGCATCAAGATCAAAGCCGAATCGCAGACACTGGCTTCGATCACGTTCCAGAACTTCTTCAAGCTCTACGGAAAAGTCGGCGGCATGACCGGTACGGCCATGACCGAGGCCGGAGAGTTTCTGAAGATTTACGGCCTCGATGTTGTGGCGATTCCTCCGAATCGTCCCATCGCTCGCCGCGACGATGACGACAAGATTTACGCCGACGCCAAAGACAAATATCAAGCCCTGTTGGCCGACATCAAAGACGTACACGGCATCGGCCGTCCGATCTTGGTTGGCACGACCTCGATTGAAAACTCGGAGAAACTCTCCACGATTTTGCAGCGATCGGGAATTCCGCACAACGTCTTGAATGCCAAGCACCACGAGCGTGAAGCGGAGATCATTACGAACGCGGGCCAAAATGGCGCGGTCACGATTGCGACGAACATGGCGGGCCGTGGTACCGATATCAAACTCGGCGAAGGAGTTGAGGCTCTCGGGGGCTTGCACGTCATTGGAACCGAACGTCACGAGGCGCGTCGCATCGACAATCAGCTTCGCGGTCGCTGTGGGCGTCAAGGCGACAAGGGTTCCACGCGATTCTACCTGGGCCTCGACGACGATCTCATGCGACGTTTCGCTTCCGACAACGTGGCGGCCATGCTGAAGAAGTTCGGCCTTCGCGACGGCCAAGCTATCGAGCACAAACTGATCAACCGCTCGGTCGCCTCCGCGCAGAAGAAAGTCGAGAACCGTAACTTCGAGATTCGCAAGAACCTTCTCGATTACGACAACGTCATGAATGACCAGCGCACGGTCATCTACGCTAGTCGTCAGCAGATTCTCGAAGGCGCCGACCTGCGCGGGATGATCGAACCCATGTTTGAACGTGAGACACGGACCACCGTGTTCTCGCAGCTTCCCGAAGAAGAGCCCGCGACGGAGTGGAACTGGGAGGAGTTGGAGTCTTGGTACGAACGCAAGGCGGGCGAGAAGATTTCGATCGATCGTTCTGAACGAGATCACGAGAAAATCGTGGATGTGATTTGCGCCGCCTTCGGCAAGATTTACGATCGCCGAGTTGAAGAGCTCGGAGAGGAACTCCACGGCCAGCTCGAAAGCTACATCCTCCTCAACGCCTTTGACGTGAAGTGGAAAGAGCACCTCGCGAACTTGGATGCCTTGAAGGCCGGAGTTGGTTTGCGCAGCTACGCCGCGGTCGATCCTAAGACCGAGTATAAGCGTGAAGCTTTTGAAGCCTTCGAGGACATGATTGAGTCGATCCGTGATGAAGTCACCGACTTCGTCTTCCGCATCGAAGTCGAAAAACCTGAAGAGGTGTCACAGGCTGACGATGTTTGGGGCGGTCAACAGGCGAGTCACCAAACCGTGGGTGCCTACGAATCCAACCAAGCCCAAAACGAAGTCGCCGTCGGGCGCGATATGTCGGGGCAGCCCGCGAAGCCCTTCGTGCGGAACGACGAGAAGGTCGGGCGCAACGACCCCTGTCCCTGCGGTAGCGGTCGCAAATACAAAAAGTGCCATGGCGCCCAGTCGTGAGTGATGGCTTGAGAGCCGGGGGGCGACTTGGTTTTCGGCCTTCGGAAAAAGACTCCCCGGATCTCGGCCTTGGCGTCGATAATCCGCGGTGCCCCTGAAGGCCTGGCTTCTCGACGCGGCCTATCTCCCCGCGTTGGCCGGCGTGTGGGCCTATGAACGCTGCATCAAGCGCAAGGCCACCGCTGCGCTGGGACCGCGATGGAGCGGTTTTCCGAGAACTGAGCCTGCCGCCAAGACCGTATGGCTGCACGGCGTTTCGGTCGGCGAAGTCACTGCCGCGCGGGGACTTATCCAAAAACTCCGCGAAGCTCGTCCCGATTGGAGCTTCGTTATCAGCAGCACAACGGGGGCGGGCCTTGAGCGTGCCGCCGATATTTACTCAGCCGATCAAGTCATGGCGAGTCCCTTGGATTTCAGCCGAGCCGTCGATCGTGCCTTAAATGCGGTTCGGCCGGAGCTCATGATTTTCGTCGAGGGCGACTTGTGGCCAAACTGGCTCGCGGCCCTGCGGCGAGCGCAAGTGCCTGTGGCGGTGGTCAATGCGAAGCTCTCGGCTCGATCGGCGAAGCGCTACGGCTGGCTGCGGCGTGTGGCTCCAGGCTTTTTTGATGCCGTCAATCTGTTCTTAGTTCAAAACGAGCTTTACCAGGATCGCTGGATGGGCCTGGGGGTTTCCGCAGAGAGGGTACGGGTGTCCGGGAACCTCAAAGTTGATAACCTCCCGGCGGTTACCAGCCCCTCCCAAGCGGCGCAAATGCGGCGTGAGCTGGGGTTTGATGACGAACTCGTCTGGTTGGCGGGGAGTACTCACGAAGGTGAAGAAGAGTCGGTTTGCCGCTCTTTCATCGAACTTCGCGCTCGCTGGCCGAATTTGCGATTGATGATCGCGCCGCGCCACCTTGAACGACTAAAGCGTATCGAAGCCATGGCTTCTGCCTTGGGGCTGAAGACCTGCCGCAAGAGCGAAGGCTGCGGTGCATCGGTGATCTTGGTCGATACGATGGGGGAGCTCGCGGAGTTGTTCGCGGTCGCTGATCTCGTTTTTTTGGGTGGGAGTCTGGTGCCAGTAGGAGGTCATAACCTCCTTGAGCCGGCCGCGCAGGCCAAGCCTTTGCTGTTCGGCCCCCAGGTCTGGACGGTGCGCGAAACAGCCGACGCCCTGGTCGCGGCCCAAGCGGCACGAGAAGTTAAAAACCTTGAGGAACTCAAATCGGCTGTCGCCGACTTCCTCAACAATGAAGATTCAAGGCTCCGGGCGGGAGCGGCGGCACGAGCCGTAGTGGACCGCCAACAAGGAGCCTCAGCGAGGACGGCGGAGGCTCTCCTTGAGTTAGTGAACCAAGTGACCTGATCTTAGATTGGGTTGGGCTTGGCAGGATTTTGTGGCCATGGTCCTTAGTTGGCTGGCTGGATAGCAAAAGTGAATTACCTGGGGCCGAGCTCGATGCGGTGGCCCCAAAGAACAGATAGCGGAGTTAGTCATGAGCGAGCCTCTTATCTTCACCTCGGAATCGGTCTCGATGGGCCACCCGGACAAGATGGCCGATCAGATTTCCGATGCGGTGCTCGATGCCATGTTGGAACAAGACCCGAGGAGTCGCGTGGCCTGTGAGACCATGGTGACCACCGGCTTGGTTCAGATCGCGGGCGAAGTCACGAGCTCGGCTATTGTGGACATCCCGAGCCTGGCGCGCGAGGTCGTGAAAGACATCGGCTATACGAGTTCCGAAATGGGATTCGATTCCGAGACCTGTGCCGTCAACGTTTGCCTTGATAAGCAGTCGGCCGACATCGCGCAGGGCGTCGATGACGACAAGGGCATGCACGTTGAGCAAGGTGCGGGCGATCAGGGGATCATGTTCGGTTACGCCTGCGAAGAAACCGACGTCTTGATGCCGATGCCTATCATGCTCTCTCACCAACTCGTCGCCAATCTGGCCGAGTTGCGCCAAGGCGGGGTGGATTGGATCAGACCCGACTCAAAGTCGCAGGTCAGCGTGGAGTACGACGGCGAAAAACCCGTGCGCATTTCCACGGTTCTCGTCTCGACGCAACACGCACCTGAGATCGAGCACGCGGACATCAAGAAATTCATCGTCGAAGAGCTCATCAAGGCGACCATCCCCAGTGAGCTGCTGGACGATCGCACGATCTATCACGTCAACCCCACGGGGCGTTTCGTGGTTGGCGGGCCGATGGGTGACTGCGGTCTCACCGGTCGCAAGATCATTGTCGATACCTACGGCGGCATGGGTCGTCACGGCGGCGGCGCCTTTTCCGGCAAGGACCCCTCGAAAGTCGATCGCTCTGCCGCCTACGCGGCGCGATGGGTGGCAAAAAACGTTGTGAAGGCGGGATTGGCCTCGCGTTGCGAGCTGCAGTTGAGCTATGCGATCGGGGTGGCGGAGCCGCTTTCGATCCGCGTTATGACCGCGGGCACCGCGAAGATTGACGAACGTCGCATTGAGACCATCGTGCGCGACCACTTCGATCTGCGGCCGTTGGGAATCGTTGAGGCCTTGGATTTGTTGAAGCCGCGCTACCGCCAGACTTCTTTCCACGGTCACTTCGGGCGTGAAGGCGAGGCCTTCACCTGGGAATGCACCGAGCGTTCGGAGCTGTTGCGCAAAGCGGCCGGACTCTAAGCCGTCGCCGGGCCCGGAGGGATCCGGTCGGGCGACGTCCACTGGAAACCAAGTTGCCGTCACCGGGCTCCGCGTTGACTCTATGCTTGTGGACTTTCGATAGCTAAGGGATGAACTCCATTAGGTTTAGGCGGTATTCCAGAAATTTCCAAATCGGAACGCGGCTTGCGTAGGGCTTAGGGGGCGAAAGCGCTTTCGCTTGTTCGTTGGGCGCGAGAACCCTAAGATCCTCAGTCTTCAAGTGGCCCCCGCGACGCGAGTAAAAACATGAAACTACCCCAGCGCAATGCCGCCGGTTTCACCTTGGTGGAACTCCTCGTGGTGATCTCGATCATCATGGTCATCGCCGGATTCGGCATCACCAAAGTCCTCTCGATGCGGAAAGAGGCGAACCTCGCGGCCAGCAAGGAACGTTTGGGACAGATCTACTTCCAGATGAACATCTATGAGGGCAAAAAGAAACGAATGCCCACCGCGTCTGGCTCGGACTTTCTGCTGCAGATCTGGGGACGTCCCTTCCTCGCAAAATCCGTCAACAACTCTGCGATCTTTTTCTGCGAAAGCCTAGCGCGTCCCCCGGTCAGCGACGAAACCATCGACGAAGACGTCACCGGTGGCACGATTCACTGGGCTGGTCGCAACCAAGCTGAGAAACGCTACAAGGTTGGCCGTATCTCATCGACCGGTGCTTCAAAGAAGATCATCGCATGCAACAAGCCTCTGGTCGATGGCGAAATGCCCCACGCGGGTGACTATCTCGCAGTGTTGTATCTGAACGGTGCTGTGAGCGAGATCGGTCGCGACGACTACCCCGACGACTGGGATCAAGAAGGCGTCCTTGAGATCGGCGAGAACTCGCCCATCGAAGCCCTCATTCCCCTCATCGGCTCCCCCGAAGACGACGACCAATACTAAACTCGCAAACCCTGAACCTTTGGGTCAGACCAAGTTCAGCACCCTTTCCCCAAAAAAACCGAAGCTAAAAAAAAGGGCGAGCCTGCGCTCTCCCACGATCCAAAGAAAAGTGGGCGAGCCTGAGCTCTCCCACGATCCAAAGAAAAAGGGAGAGCCAAGGCTCTCCCTTTTTCAGCAAATATCACCCAACACTTGCTTCGGCTTACAAAGCCTAAGTCCGACACCGAAGTCTCGGACCGTGCTGGGTAATCGCAAGGTGCGTGCCAGCGGACGCAAATTCTTGCAGCTCTCTAAGTAGTTCTGCTTCATCTCTTTAGGTCGTTTCTTGAAAACAAAAGGCAGCCCTTTGGGGCTCGTTTTTGTAAACCAGATTTGACGCCTCGGCGCAGGAGGCCGCACAGTCTCGCCTTGAGGCCTCCCGTGGGCAGGCCTACACTTCCCCGCATCTTTATGTCTGAGGACTCTCATTATGTCGCTGGCCGAGCCAAGCACTAAAGACTCCAGTCGCCGCAGCCCACGGCGGCTTTATATGGAGGACTTTGGCTGCCAAATGAACAAGAACGACGCCGAGCTTGTCGTCGGACGCATGAAGCAAGCGGGGTTTGAGCGAACTTTGACGCTTGAGGATGCCGACGTTGTCCTTTACTACGGCTGTGCGGTTAGGGCCAACGCAGAAGAGCGGGTGTTTGGTCGCCTCGGGAGTCTTAAGCCACTGAAGCGCCGCAAGCCCAACACCGTGATCGGGGTCATGGGCTGCATGGCCCAGAACCAAAAAGACCGCATCTTTGAGCGCGCCCCTCATGTCGACCTCGTGGTGGGAACCTCGCGATTCGAAGAGATCGCGAGCTTCATCGAAGATCTTGAACACAAAGAGCGCGTTATGGCGCTCGAAGACAACGATGTCGCTTACGAGCGCGACATCTCCCTGCGGGCCCAAAGTTTTCAGTCCTTCGTTACGATCATGCGAGGTTGCGACAAGTTTTGCACCTTTTGCATCGTGCCCTACACGCAAGGCCGGGAGCGCAGTCGCGATCCCGAAGAGATCGAGCGCGAAGTGCGGGCCTTAGTGGATGACGGAGTCGTCCACGTCACACTGCTTGGCCAGCGCGTCAACACCTATGGCTTGGATCTCAACCGTGGTGAGACACTTGCGACGTTATTGCAGCGTTTGGAGAAGGTCCCCGGGCTCAAGCGTCTTCAGTACATCACCTCTCATCCGACTCACATCGACGAGGAGTTGCTGCGCGTGATTCGCGATCACCCGGTACACGCGCGCTACCTCCACCTTCCGGTTCAATCGGGTTCGGATCGTGTGCTGAAGGAAATGAACCGCGGTTACAACACCGACAGCTATCGGCGAACGATGGATTTGGTGAAGAAAGTCATCCCGGAGATGTCCTTAGCGACGGATTGGATCGTCGGCTTCCCCACCGAAACCGAAGAGGATTTTGAGACTTCGCGGCAGCTTTTGCAGGACATCGAGTTTCAGACTTCCTTCGTCTTTCAATACAGCGAACGTCAAGGGACTTCCGGCTCAAAGCGCTACCCCAATGAGATCCCATTAGAGCTGAAGAAGCACCGCAATCACGTCATGCTCGCCGATCAAACCGCCATCTCAGAACGTCTACACCGAGCTCGCCGCGGTGAAGTGCATGAGATCCTCGTCGAGGGTTTGTCGAAGAAAGACAAGTCGCGTTGGATGGGCCGCACGTCGCAGAATTGGATCGTTGTGTTTAGGGCTAAGCGCGATCTCACGGGGCAATTCGTGAAGGTAAAGATCGTCGACAACACCGCGCTGACCCTGTTCGGCGAACTGGTCTGAGCTGATGGGCCTCGACCCCGCCGATCTCATGAGGAATGCGATCGCCTTGGCTAGAAAGGGCGCGCGCCGCGTCGAGCCGAATCCCCAGGTCGGCGCGGTCTTGGTGAAGAACGGAGAGATCATCGGCCGGGGATTTCATCCCGAGTACGGCGGGCCTCACGCTGAGGTCTTCGCTTTGCGCGAGGCGGGTGACGAAGCTCGGGGGGCTGAGGCCTTTGTGACTTTGGAGCCTTGTTCGACCCGGGGTCAAACACCAGCTTGTACGGATGCCTTGATCGAAGCGGGAATCGTGAAGGTTCACTACGCCGTCGAAGATCCCAACCCATTGCACGCGGGTGCGGCTCGGCGTGTCCTGCAAGAAGCCGGAATCGAAGTTGAAGTGGGCCTCGGGGCTGAGGCGGCCCGTGACCTTCTAAAGGGTTTTGAGCGTCGCCTCGGGCAAGACCGGCCCTACGTCGTCGCCAAGTGGGCGTCGACTCTCGACGGACGTATCGCCACCGTGACCGGTGACTCGCGTTGGATCAGTTGCGATGACTCGCGGCGACAGGTGCACGCTGAGCGCGCCCGTTGTCGAGGGATCTTGGTCGGCGTTGAGACCGTCATTGCTGACGACCCTGAACTGACGACACGGCTGGTCGCGGGCAAATCACCGAAGCGCTACGTCCTCGATTCGAAGTTGCGGACACCGCTAGACGCAAAGATGCTCGGTCAGGGTGAGTCGCCCGTAACGATTTTTTATGATCAAGCCGCATCAGATGGACCTCGCGCCGAGCTTGAGGCACGCAGCGCACGCGTCGTCCCGGTCGCGAGTGGCGAGCAGGGCCTCGATTTGCTGGAAGTGCTGGCGATCATCCGCAAAGAAGATGGCGTAGGGCGCTTGTTGGTCGAAGGGGGTGCCCGGGTCCACGGCTCTTTTTTGGCGGCGCGTTTGGTCGACCAAGTGCAGATTTTTCTCGCTCCGAAAATCCTCGGTGCCGGCGACGGCCGGGCCTCCGTGATGGGGCCGACCGTGACGAAAATGGCCCAGGCTCTGCTCTTGAGCGATCCGATCTACGAGTGTGTGGGGCGCGACCTTTTGGTCTGCGGTGACCTCGACGCCGTATAAGCTCAAACGTCCTCGCTCCGCAATTCACTCCAATTCGTTAGATTGTCGCAACCAGAGCGCAAAAAATGGCGTCAGGTAAAAACGAGATTCGCTCGGCGACCTCAACCTGAGGTCCTTTTCCACCGCTCGACTCATGCCCGGGGGCCCAGCTACAATTCTGAGACTAATTCACCCGTATTCCGAAGCTCACTCGCTTTCACCTGACATCCAATGAAGAAGACGTTAGCTCTTAAAGGCCGGACTCCATTTTCTCGGCACAATGGATCAACCATGCTCCAACGCGAGAACCAAAACTGGTTGAACTTCGTGGCTTTGGCGATTATAGTGATCTCCACTGCGTGTACGAGTCCCCTCGGCATGGCTCCGACTGAGGTTGCTTCGACGGCTCAGGAGCACTTTGGCCGTGGCCTTGATGGGCTTCGCCGTGGCGATGACGCCGCGGCTCGCGTTAGTTTCGAAAACGCTGTGCAAGGTGAGCCTTTTTTCGTGGAGGCCCACCGTCGCCTTCAGAATGTTCGTTTGCGGGCCTTAGAACGAGAGCGCCTCTACCGGGAATATCGGCACCTCGTCGATGAGAACCCCAACTCAGCGGCCGCACACTACTTGTTCGGCCGAATCCGCTACCGCGCCGAGCGGCAGCTTGAGTCTTTTCGCCGGGCTCGCGAGTTGGACCCCGACTTTTTCTGGGGCCACTATGCAGAGGCTTTTGCCCTGGGCCGATTGAATCGTGCTGAAGAATCCGCCGCCGCTTTGGCGCGCGCGCGGCGCATCGATCCGAAAAATCCGCTCACTTGGCGTTTGGAAGCCGGAGCTCAGTTGCGAAAGGCCAAAAAAGAGGCGGCTCGGAAGGCTCTTCGCCGTGCGGTTGACCTTGAAGGCGACCCGGAGAACGCGGATTTGACTCTCGAGTTCGCGCGGCTGTGCTCGACTTTGGGCCACAAGCTTGAGCTTTTGGACACGCTTGACCGGGCTTTGAGCATCCAACCCGGACACCCCGGGGCCTTGGCCTTGCTAGAATTTCTCGTCAAAAAGGACTCCGACAGCCCCGAGGGATGGCTGGCGGCGGCAAAGCTGCAGCAGAGCATCGCCGCCATGCCTGACCCCGATGGGCCAACCTTGATGCGGCTGGCTCGTGTGTACGAGTGGCAGGGGCGCACGAGGCAGGCACGCGTCGTGGCCGAAGAGGCTTTTCGGCGGGGCCACGTGACGCGGGCGATGGCGATGTCATTGCGCAAGCTGCGGCGTAGCCCCCTCAAGTTGGCCTTCGAGGCTTGGTTGAAGACGACGGGCATTGCGCCGACTCAAGATAATCCTCGCATCCTGCGCCTGGCGAAGGCACTGGATGCCTATGCCGTGGCGCCGGCAGCGATCCGGGCGTCCAGTGCATCAGCAGAGTTGGTGTCGGCCATGAGCGCCGCGGGTTGGATCAAAGAAGCCTTGATGTTTGTCGAAGAGATGGGCCCGGAGGTCGGTTTTGGCGATCACCCCGACGTCGCCATCGCCGTCAAGAAGCTGCAAACTCACCAGCGGTTTCTCGCGGAGCTGGAGCTGTTTGTAAATGAAGAGCGGCGCGGCAAAAGTAGCGAGCGTCGGGCCGAAGGTCTTGAAGCATTCATCGCTCGAATTGTGGCGCGACTGAATCGGGTGACGGATGTCGACGTCGCCTCCGGAAACGACATCTTGGGGTTCGTGTTTTTGGGCGAGATCTTAGACGTCACGCGGCGCGAGGCGGGCAGTCTCAACGGCTATCTCGATCAGTTCAATCAGATCATCATGGCCGGGCGTTGGGCCGGCGAAAAACCTCAAGTCATGCTGATGAATCTGGCGCGGCCGCCAGTTCATGCGCTTCCGGAAGATTGGCCCGATCGCCACGGCTACGCCGAGGTCGTCGGCGAAAACATCATCATCGCTCCTCTCGATAATCGCGAGTTGGGGCGAGCGTTTTACCGTACCTTCTACTTGAATCTCGATCGTATCCAGCCTTCCAAACGACAGCGTGAAATGGTGATGGGCCTTCCCGAAGTAACCAAAGCCCGCCTCCTCGCCGCTCGTGGTTTAGACGCCAGTGGAGCCGCCGACCGACAGGCCATCGACGAACCTTTCGATGCGAGTTTGACTCTTTTGTTGAGGGCTCTTTCTCTCCACGATTCGCTCCCCGTCGAAGGCCACGTCCGGGCCCACGAAATCGGTCACGTCCGCGATGCCGCCACGCGGCTGCCGGTATTCGCCAACCCCGTCAACAACGCCTTGCTCGCCATCGAGTCCGGTTTCAATACCGATCGCTTGGCCGGAATTCTCGAAGAGACGGCGCAGCTCCACGCCCTTCGCTACGGCCCTTCGCCACACCTGGTCTTGTCGGAGTTGATCGACTTCATCTCCGACGGCACCGAAGTCACCATCCACCATCGCGGCTACCGAACTCTCCTCGGTCGCTTCCTCGCAACCTTGGACGAGAAACTAAAAGACTTCCCCTGCCTCAACCGCAACCACCGCCTCATCCACCAACTCCACTGGCTAAGCGAATCCAAAATCCGCGCCATCGCCCACCAAATCCCCAATTAACCTCCTATACGGAGTCAGACTTAATTCTCCCGCTTTTTCACGTCAGTCCAAATTCTCCCACTTTTCCTCCCATTGTCCGGTCCTTCACGCCATTGCCAACGACATGTCCTTCGGAGGATTATCAATGGCAAGAAATGACAGACTCGACGAGCCGGGTTCTATTCAGCACGTTTTTAACCGTGGCGTCAGCCGCCGCACCATGTTCGAAACGCGCCGTGACAAACGAAAGTTCATGTCACTGTTGGCTTGCGCGGTACGCCGCGGGGAGATCCGAATCATTGCTTTCTGTTTGATGACGACTCACTTTCATCTGTTGGTAGAGAGCGTGGATGGGCGCCTCGACGTTGCGATGCAACGAATCCAATCCGAATACTCGAGGTACTTCAACCGAAGCCGCAGGCGCGACGGCCCCTTGGTTCGCGGTCGGTTCACGTCGATCCGGGTCACAACCGTGGCCTATCGCAATGCCGTCATTCGCTACATCGATGCCAATCCTGTCCAAGCAGGTCTTTGTGAGTATGCCGAGGACTACGAGTTTGGCAGCGCCTATCGGATCGCCCGCCGTACGGGACTCATTTGGCTAACAGCCACGGACACGACGGCGAAACCAGCACGACAGCGGCAAGGTGAGCTGGGCGTACTCGGTCAAGTGATCGAGGCGCGCCTCTTCGGCGTGTCGGCACCTGATCCCTTGGATGAACTCGCTGAAGGCACCCCAGCTCGCGTTCTCGAGTGGATGGAAAGAAAAGCTCGGCTCGCAGATGGAACATCGGTCGGCCATCCGGTCTGTCATTCCGACGACGTGATGACGATCGTTCGCGAGGGTATCGAGAAGATCAAGGCGCTTGCGCGGCCGAAGGGAACCAGGAACGACACTTTCGAGCGAGCTATGTTCTGTGGACTGCTTCGTGGGCTCTGCGGATTGAAGCATCAAGAAGTCGCCGCGGCTTTGGGGCGATCGCAGACTTCGGTGGCGGTTTCCGCGCAACGGCACGAGCGTTTGATCCTCTCCAACGAAGCGTATCGGCGAGTGGCAGCGGAGTTTGCGTATGAGGCGATTGGGAGAGGACCGTTTGGGCGGAATGGGAGAGGATAGAGAGAGATAAGTGGGAGGAATATGACTGACGTAAAAAAGCGGGAGAATTTAGTCTGACGCCGCATAGCAGGTTTTTTCTAGTTGATGGTTTCGAGGATTTGGTCGCGGGGGTTGGGCCAGGGGCGGTCGTGGAGGCAGAGGTCGGCGATGAAGGAGCCTTTGGCCTCGGCGGTGCTGGCCGGGATGATGAGCGTGATGGAAGCGCCGGGGGCGAGGCCGGCGGGGGGGAGAAAAGCCACGAGGGGGAAGCGACCGGGGTCGCGCCGGAAGTAGTTTTTATCGCCTTTGCGGCGCGCAAAGATGCCGAGGCGAAGAGCGCTGGGGTAGTAGCCTCCCAACAAGATCTCGGCGCCGCGGTTTTCGACCTTGATGACTTGGGCGAAGTAGCGGTTGGGCACTCGCGGAGGATTCTTGTCGGCGAGCCAAGTATGGGCGACTTTGGCTTTCGGGCGACTCTTTATTCCGCGCTCAAGATCAGAGCTGGCGGCGCGCTTCAGGGCGCGAGCGTCGCGCTTGATCCACGGTGGGCATTCAGAGCGGAGCAAGGTTTCGCTTTTGGCCAGAGCGTCGGCAGAATGTCCCTGTTCCCAGGCGAGCCGCGCCCGCGCGAGTTCTAGTCGCGGCGTGGCCAGCTTAAGGGCTTGGAATTTGCCAAGGGCGGCGTCGAACTCGCGCTCGGCCGCTTCGAGATCAAGGGCCCGCCAGGCTTCTTCGCCGAAGAACTGATGCTCCATAGCCGATTGCAGCTGGACGCGGCGATCGGGTGTCATCCGGCGATTCAGCAAGGCTTGGGCCCGGCCTTGAATGTCAGCGTCGGTGACAAAACCGAGCCGCGCCAAGCACAGCGTCGCCTCGAGGCTCGAGTCCGCTGCGAGGATTTCAATCAATTGGCGCTGCACCAAAGGACGTTCCCAGGTCGTCGGCAACAAAGCCAAAAGGTCAGCGATGGTGCGGGCGAGCTCAGGCCAGGCCAGTTGCCGAAGCCCCCTCAAGGCCCCGATGACGTAGTCGGCGTCGTCGTGAGCTAAAGCGGCTTGCAACCAAGGGAGAGCGCGGCGTTCCCCATTCGCTGCGAGAACCGGCGCGATCTCTAAAGCCCAGCTGGCGTGTTTCGGCTTCAGCGTTCCGAGTAGGGCCTCACGGCTGCGGTGATCCCCGCGGCGCGCAAACCAAGACGCGGCTCGGGCGCGGATGATCTCAAGCGGGTGGCTTAGACTTTTCTGCATGAAGGCATCGGCGCCGGGGCCGTCGAGGTCGCTCAGAAGATCGAAGGCCAAAGAACGCGCGGACTCCGGTTCTTCGGCGTTGTCGGCAATGCCGATCAAGACCTCAATGATGCGCCTGCGATCGGGATCGGAAAGCGATTTGAAAACCTGGGGGTCGAACTTTCTGCGATGACCCCGATAAAAGTACTGGGCCAATCGCGCGAGGGCGGGATGCCGATCTAGGTGACTGACCTTGCGGATGTTTTCGAGCTGATGATCGATCTCCGCAGAATCTAGATCGCCTAAGGAACTCGGCTTGACCGCAATGGTCTTCGTGACGTGGTCGTCTAAGGCTTCCAAAAAAGAGAGGGCTTGTCTTTGCTCCGGGTCGCCGACATCAAAGACGTTGCGGGTCTCGAAGGGATCGATTCTTAGTTGAAAAATCTCCGGCGTCGGGTCGTTCGCGTGACGAAGGACTTTCCAATCACCGAGTATCAGGGCTCTTTGCAACTCGCGGCCCGGCAATGGGTCCAGCGGGAAACGCTCGACGTAGGCAAAGTCCAACCAAGCTTCGCGATCAGCGGCGTCGCCAAAAATCAAAGGCCCGAGGTCGCGACCATTGCGGAACTCGGTATCGTGGAGCCCGAGAATTCCAAGGGTTGTGGGCAATATGTCTAAGAGGCTCGCGGCCGCTTCGTGCCGCCTGGGAGCCAAGCCCGGGATCTTGACTGCAAAGGGAATACGAACTTGCTCTTCGAAGAGACTGGAGTTGTGAAAACGCGTGTTGTGCTCACCAAAGGCTTCGCCGTGATCGGCGATGATGAACACGATCGTGTTGGGCTCCAAGTCCGGCGCCGATAGTCGATCTAAGAGCGGCCTAAGGTGACGATCTACCCAGCGCACTTCACCGCGATAACGCTCCTTGCTGCTCTTAGACCTGTCGGCGCCGTGAAGACGATAGGGCGCATGCGCATCCATGTAGTGGGCGAACAAAAAGAAGGGCCCCGGTGACCGAGCGTCTTCAATCAAGCGCAAAGAAGACTTGGTGACCGTTTCGGCGTCGAGAGTCTCGGCCTTGTGAGTCGGGTTGAAAACGTCAAACCCGCGCTTGAGATGCCCGAACAAGGCTGGCGTTTCGATCCCCAAATCGTTGAAACCGGTCTGCGCAAGGGTGCGCCAACCTTCGCGGCGCAGCCTCTCCGGCAAGGTTTCCGTGTCAGGAATCCCTTCTTTTGGATGAAGCAGGGCCCGGGCGGGGCTAAGCCGTGGCCAACGTCCCGAAAACAGCGAAGAGTAGGCGTAGTTACTGGTGGGGTAGGGCGTGTAGGCGCGGGGAAACACCTGCGACCCTTTGACGAATTGATCGAGTTGCGGCGTGTCACTTTCGCCGCTCGGCAGTTTGGAGTCACTACTGAAGCCGCAAAGGTCCGCGCGCAGCGTGTCGATCGCAATCACGACCACGTTGTAGCGCCGTGGCCCCATTTCCAGTGTTAAGTCCCGTGCTTTGCGAACCCGATCGGGTGTGCTCGCGTGCGCTCGCCGCAATAGTTCGGCAACGCCAGGGGAATTGGTGTCGATCGCAGGCAGTGGCAACAAACGACCCAAACCCGCCGCCTCAAGTCGGGGCACGAGCTTGCGGCCGACCGGAAAAGCCGCCTTTAGCGCTCCCGCTCGCCAACGGTGGGCCGAGTCCGAGTTGCGAACCAGGCTTAGTCCGCCGAAGGCGAGGGCGGCGACCGCCAAGAGTCCAAGTGCAACCCGTCCGGCGGGAAGATTCCACCATCGTGACCGCGGCGAGAACGCCAAGGCTGTTCCTCCCCATGCCAAAAATGCCGCGAACAGGGCGCAGAGTTGATGGGCCTGGGGGTAGTTGCCGGTCAGCCAGCGCGAATCGGCGTACAAAAGCCCGGTGGCAAAAGCCAAAAACAGCAACGCGATAGTCGAGGAGATCGCTCCCCGGCGCCGCCGCCAGACTCCAGCAAAGATCCAAAATGCGGCGAGGATGCACAGCCCGCCGCCAAGGAGGGCGCCTGCGCGGATCTGTCCAGCCTGCGCCCTTTGAAGGAAGGCCTCCCCCTCAAACAGAGCTGGGGCCAGCGAAAAAAAGCCAGCCAAAGCCCCTATCGCCGCCAGCCAAAACAGCCCGCTGGCGGCCCTTGGAAAGAGCGGGTGGAGAAAGGCCACGAACACGATGGCCAGCAAGGAGATGATCGTGTAGAAAAATAGAACATGAAGGGCCGAATAGGCCGCGGCACCCCAATCCAAGGGCGAAGCCGCGCTCAGGCCACAAAAAGCATCGCCCGCGGCCAGTCCGCAGCCCGACAAGCACAGTGCAAAGGGCAAAAACCCGATCTCCGTTAGGCCGCCGGAAGTGCCGGACCCACCGCTAGTTTCGTCCATCGCCGCGTTGCGAAAGCGACGAAAGTGCTTTTCTAAGCCGTAGAGGTGACCGGACATTCCTTACTAGTGTCTCCTAAACTCAAAGCGCAAACCCTGAACCCCAAGGCCCTCTGGCCTCATCGTCGCTCTTATCAGAGTGACTTTAAATTTGATCTCATCAAGGACTTGTGTATGTTCGGCAAATCAACTGTGACCTTTGCATCAATGGGCTCCCCCTCAAAAACCGAAGAACCATGACGACGAGGGTCCCTGGAGAATTGCCGACTCAATGAAGATCCTTCAGGTCATCCATGGCTATCTGCCGCAATTCCGTGGTGGCACTGAACTTTACGTTCAGGGGCTGAACCACGAATTGCGTGCGTTGGGCCAAGACCTCGCGGTCTTTGCGGGCACCACCCACAACGCCGAAGAGGCGCGTCGTGAAAACTACGTTCACGACGATGTCGAAGTGACTCAAGTCGTGTTGTCGGGTGCTTATCTCGAACATTGGACACGATCCTACTCTCCAGATGCCGCCCGCATTTTCCGGGATGAATTGCGGCGCATTCGCCCCGATCTCGTCCACATCCACCATTGGTTTCGCCTGTCTCGCAACCTCGTTGAGATCTGCTACCGCGCCGGCGTGCCGGTCGTTTGCACCCTGCACGATCTTTACGTCTCTTGCCCGACCTTTTTTAGGATCGCGGACGGCGATTTCAGTGAAGCTCCGCTAAGTCCCGATGCCTGGCGCGATTCGCTGCCGCGCCTCCCTTGGATGGAAGATCGCGACGTCGACGATGAGATCGTTCGTTTTCGCGAGGACTTCGAAAACGAATTGGCCTTAGCGCATCGCATCATCGTGCCCAGCCAAGCGCACGGTGATTTGCTGAAGCGAGTCATGAAGTTTCCGAGTGAGCGCGTGCGGGTCATCCCGCACGGCACCATCACGCCACCTCCGCCGAAGAAAAAAGCTTCGAGGAAAAAGCGTAGCGGCCGCATCCAGTTGGGCGTATGGGGCCACTTGTTTCACATGAAGGGGGCTCACGTCCTTTTCGAGGCTCTGCAACAAAGCGGGGTTGCCAAAAGATTTGATGTCCACGTCTGGGGAAAAGTTGTTGAGCCCAGGTATCGACGTCTCCTCGATGACGTTACCGAGGGGCTCGACGTCAATTGGCACGGAGAGTTCGTTCCCGCCGATATCGAAGAAGTCGATCTCGATCTTGCGGTGATGCCGTCACTTTGCTCCGAGTCCTACTCCTTCGTCTTGGACGAAGCCTTCCGCTTGGGCCTGCCATGCCTTGTCTCCGATCGCGGGGCTTTAGGCGAACGTATCGGCGACGCGGGGCGCAGCTTTCCAGCGGGCGACTCCAAAGCCCTGGCGGAGATCTTGAAGAAGATTGCCGCCAACCCGAACATCATCGACGATTGGCGGACAAAGATCCCCGCGCTGCCGTCGATGAAGCAGCACGCCGAAGTGATCTTGCAGCTCTACGCCGACGTTATTCGCAAGCGTGACATGTCACGCCTCGAGCCAGACGTGGACTTGCCTCGCCGCCGTACCGAACACCTCGCTCATCAGCTGATGCGGCGTGAAGAGCGCATGTTCGCCTACCTCGGCGAGCTTAAGCGTGAGCAAGGCCGCGGCGATCACTTCGAATCCGAAACAAAAAAACTCATCCAGCAACAAGACGATTGGGGCCATCGCCTCGACGAAACCGATGGCCGAGCTATCGCTGCCGAGCGCGCCTTGGCGGGAAAAAACCGTCTCGTCGAATCTCTCGGGACTGAGATGCTCGATTTGCGCCGCGCGCTCACTGAGGGCGGCGACGGCGAGCTTCGCCGGGCTCCGGAAGCACCTCAGGTCGAAGAACACGTCCCGGGTTTGGGATCGATCGCGGCGATCATTCACGAGAATCAGCAGATCCTTGAGGATTTTCATTCCTCCTTGCAGTCCGACAAGAAGCTCAAGACCAAAAACCAGCTCATCCAATTCTTGACGCGCGAGATCGTCGCGTTTAGATCCTTGGCGGCGTCGCTGGCGCAGGGCGTGTTGGACCTTGATTTGGAAGCCCCGATCTTGCCCGAGGCCGACGTCGATTTACCACTGCTCGGCACCCCCGCCGCGATCAGCGCCGACAACAACCAGGCGATGAGCAAGTTGGTCGAGGCCTACGCTTCAATTCCCGCGCGCTTTGAGGGCCTGATCAACTTGCTGGGCCGCGAAGTCGGACGCCTCGGAACGGCTTTGGCCCAAGGGACGTCGACCGCCGAGGCGCGCGTCGATTCAATACTTGAAGAAGCGCGTGCGCACCCAGAATTCGCCAGAATCGAAAACTACCTCGCCAAAAGCCCCGAACGATTAAGCCAGCACTACGAGAGCATCGCAGGGCAAGCGCAGCAATTGCGGGAAGCGCGTGAGCAGATTTTGGCGAAGGATCGTGAGCAGATCGAACGCGCGGAGGCTCTCCGTCAGATCGGTGAGTTCATTGAGGAGCTTCGACGTGCTCTGAACTTGATTCACCAACCCAAGTTAAACTTCTCTGCGATGTCAGCCCCCGCGGTCGATATTCCCTTTGACGTTCCGGGCGTTGGCGATCTGCCCACGATACGCCGGGTCAATCTCGAGATAATCGAGCAGCACCTAGAAAGCCTCCGAGAGCTACGCGCATAGCGGGGCGGATGGTGGTCAACAGACCGAAAATGAGAGCCATCTCTTTTTTTCTTCCAATCTACGAAAGAGTTCGTACGTTGTGATTCGTCACAAAGGAGATCGCGATGTCCGCAGCTAATCGAGCCAAACCCACTTCCTCGGAGTTGGAGATCTTGAAAGTGCTCTGGGAGCGTGGCCCCAGTACCGCGCGCGAAGTCCTTGAAAGGCTCAAGTCGCGCAAGCCGGTCGGTTACACGACGATCTTGAAGATGCTCCAGCTCATGGAGCCCAAAGGCATCGTCGCTGTGGATCGCAGCGCCCGCAGCCACGTCTACAGCGCTCGACTGAAACGCGATAGCACGATGCGGAAACTCGTGCGCGAGTTTGTCGATCGCACTTTTGACGGAGCCCTCGATGAGGCGCTCGTGCACCTCGTGGACGGGAAAAAGATCGACGCGGCAACTCTCTCTAAGCTCGAGGCGCGCATCCAAGAGTTGAAGAAAAAGGAGCAGAAGTCGTGATGGAATCTCTGCTCAAAGTAAGCGCCGCTCTTTGGCCCTCGGCGCTCAGCCTCGCGCTTCAAGTCGTTCTTTGTTCCACTTTGGTCTGGGCGGGAATGTCGCTGACGCGGCGCACACGAGCTGCATGGCGCCACGGCGTGTGGCTGGGTGTCCTGGCGATGGCTGCTTGTTTGCCTTTGGGGTTTTGGCTGGCTCCATCGTGGCCCTTGATGACAATCGAGCTGGAGTCCAGCTCCGCGCGACCTGCGGCCAGCCGCGACGACCTCGGTGAGACTGATGAGCCCAAAGACCTTGGTCTATCAGGTCACGCGCAGGCGGCAACGGCGGTGTCACCACCACCAGTCGAGAGCGGTCGGAGACCACTTACTAGCCTAGAGCAGGATCCCAATCGATCCTGGCTCGACGCCTCGAAAAAAGCTGAGCCAAAAAACGAATCCGAAACGGTCGGCGGCGCACGGCCCCCAGCGATAAGAACTCTCAAGGTGGCGAAGGAACCCGAGGGAAAAACAGGCGCGGCATTCACCGTGGCCATGAAAACTCGACCGAGCTTTCGCCAGAGCGGGGAACTGGCGGTCTTGTTGCTGTGGTTTGCCATCGCTTTGGCGCTGATCGCACGGCGGCTTTTCGGCGAGTGGAGAGCGCAGGTCATGCTGGCACAAACAACGACGGCTGGCTTGGCCATCAAGCGAGTTGGGTATCAGCTGCGCCGTCGAGTTGGCGTGAAACGCGCCGTGGAATGGCGGCAGAGTTCAACCCTCACCAGCCCTGCTTTGCACGGTTGGCGGCGACCGGTCGTGATCTTGCCGGAGAGCCTCATCGCAAAGTTCGATGAGGAAGCCATGATTCCCCTTTTGCTTCACGAGCTTGTGCATGTCCGCCGTCGTGATGCCTTGATTCAGATCTTCGCCGACATGGTGGTTGCGGTCTTTTGGTTTGCCCCGGGGTTGTGGGTCGCACGGCGAGGTTTGCGCCGCGAACGTGAAATCATCACCGACGCAGCCGTGGTGAAAGTGCTGCCCTGCCGCAGCGTCTACGCCGAGGGCATCGTTCGCTTGTTGCGGGAAGAAATGACGTCGACACCGCCTTGGCGAGTGTCTATTGGTTTTGCTGATGATGGTAAGGAGGCCTTGATGAAACGACTCGATTTGATTCTAGACGGTGGCGGCGTGGATTGGATGCCCTTGTCTGGCCGACGGCGCTTGGCGTTGCTCGCCATGTTCTTCGTGGTAGCTTCCGCGCTTGTGGGTCTGAAAGCAGTGCCGAGCCCGGCCCGTGCCGGGGCGGCAGTGCCAATGGCTGCCGAGCAGGAAAAAGACCCCTATGCCTTCAGGTTGAGAATCAGCGATCAGGGGAGCAAGTTTCAGATCGACGGCAAAGTCGCGACGATCGACAAGGTCGTGCAAAAACTTCGCCAGTCGAGCGCGCGACAGTTCGACTTATCTGGGCCGCCCTCGCCGATCCTGATTGAGCTGGATGGGGCCGAACCCTTCGCGGCAGTGTTGCGGATCATGATGCTCGCAGCGCGCCAGGCTCTCGACCCGTCGCTTGTCGATGTTCGTCTCCTCAGTTTCTCGGCCGCGCCGCCATCAGCGCTATCGCGAGGCTGGGGCTTAACGACTCTCAAATCAGACTCCGGCGACAAAGACACTCGGATCAGAATCCGGTTGACGAAAGCCGACGGCAAGATCGTCGCCGAAGTCGATGGCAGGGCCCTTGTGACGGGCAGCCTCAAAGAAGTTCAAGATGCCCTCCATGGCCTTGGGAAGAGCATTTCCGTGCTGAGGCCTCATGATCCCGTGGTCTTTGATCCTCGTGGCCTTAGTGCCTTGGAGGTGCATTGTCTTGCGCATGGGATGAAGGTCGGCTCGGGAGTGACGGTTCTATTCGCCGTGCGCCCGGACCTGGACGACGACGGCCGGCCCGGTGTTTCTGAGAAGGCCGCGATGGCTCCGAGCGTTCTCAAGACTCAGCGCGACCGCGCTCTGGCTTGGCTATTGGCTCAGCAAGACGCGACGGGCGTTATTGCATTTGCGGACGAAAAGGCCCGCGATACTTCGGCGCTTCAGATCGGCCGGCACGCGCTCGCCCTTTGGACTCTTCAAAAGTCGATGGGCTCGAAGCAGGATGCGGGGATCGCAAGCGCTGTCGACAAGGGCCTTGAGTTTTTGAAATCTGTGCAGCAGCCGGACGGGCGCTTTACTCCGACTTTGGGAACGGCTTCCAATTACGCCGACGCGCTCTGCGTGCTCACCTTTCTGGAGTCCTATGACGGCGACGACAGCGAGAAATGGCAGGACGTACTTGAGAGTGGACTGTCCGCGATCATCGAATCTCAAAACCCCTACCAAGCATGGCGCTACGGCGAGCGCGATGGCGACAACGACGTTTCGGTGACTTGCTGGATGATGGCGGCGCTCTTGCGCGCACGCGATGTGGGCAGCGAAGGAATGGACGACCGGGCCCTTGAGTGGGCCTTGTCCTACCTCGACAGCATGACCGATCCCATCACCGGGCGTACGGGTTACATCAAAAGAGGTGGCAGTTCGATCCGCCAGAAAAGTCAATTGGAAGCCTTTCCTCCGAGGGAATCAGAGGCGATGACCGCCGCCGCTTTCGTCATCCGTTTCGACGCCAAGTCCGTCGACAAAAAGACCGAGAGGCTGGCGCAGGACCTATTGCTTAAAAGACTCCCGCGTTGGGATCTCCGCCGCGGCAGCGTTGATCTTTACTATTGGTACTGGGGTACCGAAGCGGCGGTTCGAATGGGCGGCGACTTTGAAAAGACCTGGTTTAGGGCCTTGGGCCACGCACTTTCAGGCCAGCAAAAAAATGACGGCTCCTTTGATCCCACTGGCGCCTGGGGCAGCGTCGGCGGCCGCGTTTATTCGACCGCGATGGCGGCCCTCATCTTGAACCGACTCGCGGAGCAAAAACGCCGCTGAGGCCCGACCTCACGACCACGGTCAATCACCCAAACCGATGCGGTGCTCGAATTGCCAGCGGCGCCCCTCGCGGCTGACCGCAACAAAGTCAAGCCGCGCGTGGGCAAAAGGCAGGTGGAACTTGTGCAGAAAAGATCGGTGGGCGCGGCGCAGGCTCTTCAGCTTTTTAGGAGACAAAGAGTCCGCAGCGTAGCCTAAACCCGCGCTGCGAAATCTAACTTCGACCAGCACCAGCTCGGAGGCTAGGCGCGCGACGATGTCAATCTCGTCGCGGCCGATGCGGAAGTTGCGGGCCAGGATGCGATATCCCTGCTGTTTGAGCCACCGGGCGCAAGCGCGCTCAGCGGCGCGGCCTCGCAAAAAATTCAGGGAGCGCTTTCGAAAGTCCATTCGCCTCATTTTAAGATCCGGGGCGAAGGACACTGCGGTGGGCTTAGCTCTTCGCTTCTACCTTCTTGTCGTTGAAAACGCGGATGATGGTGCTCTTTAAGAAGGGAATTTTTGTGCCGTCAAAGTCGACCACGACGGTGTCATCGCCGTTTTTGACCTGCTGAATCTTGCCGATCATGCCCGCCTGGAGGAGCACCTTGTCGCCCTTTTTCAGGGTTTCGAGCATGTTGGCCTTGGCCTTCTTTTCTTTGCGGGCAGGCAAGACCACCACCAAGAGGAAGACCGCGATGATGGCGATGAAGGGAAAGTAGTCGCCGATACCGGCGAAGAATGGTGTTCCCCCCGAAAGGAAAGGCAAAAATTCCGTGGGGCCGCTGAACCTGAACATGACGGTAAATCCTTCGTTAGGAGGGTGAGGGGCGAGATTGTAGGCAGGGGCATTCGGCGTCTCAAGCTGGGGATTTGCCGCCGAAGTCCCAAATTATTAACTTGTCTGGTGGGGTTTTGTTTATCCCCGGCAAGGCCCAGGGCTCTCAAGGCGAGAGCAGGAGTATCAAGATGGCTGAATCTGAACGCATCGTCGTGGCCATGAGCGGCGGGGTCGACTCCAGCGTCGTCGCCGCGTTGCTGGCAGAGGCCGGCCACGATGTGATCGGCTTGTTCATGCGCAACGGAGTCGTGGCGGGTGACGCCGCCAAAAAGGGCAAGCAGGGCTGTTGCTCCCTCGACGACTCGATGGATGCGCGCCGCGTCGCGGCGCTCCTTGACGTCCCGTTTTTTGCCGTGAACTTCAAGCGCGAGTTCGGCAAGATCATCGACTATTTTGTCGACGAGTACGACCGGGGACGAACGCCCAATCCCTGTATTCTTTGTAACCGCGATCTTAAGTTTGGCCGCCTCATCGAGTACGCGGATGAAGTCGGCGCCAGTAAAATCGCCACGGGACACTACGGGCGGATCGTCGAGCACCGCGGTCGTCTCTCGGTGGCTCGTGCCGCCGATCGCCAAAAAGATCAATCTTATGTCCTATTTCCCCTCGACCAGTCGCAGTTAAGCCGCACGCTCTTGCCCTTGGGTAACATGACCAAAGCGGAAGTCCGCGCGGAAGCGCATCGCTTCGGTCTGCCGGTGGGCGACAAACCCGACAGCCAAGAAATCTGCTTCGTCCCCGACAACGACTACGGCAACTTGCTGCGCCAGCGCAACCCCGAGAGTCTAAAGCCAGGCCGCATTATCGACGTCGACGGTCAGGACATTGGCCCGCACGAAGGTCATCAGCTTTACACCATCGGTCAACGCAAGGGGCTTGGCGGCGGATTTAAGGACCCGATCTACGTGGTCGAAATTCGCGCCGCTGAAAACCTCGTTGTCATTGGCGGCGCCGAGCATCTCGCCGGCCAAGGCCTAGAGATGAGCCAGCTCACTTGGGGTGGCCTTGCCGGACTCAAGGTGGGGGAGCAAATCACCGGAGCGGTGAAAGTCCGTTCAGCGGCAGAGCCCGTTCCGGCCCGAGCCCGTTTGGTCGCCAGTGGCCAGGTGGAGATTCTCTTCGATGAGCCGATCCGCGCGGTGACCCCGGGGCAGGCGGCTGTTTTCTACGAGGATGACGCAGTCTTGTTCGGCGGCTTCATCGATACTCCGCTCACCGGAGCCCTTTCCGCTTGAGGGCGCAAAAACCCCATTTGGCGTCCTTTTTTGTGGCGACGGGTTCTTTATCGAACCTCAGCGAATGGTGGTTGCTGGTTCCGATCACCTTGTTGGCGACCTACGCCTTCGCCATGCGCTGGCGCGACGACGGCATTCGCCGGGGCCGAGTTCTCGCAGGCATCTTGCTGATTGCGACCTTGGCATTGGTGTTTTGGCCCGGTGGGTTGCAGAGCGTGGGTTCCTCGCGTGCACAGCGCGTTCAAGCCGTCATCGTCGACCTCAGTCGCAGCCGTGGGCATCGAGCTTGGTCGCGGCAGCCGCCCGAGATTTTTGCCGCGGAGGGCGCAGAGAGGCTCGTGGTCATTGCGGCGGGGCGCCGATCGCAGCTGATCTACGACGGTCCGCCGTTTTCCTTCAATCCCGAGGGCGCCTTGCCGGCGGCGATGGAATCTGCCGAGAATCGGGCAAGTTTCAATCTCGCGGGCGCCATCGAGCAGTTGGCGTCGAAGGTTCCAGACGACGCGGTGGTCGACTTGCGCGTGGCGAGCGATGGCGGTTTTGATTTTGGGCCCCTGGCGGCCCTAAGCAAACTTCCGAACTTTGGCGCCATCACGATCGCTGCGGCCCAAAAGCTCGCGCCCGAAAATCTCAGCCTCCGGGCACGCACATCATTTTTGTTGCGACCGGCCTCTGAGACGGCCTTCGTCGACATTGAAATCGAGGTGTTTGGTGGCGTTCAAAAGACGCGCGTTTTTGACCTAGTGGTCGAAGGTGGCGCAAGACAGCGCGCCGAATTCTCTCCTGGCCTGCCTTCGCTCGTGGTGTCAATCAACGTTCCAGCATCCCGACTCCAGCGAGCGACCCTCGGTGTCTATCTGGCCGGGCACGAGAGCTTCGATGAAGACCGCAGTCTAGAGCGCGTACAGATTCCCATTCGAGCCCCAAAGGGCCGGCTTTCGCTGACGCTCATTGGCGACAATCTTTCCTCCTTGGCCGCGGCCATGGCTGCGACCAAGGTTGCCGTCGACGTCAGTATCGGAGTCAACACTTTGGCTCGGGCCGATGTCGCGATGGTCCTCGACCTCGACGCCGAAACCGCGAAAAGTCAAGGCATCGATCGCAGCTTGCGTGCCTTCGTGGAGGCTGGTGGTGCCTTGGTATTGGGCGGCGCCGAGCAAGCCTTCGGACTGGGTGGCTGGACCGGGTCAGAACTCGAGGCCTTATCGCCCCTTCTCGCCGATCCCGGGGAGGGGCCGCAGCACCTCACGGTCGCCTTGGATCGCTCCGGCAGCATGGCCCGAGACGGCCGCTTTCGCGCCGCAGCACGGGCGGTGCAATCGTTGGCCGCACAGCTCCGGTCTCGCGACCTCTTGCAGCTTTTGACCTTCGCCGACGAGACCCGAGAGGCGACTTACGGGCCTAACGACGGTCTGAAACTCAACAAAGATCTGGGCAAAGTGCTCGTTCGCGGCGGCACGGATTTGGCGCAAGCTTTGGATTTGGCCCTCGCCGAATCGCGGCCGCCGAAGTCCGCGGCGTCTTTGTTTTTGCTGTCGGACATGCGCGACGAAGCCGCCTTTCGCGATGACAAAAGATGGCAGGCTTGGATTGCGCGGGCGCAAGTGCTGAAACTGCGGGTGTTCGTGTTTTGGTTCGACCGCGACGAGCGAAGTCGAAGCAAGCTGGTACAGCTCGCCGCGCAAACCGGGGGTGAACTGATTGAAGTCGATGACTTTAGTTCGCTCACCCGGGCCTTTTTGACGCGGTCACGTCGCGATCTTGTGGTGGGGCCACTGGTGTTGCCCCGCGTCGACGGACAGGGCGAGCTTAGCCTCGCGCGCCTGCTGCGGACGCGCGCTCGGCCCGGAGTGCGGATACGTTCGGCGGCCGCTGAGGACCGCATCGCCCTGGCTTCGCATCGGATAGGGGCGGGCTTAGTGGCCGCGATGCCCATCGTCTGTGATCCAAAAAATCTCGCCGCGCTCTTTGGTGACATGGATTCCTTCGGCACGTGGTTGCAGCAGTTCGCGAGGGATGGTGGCGAGGGCCAAGCCGGTTCGTGGAGCCTCAAGCGGCGGCCAGAGGCTTGGGGTTTTCGTCTGGAGCTAAAAGGGCTGAGCCCGAGCCGCATGCAGAAGGCAGCACGAGGCCCGGCGCGGCTGGCGCTCGGCTCAAAGGAGTGGCCGCTCGCTCGTGTGGGCGCGCATCGTTACTCCAGCGGAATCCTCGCCGCCGGGGATCTTGAGACGGCCGAGGCCGGCCCTCTTCAGTTTTTGCGGATACTCAGCGCCGATGGCGTCGTCCTGGGGCGTCTTTTACCCCCTCCCGTCCGGCTCGATGACCGCACCTTGAGGCCTGACTTGGAGCTTTCTGCGGCTTTTTTGGACCAGCTATCCCGCCGCGGCTCCAAAAGGCCTCCCAGCTCTTTCCCCTACTGGCTTTTGGGTTTGGCGCTCTTGGTTTTTGCGGTGGACCTTGTTTTTCGAGCTCGCGGCCGCTGATATAGGTCTTTCGTTCCTTCTTCGCGCTCAAGAATATTCATGCAATGACCGATCTACTTGGAGGACACCCGTCGACCTGACTGTGGTGCCACCAGAGGTTTACGCGGATCGGAGTCGCAGGTCATGACCGTTCGAATTCTTCACTTTGGGACCCTAGTGGCCCTACTGATGTGCACTTTCGCCTGTACGTCGACCGTCACTCAAGACGGTATTACCTTGACGGACGAGCAGGCTGCGAAGCTCGATCAGCCCATTGTCAAAATCAATGCGATGGAAGAGCGCATCAAGAAGTCGTTGGCGGCGCTGGACTATCGGCGCGGCAGCGCCTTGCTGCGTGAGATTCAATTTCTCGTGAAGATCCGTGAGCTCGCGGTGCCTCAGATCGTGGAGCGCATCCCGGAATCCGCCCCGCGGACGCAGGCCAGCATGCTCTACGTCCTTGGTTTTGCGAGGTCGGGACCCGCCGGTGAGACTCTCGTTCGTTATCTGGACGACGAGGACAACGTCGTGCGCTACGAAGCAGCCGCAGGGCTTTTGCACCACGGTGACATGGCCGCCATTCCCGTGCTGATGAACTTCCTCGAGGCGAAGGATAAGCCCTTTCGCTACAAGGCCGTCCAGGCCTTGCGCCAGGGCACCGGAAAGAACTTCGGCTACGAATTCTCGGCCCCGGCCGCGACCCGTCATGCGGCCTTGCAACGCTGGCAGTCGTGGTGGGAGGGTGAAAAGGGCCGGCTCATGGTGCGCAGCGAGAAAAACTAAGCCCGGCTGCGGAATTTCGGCTGATTCCCGAGGAATGGCGCGAAGGCCGTGTCAGAATTGGGGCGTCGCCCGGCACAATTGAGGATACCCATGGGGTTTCTGCACTGGATGGCCCTGATATGGGCGCTGTCGCTTTTCGTGGTGCTCTACGCTTTTTGGGAAGCATTGAGAGACCACCGTCAATCGTCCTAACCGGTCTGAGCTTTCTCGCTTTCCTAGATCGCCGAGATTGCTCAACATGTGCGAGTGAGGACGTCTAACTTTCCAACCGAACCGGAATTATCCCTCGTCATTCCCTTCTTCAACGAAGAGGGGAACGTCCGGGCTCTGTTTGCAGAGCTCGATCCGATCGTGGTGGATTTGCCCTATGGGGTGGAAGTCATTGCGGTCGACGACGGCTCGACCGACGACACCGCCACGCATCTTGCGGCTTCAGCGCGCCGCTATCCGAACTTGAAGATTTTGACCTGTGCCGAGAACAAGGGGCAGTCAGCGGCTTTCGCGCTTGGGTTCCGCGCGGCGCGGGGCCGCCTCGTCGCGACCTTGGATGGCGATCTCCAAATCGACCCCCGTGACCTGCCAGAGATGCTCAACCAGCTTGAACGCGACGGTGTCGACCTGGTCTATGGCTGGCGCAAGGAGCGTTGCGATCCTTGGTCGAAGCGGTTTTCGACGCGCATCGCCAATGCCGTTCGAAACTTCATCCTTGGCGAGTCGATCCACGACACCGGATGCCCCCTCAAGGTGTTCCGCGCCGAGGTCTTAGCGACTTTGCCCTACTTTGAGGGAATGCACCGTTTCTACATCAGCTTGGCCCACCGGCAAGGCTGGACCTCCTCCGAGATGATCGTCCGACATCGCCCGCGTTACGGCGGTTTGAGCAAGTACGGCATCCGCAATCGACTTTTTCGTTCTCTTCGCGACTGCTTGGCCGTCCGTTGGATGGACGCCCGCGGTTGGAAGGGAACCTTGGGAACGAGGTTGCGGCCGAAATCGCGCCCGGCCGCGGGGCCCGGCGAGGGTGGCGCACTGATCGACGAAGAATCTGCGGTGCGATCTCGCACGTCCGAAGTGCGGAATTAACGTATTTGGGGGAATCTGCGCTGGGGCGGCTATACTGGCCGGTCCGGGGGGGAGCGTGCCAACGGCGGCTAGAAAGGCGACGGAATGAAGATTTATTTCTGCGACGAATGCAACGAGAGCATCCCGCTCTCTGACATCAATTCCAACAAGATCACCATCGATCAGGGCAAGATCTTTTGCAATGACTGCGCGCCGACACCCAAGACGACTTCAACCTCGGGCCTGAATGTTCCAACGATCGGCCTGGGGATGCTGCTTTGCCTCGGGCTCGGCATGGGCATCATGGCAGTGTGGGGCGATACGCTTTTGCAGCGTGGCGACCACAAGTCAACCTCGAGTCGGGTCGAGGCTTTGGAGAGTCAATTGGGCACCTTGCGCGAGTCTTTTGCTAACCGACTCGGCGCCGTCGAAGCCGAATTTGACGAATCAACCGGCCGCGAGGGAAAGGTGGGGAAATACGCGACCGCAACGCGGGCGATATCAGAAAACGCCGAGGCCCTCCGCCAAGTGCGCCATAGCCTGTCCCAGTTTGGGGACGAGTTGCGCTCCGAACGCAAACGCGAAACACAGACTCTCGAAGAGCTTGGGACTCGGCTCGAAAACGACATCGCTCGACTCGACCAGGCCTTTGGCGAAAACGTGGTGTCCGACCTGCAAAAAATCAGCACGGATCTCGATGCCATTCGCGACCGCCAACGCCACCTCGACGAGCGCATGGCCTACGTCGAAGAAGTCGGGTCAGAGATCCTCAAGGCGGGTTCGCGCCGCGTGGAAGGCAGTGGGTCTGCCGCCAATGCGGACAAGCACGTCGATACCGTCTTGAGCGATGCCCAGAGAAAACAGCTCGATCAGGTCTTGCTCGAGATCAGCTCCTCGCAGCCGGCTAAGCGCTTCGCGGCCGTCTCTTGGTTTTCAGAGCTTGAGCCCGCGATTCGCAATCGCCACGCAGAAGAAGCGCTCGTGGGTACTTTCGGCGACAAATCAGACTACGTCGTTACCGCCGCCCTGGACAGCCTCGCCGCGATGAGCGCGCAGTGGTCCATTCCGAGCATCATTGAGTTGTTGAAGCACGACAACATCTTCATTCGCGAAAAGGCCATCGACAGCCTGGGAAAGCTGACGGGCAGCAAAGTAAAACTCGACGCCGCCGCCGACCGCGGCATTATCCTCACGAAAGTTCGTGAATTGCAGGAATGGTGGCGACTCAATAAAGGCCGGCTGATCGGTAGTTAATGGCAAGTCCGAGCGCGATGAAGCTTCCCGGCTGAACCGACCTTCGCACCGGCGTGTTCCCGCCGCCGCCGCAAATCTTGGCGGGGCTTGGCGGGCCTAAGCCGAAGCCTTATCTTGCCTTCATGGAATCCAAACCCACGCCATGGCCGCCTTTCGGTCCGATGGCCAAAACGCGCATCCTCGCCACCCTCGGCCCGGCCTCATCTAGCGAAGCCATGATTCAGGCTTTGGTAGAGGCCGGTGCGAACGCCTTCCGATTGAACTTCTCTCACGGTGAACACGAAGACCACCGCCGCAGCGTTGAGCGCGTGCGGCGAGTCTCAGAGCGTTTGGGTGTCCCGATTGCCATCATGCAGGATCTCCAGGGGCCAAAAATTCGCACCGCGGCATTGAAAGACGGGAAGCCGGTCTTACTAGAGAGTGGCGAAGAAATCCGCGTTTCGACACTCGCCAAAGAGTCCGAGCCAGGCATCATCGCGACGACCTACAAAAACCTCGTTAGCGATGTGGGAGTGGGCGACCGCATCTTGTTGGACGACGGCAACCTTGAGTTGCGCTGCAAGACCAAAACCGAAGACGAATTGGTTTGCGAGATTGTCTGCGGCGGTATCTTACGGGCGAACAAGGGCATCAACCTTCCCGGCGTTAACGTCTCGACGCCGTCGATGACTCCCAAAGACTATCGCGACCTTGAATTCGGCATGACGCTTGGCGTTGACTTCGTCGCTCTTTCATTCGTAAGGCACGCCGATGATGTGCGGCACCTGCGCAACACCGTGCGGAAGTTGGGTTACGACCCCGCCATCATCGCCAAGATCGAAAAACCCGAGGCGCTCGTTCACCTAAAAGAGATCGTCGCGGCGTCAGAGGGCATCATGGTGGCGCGCGGCGACTTGGGCGTTGAGGTCCCAAGCGAACAGTTGCCGGTGATGCAAAAAGAGATCATCAGCGCCGCTCGCGAACGCGGCCGCATTGTGATCACCGCCACCCAAATGCTCGAGAGCATGATCGAAAACCCGCGCCCGACGCGCGCGGAGACTTCCGATGTCGCGAACGCGATCCTCGACGGCACCGATGCGGTGATGCTGTCCGGCGAAACAGCCGTCGGAAAACACCCCGTCGGTGCCGTGGCCGCGATGACGGATATCGCGCTGTTCACCGAGCAAAGTGCCATCTATGAGCGTTCGATGGGGCGCATCGAAATGGATTCGGGTGGCGATGTCGCTGATGCGACGGTGCATGCCGCGGCCGTGGCGGCTCGCGAGCTGGGCGCCAAGATGATCGTGGCGTTTTCGAGTTCGGGGAGAACCTGCTTCAAGATCTCCTTTGCTCGGCCGCGCACCCGTATCATCGGCGCGACCTTCACCGAGGCGGCCTTTCAACGTTTGGCGCTTTGTTGGGGCATCCACGCCGTGTTGATGAAAGAAGCGGAGAGCATCGACGATCTCTACTTCAAAGCCGAAAAACACCTCTTCGAAAACAACCTCGTCGAGCCCGGCGAATTGGCGGTTTTGGTCACCGGTTCAAACATCCTTGGCGGTGGCACCAACACCATCAAGATCCACCGGGCGGGTGTTGTCGACGTGACGGCGGATGAAGGCGTCATCGCCAAGTTTCAGCAGCTCTACAGCAAACTCGGGATCTAATGCTTGCGGTGGCGATGCTAACTTTGCGTCGTTAGATTGTTTGGCCCGAGCCCGCCTCCCCATTCAAGATGATGCGAGGAGACCCGGGCGGAGACCCCCGTTCTGGGGCCGCATGACCCCAATGAACGATCACAAGGTGAGCAACATCAAGATCTTATGAATATTCATGAATACCAGGCAAAAGAGCTGCTTCGCGCGTTGGGCCTACCCGTCGCGGAAGGCGTCGTTTGCCAAAATCCGGAAGAGGCCGGGCAGGCATTCACCGCCAATGGGACTCCGGTCTCGGTCGTGAAAGCCCAGATCCACGCGGGCGGTCGCGGAAAGGGCGGCGGCGTTAAGCTCGTGAAGAGTGCCGACGAAGCGGTGGCAGCCGCGCGCGAGATCATGTCGAAGAATCTCGTGACCCATCAAACGGGTCCCGAGGGCCAAAAGGTCAAAACGCTCCTCGTCGAAAAAGGGAGCGACATCAAGACCGAGCTCTACGTCGGGATTGCGATGGACCGCGACGCCCAACGCGGCGTGATGATGGCATCTTCCGAAGGCGGCATGGACATCGAAGTTGTCGCCGCCAATACCCCGGAAAAGATTCTCACCGAAGAAATCCATCCGGTCACGGGGCTGCGTTCCTACCAGGCGCGCCGCTTGGCCAAAGGCATGGGTATCCCGCCCGAGTTGCACAACAACGCCATTAGGTTTTTGATGGGGCTGGCCCACGTCTTCAACCAAAACGACTGTTCGCTCGCAGAGATCAACCCCCTCGTCATCAGCAAAGACGGCGATCTGATCGCGCTCGATGCGAAAATGAACTTCGACGAGAACGCTCTTTTCCGTCAGAAAAAGATCGCGGAGCTTCGCGACATCGACGAAGAAGAGCCAACCGAAATCGAGGCCGCCGAGGCGGGACTTTCCTACGTCAAGCTCGACGGCAACATCGGTTGCCTCGTGAACGGCGCCGGCCTCGCCATGGGCACGATGGACATCATCAAGCATCACGGCGGCAACCCTGCCAACTTTTTAGATGTTGGCGGCGGAGCCACCGCCGAGCAGGTGTCGACGGCCTTCAAGATCATCTTGGCCGACCCCAACGTGAAGGGCATTCTCGTCAACATCTTCGGCGGCATCTTACGCTGCACGACTTTGGCGAACGGGATCTGTCAGGCCGTCAAAGACGTGAACTTGAGCGTGCCTTTGGTGGTGCGCTTAGAGGGAACGGAAGTCGAAGAGGGGCGTAAGATCCTCGAGAACTCCGGCCTTCCCATCACGACGGCCACCGACATGGCCGACGCCGCGAACAAGATCGTCAAACTGGTTTCCTGAGCGAAAAGAGGATTACATCATGAGCGTTCTTGTTGACAAGAACACAAAGGTCCTCGTTCAGGGGATCACGGGCTCGGCGGGCAAGTTCCACGCCGAACAAATGATCGAATACGGCACGCAGATCGTCGGCGGTTGCACCCCCGGACGGGGCGGCACGACCTGCCTGGATCTCCCCGTCTTCGACACCATGCGTGAAGCTGTCGAAGCCACCGGCGCCGACGCCACCGTCATCTATGTGCCGCCGCCCTTTGCGGGCGAGGCCATTCTTGAGGCGATGGACGCGGGCATCGACCTCGCGGTTTGCATCACCGAGGGCATTCCGGTCTTAGATATGGCCAAGGTCAGCGACGCGATCCGAGGCTCTTCCATGCGCCTCATCGGTCCCAACTGCCCCGGCATCATCACGCCCGGCCAGTGCAAGATCGGCATCATGCCCGGCTACATCCACCGCCCCGGCAACGTCGGAGTTCTTTCTCGTAGCGGCACCCTCACTTACGAGGCCGTCTGGCAGCTCTCCGAACTCAACCTCGGCCAATCGACCTGCATCGGCATCGGCGGTGATCCCATCAACGGCACCAACTTCATCGACGCGCTCGAGCTCTACAACGCCGACCCCGACACCGAAGCGGTCATCATGATCGGTGAAATCGGCGGCACCGCCGAAGAAGAAGCCGCCGAGTGGATCAAGTCGAACATGACCAAACCCGTAGCCGCCTTCATCGCTGGCCAAACCGCCCCTCCCGGCAAACGCATGGGCCACGCTGGCGCCATCATCTCCGGCGGCTCCGGCAAAGCCTCCGACAAGATCACGGCCCTCGAAAAAGCCGGCGTCCCCGTCGCCAAAAGCCCCGCCGACATGGGCAAAGTCATGCTCGAAGCCATGAAGTAAACCTTCGTACGGCGTCAGTGCGCTGGGAAAGCTCAGTCAAGGAGTACGAAATGACTTAGTCAGATCTGAAACTTTGTTCGAAACCCTATGGGTACCCAATCCCATCCGGCCAAGGTCGACCACCAGCTGGAACCGAG
>JAZGFI010000288.1:0-73497 GCA_036479435.1 Planctomycetota bacterium | reverse complement strand
GTGAAGGAAGACTTCGGCTTGGCGGCGTTTTTCGGTGACTACCTTTGCGAGACGATCCCCAATGATCCGCGCCTCAGCAAACTGACAGAGCGCGTCTTCATCGACAGCGGGCTTTGGATCGCGAACGCGTCCAAAGAGGAAGTCGAAGCCGGCCTCCGCGAAGACGCGCGCTTGCTCGTCGCTTGGGCCAAGGAGCTTAGGTCGAAAACGGCCCCCAAAGCCGATTCTCGTCCATGATCTCGGCGGGCTGAAACCGAGCTTTATAGTCCATGGCCGCGCAACCCTCGATATAAAACCCCGGGTGAAACCAACGCGCCCCGGCGTTTTTTGTGAACTCGATCTCGCGCAGCATCGAGTAGGTGCCAAGCGACCGTCTTGATTCCGCGGGTTCGAAGTAAAAGTAAACCGAGCTGCCGACGTTGGCCGTCAAGTCGAAAAGGCCCAGCCCGATCAGACGTTCGTCGGCGTCGCGGTAGCTGAATTCGTAACTGTGGTCAGTGCCCGAGAACATGTACTGCAACATGGACTGCTCTTCGGCCACCATCGGCCCGACATGACGCGCGTCTAAGTAACGTTCGAGCAGAGCCCGTTTTTCTTCTGAGTACTGCGGAGGAGCCAGCTCCACCGTCAAGTCTGCATTGCGACGCATCAAACGCCGCCGGCTTTTGTTGAGAGCGAACTTGTTGACGTCGAGTCGAAGCGAACGGCAAGCGCTGCAGGTCGGGCACAAGGGCCTAAACAACAACTGCCCCATTCGACGAAAACCCTGGTCGAGCATCGCCTCATGAATCTCGGCGCTAAGGGGGCCCGCCGGCTGAAGAATGAAACTCTGCCACTGGCGATCGGGAAGATACGGACAGGGCTCGGCATCGGTGATACCCGCGCGACTCTCGAACTCGCTCACGCCTCGTTCTGCTGTTCGCCCGGCTTCCAAAGGACTTCGGAACCATCCCGCTGATTCGCGAAACGCGCGGCGACAAACAACCAATCGGAGAGTCGGTTTAGGTAGCGTGCCACGACGGGATTAATCGTCTCGATGTCGGCGAGCGCCAAGACGTCGCGTTCGCAGCGGCGAGCGACACAACGCGCATGGTGAAGATGGGCGCCAACCGCGTTGCCGCCGGAAAGCACAAAACTCTTCAGCGGCTTAAGACTCTCGTTCATCACATCAATTTCGCCCTCAAGCCTTAAGACCTGTGCTGCGGCGACACGCAGCGCTTTGGGGGCGGGAGCCTTGGATTCACCGGCTGACGATTCAACTTCCTTAGTGGTTTCCTTTGACAAGGGCACACAAAGATCGGCGCCGAGGTCAAAGAGGTCATTCTGAATCCGGCGCAGGAGTTCGACCATCTCTTCGTCTTGGTTGAAACTGGCAGCAAGGCCGATGACCGCGCCCAGTTCGTCAGCACAGCCATAACTTTTGATCCGCGGATGGGTCTTGGGGACTCGCGTCCCGTCGCCCAAGCCAGTCGTGCCATCGTCGCCAGTTCGCGTGTAGATCTTGGATAAGTAAACCATTTGTTCATGATAGCGACCGGGGAACCCGGAGCCAGCCGTTCTTTGGTGGACATTTGTGAGGTCGACGAGTCGATGGCGACAACGCAATTCCAGGGCAAGCGCTTGCTCAAAGCATTGGCTTTGGCTCTGCTCAGCGTTTGTGTGGTCACGCCCCTCGTGAAGCTGGAGCTTGGGCTCACAAGAACTCTAAAGCCCAGCGACCGCATTGGCGATACCAATGCCGTAACCAGCAAGTACCGGGATTCCGATCGAATCATGCTGATAGGCGACGATCGTCCTGATTCCCCGGTCGCGATTTTCCACTACGGCAAGACCGCGGATGGACGGACCTGGGAGCAGCTCTTCGAAGTCATCAACCGGCAGCAAAACCAGGTACGGCTCAGCCTTGAGGACGGAAAACTAAGGTACAGCGAGCCATCCTCGATGTCGGTGGGCACCTGGCGGCTCGTGGATGGCGCCGAGAACGCCGGCCACAGTCGTTTTGAAGGAGTCGCCCATAACCGCGCCCGCGAGACGCGTGTCATCCGCAAGGCCGCACAGTACGCCCTGAGCCTCATGTTCTTGTTCGGATTATGGTGGTTCAGCCTCAAGCGCCGCCATTGGCGTCATGAGTGTGGCTTGGCGACCGCGGGGCGAGCACCCTGGGATTGGCTCCGAGGCTTAGCGCTGGGCCTCGTCAGTCTTGGGGTCTACATGACTTTTCTGACTCTCCTTGGCCAGCGCCAAGCCCTGACTTTTGACGCCTTCGACCGCAGCGTCGACTTCCTCGGCTACCTGTTGGCTTCGCCGATCGTCAATATGCTCCAAGACTTATTGTTCTTCGGATTTCTGTTCGAGGTTCTGGGCCGTCGCGTCGCCGCCACCGCCCTGTTCTTTGCGCTGGGTCACTACTTAAAGATTCCGAAAGAAACGCTGTTCGACAGCTCGACGGTGAGCATAGGGGCGCAAGCTCTCCTCGCCATGGCGGAGGGTCTCCGAGAACTCGTGGTCGCACCCCAGCGTCTCTTGGGGCTCGCGACCGTCGGTTGGATACTAGCCAGTCTTCGCGTTCAAAGGGGCACACTGTGGCTGAGCATGGGCTTGCACGCGGGCTGGTACGTCGCGAGAGGTGTCGGCCGCAAGATAAGCGATGATCTTAGGGGATCCCAGGAGTGGATCTGGGGGACCGACTCGTTCCACGACGGCCTCATGGGGACCGGCTTTCTCTTGGTGACTTGGGCCATCGCCCGCCGGCTACCAGTAAATGAGAAGATTCGTGCTCCTGTAGATTAATCGCTTCTTGCTCACATCGGACTTATGTCATCGTTAGTAAGGTCGGCTGCGACAATATCTTAGAGATCTGAAGTCGCTGGGCTATCATGAGGTGGATTCCCGCATCTAGCGGTGATCCGTGGGCTTACGGGAATTGCCGCACCTTGATTTTCGCGTGCATCCCCTATAGGGTGGCAAGTGAAAGATGATTTCTGGCTCGGAATCCCAGTCGCGGTTCGAAATCGGCGGCGAAAAGCCCCATGAAACTGGCGCAGGTCTCTATGAAGACCATTCCGACGAAGAGCACATCGAACGAAAACTGTTCTGGCTGCCTAGGAGTAAGTGAAGTCACGAAGTTTTGAGAGCTTGGCGACCTGATAGCCAAGCCCCAAACCTTTGTCGCGACATCTCGCAAAACGAAACAAACAACAATTTACATGGCCGAGGTTGTGTCCCATACACGTAAAAACTTCCTTCCTTCCTCTCTACGCCTGAAATCTTTCCCTTGGTCATGTTCTTTTGCCCCTTAACGGGGGTTACCCACTGGTCTCAGACCAGTGGGTTTTTTTTGTACAGTGCCAGCCCCAACCCTGCTTGGGCCCCTCATCAATGCCAACGGAGCCCTCCTACCTTGATCCACCCCAGCGCGATCATTCACCCCCAAGCCCAACTCGCGGCCAACGTCGAAGTTGGGCCTTTTGCGATCGTGGAATCCGGAGTTGAGGTCGGTTCGGGAACGGTGATTTTGGCGCGCGCGCATCTGAGCGGCAACACGAAGTTAGGCCGTGACTGCGAGGTTCACATGGGAGCGGTGTTGGGCCATTTGCCCCAAGACCTCAATTTTGATCCCGAGATTCCGAGCGGGCTACAGATTGGTGACCGCTGTGTGTTCCGCGAGAACGTGACCGTCCACCGCGCCACCCGAGAGGGTGAATCGACGACGATCGGCAACGACAATTACTTCATGGCCCAGAGCCACTTGGCCCATGACTGCCGAGTCGGCAATCACGTCATCATGTGCAACAACGCCTTGGCGGCGGGCCACGTCGAAATCGGCGACGGCGTCTTCATCTCCGGCAACTCAGTCATACACCAGTTCTGCCGCCTCGGCGAGATTTGTATGGTGAGCGGCATCAGCGGAACGAGTCAGGATGTGCCGCCCTACACCATCGTCACGGGCCGCAGCCAAATCCGTGGTTTGAATGTCGTGGGATTGCGCCGGGCGGGATTTGATCTTGAGGCACGCTGCGCCGTGAAAGAGGTCTACCGCAAGATTTTTCGCGCCCACGGAGACTTCCACGCCGCCATGAAAGCCCTCGAAGAAGCGCCCGACATTCCCGAAATCGAAACCATCCGTCGCTTCTACCGCAAATCCAGCATCAAGGGCTTCGCCTGGCCCCTCCGGGGCGCCGACTCCTAGCCATAGGGGATAGGGGCCCACCCATACCCGAAACCCTGAACATTTGAGTCAGACCAAAGTCAACTCCCTTTGCAAGGCCAAACCCAAGCGCCAAATCTCTATGGTCGAAGGTCCAAAAAAAAGCAGGCGCCCTAAGCGCCTGCCCCTTCAACTGATCAACGCAAATTAAGCGTTCTGGCGATCTCGGCCACCGCGATCTCGACCACGATCACCGCCATCGCGACCACCGCCATCGCGACCACGATCACCGCCATCGCGGCCGCCACGATCTCGACCTCGGTCACCACCGTCGCGGCCACCACGGTCATCGCGACCACGGCCACGGCCGCCACGATCACCGCCATCACGGCCACCACGTTCATCGCGGCCTCGGCCGCCACGGCTCTCGCCGCCGCCGCCTTGCTCGTAGTTCTCACCCATCAAGACCGCCTTGCGGCTGAGTTTGATGCGATCCTGCTCGTCGCGCGCGATGACCTTGACGTCGATGAGATCACCCATCTTGACGACATCCATCACGTTGGAAACGAACTCGTCCGACAACTCGGAGACGTGGCACAAACCTTCTTGACCCGGAAGGATCTCAATGAAGGCACCGAAGTCTTTGATCGAAACAACTTTGCCGTGGTAGACCTTGCCGACTTCGACTTCTGCGATCAGCATCTCAACTTGACCGCGAGCGTAGGCAGCGCCGTCCGCATCGCGACAGGAGATGTGCACGGTTCCATCGTCCTCGATTTCGAGGTTGGCTCCACTCTCCTCTTGGATGCGCTTGATGTTCTTGCCGCCGGGCCCGATGATCAATCCGATCTTTTCGGGCGGAATCGACATCACCATCAGGCGAGGCGCGTAGGCGGAAATGGTCTCGGCGGGACGTGACACCGAGGCAATCATCTTCTTCAAGATGCGAAGCCTACCGTCACGCGCCTGATCAAGAGCTTGGCTCATGATCTGCTTGGATAGCCCCTTCACTTTGATGTCCATCTGAACCGCGCTGATGCCGCGACCCGTTCCAGCCACCTTGAAGTCCATGTCGCCGAAGTGGTCTTCGGAGCCGAGGATGTCGGAGAGGATGACGACGTCATCGCCATCTTTGCAGAGCCCCATGGCGATACCGGCGACGGGTTGGCTGATAGGCACACCCGCGTCCATCATCGCCAAGGTTCCGCCACAGACACTCGCCATCGACGACGATCCGTTGCTCTCAAGGATGTCGGAGATCAAACGAATCGTGTAGGGGAAGTCCTTCGGATCCGGAAGTACCGGAAGCAAAGAGCGCTCCGCGAGGTTTCCGTGTCCGATTTCGCGGCGTGAGACACCGCGGATCGGTTTGCACTCGCCAACGCAGTAGGGCGGGAAGTTGTATTGGAAGTCGAACTTCTTGGAGTATTCGTCAGCGAGGCCGTCGACGATCTGTTGATCGCGCATCGTACCGAGCGTGGCGACCACCAGAGCTTGAGTCTCGCCGCGCGTGAACACGGCCGAACCGTGGAGGCGGGGCTGAAAACCGGCCGTGATATGAATGTCGCGAATATCTTTGGGACCGCGACCATCCACCCGCTTGCCGTCGAAAAGCAAATCGCGGGTGATCTGTTTTTCGAGTTCCTTCCAGGCCGCCTTGACGGCCTTCTTGCGGTCTTCGGCATCACCGTCATCGTCACTGACGAATTGGTCCATCGCCTGGTTGCGAAGATCGCGAAGCGCCGCCGTCCTCTCGTGCTTGCCCTCGGTGAAAATCCGGTCCTCGAAGCGATCGCGATACTCGTCCATAACGGAGTCGTAGATCTCGTGATGCGAATTCTCGGGTTCGACGTAGGGGGTTTTCTTGTTGCCGACCTTCTTTTGAAACTCATCCATGAGTTTGCAGATGGTCTTGACGCCAGCGTGGGCGTAATCGAGGGCGTCCAAGAAGTCCTCTTCCGAGACTTCGTTGCAAGACGCTTCTACCATGGTGATCGCGTCGTGGTTACCCGCGACGATCAACTCCATGTCAGCTTCTTTGACTTCCTCAGTGCTGGGAAACAGGACGAACTTACCTTCAACGCGCGCGACGCGCACGGCGCCCAAGGGGCCGAAGAACGGCAAGTCGCCAACGTGCAGGGCGGCAAAGGAAGCGTTCATCGCCACCATGTCGGGATCGTTCTCACGATCGATCTGCACTACGAAGGTGCAAATCTGCACTTCGTCTTTGTAGGCCTCCGGAAACATCGGGCGCGCGGGGCGATCGATGAGACGGCAGGTCAGGATTTCTTTGGTTGTCGGTCGTCCTTCGCGCTTCATGAAGCCGCCGGGGAACTTACCCGCAGCCTGAAGTTTCTCGCGATAATCGACACTAAGGGGGAAAAAATCGAGCCCCGGACGGGGGTCAGCGGAGCAGACCGACGAAAAGACGACGGTGTCGCCAAGCGTGGCGATGACGGAAGCGGAAGACTGTTTTGCCAAGTAGCCAGTTTCGAGGCTTAGCGTCTTCCCTTCCAGGTTCGTTTGAACCTTGATTTGATTAAATTTCATTCTCTTTCCTTCATTCCTTCAAAACTCCGACATTCCCTTGAAGGCCGAAGGCGGGGCATCGGCCCCGGACCCGTGTCCAGGGGCAATGCCGCTCAATTCTAGCGCCCGTGAGTTGAGCGAATTCCGAGCTCTTGCACCACCTTGTCGTGACGGCTGGGATCTTGGCGCCACAGGTACCGGAGGAGCCTCGAGCGCTTACCGACCATCATCAACAGGCCGCGGCGGGACGTGTTGTCCTTTTTGTGCGACTTGAGGTGCTCGGTGAGGTGTTTGATGCGCGCAGAAAGCAACGCAACTTGCACTTCGGGTGATCCGGTATCACCGGTATGGGTCCGAAAACGACCAATAATATCGGCCTTGTCGGGGATGGTCTCCGTCAGTTCTGACATCGGTTCTTCTCTCTAATAATTGGCTATGGCTGATTGCCGATGTGCTCGAGCGGGTGTCTTTTGAACACCCGGTTACGAGCCCTTCTTCCTGCACCCCGCGCCGCGAAAAACCACTCGGTCGCTCCCGGAGAAGGAGCAAATCCGAAAATGGCCAATCCCAGCCCAGGGTGGAACCCTCATTCACGTGACAAACACGAATCAAGGAGCGCGTCCGCAAAACAACATAAACTCATTATGAGCAATGACTTATGGCGCCTCTTTAGGCCAAAAGCCAAGCTGTCGCTGCTTCAATGCGCCAGAGTATAGCAAGGGCCTGCCGTCTAGAGGTAGTGATCCATCCAGGCGCGAAGAATGACCTGGGCCGCGAACATGTCGCGCTTGGCTTTGCGTTTTCTCCAATCGCGTTCACGAGTCCGAAGCATGGCGTCGGCCTCCAGCGAGCTGTAGGTCTCATCCATGAAATGTAGTGGCAGCTTGAGCGCCTCTTCTAGCTGCGCTGCGAAAGCGCGCACCTTGACCACCATTTCACCTTCGCTGCCATCCGTATTCGTCGGCAAGCCCAACACGATGGCGGTTACGCCTTCGGATTCGGCGAGGGCCTTGAGGGCCGCGAGGTCACGACTGATCTCGGTCCGCGTCAAGACTTGGGAGGGGGTGGCGAGGATTCGCATCGGGTCGCTCATGGCGATGCCGATCCGTTTCTCACCGTAGTCGAGGCCCATCAGGCGCCCCGCAAACGACTCGCTCTTCAAGACCCTTCGTCCCCTGAAAAAAATCTCGATCGATCTGCCTGACGACGACTCGCCTTCGGCCTATCAAAGGTATCGAGTTTCACCTTTTCGCTCCAATTCTTGGACAATCTCCTTGACGCGCTCAGCTTGGTCTTTGCGGGCGACGAGCACCGCATCTTGAGTGCGTACGACAATCAGGTCGGAGACACCGAGCGTCGCCACGAGGCCGTCGCTGCGATTGTCGATGATGCAGCCCTTCGTATCGAGGACCAGCACGTCACCGAGTGCGACGTTTCCACGAGCGTCGGCGGGATTCAACCGTGCGAGCGCAGAGAATGATCCCACGTCGTCCCACTCAAAAGTCGCGGGAACGCAATACCGACGTTTCGACCGCTCCATGACCGCGTAATCGATGCTGATCTTTTCCAACTTCGGATAGTCACTAGCCAAGATCGCATCGAACTCATCGCCATCAGCCGCGGCGATCCGCTCGACGCCCTCGGCGAGTTGGGGGACGAAGACCTTAAGCTCTTCGAGTACCGTCGCAGCCTTCCAAATGAAAATGCCGCTATTCCAAAGGTAGTTGCCAGCTGCCAAGTAATCCTGAGCCACCGCCTCAACCGGCTTCTCCACGAAGTTCGCAACTTCGCGAAGCCCCGGTTCAATCTCAGCTCCCAACTCTAGATAGCCATAGCCCGTGGCCGCGTAGCTCGGCGGGATGCCCAAGGTGATCAAGCCCTCGGTTGATCGCGCCGCTTGCACCGCGCGTTCGAGGCAATGCTGAAAGGCCTCGGGCGGCTGAATGACGTGATCGGCGGCGAGCACGATCATCACCGCATCCGCGCACCGCCGGTGTACCACCGCCGCCGCCAAGGCGATACAAGGCGCCGTATCACGCCCCGCAGGTTCGGCGATGACGTTCTCGCACGACAGCTCAGGCAACTGTTCGCACAGAGCCTCAACTTGGCTCGCGCCGGTCAGAACTAAGGTCCTTTCGACTCCAATCGACGCTGGGATGCGAGCCCAAGTCTCTTGAATCAAGGTGCCACCAGGCCCCATGGCCAACAGCTGCTTCGGAAGACTACGGCGTCCGCGGGGCCAAAATCGCGTCCCGGAACCTCCCGCCATGATCACGACGTAAGTATTCTTCATGGTCTCCTCGGCTTTGATGCAGACTTGGATTTCGGCCCGAGCTTAGGCGTCGGTCTCGATGACGGCGGCGTCTTTGACTTCTTGTCTTCCCGTGGGGGGCGAATGACCGGCCGCCGCCCCGAGTCTGGGGCCGAAGGCAAAAGATCCGTGATGTAGTTGCCGATGCTCGCTCGGGGATTTTCGATCGGGCCAGTAACATAGACTTTGTCGACGATGATCCCGCCGACCAAGTCGCTGATGTCGCCAACGATGGGGATGCTATCCAGCAACTTGATCGCCTTGGGTTCAAAGGCCAGCTTGCAAAGACCGTCAAAACCGATGGCGCCGCTGCCATCCAGGTTGATACCAGGTCCACGGAAAGACGCCGACTCAACGGTCAGTTCTCGGTTACCCAAAGACATCACAACTTCGCCTCGCTGCGAGCCTCGCTGCGGAGTGGTCAGAAAGTCGAAGTTGATGAGCTGAAAAACCGGAGCGAAGAAGGGCAAATCGTAGAGTCGATCGCCACGCATCTTCGCCCGCGCCTCTCCACGATAACTATCGAGTTCTCCAACCTGTCCCGACATTCCCATCACCAAGTTCGCCCGTCCTTGGAGACTGTTCGCTTTGCCGCCGAAGATCTTGACGAGGTTTGAAAGATCTCCGTCGGCAAGCCTCAATCCCAAGTCGAAAGTCTTGACCTCGCCCAACTGCACCTTGAATCGAGTTTCCTTGGGATTGGTTCGACCACCAATGAGCCTCGTATCGATTTTCGAGAGACTCAAGGCCCCATTCTCAAACAAAAAATCGGCCGCGAGTTTCTGGAAAAGGAAGCGCTGTATTTTGCCGTGGGAGCGTTTGAATCGTCCTTCCATGAACTCGAGCCCGTCCGCCGTCACGACGGCGCTGGAGAGATCAAGCACGCCGGAATTGAGTTCCAAAGAAAAACCGACATCGGCTCGCAAAAGCCGGGGCTTGATGTCGGCTTTGAAAACAGCTCGGCCCTCGTGAAAACGTAAGACTTCGACGCTGACGTCGACATGACCCTCCATCGCAAGGTCACGCAGGAATTCCCCCACTGCGGCGGGCGCCCACGAGACGGTCGATGCGCCGAGCGGAAGACCAACAATTTGGATGTCTTTGAGATGGAGCCCATCCATGCTCGTAAAACTTCCCTGGCCGAGGCTCACAGTGGCGGGCACGGGATTCGGGCCACGCCCCCCGATGAGATCGGAGGTAAGTTCTTCGAGCCGCAAGGCGTCGCCACGTATCTCTAGAATCCCGTGGATGTTGCCAATCACCAAGGGCTTGCTGCGGTGACGAAGACTAAGGCCCACCGGCAACACTCGAGTAGTGATGAGCTCTCCCACTGACGAACGCCTCAAGCGAACATCGAGACCGGTGTGGCCGCTGGCGTCGAATTGATTCGTAAACTCTGCCACTTCCTCGGAGAAGGAAGCCGCGAAACGCATAAGACGGTCGTCCACGGTCAGCCGGCTACCTTTCACCCGAAGATCCCAACGGGCGTCATCGCCAAAGGTGACCCAACCCGAGGGCTCCATCTGGTTACCGTAAGCGCTAAATCCACCACTGACGACATCAAGACGTTCGCCAACGACCCGTAGCTTGCCGCGATAGTTCTCAAAAGGCACTTCTGCGAGATCGGGAATCCGGAAATCAACACCCTTCAGCGTCAAGTCAAAGATGTTGGCAACCGCCGGGTTGGAGTCGATCGTCGCCTCCACATCGAAAAGACCCTTCAACTGGTAGCGGGTGAGTTCATTGCTGACGTCCGGGTAGGGTAGTCGCAGGGCATTGAGAAAAGTCGCATCCGCCTGCAAGTCCTCGACGCCGATCTCAAGTTTGAAGTCTCCATCCCCTCCGTCGTCCGAAAAATCCAATTCACCGCCTAAACTGAATTTCGCCGTCGCGGCCTCTGCCGTGATACCGCGCAAACTAATCGGTCGCCCCTCCTCCAAGACAACCCGGCCCTCGACATTGACGAGGTCGATCGGGAATACCTCGGGCTTGGCTGAATCGAGGTGCAAACCGAATTCGATGCGGACCTGCGCATCCTCGTCTAGCGCGCTCGCCAAGCGCTGGACATGAAGATCAAAATCGATTTGGCCCTCCGGGTCGAAGCTGTCGTAGATCTTTTTCTCGTCGTCGCTCAGGGCGGCTTTGATGCGACCATCGAGATTCAGCTCGATCGCCTCGACGCGAACATCATAGGCGAGCGGTTGGCGCCCAAAATCCACGCGACCCTTGATCACCACATCCTGGTCTTCTGCTTGCGAGCGGAGTCCCTCACCCACCGTGAAGATCCCATCGTTATGGAGTTGCAGCCGACCGATCAGCCGAGTGAAGGGGTAGGGATACCCTTCGCGGAGTCCCGTGTCGTCATCAGCGTAGCCCCGCCAAGCCATCGTCGTTTCTTGAAAATCGATGGCGCAATCAATGGCGACTCTGCGCTGCGCGGGATCGCGTTGCTTTTTGGGGTCTCGGCTCAGAGTGCAATCCAAAACGATCTTGCCTTCGCAGCCAAGAGCGATGATCGTCTCGCCAATCTCAGGAAAGGGATCGGGCAGCTCCAACAAGGACTTTCCGAATTCTTCACTAAGCCAAAGGTCTTCGACAAGGGCGCGCGCGAAAAACGTGGGCTCATCGACAACGAGCCCATCATTGCCGGTGACGACATTCAGCGACCCGATCTTATGGGGAAAGTCGACCCGAAAGTCCGTGACTCGCACTGGAGCACCGCACAACTTGAACTGGAGGTGTTTACTCTCGAAGCGTTGCCCCTCGAAGACAAAGGTGCCCTCGAGCCCTTCGACAAGGTCGGGGCTGTTTCCCCAACCGAGACCCAGTCCCTTGGTAGTTGCCGTCAACCGCAGGTCCACACCTTGCAGGAGTTCTTGGGAGTCGACGTCCAGCTTGAGATCAAGACCACCTGACATGCGAATGGGTTCAAGTGCTTGTCTCAGGTCTTTGCGAAACAAGCCGATGAGCTCAGGCGTGATTCTAAATCCCTGGCAGCGCACGGCACCGCGGAACAGGGCCGCGCCAAAAGTTCCTTCGATATCGAGTCGGCCGAAAGTCTCGTCCTTGACCTTGCCGCTGAATGAATAAGAAAAAGCATCCGAGAAACGCGGCGTCAGCTCCAGGTCGACGTGACCGATGTTGATGTCGCGCGCGTCATCAAAGAAGGGAGCATTGATGAACTTGAGCTGAAGGCCGGTAATATCAAGGACGGGAATTGTCGGCGCGCGCGACTTCGTGTCCGACGACTTCACGAGGCTCGCAAGGTCCAGATCGCCTTGGTCATTCCAGCGCAGGTAAACAACTGGTTGTTCGATGGCGATCCGCTTGACTTTGAGTTCACCCGAAAAAAGTGCCCCCAAGTCGAGAGTTACGCCGACGCGCTCACAACTAAGCGCGAGCTGGTCGGGATTCTTGGGCCGGGACAGCTCCAGCTTTTCAACAATAATTGCCCTGCCGTCAAATCCGAGTTCGTCGTAGCGGTAGTCGACCTTGAGATTCTTGCTGAGTTCGGCGTCAATGAGCCTCTCGAGGCGATCTGGGTGTAGCAAGAACGACAGATCGAGCGCCAAGACACCGCCCAAGAAAACCAGCGCAAGCAAGTAGTAGTGACGTCGGTACAAATATAGCTCCGCGGCTCAAAAGGCTCTGGCCCCGATTATGGGTGCCCTTGACTCTCTTCCAAAGTCATCTTTTTGATCTCATTCTCAGATCGTTGACCGAAGTACAGACGGTGCACGCGTTTGCCAACGCCGCAAGTCATCGCGTAGGGCGATGAACCGACTCTCTCAGCCACATCCCGCAGGGGCAATTCGCTTTCTTGAGCTGGCCCATCGGCATCCAAGTTCTTCTGTCCGCGCCCGAAAACCAAAGCTTCGTCGCCAACTGCGGCACCCTCGATGTCTGTGACATCAACGGTGGTGTAGTCCATGGAGACCGCGCCTCGCACCGGCGCCCGTTGGCCCCGCACCAACACGAAGCCGTCAACGCTCGACGATGGTGGCAGCCCGTCGTTAAAACCAAGGGGCAACGTCGCCAGGCGCGAACGGCGTTCTGCGACCCAGGTGCCGTTGTAGCCCACTGAGGTTCCCGCCGGGACATCCTTCATGAAGATGATCTGGCTTTTGAGCGTCATCGCGGGTTCAAAGGGATAGGGCTGGAGGGTCGGGCCCGGAATCCCGTAGAGCGCTGCCCCGACGCGGAGCGCGTTTCCGACTTCGTCCACGACATCAAGATTCCAAGCCGCGGCCGTATTCATCGCGTGAACCACCGGGATCGGACCAAGCTCGGCGACAACCGCGTCGTGAACTTCTTGAAAAACCCGCAGCTGACGCTGCGATTTTTCGGTGACATCCAAATTGCTGTTGGCGAGATGAGTCGACAAACCTTCCAGGAGGAGGGAACTTGATTGGGCGATGCGGCGCGCGACATCTACCGCTCGCTCGGGCATCATCCCCAGTCGCCCCATGCCCGTATCAACTTTGATGTGAACCGAATGTTGGCGCTCTTGCCGGTCAGCCTCTCGCTCTAGCTGCTCGACGCGATTCATCGAGTGAATCGTGGTGCGAATGTCGTGGCGAATGACGGCGGGCATCTCGCCGTCGATAATGGCACCGAGGATGATCACCGGGACTTTGACGCCGGCCAGAATAAGTTCGAGAGCCTCCCGCGAGTCGCCGACGCCGAGCATGGTGGCTCCCGCTCCCACGACCGCTTCGGCGAGAGCTGCTGCGCCATGCCCGTAGGCATCGGCCTTGAGAACTCCAATCAAGTCGTGGTGAGGCCGGCGTTCGCGGATTCTGGCCGCGTTCCGTTGGACGACATCAAGATCGATCTCAGCCCAGGTGCGCATGTCCAAACGTCTTGTAGACATGAAGAAGACGCCCCCTATCCGATTTCAGTCTTCAGCACGGCAACTAGGTCCTCGGCAATCGCGTGAATTTCCGCTTGTTCACGGCCCTCGACCATGACCCGCGCAAGTTTCTCAGTTCCGGAGTAACGCACCAAGATACGGCCCGCATCCCCAAGCTGAAGTTGGTATTTGCGGAGAGCATTTTGAAGTGGGAGAATTTCGGAGATCGGCGGTTTCTCGCTCACCTCAACGTTAATGAGCACTTGAGGGAAGTGCTCCATCGCGTCGCCGAGCTTTGACAAGGGAATGCCTTCTTTTTTCATGGCCCTCACGACGCGCAAGGCCGAATACAAGCCGTCGCCGAACCAAACACCATCCTCTTCGAAGATGATGTGCCCACTTTGTTCGCCGCCGATCTTCGCTTTGGTTTGAAGCATTTTCTCTGCGACATAACGGTCACCGACAGCAGTTTCATGCAAGGCAATCCCATGCTCCGCCGCCATGATCTTAAGCCCCATGTTGCTCATGACTGTAGCGACGATCTGGCGCTCTTCCTTAGGAGTGTCCGCGGAAAAACCTCGCGCCAACATCGCGAGGATGTCGTCGCCGTCGAGAGTGCGGCCCTTTTCGTCCATCATGATGACGCGGTCGCCATCGCCGTCGAGAGCGAGGCCAAGATCTGCACCTTCGGCGGCAATGATCGGCGCCAAAGCCCCAATCGCGAACACGCCGGCATTGTCGTTGATGTTAAGGCCGTCCGGCTTGTCATTGACCTGAGTGACTTCCGCGCCGAGCGCCGCGAGAATCCTCGGCGCCACACGACTACCTGACCCGTTGGCGCAGTCGATGACAATCTTCATGCCGTTGAGGTCGAGATCACCAAAGTACTCCTGGCACATGGCATCCATGTAGAGTTGTTCACCCTCGCGAAAGGGCGTCAACCGACCAACGTCTGCACCGGTAACCGAGACATCACGGCTCGCGGCTTGATCGATGTAGCGCTCGATCTCAAGTTCAAGATCATCGGATAGCTTGCGGCCGTTAGTACCGAAGAGCTTGATGCCGTTGTCGGGCATTGGGTTGTGAGAGGCCGAAATGACGATTCCGAGTTCCCATTGCTCGCGGCGCACCAGATAGGCAACCGCAGGTGTCGGCAACATTCCCGCGTCATACACGTCGACGCCGTGGGCCATGAGAGCGCCTGAGAGGATGCGCCCGATCATCGGACCCGACAGGCGCGTGTCGCGGACCATGCCGACGATCGGCTTTGAGGGCCCTGGACACTTCTCCCTGACAAGGCGGCCCATGGCATGGCCGATCTGTAGAACTTTGTCCGGAGTGAGATTTCCGGCATTCGCAAGATCGCGAATGCCGTCAGTTCCAAAGTAACGTCGTTGATGCACGGCTTGATGACTCGCTAGTGTTGTGTCGTCTGTTTTTTGATCGTGATCGAAATCGGATTGGGATCGAGTTCCTTGACCCTCAGCCCTTCCGGAAGAAGGCCATCAATGGCGATAAGTCGCACGTCGAGTTGCGTTGGCGGGGTCAAACCACCGGCGACGTCATTGACGAAAGAAGTCGGATCTACGATGACACGCAGTCGCTTCCTCAACCGCTTCTGGGCTTCCAAACTTTGGTAGGGGCTCACGCGAGACTTTGGCCCTTCGAGTGTCACTTTGACTTTTTGCGACAACTGCGCCTCGATCGCCAATAGCACTTTCTTGTCCTGAATCGCTTCGTAGCTCGGATAGTCGAGGGCCAAGGTCACATCAAAAGCGCCGAGCACCAAAGAAACGATCTCATCGGTTCGTGCGCCGAGGGTAACTTTCACGAAATCGCGATTCGAAAAGGTCACTTGGTTCCGGCTAAATCCATCCGCCGGTAGTGCGTCGTAGCTAGAACCGGGACGGTATTGAGCCTTGTCACCCAAGGCGAGTCTCAAGGGGAGAGCTGCGCCGAGTTCGCCGCCAAGGCCGCTGACGTATTGTCTTGGCCCTCGAACACTAAGGTGCGATGGTTCGATCTTCGTAAGACTAGGGTCGAATAGAATCCCAACCGAAAGGAGTTTTGGAGTTTGCGCGTATTCGACGCGAACATTCTCAACTTCGACGAAGCGATCCACTCGGATAACCACATCCGATTCGACACTTATCTCAACCCCGGGAAAGCGAGGCAGGCTGAAGTCGGCGTCGACGAGAACATGCTTGGTCTCACCGCTGCCACCTTTCTTCGCCCAACTGTCGAGGATATTCAACTGGACTGCGGGATTCCGTCGGAAAACGGCAAGGTTTTTCTCCGGCCCTTCAATCGTCAGGCGAATCGTCTTTTCAAGATCGTCCGGGTGGACCCAAATATTGGGAGCCGTCCGCAGAACAACATAGGGGCTGCTCCCCTCGCGTGACTCATCGCCGGTTACGATGTCCATCGAGACGTCGTACCATTCGATCCGCAGCTCACGGTCGACGAGGTAGATCGTCGCGGCGGCAAACACGAGGGCGAAGAACTTCGCCAACAGGTGCTCGGTGAAGAGCGATCTAAAGAACTTTATCAGGCCAGCGAAGGAGAAAAACTTCGCCAGCAAGTTCGCGGTGAACAGCGATCTTAAGAAGCTCATCAGGCCACGTCCTCATCCCTGGACTCAAGGCTGATGTCAGCTTCGCCCTCGTTGGCCAAAGCCGGTTGCAACTCGGCGTGATCCATCTTCTGACTGGGTTCCGTATTCGGGCGCTTGAATTGCGTCTCAAGGCCTTCGCTAATCTCGTGGCGGAGATCATCGAGGCTGACGCCGATCTCAATCTTTCCCTGTTTCGCAATCGAGATGCGCCCTGACTCCTCGGACACCACAATGACGAGAGCATCGGATTCTTCGGAGATGCCAAGAGCGGCGGAGTGCCGCGTGCCCAAACGACGCTGACGCACCTGAGCGTTCGAGGCCGACACTGGAAGTTTGCAACCGGCAAACATGCAGCGTCCGTCAATGATCATCACGGCGCCGTCGTGGAGCGATGTGCCGTCGAAAAAGATCGTCTCCAACAGCCGGCTCGTCACCTCGGCATCAAGCTTACACCCTCCCACCGCAAAACCCTCGATTCCCTCGATGCGCTGCACCACGATGAGGGCTCCGGTGTGGCCTCTCGAAAGGCGCTCGCAGGCATTCAAGATGGCATCGACGACGCGCGACGTATGGTGCGGCGTTGCGGAACCGAAAAAGCGCTGCATGATGCGGAGCGGCTTGATGCTCCCCAGGCGCGAGATCGCCAAACGCAATTCCGGTTGAAAAATGATCAGAAGCGCGATCGAAAGCGCGGGTAAGGCGGCGTCGGCGAGTTTTTGGAGGTGCGGTAATTCGAGCAGGCCGATCACGAGCGCAAAGCCCCCGATCGTCATGAGCAGCAATACGATGAAGCCCGCGAGCAATCCCCCGCCGCGCGTGCGCTGCAAATGCCGGATGAATCCGTAGTAAACCAGGGCCACGAGAAGGACTTCAAAGAGTAGCTTTGCGTAGTGTAAGATCATCCTAAGTCCTTTCCATGAATCATCTTGACAACATTTAACACATCGATATTTGCTGCGACATCATGCACCCTGAGCACATGAACCCCTGCCGCGAACAAGTAAGCGGTGGTCGCCGCGGTGGCCCATTCTCGCTCGCGGGGATCAGGACGTCCAAGGATCTTTCCAAGAAAGCTCTTTCGCGACGTGCCGTAAAGTAATCCGCATCCCAAGGCCGCAAAATCCGGCACCGCGCGAAGCAGCAATAAATTGTGCTCAAGAGTCTTGCCGAAGCCAATCCCAGGATCCAAAAGCAATCGATCTGCGGATACGCCGGCGGCGGCGGCGCTCGCAAGTCGCTCCTGGAAGAAGGCGGTGACTTCGGCCACGACATCTTCGTAGTGCGGACGCTCCTGCATCGACTGCGGATCGCCCTGCATGTGCATCAAGCACGCGGGGGCTTGGGTTTTCGCCAAAGTCTCGAGCATCGCCTCGTCACCGCGAAAAGCGCTGATGTCATTCAACATGGCGGCACCGGATTCGAAGCACTCCGCGAACACGCGCGCCCGAAAGGTGTCCACGGATATCGGACAGCTCAGTCGGGCCGCGAGGGCGCTGATCACGGGGAGGACTCGCCGCAGCTCTTCATCTTCGGAAACGTCCGCGGCGCCAGGGCGCGACGAGAATCCGCCGATATCAATGAAGTCGGCACCCACATCTTCCATGCGGAGCGCGCAATCAACCGCCTGCTCCAGCGTCGCGAAGCGATCGCCGTCAGAAAAAGAATCCGGCGTTAGATTCAAAACACCCATGATCCGCGTGCGCCCGCTAAGCCCGATCGTCCCCTTGCGGGTGACCAAAGGGGCAGGGCAAGGATCAGCGGGCGCGGTGGTCACCTAGTCACAACGGTCGCCAAAGCGCCCACCCACTAGCCCGCGCCTTCACCGGCTAGGCCGGAGGGGAAGTCGGGGTTGGGATCAGGGTCTGGCTGCGGTCGCGGCGTTACTTGGGGCCGTGTTGCCTCTTTGCGCTCGCGTTCGAGATTGGCCTGAGCCTCCCGTGCCCGCTCACGAACTGCTTCGATGGATTCGCCGTTCAGGAGTCCATCGATCTCTTCTTTGTCGAGTGTTTCATATTCCAGCAGGGCTTCGGCCAAAAGCTCGAGCTTGTCGCTGTTGTTTACGAGAAGCTCACGACAAGCCTCGTAGGCTTCAGAGATGATTCGCCTCACCTCAATTTCGATCCGCTCCGCCGTCGCATCGCTGATGCGGTGTTGACGACCGATGTCGCGACCGAGGAAGGGGTTCTCTTCACCGACTTCGTAGCTGATCAGACCCACGCTGTCCGTCATGCCCCACTCTTGCACCATGCGGCGCGCCAAATCCGTCGCTTGCTTGATGTCGTTGGCAGCTCCGGAGGTGATGTCACCACAAAAGAGCTCTTCGGCGAGTCGACCCCCAAAGCAGATCTTCAGGAAAGTCTCCATCTGCCCCTTCGTCATGCTGTAGCGGTCTTTGTCGGGCAAATACATCGTGGCGCCGAGCGAAGGGCCACGCGGGATGATCGTGACTTTGTGCAGTGGATCTGCGTCCGGCAGCAGCCAAGAGGCAATCGTGTGGCCCGCTTCGTGGTAGGCCGTAATTTTTTGGTCGGCCTCATCCATGATGCGGCTGCGCTTGGCACGGCCCCAACGAATGCGGTCCCGCGCCTCTTCGAGATCCTCTTCGTAGACGTAGTCTTTTTTGGCCATCGTGGCGAGAATCGCCGATTCGTTGACGAGAGCTTCAAGCTCCGCCCCGCTAAAACCGGGAGTGCCGCGCGCGATCTTTTCTAGATTCACGCTGGGGTGCATTTTTACACCCTTCACGTGGACGCCGAGGATTGCCTCACGGCCACGCACGTCGGGCAGGGAGACGTTGATCTGGCGATCGAAACGTCCCGGGCGCAACAGCGCCGGGTCCAGGACATCCACTCGGTTCGTCGCTGCCACGACGATGATGCCCGTGTCAGTGTCGAATCCGTCCATTTCAACCAAGATGGCATTCAGCGTTTGCTCGCGTTCGTCGTGACCGCCGCCAAGGCCCGCGCCCCGGCGCCGACCAACGGCGTCGATCTCGTCGAGGAAGACAATGCAGGGCGAGTTCTCACGCGCCTGCTTGAAGAGGTCGCGCACTCGCGAAGCGCCAACTCCGACGAACATCTCCACAAAGTCCGAGCCGGAGATGCTGTAGAAGGGGACTTCGGCTTCGCCCGCGATGGCCTTCGCCAACAGGGTCTTGCCCGTTCCCGGTGAACCGGCGAGAAGCACACCGCGTGGCGTTCGGCCCCCAAGCCTCGCGAAGCGCTGAGGGTTCTTAAGGAACTCCACGATCTCCTCGACTTCGGCCTTGGCCTCGTCGATGCCCGCGACATCCGCAAAAGTCACCTTGCTGGTCTCGCGATTGGCGATCTTGGCTCGGCTTTTGCCAAAGGAAAGGACGTTGCCGCCAACTCCACCGCCCCGCATCTGGCGGAACACGAAGAACCACAAGAACGCGATAATGAGAACCCATGGAATCAAGGACACGAGCAGCTTTTGCCACAGCTCATCGCCCTCAGCCCAAGAGAAGGTGCCTTTTTTGCCCACCACGACGGGCACGGTCACCTCTGTCGGAGAAGGCAGACCATGCGCTAAGTTGAAGGCGCTCGTATTGGTGACCTTCAACAGATCGTTGAAAGTCAAATTGTAGCTCTCGCCGTTGCCGACGACGCTCTTCGGCTCAAGCAGAAAGGAATCCGTGAGCCCCGTGTGTTCGACATCGTCGATGCCGCCAGCAGTGGAGTCCGTCAGGTCATTCAGAGGGGGTCGACTCATCTTGACGAGTAAGCTGTTTTTCCCGCCGATGCTCAGAACGTAACGCTTGTAAACCAAAAAGTTCGGCTCAGATCCCTTGGCCAGAGCGCGGCCAAACAGAATGTAGAGTTCGTCGACGCCCTTTTCGTCGCGACCGGCGGCTTCGCGGCCCATTTCGGCCATCTCTTCGAGGTCGAGCGCGTGCTGCGAGATGAAACTCTCGGGGACGTTGACGCGCGCGGCCTTGCCGGACTTCGCGTCGCTCTCGGTGAGCTTGACGGCGAGGGTGTTCTTTTCGATCGTGACGCCTTCAACGCGCCCTCTTAGCAGCAGGTTGAAGAAGTTCGGCAAGGTAATCGTCTTGGGCTTGCCGATGGAATTCTGGATAACGAGATAGGTGATAATCAAGATCAAGGCGACGAGGATATAGCCGGTGTAGCTCCGGCCCTTGCGGGGACGGTCTTCACCCCCTGATCCCTCGTCGCGACGCGGATCTTTGGGGTCTTGTTGGCTCGAATCAGTCATTCCCGTCTCCCTTGCACCGCATTCCCTGAGGCGCCATTTAGCTTTGTCTAGCGCGGCACCATCTGGTGCTTGACTAGGAAAAGCGCATTTCTATTCAGTCATCGACTAGATCGCGCCGGACACGTATCTCGTCGGATCTCCAAAATGACACAAGGCGACGGGAAAGGCCCACATGGCTCCGCTATGGGAGCGCTTTGCGCGGGTCGTTCGACACCTAAGCCATTGGTACGCGGAATCTTCCGATCCGCGGGTTCTATTATCAGGAATTCTCGTCTCCGGCCCGGAGACCTTGGAGAGATTCGCGAAAACTTCCGCTTTCCAGTAGATCGACGATGCGCTCAGCCAGTTCCTCGACCACCTCCGCAAAGGCAGAGTTCAGGTTTTCGCCCCGTTCTACGACAAACTCGGTGCGGCGGGATGCTCTAAAAGTCTCGACGATGAGCCCCGTGCGGGGATCGGTCAGAACGACTTCGGCGCTGACAATCACCCCTTGCTCGCTGACAAAATCGTTGTCGCTCTCCACGAGAGTGGGACGGCGAACATCAACAATCCGGCCCGTCATGATGAGGTCCGCTCGGCTACGAGAGGCGATCGAATAGTGGGTGCGGCGCCGGAACTCACTGGCGATCTCGCGCGTCAAGTCGAACTCGATCTCACGATAAAACGTGTCGTTTTCGAAAATTTCGATCGCAATCGACGTCGCGCCCGCAGGCAAAAGGGACTTTGAGCTGTAGCCGCAGCCCACCGTGCTGCCAACGACAAGAATCAAGAGCGCCGAAAAGTAGGAGCGCTTCAAGGAGTCCCGCTCGCGGGTTGTGACGCCGAAGGCAGCAGCACCGGGCCGGGAACCTCGTCGCGGATGTCCTCCATGCCGTCGGAATCAAGGCTGGGCTGGCTCGTTGACGGCGGCGTGGGCAAATCGCGCGACAAGATGACTTCGATCCCCTCGTCGTCGGGCAAGGATGCGAGCTGCCCGTCGATGGCCGCAGAAGCCTCAGTGTGGCCCCAGTCTCGCTTCGCCTTGACGAGGTAGTAGCGCGCGGCACCGGGGTAGCCTCTGCCGTCGTACCAGTTCGCGATTGAGATCTGCTTTTCGCAGATCATGTTCTCAATCTGTTCGATATAAACCGCAGCATCTTCGCGACGATCAGCTTCGGGATATTTACGGAGGTAGGACTTAAAGTCGTCGACCGCTTGCTCCATGACCTGTTGGTCGTAGTCAATGCCCTTTATCTGCGTCATCCGCGTCAGGGCGCGGTTGTAGAGCGCGCGACTGGCCCACTGCGAATCGCCGTAGCGTTCCAAGAGAGTGTCGTAGGCCGCTGCGGCCTCGAAGTACTCGTCGTTGTCGTAGTAGTGATTACCGAGACGCCAGTAGGCGTCGGGAGCGTAGACACCGTTCGGAAAGTTTAGGACCTGCTCACGAAAAAGTTCCACGCCATTGTTGCGGTTGCCGAACAAGAATCCATCGTGATCGCCGTTGACGTACTCGGTCGCCATGTCGTAGCTGAGTTTCTCGACCTCTTTGTTGTGTCGAGAAATCGGATACCGCTTTAGAAACTTCTTGAGCGCTTGGGAGGACTCAAACTCCTCTTCGTCCCTGCGGTGAGCCATGACCAGCCGAAAATGTGCCTCTTCGTCGTGGCGCGTGTCGGGGAAATTCTTGATGAACTCCTCGTAGGCTTCGGCGGCGTCGCCCCACTCTTCTTCCTTTTCGAGCGCCTGAGCGGCTTCGTAAGCCTTATCAACGGCTTCCAAATCGGCCTCGTTGCGATTCAGGACGCGAACCCGCTCCTGGTAGCGCAAGACTTCGTCTTCGCCCGGGTTGGACCGAAGAAAGTCCGGCAAAGACTGATTCAGCTTGCGACCGAAGCTGCTACAGCTCGTCATCGACGCGACGGACAAGAGAATCAAGAAAGCGATCGAAATTCGGTTCATGTTGACCTCGGGTTGCTGAGCCCATGATAACCACAGGGAAGCCATCCCAACCACCGCCGGCACCAATCGCGGCCACTTGCGCGGTCAGGGCCCGAGCTTGGACGCGCACGTTCCTAACCGAGGAAAACCGTATCGGACGTCAGTGACGAAAGGCTCGCTGCGAAGAGGTCTCTCTAGGATTTCGCGTCCGTGCTCGCGAAACAAGCTCCTGAGTTCCGACTCCTGGCGACGATCGAGGCGAAGTGAAGCGGCGGAGGCCGGCCCGGCACGCCACAGAGCCGCGAGCGCGGCCCGGCTGCCGGCCGAACAAAATTGCAGCGACGAGCCCTGGGTCGGGCACTCCTCTCCCAAAAACCCGCCTAAACGGGGCGAAAAGCGTGTGGATTCGGCCCGCAAGGGCCGGCCGCAGCCGACGCAACGGTCGAGATCGGGTCGAAAGCCCGTGGCTTCCAAGATCTGAAGCTCGCTGGCCACGAGGACCGAAGAGCTGCGACCTCGCGGCACCCCTGCGAGGGCCTTGAGCCCGGCGAGAGCTGCGCGCAACAAATCTGGCTGGGAGTGGCGCTCAGGAGCCAACTCGTAAACGAGCTCGCACAAATAAGCCGCGGCATAAAAGCGATCCAGGCGGCTGCGCAGGCCGCGAAAACCGGTGAGAGGTTCGTAGAAAGTCAAGAGTGCCAGGTCACTGCCGGCGCGACGGCGGTAGCGGACACGCGCCCACTGAAAGAGGTCAAACGGGCCCTTCAGGCGCGGGTTGGGTTTTTTGATGCCCTTGGCGAGAACGGATACCCGGCCTTCGGCCGCGCCGAGCAAATGCCCGATCTGGCTCGTTTCGCCAAAATCGTAGCGCCGCAGTAAGAGCGCCGTCGTCGTGACTTCGGCCACACCTGAGCCAGATGACGAGGGGCGCGGCAAAGTCAGCCTTCGACGGATTGACTGACCGTCACCCGAACGCGTTTCACGCGGCGCTCGTCAGCCTCGGTGACCGCAAAGTTAACGCCTTCATACTCGGTTTCCTCGCCGGGTTCGGGAACCTTGCCGAGCCGGGCCGACAAGAATCCGCCGACGGTTTCGTAGTCGCCGTCCTGCGGCAACTCTAACTCCAACATGTCGTTCAGCTCGTCGATCGACACTTTCGCGTCGATCTCGAACTCGCGTTCGCCGAGCTGATCGATGTCCGGCGTGCCTGAGGTGTCGAACTCGTCTTCTAACTCGCCCACGATTTCCTCGACAATATCTTCGACGGTCACGAGCCCCGACGTGCCACCGAATTCGTCAATGACGATCGCAATCTGGCTCTTTTGCAGCTGAAACTCCTTCAGCAGCTCATGGACTCGCTTAGTCTCCGGCACGAAAAAAGCCTTGCGGGCGAGGTCGGCCAGCTTGAGATCGTTGCCTTCGCGGCGGCGACGCATGATGTCTTTAAGGAACACCACGCCCACGATGTCGTCACGATTCTCACCGTAGAGCGGTATTTTGGAATAGCCGTGTTCTTCGACGAGTGCCATTGCGTCATCAATATTTTTGTCCGACCGAACGCAAATCATGGAGGTGCGCGGCGTCATCACTTCGCGCACCGTGCTGTCTTTGAACTCCATGATGTTTTCGATGATTTCGGCGGCACCTTCAGCAATCGTGCCCTCTGCTTCCCCTTCAGCCACGGCATCGAGGATTTCCTCGACCGCGTCTTCCTCATCGCTGAGCTCGGGCTGGCCGACGCCCAAACGAGCGATCGCCTCGATCGGGCGACGCAAGGGAGTAAGCGCACGATGGACGGCAACCACAAAGACGAACAAGGTCAAGAGCACACGTTCGGCGTGCTGACGCACGACGGCATGCACCAGACCGCCGATTAAGACGGCGCAAAAAGCGATCGCCAAAAGGAAGGTTGTCAGGTAGCTGACGCTGGAGCCCTGCGGGGCCACCTGCGGCAAGACTTGATGGCGCCACCAAAAAAAGGCGCCAATGAATAAGGTGATCGAGAGGCGATTGAAGATAGCCAGAGATAGCACGTAGCCATCGAAGTCCTTCAATCGCTGTGCGACGGATTGGTGCCGCGCCTCGTCATTGAGAAACTTCTCAAGCTTGTTGTGACTGAAGTGCAGCAGAGCACTATCGGCCGCGACTCCAACGGCGTAGAGGGCCGCCGACGCAATCGCGAGCAGTAACGGTAGCTTGTCGGTCAACGACTCAGTGTCTCCTTAGTGGACCGTAAAGTACGCTCATGAATAGAAACAGGAACTGGGTCGCATTGCGCCCTATCACCGGGTCTCAACTGACCCGCATCATGATACGGACAAAGCTCCGCGATAGGAGCGCTTTTAGATCTTCCGCACCGCCGCCGCCCATCTTTGATCGACTTACCTAGCCTCGCGGACCGTATCCCGCAGAAAAAAAGCCCGTCAATTCTGCCCCCTAAAACGGCGTGTTACCGCAGGGTCTTGGGCCAAACTACCGCCCTGCCGGGACTTAGCATGGTTATTTCGGGCCAATTTGCGAAGCGGGCGGCGGGCAGCGACAATCCTGACCCGGCTCGCAGAATCTCAATTCTTGGGAAACTTGGCCTCATTGTCGCTCAACCACGAAAGCCACTTCTCGACCGCAGCTCGCCGCGCTTCTTCGTCAGCTTCGGCATCGTAGCTTGGCAGAGCCTTCGACCCGGCCCAGGCGGTCAGGAGTTTTTGAGCTTCTTTGCGGACCACTAAATTCGGGTCGTCGATCATCGAGCGCATGAATTTCTCGGCTACCGCGTACTTGTTGAGGCTCGCATCTCCGGCCAAGGCAACGGTAAGGGCTCGCGTCCTCGAATCTTGGTGATCAAGCATCTCCACCACGAAACTGGGCAAGTCGACGATCTGATCACGGCGCTTCATGAGCCACTGTAAACCGAGCTTCGCGGCCGGCCCCGCCAGGTCGCTGAGTTTGCCTCTGATGAATTCAAGTCGCGTGCCCGTTGGCTTGTCGACCATGAGGTATTTCAGAGCCTCGCGTTGAATGCCTGGGTCAATATCGTCGAGCAAAGCCTCAATAGGTCCCGAATCCGTCAAGCCCGCACGGGTCCAACTTACGATCGCGGCGGTGCGCACGTATTCGTCTTCATCGGCGTTGTTGAGAATTCTCTCGAGCATCTCGCGCGCCTTGACCCCCTTTACGGAGGCTACGGTCTTGATCGCCTGAGCGCGGACTTCGGCGTCCTCGTGATCGACGAATTTTTCGACGCGATCAATATAGGTCGCCGCCCGGGCGCCCTCGGCCTGAAACTCGGCGAGGGCCTCCGCGATCTCAAAGCTGTCCTTCGCCTTAGTCAGATGACCCGCGGCGCGGCTCAAGCGTTTGTTGGACGCCTCGGTCTCTTTGCGTTCGGCTGCGGCCTGCTCGCGACGTTGCTTTTCTTCTTCGCTGAGGGCGGTGCCCTCCTTCTTCATCGTGTCCGAGCCCTTCTTTTTGTAAGTCTTGATGTCTTTCGGCTCATCGTCTCCGCAGGCAACAAACGACAACGCCAACACAGCGGCGAGGAGGATACGCAGAGCAGACATGTGGGGGCTCCAAGGATTACGAGGATGGCAGCTAGATTCTTGCACGCCCAAGCTCAACAAAGATGCGGCGCGATGGCAAGATACCAAGACCCAGATCCGGATTTTCGACACCAACTTGCCAGTCCGGGGATTCAGACGCTACCCTCCACGCCCATGGAAAACATCGACTTATTGGTATTCAGCCGCGGACCTTGGATCACCCTCGACGCGCCGGGGCCTGGACCTCGATCGGGCGCCGAGATGAATCAAATGGCGCAGTCCTCGGGACTGGCCGTGGCGATTAGAGGCGACCGCATCGAAGCCCTCGGGCCTCTTGCGGACCTCCGCCAGCGCTACCAAGCCACTTGCGAACTGGACTGGGGCGATTTGTTGGTCATGCCCGGTTTCGTGGACCCGCATACACACCCCGTTTTTAACGCGAGCCGCGAGGCTGAGTTTGAGATGCGAAACCAGGGTCGCTCCTACGTCGAGATCGCCAAGGCTGGCGGGGGCATCCGCTCCTCGGTTAGGTCGCTGCGCGAAGCCAGCGAGGACGAACTGGTTGCCAAGCTTCGCATCCGCGCCGATCGTTTCTTGGAGCTCGGAACGACCACCCTCGAAGCCAAAAGTGGCTACGGACTGAGCACCGAGGATGAGCTCAAGTCGCTGCGCGCGATTCGACGGGTCGCCGAATCCCACCCCTTGGGCTTCGTTCCCACCTTCTTGGGAGCCCATGAGATTCCGGACGAGTGGCGGGACGATCGCGAGTCCTACATCAACCTCATCATCAACGAGATGATTCCCGCCGTCGCGAGCGAGGGCCTCGCCGTTTTCTGCGATGTGTTCTGTGAAGAGCATGTCTTCAACGTCGACGAGTCACGGCGCATCCTCATGGCGGCGCGAGCCGCGGGGCTTCGGGCGCGCCTTCACGCCGACGAAATTGAATCCACCGGCGGAGCCGAGCTCGCGGCCGAAGTCGACGCCATCTCGGCTGACCACTTAGTGGCCATCTCTGACCAGGGTATCGAAGACTTGAAGGCGGCGGGCACCATCCCGGTCCTATTGCCGGGCACGTCTTTCTTTTTGAATCTGCCCTCACACGCCCCGGCGCGGCGCATGATCGACGCCGGGCTTCCGATTGCGTTGGCGACGGACTACAACCCCGGCTCTTGCCACACGCAGTCGATGCCCATGATCATGACTCTGGCCTCCATTAACTACGGTTTGTCAACGGCCGAAATCTTCAACGCCACCACGGTGAACGCCGCGGCATCATTGGGTTTGGCCGCCGACCGCGGTCGCCTGGCACCCGGACTGCGCGCCGACCTCATCGCCATTGACGCCCCAAGCCCTCAGTTTTTGCCCTACCAGTTTGGCAACAACATCGTTCGCGACGTCGTCAAAAACGGGCAGCACGTCGTGCACCAAGGGCAGCGCATCGCCACCAACCACGGGAACCAACAGACATGAGCGACGATCTCGCAAACCCCCTGTTAGACGAATTCCTCCGCGACCTCGCCTCGGGAGCCCCTACGCCCGGAGGCGGTGCCGTCGCCGGACTCTGCGGGGCCCTGGGGGCAGCCCTAACCTCGATGGTCGCCAATCTTACGATCGGCAAAAAGAAGTACGCCGCCGTCGAAAACGAGTTCAAAGAACGGCTCGCCCCCCTCGAAACCGCACGCTACAAGTTGCGACAGCTCATGGACGACGACGCAAGAGTTTTTGCCGCCTACATGGCCGCCTGGAAATTGCCCAAAGGCGATGACGACGCGAAAGCCGCCCGCAAAGAGGCGATCCGACTCGCGACTTTGGACGCCAGCGAAGTCCCGCTAAGAACCCTCGAAGCTTGCCGCGATCTTTTGCCCGCCATCCGTTTCGCCGCCGAATCCGGCAACCAGAACGCCGTCTCCGACGCCGGAATCGCGGCGCTTTTGGTCACCTGTGGTGCCAAGGCCGCGGCCATGAACGTCAAGATCAACTTGGCCGGACTCAAGGGCTGCGACTACGCCAAGACAAAGGACCGTCTCGACGAACTCATGGCGGCCACCCTCGGCGAGGCCAAGGCCTTGGAGGAGCTCGTCGACCGGGTTCTTAGTAGCTGAGTCGGTGATCTGACCGAAGGTGTTTGGAGTCTTGGCGACGGCGCTTCGGGAACGAGGGCCGCATAGGGTGTTGACTTTGGTCTGACGCAAAGGTTCAGGGTTTGGTTTGGATGGATGCAGGGCTAGAGCCGGATGGCGCTAGCCCCGCTTGTTATCAAGAGGCCGTCGTTAGGCCATTTTAAAAGACCATCGTCAGGCCGTTGGACAGTTCGAACTGGCGTGGGTTTTGGGTGTTGACGATTAGGAATTGGACGTTGAAGGCGATGCCCGCAAGTTCCGGAACACCAAGGGGAATGACCGGGAAAGAGCTGTTGCCGTTTTGGTCGGTCGACCAGGCGATTGGCGTCAACATCGATTCGGTGTTGATGAGAATCTCGGCGTCAGAGGCCGGCATGTAGCTGCCGCGCGAAGGCGCTACCAACAGGTATCCGAAGGAAGACGGAGGGGCACTTTCCAGGGTGATCCAGAACAAGGGGCCGTCGATCTTGGGCAAAGTTCCGTCGCCGCGCAGGCGCATCTCGTAACCTTGATCGTTCGCCGTGGGCTCGCCATAGGGAAGCGTCGCGCGCAAACGCCAAAGCTGCAGGCGGTCGTTGTAGAAGCCGTTGACAATGACGCCTGGGGCCGTCGAGATCATGACCGACTTACTGGCAACGGTCACAAACTTCGGATCTTCGGCGACAATTCCCGCAATATGCTGAGTCTCGTAAGAGGCCTGGTCTAGGTGCGAGAGATGAAATACAGCTCCACTGGACGTGAAGACAGCTGCACTCGTGGCGCCAAGCGCTTCGATGTTGTCAACAGTTTCGCCCATGTCGTGGAGAGTCGCCGTACGTTGCCCCGAGGCACCAGGCTTGATGATGATGACCCCCGCACTCACGAACCCAACTGTAGTCGTGTCACGGAAAGGGATCATGGTGATGCCAGAAGAAAGGGTCACGGACTTCGTTGGTTCGAACAACGAATTCGAGTGAATGGCGACGGTCAAGGCAACGGCATCGACGTTGGCGGCGCCAATGAACGGTGAGCTGATAAAGATGATTTCGTCATTGGGCGTACCACGGAGGTTGTCAAAACCGCCAGCGGTCATGATGATGGTACCGTTCTCATCGACATCCACGTTGGCGGGCCCAAAGATCGTCGACCAAGGGTGGTGGTTTCCCATTTGGATGCCGCGGGTCTTCGTGTAGTCGAGAGTGTCGAGAAACACGAGCTGATCATCCGATGACCCAAAGCGTCCATCTCGACCGAGGTTCGGGAAAATGAGTTTGTTGTTGCCAATGTGTATCGGCCAGCGAACTCCGAGCAGAGGCGTGCTGGGCTTCTCCACAAACTTGCGATGAATGACGTTGACGGTGCCCCCGACCGAGTCCAAATGCAAGATGTCCATCGTGTCATCTAGAGAGTCGAACACGCCATCGGGGCCCGACAAGACGGCGGCGGCGTAGCCTGGTTCCATCTCGACGAGTCGACCGGAAGCTCCCCAGCTCAGCGGAATGCTATCGGCGTAAGGGGAACCTTGGAGATCGCGGATGATCCTCACAAACTCCTCACCGGTGTTGGCGAGGCCGTCGGGGCCATAATCCACCCACATCACCGTGTTGGCATCGACGCAGACAATTTCGGAATTCCGGCGCGGACCAGCGATGCCGAGAAGGAAGTCCTCTTGCACGGCAAGCAAGGGGAAATCCAAGCCTCGGAAAACTGACAGAACGTCGTCGCTCGTGGCATAGAAACCATCGGCACCGGGGCCGGGAATCAGGATCGACGTCGAATTGAGACCGATGGGATTCACCCAAACATCGTCGGCCGTGGGCGCCGAGGTGAGGTAATCGATGGCCTTGTACAGGGGAACGCCGTGAAGGCGGCGCATCACGATAAGGTTGCAGAAGGGGGCGCCGAGGTTACCCGAGTCAAAGGAGGGGCACAGAATCGCGAAGGCATCGTCGCCCAGCACGACCGGCTCACTCCGGGCTCCCTCGGAACTTTGTCCGAGGCTAAACTCGGTCGCAATCTCAAGAGCAATTTGGCTGCGTACAATCCCCGGCAGTACTCCCACCAAGAGAATGATTGAAAAGAACAAGTTCCTTTTCGCGTTCACAGTACTCATATAGCCCCCAATCTGCCGTTACGAAATCACATTGACCTCGCACCGGCGGCAGAACTCAGTAATGGAATCTCATCACTGAGCATGTCGTTGCACGCCTCTTGCCTGGGGGGCATTCGCAAAGGGATATATCGACGCAGGAAGGCCGCCGGACGGGAGTTGAAATATGCTGAAAAAGCCCGACTCTTTCTGAGACAGGACTTAGGTCGGAAGTTTTTTCCGACATCATTTTCATTCGGTGGTAGAGCCGGCGACCTGACGCCGTCGCGGCTCCTCACCGGGGTTTCACCCGCGCGAAACTCGCTTGCCGTAGCCACCGCCGCCGGGAGTCTCGATTCGCAGAGTCTCCCCCGGCTTCATGACGAACTGAGATTTCGGATTCAACTTGCGACGGCGGCCTGAGGCATCGATGAGATGATCACACCCCGGCTTCGCATCTCCGCCGCCAGCTCGCCCCGACGGCGCACTCAGGCGACGCGTGGTTAGCAAGGAAACTTCCAAGGAGTCGAGCGCCTCGAACTCACGGACGACCCCATCGCCACCGGGATGCCGCCCAGATCCCCCGCTGTTGCGGCGCAAGTGATAGGCGCGAACCCGCAAGGGCAACGCGACTTCGAGGGCCTCGATGGGAGTATTGAGGGTGTTGGTCATGTGCGAGTGCATACCGGACGCCCCGTCGTGATGCTTGCCCGCGCCCAGCCCCCCCGCAATGGTTTCAAAGTAAGTGAAAACACGGCCCGACCGATCTTTGCCGCCAAAAGAGAGATTGTTCATCGTGCCCTGCGAGTCGGCCGGTATCAGGCCCGGACAAGCCTCGGCGAGCGCGCGAAAGATGACGTCAACGATGCGTTGGGAGGTCTCGACGTTGCCACCTGCCACCGCCGCCGGATGAACCGCACCCACAATGCTCCCCTTCGGCACCAGCAACTGGACCGGCGCCAAGAGCCCCGAATTCGTCGGAATGGATTCATCCGCGAGGCAGCGGAGAGCGTAAAACAAACACGAAAGCGTGATCGCCTCGTGCGCGTTGAGGGCCTCGGCGACGGAGGGTGAGCTGCCCTTGAAATCGACAGTCAGCTTAGAGCCCTTAACCACAAGCTGGACCGCGATCTTGGCGCTTCCTTCGCCATCCAGGCGATCGGATGCGCGATAAAGACCGTCTGGAATCTCTTTCAAGACTTCGCCGAGGGCACGCGCCGAGCGGGCCATGAGGGCTTTCCCCGCGGCCGCAAGAACCTCGATACCATAGTCCGACATCAGCGCCTCTATGCGCTCGACGCCCCGCTGAACCGATGCGATCTGTGCGGCCAAATCGCCGCGACGTTCATCGGGTGTCCTGACGTTAGCTAGCACCAAGGCCTCGACATCATCGACTTTTGAGCCCGCCGCCACGAGCTTCACAGGAGGGATGATCAGGCCTTCTTTGTAGATCTCGTCGAAGTTGCCCATAGAGCCCGGAACGCCGCCACCGACATCGGCGTGATGGGCGCGCGCCACGACGCCGAAGCAAAGTCGCTTGCCGTCGGGGGCGAAAACCGGCGCCACCATCGTGATATCGGGGAGGTGGGTGCCGCCACGAAATGGATCATTCAGGACCACGACGTCGCCGGGCTGCAAGGTGCAAGCCGCAAAGACCTCTTTCGTCGTGAGATGACAGGACCCGAGGTGCACCGGAATGTGAGCCGCCTGCGCCAGCATGCTGCCCTCGGCGTCCGCAAGCGCGCACGAAAAATCGAGTCGCTCTTTGATGTTGGGCGAGAAGGCGGTGCGTTGCAACACCACCCCCATCTCGTCCGCAATTGACTCGAACAGCTGGCGAAAGATCTCGACCTCGATGGCGTTGACCACCACTTGTTGGCGGCGAGAAGTTTTCATGACCGACGCCTTTTTTTTGGCCGGCGCGTCAGCACCAGCGCTTGCGAAGCTTCTAGATGAAAATCGAAGTCCGGAGGCACGACGGTCGTCGCGGAGTACTCGACAACAATGGCGGGCCCGGCGTAGTTTTTGCCGGAGCGCAGCGCAAGGCGATCGAAAACCGAGGTGCGCTGCCGCTTGCCATCAAACACGCACATTGTCGTCTGCAGGGCCTTGTCGCCCTTGGGAGTTGGAGGACGGCGGTACCGCGGCGATTTCGGCTGAGGTCCGCTTACTCGAAGTCGCAGGGCCACACACTCGATGAAGTCAGATTCAGAGCTAGAGATATCCGATTGGTCGAATCCAAAAAGCTGCCGATGCGCGGCCGCAAACTTCTTCTTGGTCCCGACGCCTCGAAAGGGCACCGTGATCTCGTGGCTTTGTCCGCGGTATCTCAAGTCGGCAAAGACCTCGTACTCGCGGTCAGTCTTTGCGACGTCTTCGTGCGCGAGCGCACGATCGAGATCCCGCCTGAGTGGCGCGATTAAGCGATCGCGGTTTTTCTCGACGGATGACAGGGTCTTTCCCAGCATCGAACGACTGCTTTCTCGGCGCACCCGAGCCTGCATCATACCTCGGGCGGAAAGCATGCCCGCGTCGCGCGGGACGACGACTTCCGTCATGCCCAACCCCCGTGCCAGAGCGGCGGCGTGCAAAGCGCCGGCACCACCAAAAGCAACGAGGCTGAATTGCCGCGGGTCATGGCCACGTTCCAAAGAGATGCGGCGCAGGGCTCGCTCCATCGTCACTTCGGCGACCTGCAAAACCCCCTCCGCGCAAACCAAGGGCTCAAGATTCAGGCTCACGGATAGTTGCTCAATACTGCGCCAACTCGCATCAACATCGAGTTCGAAGTCGCCGCCGAGGAAGTGACCGGGGAGCATGCGTCCCAATACCAAATGGGCGTCGGTAACGGTTGCCGGGCCGCCGCGACCGTAGGCCGCAGGACCCGGGTCGGCGCCAGCGCTTGCCGGCCCCACTGCAAGGGCTCCGCCGCGATCTTTGCGCGCGATCGAACCACCGCCGGCACCGACGGTGTGAACATCCACCACGGGCACCATCAGGGGCCGCCCGGCGATGAGACAGCGGTGCACGATGGGCTCACCGCCGTCGAGCAAGGCGACGTCGGCAGAAGTACCGCCAAGATCCAAAGTCATTAGTTTTCGACGCGTTTTCGTAGCCGCTCCGCGCCAAGCGCCGATCACCCCGCCCGCGGGGCCCGACAACACCAGTTTCACCGGCAGCTGAGCTGCTTCATCAAGACTGCTGCGCCCGGCATCGCTCGCGAGAATCGAGACTCGAGGGACGGCGGTCAGACCGAGCTGCTTTTGAAGCGGTGGCAGCCGACTCTTGAGTTCGGCGACGTAGCGGCCAAGCAAGGGCATCAAGGAGGCGTTGGTGTAGGCGGTCGAAAAGCGCTCGAACTCGCGAAATTCCGGTGCGATGGCCGCAGAAATCGACACCGGCAAGCCGAGACCACTCAGGATGACGCCAGCGCGCTTTTCGTGCTTGGCGTTGCGCCAAGAGTGCAAAAAGCAGATCGCAAGGGCCTCGGCACCACGGGATTTCAGCTTTGTCGCGGAATGCAAAAGAGCCTCTTCGTCGAGCGGCAGAACGACTTTACCCTGCGCATCCAGACGTTCTGGTACTTCCTCGATAAGGCGCCGGGGAGGCGGTGCGAAAGGGGGCTGAGGGTTGAGATCGTAGAGTTCGGGCCGCGCTTGCCTTCCCAACTGCAAAAGGTCGCGAAAACCCGCGGTGATCAGCAGCCCGACTCTTGCCAATTGCCCCGTCAAGATCGCGTTGGTCGCGATCGTCGTGCCGTGGACGATCTCAAGCTGCGACGCTCCGGAGAATCTTGCGTCAGCTAAGGCTGCAATCCCCTCGGTTAAGACGGTCGCGGGCTCCAGTGCGTTGGAAGGTAATTTGAGGCCGCGACCATCCGCGCCCACAAAATCGGTGAAGGTACCGCCGGCATCAACCCCGAAGTCTGGCCCGACTGCCATCAGCGTTCCTCGTCCTTCAGGTCGCGCAACTTCCAACTGTCAATGCGATGTTGGCCCTCGAAAGGAATAACCTTGAGCTCACAGTGAAAAGAAAGCGGTTCGTCGTCTCGGCCCTCGAAGTCAAGACGGTAAGCAAGGTAACGCGCCCCAAGGCTCCCTCGCTCCCCACTGAGGGGAACCCAGGAGACCAAATAGCCCGATTCGGCGACCTTGTTCTCAAAATGCTCGGAGAATCCTGCGTAGTCCCACTTTGCGCGAGCGGACTCCGACAGTTGGTCATAGGCGATCGAGTAACCGGTCACGACGCGATCAGGGGCATCGGCGATGCCAAAAACCAAACCGTCGAGAAAAAGTTGGGCGGTGACATGATCTTCTTCAAGGCTTTGGGGTTCCGTCTTCCACACCAAGAACACGGCGAGGGCGTTGAGCACAACCAGCACGAGGAGAACGGTCACAAGGCGAGGGCCACGATCTGGAGCCACGACTGGTTTCACTTCGGGCGAGGCCGTCGGGGCTAGATTGGCTTCGGTCTGATCGCTCACCGGTCCTCCTCGTCAAGGGCTGAATCCCATTGTCTTTCATCGCGAGAACCACGCAAGGATCCCTTTAAGCTTCGCGCCCGCGGAGCTATCAACGACTATGCCCTTTTTGACCTATCTCGTCGCCGCCGCCATCGCCTATCTGATTGGGACCTTTTCCTGGTCCTATCTCGCCGTACGCGTATTGCGGGGTGAGGACCTTAGGCAACACGGTAGCGGCAACTTGGGGGCGACCAATGCGGGGCGGGTGCTCGGTCGCCGTTGGGCTTTTTTGATCTACCTCGCCGACATGCTGAAAGGTCTGTTGCCGACGCTGGCGGCCAAAATCTGGTGGCAAGCTGATTCCGAGGAGACGCTACCCCTGGCGCTGGTTGTCGGCCTTGGCGTTATCTTGGGGCACCTTTTTCCTTTTTGGCTTTCATTCCGAGGCGGCAAGGGCATCGCCGCCGGATCGGGCGTGGTCTTAGCCATTAGCCTGATGACGGGCCTGGCGGCCCTGGGGATTTGGGGAATCTGCATCCTGTGCTGCCGTTGGGTTTCGCTCTCGAGCGTGTTGGCCACCATGAGTTTGTCGATCGTCTACACGCTTATCAGCCGGGGTGATCCGGGACGGCCTTGGTTCATCGCTTATTTTGTGCTGTTAGCCGTCGTGGTGCTAGTTTCCCACCGAGCGAACCTCGTTCGAGTTTTCCGTGGCAAAGAAAAGAAGATCGGAGACAAAGCTTGAGCCCTAAGAACAAGGGAAAGATCGCCGTCATTGGTGCGGGCGGCTGGGGTACGGCGATGGGCGGGCTGATGGCCGCAAAAGGCCACGAAGTCGTCATGCTCGGTCACGACGCCAAAGAAGTCACGGTCATGAATCGCCGGCGGCGCAACGACAAGTTTCTGGAAGGCTACGACTTTCCCGACTCCCTGCGTGCGACCATGGATCCCGAAGAAACCTTCGCAGAGGCAACGATGGTCTTTTCGGCCATCCCCACCAAGTACGTGCGCGGCACTTGGTCTGGGTTGTGTGAACTTGTTCCGGCGCGCATCCCCATCATTTCGTTGACCAAGGGCATCGAGCTCGCCACGCTCGAGCGCCCCAGTCAAATCATCAGCTCGGTTTGCCAACGTCGAGGAGTCGCCGTCCTTTCGGGACCGAGTCACGCCGAAGAAGTCGCTCGGGGCCTCGCGACGACGGTGGTCATCGCCGCGCGTTCGCTACCCTTGGCTCGTCGCCTTCGTGACGAGTTGTCGACGCCGAACTTTCGGGTGTATGCCAATGACGATCTCTTTGGCGTCGAGTTCGGCGGCGCGATGAAAAACATTATCGCCATCGCCGCCGGCATCCTCGACGGCTTGGGCTTGGGCGACAACACCAAGGCCGCTCTCCTCACGCGAGGCCTCGTCGAAACCGCCACCCTCGGCTGCGCGCTGGGCGCCAAGAAGAAAACCTTCTACGGAATGGCGGGCGTGGGTGACCTCATCACGACGGCGTTTTCGCCCTTCGGACGCAACCGTGCCGTTGGCGAAAGGATCGGACGCGGTGAGACCCTCGACGAGATCCTAAGAACTTCCGTCAAAATCGCCGAAGGCGTCGGCACGACCAAAAGCATCCGAAAGTTGGCGCATTCGGTGGGCATCGAAATGCCCATCACCGATCAAGTCTATGCGGTCTTGTTCCGCCGAAAAGACCCTCGGCGCGCCATCACTCAGCTGATGACGCGCGAGCGGCGACACGAGTAGATTCGTTCGACGTCCCACCTTTGCGGCGAAATAGACACGGGCACCAAGGAAGAGACCTTGGGGCCCGTGTCGTCAAGCAAGGCACTTACTGGAGACGCAGTTCCAGACAATCCGTCGTCGCGAAGAACCCGTTAGCCGCGCTGCCATCCAGGGCGAAGGCCTGGAGGTTGACGCTGAGGCCGGCACCTCCGAGGGGGATAAGAACTTGCTCGATCGTTCCGCCCGGGAAGACGACCGGGGGTCCGAAGACTCCCTGCGGCGTCACGCCATCCAGCAGAATGAAAACAAATCCCGTGGTCGGGTTGACGCAAACCGTCGGGAAGCCACCTGGTGAAAGAGGCGGCGAGCCGGTCGTGAACAAGTGCCCCACCAACACCAAGGGTTGAAAGTTACGCGTACCGCCCGGCGAGTCGATCTGCATCGTGAGCACGTCGCCCGGCAGGGCAAACTTGATGTCGTTCGCCGCGCCGCCGTTGAGGGGTCCCCCGAGGCTGGTGAGGAATCGCAGGTCTTCGTTCGACCCCGGATTGTCAACAATGTCGAATCGGGCGCTGATATTGTCGGCATGGGCTTCATTCGAAAGCCCAGAGAGCCGAGTGAAGACGAGTTTCAGGACGATCTCACGGGTGCCGGCAGGAACTGTGAAGCAACCCTCTCTGAAGAGCATGTCGGTTACGTTGCCGCGGTCGGTGTTGGTAACCGGCCCAATGGTGTCAGTCAAAAGGGTCGCGCCGCTCGCATCCAAGTAGAGGACTTCGAGCTTAGCGTGATCAGGTTGCGAGCCCTCCCCGCCAAGATAGGCCTCGGCCGAAAACTCCGCCTGTCCCAAATCGATACTCGTCGCATCTGACGCCACGGGATAGCGGTGTTCCATGCGCGCCACTGAGCCCCCAAGCCGATCGCTCACGAGTCGCAAGCCGCCACCGATCGTGCTGCCAATCGTCATCGAAGGCTGATTCGGATCACCGTAGGGAACCGAAATGAACCCCCCGTTGGTCACGGTCCAACTCACTTCCTCGTTCGGATTGATGATGAACTCATCTTCGAAATCGCCGCGGTCGACGATCTCGGTGAAAGTGGTGGTTCCCGGCACTGGAAGCGGCCCGTGGCGCAAAGCGGCAAACACGTTGTCGACCAAGGCGTCCAGCGAGAGGCCGGCGAGGCGATTCAGTTCGATCTCGACGAGCATTCGGCGCGCGCCTACTGGCACTGCGAAGTTTCCACTGCGACGCATCACGGTCGTTTCGTCGTTCCGGTTGGTCCGGGTGATGGCACCAATATCAGTCGAGGGCACGACGATTTCCGTATCCGTGTCATCAAAAAAGATCACCCGCATCGAGGCCCGATCGGGATCGGCCGCGCTGCCACCAAAATGGCCCGCAAGCTCGACGTAGAGCGCAGCGTTGTCGACATCAACAGCATTGCCGCGCAAATCGAGGCTTTGGCCGATGCGCGCCACACTGGAGTCGGTCGAGCACCTCAGCAACCTCGACCCTCCGTTGATGGCGGCCGAAACGTCCACCGAAGGCAAATCCACATCGCCGTAGGCCACCGCCGCGAAGAGCGCGTTACTTACCGTCCAGCTGGATTCAATCGCGGGGTCGATGAGTTCGATAGCCCCAAACCCCGGATTGTTGATGAGTTGGGTATCGAGGGCCAAAGGCGCAAGTATGGGCGCATTGGTCAGCTTCACCGCGAGGCGATCCGCGAAGGCCTCGACGCCCAAGCCAGACAGTCGCCGGTAGCGCAGCTCAATCACCATGCTCCGCGCACCGACCGGGACCTGGCCTTCGCTCGAACGGCGCATCACCGTGGTCTCTTGGTTGCGATTGGTCGCGGTGATCTGTCCGATGCGAAGATCCGCGCTAGGAATAGCCGCAGCGCTCGCATCGAAGAAGAGCGCGTTTAGTTCCGCCGTATCAGCGTTCCCCACGAAGCCTCCGAAATAGCCCTCAAGGTCGACAAAGATATTTCCGGCGTCGATGTCGGCGGCATTGCCGCGCAGATCAAAAGTCTGGGTCATGAAGGGATTGGAACTATCCGTGATGCAAAGCGCTAGCTTGGCCCCGCCGCCCATGGCGGTCGCGATGGCCGCCGTGGGGAGTTCCGCATCGCCGTAGTTGGCGGACTGCCAAGCTCCAGACCGAACGGTCCAAGCCGACTCGAGCGCGGGGTTGATGATAGCCCCGGTTTCAAAACCAGCGTTGTCTAAAAGTTCGAGGTTCAAGGCGATAGCCGCGGGAATCGCTGCCGCCGCGAGGACCAGTTCCGCGCTGAGGTTATCCGCGAGGGAATCCAAGCCCAGTCCCGAGAAACGCGCATAGCGCATCTCTACTTCCAGGGTCCGAGTCCCCGCCGGTACCACGATGTCGCCCGAACGGCGCATCAGAGTCGTCTCTGCATTGCGGTTGGTCCGGGTGATGTCGCCGATTAAAAGCGTGTCGATGAGCGCTGAAGATGCGTCCAGAAAACGCGCGGTCAAGGTCGCGCGATCATTGTCGCTGCCGTTGCCGCCAAAAAATCCCGCGAGCTTCAATGCCAAGTTGCCAGCATCGACGTCCACGGCGTTGCCGTTCAAGTCAAAAGACTGGGTCAAAGTCGCCGAGCTGCTGTTCGTCGAGCAGCGCGCAATAAAGCTCGCGCCGCCCATCGCCACGGCGACGCCGGTATCGGGGGTGTTCGGATCGCCGTAGAGCAACACGCCAATCGTGCCCCCCGCTGCGGTCCAACCCGTAGTGTCACCGGTTTCGAAACCGCCGTTTTGAAGGAGTTCGGTGTTCAGCGGCTGTTGCGCCAACAAGCCGGACGCAAAAAGCGTCAGGCCCAACGCGGTGAACAAGAAATGGGAACGGAGGTGGAGCGCAAAGATGCTTCGATTCATGTCGAACCTCTGGTCTTGCGCCACCCCCGAGAGAGTCCGCGGACCCTCGGAGTCATCGTGGTGTCCCTTCCATCAGGGCACAACAATGCCGAGTCCGTGAGCGACGCTTATCATTGGGGATCAAACAAATCGTACGGAATGCCCACAGCCTCAACAAGCGATTCCTTGCGCCCGACCCGGCAAGAAAACCCGCGGACTCCATCACCAGGAGACCGCGGGTCTAAGTGTAGCGCTAGACCAAATTAATCACGATCAAGCTCGCGCTCGCGAGAAAACCAACATCCAGCAAACCCGCAACTTCTGCGTCAGACGTTTTCCACTAGCCTTTCAAATCCAAAGTCAACTCTTCATCCATTTTGGCGACCGCAAGCCATGTGTCAGCAAAGGCCGACCTCAAATCCTAAACCCTGAACGTTTGCGTCAGACCAAAGTCACTACCCTTTCAGGCAACTTGGTCGGACCAAAGAGAAGGACCCGGCTTCCAAGAATGGAAGCCGGGTCCCCGCTCGCTCAGGATCAAAACCCGAGATCGTCATTTTGCGTTGCGAACGATTAGGGCGTTGCGGCCTGGATCTGTCCGGCGGCGGCGTTCGAGATGTTCTTGACGCCCGACGTGAAGGACATGTCGAGGGTCATGGAAGCGAAGCAGACCACGTAGCCTTGCAAGAAGGGCAGGTTGGGCAGAACGACTTGCAACATGGCGCTGCCGTTGCCGTCGAGGGAGCCTTCGAAGCCGAGGAAAGTATCGGAGTAGAGGCCTTGGCGTTGTTCTTGGAACAGGCTGTCGTTGTTCAAGGGAATCACGCGGGTGTCACCAGAGTCACCAAAGGTGCTAACCGGAATGCCTATGTCAAAGTTGATGGCAGGTGCCGCGAGGTAGGGCAGGTTGGCATCGGCCGGGTAGAACAGTTCGATCTGACCGGTGCCGCCGACCTGCATATCCGAGGTGAAGCGCATGCTCGTGTTGAAGAAGATATCGCCGAGGTCGACGTTGCCCTGAGCGTGGGACACGCTGACCGGCACAAAGCCAGAGCGGACTCCCATCGGAACGTCGAACTCGATCGTGCTGTTGTCGAGGACGGTGACGCCAGTGGCTTGAACACCGTCAATTGTGACGACTTGAGGGTCGCCTCCGGACAGCTCAGTACCGGTCAAGCGGATACGCTCGCCGCCGCCAATCCAACCGAAGAAGGGTGCGACATTGCTAACGGTCGGAGCACCAGTGGCCTGCACGCCGTAAAGTGACTGCACACCGGCAATGTCGTCGGCGGCGAGGGTGCGATTCGCGATCGATCCCGCCACCACTGACGCGAACATCGTCGCGTCGGTCGAAGCCGAGTGGCTGAGGCCGAGAGCGTGGCCAAACTCATGAGTCGCGACCGACTCGATATCGAACTGGGAACCAACGGGGTTCGTGGCCCATACAAAGTCGAGGGCGCCGCCCATCGAGTAAAACTCGATATCAAAGCCAAAGAAATCACCGTTCGCAAACGAGGACCAAGTCGCCGTTGCAAGGGCGCCGCCGCCGTCGCTGTTGCTGTAGAAGACAGCGTTCTCACCGTCGCTCGGGGCGACCGTCGTGTTGGTGGTGGTGCCGTCGTAGATGAACTCGAAGGGAACTTGTCCCGCGCTCTTCCACTCGGAGGCCGCGCGTTGGATAGCGGCGATCTGTTCTTCGGCGGTGCCCGCACTGGCATCCGTGAAGTTGGCATTGACCTTGTAGAGCGCGGTGGGGCTGGCCCAGGAGCTACCGTGCGTGGCAAAAGCGCGAGCGTCGTCCGCTTGGTTCTGACCGAGCCAGGCCAAGGCGGCGAAGATGGTGACCGGGGCGATCCATTTGATGATCTTCATGTTTCTGTCCCCTTCCTAGTTATTCACGGCGTTGAGGATTTGGGTGTGAAATTCATCGACGCTCACGCCGTTGAGTTCACGCACCATGCCGTTCAGCACGGTGTACTTGCCTTGGAACCAACCGTAGGTCTTGTATTGGTCCGTAGCGGTGTCGTGCTGGCCGAACACGTAAACGCTTTCGCCGAGTTCAAAAGTGGGCGCTTCCGCGTTGCGAATCTTGATGCCGTCGAGGTCGCCGCCCGGAACCTTCACGGTCACTTGCTGCGGCAGCTGCCCTTTGAGGGTGCTGGTTACCTGAACGGTGAACTCGGTGTTGATCATGGCGCCGTTCTCAGTCCAGCTTGAGGACTTCGAGATAATCTGTCCGGCGAAAATGGCGTCGGCTCCTTGGGCGAGATCGTCCAAGGTCATCGCAATGACGGCAGCCTCAGCGGACTCATCCGCGGCAGGCAGAGCCCAAGTAACGCCGAAGACAAAAAGCAGAGCGAGCAGTCGCTTCATGGTGGTCTCCGTAAAATTAGAAAAAAGTGTCTCGTGTCGACGGAGACCGGGGAACTTCCCTGAAGCCTTCGCGCTTTGCAGTCATCGGCAAATCACAACCTATACCTTTTATATCTTTTGCAAATACATGGTTCAGCTGGGCCCAAAAGTGAATCGGGGTTTCACCTAAGGCCGGGACCGAGATTGGCGGCTTCGGAGTTCCACTGGGGGAGGCGGCTGTAACCCTAAATACGAGAGCTGCTTATGCTCTTCAATTCGAGCGGCAAACGCGAGCTGGCCCCGGGTTTTTGAACATTGGTTCAATAAAGAGGGAGACTTATAATCGCGTCCCGATCGGGCCTCGATGGGGAACACAGCCTTGAATTCAACGAAAGGCGTGGAGACGTAACAGACCGCTCTGCTGGTCTAATCCGATCTGCGCAACGAGGAACCATGCCCAGCGACAGCAACGGGGCGGAGAAATCAGTCGAACGTCTCGATCAAGCGACCATCCGCTTTGCCGGCGATTCTGGCGACGGCATGCAGATCACTGGCATGCAGTTCACCAATACCTCAGCGATACTCGGCAACGACCTCGCGACCTTTCCCGACTACCCGGCCGAGATCCGGGCTCCTGCGGGTACGCTTCCCGGCGTGTCGGGCTTTCAGGTTCGCTTTTCGAGCTACAACATCCACACGCCCGGCGATTGTCCCGACGTCTTGGTCGCGATGAACCCCGCCGCCCTCAAGGTCAACTTGCCGGACATGAAGCCCGGGACGACGATCATCGTCAACACCGATTCCTTCGGTAAACTCGACCTTCAAAAAGCCAAATGCGAAACGAATCCGCTGGAGGACGACAGCCTCGCGGCTTTTCGTGTCGTCAAGGTGGCGCTTTCGACCCTGATCAAAGAGACCTTGAAGGACAGCGGCCTCGACGGGAAGACCGTCCAGCGCTGCAAGAACTTCTTTGCGCTGGGGATGGTCTACTGGCTCTACAATCGCCCCCTCGACAACACCGAGGCTTGGCTCAACGAGACTTTCGGCAAGAAAAAGGGCAAGCCAGAAATCGCGGACGGCAACATCCGCGCTCTTCGGGCCGGCCACAACTACGCCGATATCACCGGCGAATTTCAAACGAGCTACGAAGTTCCCAAGGCTAAACTTGAGCCCGGTGTCTATCGCAACATCCAAGGCAATGAGGCGCTGTCGATCGGCTTGGTCGCGGGGAGTCAGCTCTGCGGTAAGACGCTTTTTCTGGGTTCCTATCCCATCACGCCCGCGAGCGACATCTTGCACCAAGTCGCAAACTACAAAAACTTCGGGGTCGTGACCTTCCAAGCGGAAGACGAAATCGCCGCAATATGCTCGGCGATTGGAGCCTCCTTCGCGGGCTCACTTGGTGTCACCACCACGAGTGGGCCTGGATTCGCACTGAAATCTGAAGCCCTCAACCTCGCCGTCATGACGGAGCTACCGCTGGTTGTGGTCGATGTACAGCGCGGCGGACCTTCGACGGGATTGCCGACTAAGACTGAGCAGTCCGACCTGCTGCAAGCCCTTTTTGGCCGCAATGGCGATAGCCCTATTCCCGTCGTGGCCTCTCTGACGGCGGCCGACTGCTTCGACGCGGCGCTGGAAGCCGTCCGACTCGCGGTCACCTACATGACGCCGGTGGTGCTTTTGTCCGACGGCTACTTGGCGAACGGTGCCGAGCCTTGGCGCTTACCGAACATCGAAGACTTGGCCCCCATCGAAGTTCGCCACCCCGCTCCGGAAGACGCAGAGGGTTTTGAACCCTTCAAACGCGACGAGACGACTCTCGCTCGCCCCTGGGCTCTACCGGGAACGAAGGGTCTTGAGCACCGCATCGGCGGCCTCGAGAAGAAAGACGGCAACGGAAACATCAACTACGACGCCGACAATCACCAGCGCATGACCGACCTTAGACACGCGAAGATCGCCGGAATCGCTCATGCGATCCCGCCCTTTTCCGTACACGGCCCCGAAGAAGGCCGCGTGTTGGTGCTGGGCTGGGGATCGACCACCGGCGCGATAACCGGCGCTGTCGAACGCCTGCAGGGGCGGGGCGAACGCGTGGCCCGAGCGCATTTGCGTCACTTGAATCCACTCCCGCTGGGAATGAAAGACGCGCTTGAGCGCTTTGACCACGTATTGGTTCCAGAGATGAACACCGGCCAACTCGCGTTTTTGTTGCAAGGCAAACTAGGGATCGAGATCAAGTCCATGACCAAGGTCCAGGGGCTTCCCTTCAAGACCGAGGAAATCCTCGACGCCGTCCAACAACTCTTGGACGGGGAGTAACACGATGAATACCAGCCTCAGCGAGTCCAGCCTGACGAAGAAAGACTTCAAAACCGACCAAGACGTGCGCTGGTGCCCGGGTTGCGGCGACTACGCAGTCTTGAATGCGGTGCAGTCGGTCGTCGCCGCCCTCGGAAAAAAACGCGAGGACATCGTCTTCATTTCGGGCATCGGTTGTTCGAGCCGTTTCCCCTACTACATGAACACCTACGGCTTCCACACCATCCACGGGCGCGCCCCGGCCATTGCCACGGGTACGAAGCTCGCGAACCCAGATCTAGACGTTTGGGTGGTGACCGGCGATGGCGACGCCATGTCGATCGGCGGCAACCACTTGATCCACGCGCTCCGGCGACGCATCGGCATCAAGATCATGATGTTCAACAACCGGATTTATGGATTGACTAAGGGGCAGTACTCACCGACGAGTGAAGTGGGCAAAGTCACGAAATCGACACCCATGGGATCTTTGGACACTCCCTTCGATCCCATTCAACTCGTGCTTGGCGCAGGCGCTACTTTCATCGCGCGCTCGGTCGACATCATGGGCCCGCATCTTCAAGACACCCTCGCCAAAGCCGCGGCTCACGAGGGCGGTGCCTTCGTTGAGATTTTTCAAAACTGCAATATCTTCAACAATCGCGCCTTCGAGCGCGACGTCGCGCGCGATGTGCGCGAAGACCGCCTGATCGATCTTCAGCACGGCGAAAAGATGATCTTCGGCAAAGAACGCGACCGCGGCATCGTCATCAACCAGGGCGTACCGGCCGTGGTCAAGTTGGCCGACGTTGGCGAAAACGGCGTTCAGGTTTGGGACGAAACCAATCCCTCTTTGACCTTCGCCATGACGGCGATGGCAAGTCCCGAGATCCCCACGCCCATCGGTGTCTTCCGCAACGTTCCCACCCGGTCTTTGGAGGCTGGGGTTCACGGTCAGATCGCCGTCGCGACTAAAAAGAGCGGACCGGGGAAACTCAAAGACCTGATTTATGGCGGCGACACCTGGACGGCTGAATAGCCAAGTTTCCGTCGAATTGGAGTCTTGCGGTTAGATTTCCAAGCCGGAAAAAGATTCCTGCCCGGCAATTCGACTTCGCAATGGCGAATTTGGGCCCCCAATTGAGAGCGGCTGCTTGCCGCCGATCAGAGCCGCTGGTATTTTGCCGGACTGAGGGCAGACGCTCTTTGACACCTTTGCCAATCCAAACAACGGAAGAGACCACCCATGGGAATGCTACAAGAATTCAAGGCCTTCGCCCTTAAAGGCAACGTCGTCGACATGGCCGTCGGCATCATCATCGGCGGCGCCTTCGGGAAGATCGTCGCCTCGCTAGTCAAAGACGTGATCATGCCCCCCATTGGTCTACTGATCGGCGACATCGACTTCACGCAGATGAAGATGACCCTCAAAGAGGGCGTGGCCGGAGTTGAACCTGCCGACGGTATCGAAGCCGTGAAGAAGATCGACGCCGTCGACCTCAACTACGGTATGTTCATCAATGAGGTCATTACCTTCCTCATCGTCGCCTTCGCCATCTTCATGATGGTCAAGGTCATGAACTCGATGAAGAAAAAGGAAGAGGAAAAACCAGCCGAAGCGCCGAAGCCCACCAAAGACCAAGAACTCTTGGTGGAAATTCGCGACGCGCTCAGAAAGTAGCAAAGAGCTCCATGCCCGGCCCATTCTCGACCCGCCCTGGCGTGGACGAATGGGCCGGATCCTAGCTTCGGCTAGGCGAGACCGTCTATGATGTCTTTAAGAACCGGCAGTGCCGGTGGCGCGACATCGAGCGGGGGTGCTTGGGGGAGCTCGGGCTCGCCCACGACAGCATCCAAGAGCCGAGCCATGAGATCCAAGTTCTCAAGTTCCGGTGTCGTCGTGAAGCTTTGGGCGTGATCATCGAGAGCTTGCGCCAAATCGCTGAGGTCATCCAACTCAATGTCGTAGCTCGGAAAATCCAAGAGTTCCGCGAGAACGCGTCGTTCTGGATCTTCTAGCGCCGCGGCGGCGTCCTTCAGTTCTTCGCGGGCCACTCGCCGGCCGTAGACGGTCGTCAGCTCCGCGTCGCGATCGTGCAGCTCAAGGGCATCGGCCAACACCGCCCCCGCACCGCGGTGGTCGACTTCCGCCGCCTCTGTACTCAAGATCGCCAAAGCAGATCTCGCCGCTGGGTTCAGAATTCCGTCGATGGAAAAAGGCAGCTGCTTCGCGTCGGAACTGGGGTCAATCATCGACTCTTCTCCACCTTGAGCAACTCACAGACCCAAAAGGCCTCCACCACGCGCGCCTGTTGGTCAGCGCGTCGAAAGACTTCTTCGCTCTCGGCTTCGCCGTTCAGGTGATATTGGCACACCGCAGTCAGGAACTGAGCGCCAAGATCCTGCGTGTCCGCAGCCGCCAGGCCGAGCATCAGGTTCATGGCTTTTTTGTAGTCCTGGCGCTCGTAGAGTTCGAAAGCCGAGTAGATGTCGCCACCCACCGAAGACATGTACTTGAGACACTGAAGCTGAGCGGTCAGCAGACGCGCATCGTCTTTCAGTTCGACAAATCCATCGAGAGCCGGTAGCGCCTCCTCGACTTTCCGCACTTTGTGGAGGCCGAGCAGGATCTGAATGTGTTTGACGACAAAGGGCCCGTCGCTTTCGTGACCGACCGCTGCCTCCTTGAAAACCTGGAGCGCCGTGCGCCAGTTGCGCTCGGAAATGAGCATTTCCACCGCGCCGAGTTTGCCGTGAAGCTGGGAGGCGTCGCGGCCCTGCTGGACTTCGTGTACCAACTCAATCGCCTCGCGAACTCGATCCGCGTCTTTGGACTCCTGCGCGTTTTCGTAAAGCTCGCGCGCCAAATCCTCAGCCTCATCCGGCAGTCCCTTTGCCAAGAGTAGCCGGGCTTTCTCGCGCATGAGGTCCCGGTTGCCGGCGCTTTCCGACAGCACTGAATCAATGTCCGACAGGGCTCTGCCGTAGGCCTCGAGGCCACTTTGAGTGTTCGAGGCACTTGCCATCACGTCGCTCGCCATGGCGACGCTTAGTTTTGCCCGATGATCACGCAAGGGTTTTTCACTTCGCGACGACTTGGGAAGAATCTCGAGCGCTCGATCGACCAGCTTCGCTGCGCCTTCGGCGTCCTTTTGGTCGTGAAACAACAGAAAGGCCTGTCCCCGCAGACAGATCGCAAGGTCCTCAGCGAGCAGAGAATCGATGCTTTCGCGTCGTTCAGTTCGATCGACTCCGCGATCGGCGTAGGCCAAGAGCGAACGCATGAACTGTGCAAGCTCTGACAAGGTGAACTCGTCGGGTTCATTCCGGAGGGCATCCAGCATGCCAAAGGGCTGGCGCAGCCCCTCGGCCGCAACCCGTATCATCTCGCGTTCGGCGTGAGTGTTCTTTTCATCTGCGAGCAAGACGTGATCGAGGCACTCTAGCGCTTCGGAGAAATGCTTGCGTTGCAAAAGTCGCTCGAAGTCGCTAGCAAACAGGGAGAAGACGCGCTCATTGAGTTCCGGCCGACCCGCCATGTCAGCGAGAGGCGAACTCGTCGCGTATTTCGCATGTCGCATGGCGTGAGCCAACTTCTTGGCGTCGAGGTAGAACTGCGCTCGCTTGAGATGCGCGAAGACGAGCCATTTCGCTAGCTTGTCGCGGGTGGCCTCAACGGCCGGTGCTCCCAGTCGCTGTTTCAGTTCCTTCCAGTAGGGTTTGCATTCGATCAAACAACGCCAGGCATCGTGGGCTTCGAACCAAACCGACTCGTCTTCGCAGCCGGCAGCTTCCGCTTCGTGGGCCGCGGAGATCCGAAGTAAAGCCACCTGGTGGAAGACTTCAGGCCTCGCGTCCGCATGATCAGCTTGGGATTCCCAGAATTTCAGAACTGCGGGCAAAAACACGCGAGCGCGCTTACCGGCGGTGCGTAGCCGCGAGGAAGCCCAGGCTGGCGACGGTGTTTCTCGAATGGTCGCAAGTTGTTTCTGAACGCGTTGCAGCGCGTCACTAAAGGCCTTATTGCCGGTGGACTTACTGAGCCGCGCCAAGCCACGGGTTAGCCGAGTGGTGTCGACTCCGCCATCGCGGGCACAAAGCTCAGAGAGCTCCAGACAGATCATGAGATCGTCGAGCCCTTCAACTCCGGAGGCGAGCACTTCTTCGAGAGTTGCGCGATCGCCGCTGGCTACGGCGCGAATCCCAGCGAGGCGCTTGATCGAACTCTCCGAGTATGGAAGTTGGGCACCCAAGCGCATGGCAGATTTTGCCGCGCGATCGACCGCGAGCTCTTCGGACTCAGCTCCTTCAACGGCGAGTCGATAACGACTGAGTTCGGCAAGGTCCGGACGTTCTAAGTCGTCCCGCAACTTGTCGAGTTCATCGTAGCTTTGGGATGGCAAGTCGCTGAGACCGACCGCGAACGCTGCCGCCAAGACGAGTTCTGGAGCGCTGGCTCCATCTATCTTGGGCTTTTTGGCCTTGGGGTCGACAAGTAGCCGGAGAGTCGCAACGGCGGCGTCCAGGCCAATGACCTCCGCATACTGAGAGGTTTCGCTGAGTTCATCGGCGACTTTTTCAATGTCATCCGTCTTAGCCGGATCGATAAAAGTCAGGGAGTCGACAATGCGACGCCGTTGCAGCCAGGCCAGAACGCCCGAAATACCCTGGCGTATTGATGCTTCCATCTCCACGTCGTCGAGGAGATCGGATGCAATCTGTTCAGCGGTGTCAAACTCTCCTGCTTCGAGCAGGTGAGGTAAGCGCAGGCGTTCGAAAAGTAGTCGATGCCGGGCATCCACGCGCTTAATCGCGGTCTCGAACAAACTCGCGGCCTCGCGAGGAGTCTTAGCGAGCGCCGCTCGCGCCCGCGTTTCGGCAATGACGGACTCGGGATCTCGAAAGCCCTCAAGGCAGGAAACAGCGTCCCGAACTAAGACCGCGTCTGATTTCGCGAGGCCCTCTTGTAAACTCAGCAATCCAGCCCGACGACGCGCTTCGTGCCAACCTTGTCCCAAGCGAGACGCGCCTTGGTAAGCGACGCGAGCTTCGGTCATGCGGCCCGAGCGCTCGAGGAGAATACCTCGAATCTGGGCCAAACGCCGCAGCTGGGTCTCACTGCCCTCGTGCTGATCATCCCTTGGGGCCTCTATCAACTCGAGCGCCCCTGCCTCGTCTCCGGTTTCCGCTTTCATCGTGGCCAGTGCCAAGATCGCGGGGGCGCCGTGCTCCAGTTCAACGGCACGCTCGAAGTGCTCAAGGGCGGATTCTGGTTCGCCCCAACGAGCTGAATGGAGACCAAAAAGAAAGGCCACTTCGGCGGTCTGTTCAAGCTCCAAGGCGGTGAGCTGATCAAGAAAGAAGGTCGAGTCCTTTTGGCTCTCGGCTCGAAGCCCCAAACGCAAGCCGTTGATCAACACATCGGCGTGATCGGGATTGCGACTCGAGATCGCCGTGATGGCCTCTTCGGCCTGTGATAAGTCTCCAGCGCGAAGGCTTAGTTCCAGGCGGCGTTGCTCGAGCCGAGGCGTCAAGCTCGCCAAGTCTTCGTGAACCGCGCCGAATACATCCGTTTGCAACATCGAGAGCAAAGGACCGTTTGCGACCGCCTCACCGTGATCGTCGCGAATGCGCTTGTCGAGGATGGCAAAGGCTTTTTGGCAGTGAAGACGGCCCGCATCGTGAGCTTCAGGGAGGCTCGCAATGGCCTCACAGACTCGCTGGTGAGCGAGGCTTAGGTCTTCTTCGAATTCTGCCATCAAGCTCTCGATGAACTTGACCCAGGGAGTGACGCGAGCCGAAAGATCGCCCGAGATCAGGGTTCGGGCCTTTCCCGTGCGTCCTCGACTGGCTTCAATTTCTGCGAGCCGGACTGCGGCGACTTCGTCGCTGGGGTCGTCGTCTAGAATCTGCGTGAAGAGCGCCAGCGCGCGGTCTGTGTTGCCGAGTTCAAGTTGGAGCTCTGCAATCCGGCGGCTTAGCCCGGGGCGAAACTCCGGGGGCAGTTCGGGTTCGGCCAAGGCCATTTCCAAGACACCAACGAGTTTCTCGGCCCCGCGGTCAGTTCGCGGCACGGCCTCGAGCAAGTCGAGCGTGCGAAGGCGAAAACGCTGGCGCTCCGCCGCGGGAGCGAATCGAGCGAACTCCTTGGCCGACCTTAGAAACCCCATGCGATACAAGACCGGAGCCAAAAGGCCGATCAGATCCGGCGGTTCACCCGAGATGTTCATGGCTTTGGCGAGACAGGACACGGCGCCGACAAGATCGGATTTGCGCCTCATCATGAGGGCGCGATTGCGCCAGGGCCAAATCGCGTTGGCACCAAAAACTTCGCAACAGAGCTGATTCAAGCCGTCGAGGTCGGGATCGTGCGAGAACGTGGGGTCGGGATGAACGTGAGCAAGACGTCTAAGGGCCGCGTCGATCTTGGTGTGACGCTCGGGGTGGTGCTCTAAGAAGGCCTTATAGACCATCCGCACCTCGGTGTCGCGGCGACCATCGTCGATAAGACGGCGAACGAGATGTTCGTAGGTCTCAACTTCAAGTTCCGCATCGTTCTTCGAGCCGTAAAGAAAGGCCTGCAAGGCAATGTCGGTGTCAATATGGGCGAGCTCCATCTGGAGCAGTCTTGGCATGAAGGTCAGCAGTTTGGCCAAAGCCTCGGGCGCCTCGTCACGGCCCCATTTGGAGATTTCGAGAACGCGCGCAATGGCGCCACCGATTTCACAGTCCTCATCAAATTCAGCGGCCAGGGTTGCAAAGGCCTCAACCACTTTCGGGCGAAGCGAACGGTGGGCTTCGCTATCCTCGAGAACATCAAAGATTACTTGTAGGCTTGACCAAGAAGTGCGCCGAGAACCGATTTCCACCAAGTCCTCGTAGTTCTTCCAGGTCGGCTCGATGAGGCGGTCCAAGTTCTCCTGGTCTTTGCCGAGGATCTTCATCAGGCGATGAGCTTCGGTCAGCGACTCGGCGGCTTCAAGAGGTGTCGCGCCGTTGCTGCGCTGGTAGAGAACACCGCGCGCAAGCTCCGCATCGAGATGAAGGTTTTTGAGTTCCGAGTCGGCGTCCGGCTGAGCTTCGATGAAGGCCACGATTTGGCGACCGATAAGGTCGCCGGCATCCATCGACGTGACTTCTCCGTCGTCGGCTCGGGCGACGATCTCCCTAAGCCGGACTTCAAGTCTCCCGACTTTGGAGAATTTATCGATGAGTTGGTTCTTCATCCTCGTCCCTGCCGCCCCGGCTCTACCTAGGTCAATAACTGGACCACACCTCAGAAAAGGCGCGGTTCACCATCTCGGTCTTCATCGGCCAGACTCGTGTCTAGCCTGAACCGCACCTTAAAAAGGGGATTTCAGGGAGCCCGCGGAAAAGGGATACGAATTCGGGCCGAGCTAGCCTAAGCAATTACCTTGCAGAGGTTTAGCAGCTCAAGCGAAGGTGGCTTTGTTCTTAGCCCACCAGGCAGACCACTTGCGGTGGTCACCGCCGAAATTTTGGCCAGTGAGCCGGCCTAAGGCGGCGCCGATCGTACGCCGTTGGACCGTGATCGCGACGAGGGCCACGTCGAGAACGACTCCCTCTTGCACGATGCCGACGATGGGATCCGCAATCACCGCCCCTTGAGCCACTTCGACATCAAAGTCCTTGATGTACGCGATCTGGCGGGTGAACGTCAAGTTGGAACGAGCTACGGGGTTGTCGCCCGCCGCGCGCAGAGCGCGAAGAAGGGCCGGTACCGCACGCCGGTCACCCAGCTGTCCCAAAGCTTCGGCCGCATAAAGTCGGTGCTGAGCCCGCGGCGCTTGCAACAACACCTTTAAGAACGGGCCAATAGTGCTGCCATCATCACGCCTCTTCAGCGACTGCACGGCTGCTTCGCGAACCGACCACACGGGGTCCGCAAGCGCTCGGCGATAAAGAGGCTTGACGCGCCGTGTCGTCTTGAGGTTTCCGAGCAGGCGCGAGGCGACGAGGCGCTCGTTCCGAGAGCCTTTTGCCGCGGCCTTAAGCAAAGGATTGGTAATGACTTCTTCGGGAAGACCGCGCAGGCGCTCGCAGAGGATGGCGGCGCGAACGCGCGACGTGCGCCGAAGCCCTGCCATCAGTAGATCGACCTCCTTGCGCGACCAGCGGTTCTTCTCCGCTGGCACTACATTGCGCGCTGCCGGTCGAAATGCCGGGGACAAGCGCTTTAGAGTTGACCACGCCTTGGCGTCGTTCGGCGCCCGTTTCAAGATGGCCTCGAGTTGTTCGGCGAGACCAGAAGTCAATCCGACGCGTTCGCACCAAAGTGCCAAGACCCTGCGTGCCTTAAGATCGCGCCGGTCGAGTTTTTGAAGGCGCTTCGCATAGCGATCCAATAGTGCTGCGGCATCCTTGTCTTCGATCAGGGCGCCCCTCTCGATCTCGCGTCGCCCCAAGGCCGTCTCGACAATGATCTTCGACTTGAGACGCTTGATGATGCGCCCCTCAAAAGCTGCGCTCGGACGGACGATGAAGATCTTGGAGCCTTTCCCTGCCCGCGATGGTTCGGCGCTTGGGCCGCGACGCTGGGCACCGAGGCTGAGAGTTGTAAGCGCGATCAGGACCGAAGTCGTTAGAATTCGAAACATGCAGTTACCTTTCTAGGGGCGCCCATCATGGCACCGAGTCCACTCGCCTTCGATTATCGGTTTTTCACTCCGCAGAGTCCATCGTCGCTTGGATTCGGATCGGCTATTGTAAGGGAGCGAGCCAAATCGCACGCTCAAGGGTTGATGTTTCGAGGAATGCCTTCGTGAGCTCAGAGAATTCGGTTTTCGATCGCATCCGCGTGGTTCTCGTCGAGCCAAAGGGCCCGCGTAACGTCGGGTCGACGGCCCGAGCGATGAAAAATTTCGGCCTACGCGACCTGCGTTTGCTGGGAAAGTCCTGGCTGGAGCATGACGAATGCCGCGAAATGGGGGTCGGGGCCCACGACGTCCTCGAATCAGCGACAGTCGTTTCGACTTTTGACGATGCAGTGAGCGACTGCAGTTTTCTCGTCGGCACCACGGCGCGAGAGCGACATCGGCGGCCAACGGCGACGCCACGGGCCGCGGCACCGCGCATTCTTCAGGAGGCGGGGCGCGGGAAAGTCGCCCTGCTTTTCGGACGCGAGGACTTTGGCTTGTTCGCCGAAGAACTCACTCGTTGCCAAATGGTGATCTCCGCCGAGACCAGCGCCCACCGCACTTCCTTGAATCTCTCCCAGGCGGTGATGGTCGTGGCCTACGAACTTTTTCAAGCCGCCCCTGAACTTAGCGTATCGGCCTCGACGGCCCTCGGCTCCGTCGCGGACGATGAAACCCTACAGCGACTTTACGGCGAGTTGATTGCCTGCTGCGAGAACACCGGCTATCTCCATGATGGCAGCCGCCAGGCCATCGAGGGCTCCATGGCGCGGCTACTGAGGACGGCACCCATTCAAACTCGCGACACGAGGCACATCTTCGGCTTGGTACGGCGCATCCAAAAGCTCATCGATGGCCGCGCCCTACTCCCAAGGCCTCGCGACGAGGCGGCATCGACGCCGGACGAAGAAGGCCCTTCGTGACTCTCGAAGCTGATTCCAACTTGAAGCAGATCCTGAGGCTGCTCAATTCTGGCGACCACGAGCTACGCTCCGCTGCAGCTTTGGTCTTGGGCCGTCTGCGCCCCGTATCGCCGGCAACTCTTGACGCCCTGCAAGTTCACCTCAGCTCTGCGGCGCGCTCTGAGGCGAGCTACTTCATCGACGCCTTGGGAGCCAGCAACGATCCGTCCATCTTGCCGTCGATTTTGGGTTTCCTTGAAGAACCCGGTTCTTTGGCCGAGCAAGTGGTCAACGTGTTGCGTGAATTCGCGCTCGACGCATTGCCCGCGATTCGCGACCGGCACCGAGACGAAAAGGGCTGGCGCTCCGGCGGCTACATCAAAGCGCTGGCTGGCATCCCTCACCATGAATCCTTGGCGATGTTGTTCGACCGACTCGCTGACTGCACTTGGGAACAGGCCCGGGCCATGAGTGTCTGCCTGCTTGAGAATCTCCCAAAGATGCCCGAAGAACTCAGAAACTACGCCTGCGAACGCGTTGGGGCCGAACTCACAAGGCAGCGAACGCTCGGATCGGAGGCCTGTGAGCACGTTGTCATCACTTCGCTGCGACTACTAGAGTGTGTGCCTTCGGCCAGCACTTTGGAGGGCGCGCTGTTCTTCACGACTCCCGAGCAAGCTGCGGGCGTTCGCAAACACGCGCTTAAGGCGCTTTGCTTCCTGTCACTGAGCCGAGAAGAAGTCTCAAGGCTTCGCGAGCAAGTCTTGCCCTATCTGCAAGAATCAGGAGTGGACAGCATCATCCGGCCCTCGCTGAGCGCACTTGCCGCACACGATAATACCGGGCTCGACGCCGATTGCCTGCGCGAGCTTCTGAAGTCCGAGCACTTTTTAGTCGCTGAGTTTGCACTCGGGGCCTTGGCACAACAGCTCGGTGCCGGCGCCATCCCTGACCTCGAAGAGCATCTCTACTCAAGGCACTCGCGCCTACGCCAGCTTTCGATTTGGCGCCTTAGCGATCTCCCTGAGGGAGCCGACATCTTGATGGAAGCGATGGGTCAAAGGCGGTCGCGCTATCTCCCTTCCGAAATCGCCGAACTCGCGAATCTCAGTCGCGACACCTTGACCGCTGCACGTTTTGAGGCCGTGTTAGGAGCCTATGTCGAATCGCAAGCTAAGGAACCAGACCGGGGGGAATCACCCCCGCTAGTTTTTCTCGCGCGCCACGATCCGGAGCAACTCAACGAAAGCCTGAGCGCCCTTGCCATCCAGTATTTGAGGGAGAGGAACTTCAGTTTCGTCATTGCGCTGCTTCAGCCCTTGGTTCGGCTTCGCTTGTCAGATCATGAGAACCGTCTCAATCTGGCCTTGGCCAATCTTGCCGCGGCGGAATCCAACTTCGCGCTTGAGAATTCGCACTTTCGAAGGTGCATCGACATCCTAGCGCCCCTAGCCCGCACGACAGGCTACACACTCGCGAGCCATCTCGAGTCTTCCGGAGCACTCAGTTCGCAAAGTCGCTTCGCCTTGGTACATCACTTGACGGGCAAAGGTCCCGCCGAAAGGCGCGAAGCCCAGATCCTCGCGAGCCGCCTCGAACTCGAAACCCTGTCACCCCAGCAACGCGATGGGATCGAGCGGCTCTTAGATCCGAATTCAGAAACCTAAGGCGCAGCGGCGATGGCCAAGAAGAAAAAAGACCGGCCACGCGCCGAAAATCGCTACGCGCACTTGAACGAACCGAAGGCGAGTTTTGATTTTCACGATCGAGGCGTGTTGAGCCCGACGGATATTCGGCGCTTGGCGCGCGACTTTCTTGAAGACGCCCGCCGCCGCGGCTGGGCTAGGGTCCGCATCATTACCGGCCGCGGCCGCAACTCTGCACGCGGCCCCGTGGTTCGTCCCACCGTACTGGGCCTCCTCGCAGGCCTTCAGCGCGATGGCATCGTCTTGGACTACAAGTCGGCTCGGATGGACGCCGGTGGCGACGGAGCCGTTGACATCGAGCTCGAAACCAACCCGCAATGACCCCGGTCGACTTCGGACCCCGAATTCAAGTTCGGCCTGACAACCCGCCGATACTCCGGTTGAGAGTATTCGCCCACCGCTGCCATCAAGAGGGCACTGAGGGCCAAGCGGAGTTCATCCATGCGCGCGTTCCTGTTGTTTTTCGTTCTTGCGAGCGCTTTGAGTTGCGGCAACGACGAGGTTGCCTTCGAGCGTGGGGGAGCCCAGGTTCTTTGTCGCAAGGGCTTCGACTCCATCCGCGACGACAAACCGGACGACGCCCTGGCGAGCTTCCGCCAGGCGCTTTTGATGCGCCCAAAATACGCCGGAGCCCAGTACGGCATTGGTTCCGCGCTCGAAGAAATGGGTGAACTGGAGCAGGCCCTTGAGGCCTACGACCTCGCTATCGAGTACGATCCTGAATTCGCCTTGGCATTGTGGGTACGAGGCCTGCTGTTGAATGAGGTCGGGGATGAAGGCGAAGGCGACGACGATATCGAAGCCGCCTACGAACTCGACCCGAGGCTGCGCCCGATCGAAGCGGGTACCTTGGTGGTGTCAAACCCCTCCCGCCGCTACGAACCCTGGCTGCACTAAAATCACAAAAATCACATTCGGTGCCAGGCACCACGCCGTCACTCTGCGGTGCCAGGCACGGAAAAGTGACGGCGTGGTGCCTGGCACCCAACTGACACTAGGCTTGGAGTTCGCGGGCTTCGTTGGGGTCGACGACGTCACTGTGGCAGGCGGCTTTGTCGCCGTCTTGAGCTCCTACTTTCGTACGCGTCTTGCTGGCTAAGCGATGGATCTCAGCGGGACTCAGCACGCCTCGTTGCTCCAAGATCTCTTTTTGTTCGTCACTAAGGGCGGCAGAGACTTTGGCTTTGTCCCAGGCGTAATTCGCATCTTTGCCGGATGCAAACTCGACGATCTCTTTCGAGATTCGAACGCTGCACCAATCGTGTCCGCACATCGCGCAAAAATCGGTATCGATGTCTAAGTCTTCGTCGTGAAAAGCCCGGGCGAGATCCGGATCGAAACTGAGTTCGAAGTGCTTGTCCCAATTCAAAGCGGCACGGGCCTTCGTCAGTTCGTCATCGCGTTGGCGCGAGTCGGGAATGCCGAGCGCTACATCCGCCGCGTGGGCCGCGATCCTGTAGGCGACGCAGCCTTGTTTGACGTCATCCTTCTTCGGCAAGCCGAGGTGCTCTTTTGGCGTAACGTAGCAGAGCATAGATGCACCGTGGTAGGCCGCTGCGGTCGCTCCGATGCAACTGGTAATGTGGTCGTAGCCTGGAAACATGTCCGTAACCAAGGGGCCCAGAACGTAGAAGGGAGCTCCGTGGCAGAGCTGCCGTTGCAGCTTCATGTTGTATTCGATCTGGTCGAACGGCACATGCCCGGGCCCTTCCACCATGACCTGCACCCCTTGCTTCCAGGCGCGTTCGGTGAGTTTTCCCAACTCTTCGAGTTCGCCGAACTGGGCTGGATCTGAAGCGTCCGCGAGGCCGCCTGGCCGCAATCCGTCGCCGATTGAAAAGGTCACATCGTAGCGGCGCATCACGGCGCAGATGTCTTCCCACCAAGTGTTCATGGGGTTTTCTTGCTCGTGATGGATCATCCACTTGCCGAGCAAGGCGCCACCACGGCTCACAATTCCGATCAAGCGCTTTGCGACGAGAGGTAAATGCTTGCGGAGCAGCCCGGCGTGAATCGTGAAGTAGTCGACGCCCTGCTGAGCTTGGTGTTCGAGCGTTTCCAGGATCATTTCGCGATCGAGGTCTTCGATTTTCTTGCCGATGATCATGGAGTAGATCGGCACGGTTCCAATGGGCACCTTCGCGTTGCGCACGATGGCTTCGCGGGTGGCGTCAAGGTCGCCGCCGGTCGAGAGGTCCATGACCGTGTCACTTTCCCAACGTTCGGCCCAATGGAGTTTCTCCACCTCTTCATCGGTGCTCGACGACACCGGAGAAGCGCCCATGTTGGCGTTGACCTTGGTCTTGCTGGCACGCCCAATGCACATGGGGTCGAGCTGGTATCCCAAGTGAACACGATTCGCGGGAATCACCATTCGTCCCGCCGCTACTTCTTCCCGCACTTGCTCGGCGCTGAGGTGGGTTTCGCGTTCAGCGACCCGGGTCATCTCGGGAGTGATGATGCCAAGTCGAGCGTGCTCGAGCTGGGTGATCGCTTCGAAACCTTCAGGCGCCTCCCACTTGCCATCGACGCATCGCCAATCATCCGGCATGAAGTCCCAAGCCGTGCGCCTAGAAGCCAAAGGCATGCCGGGCGTATCGGGCGAGCTAAAGGTGTAGGCCCCCTCGACCCCCGCGGCAATCTGAGCCTTCCGCGCAAAAGAACCCGGATTCGTTCCCGTGTCGCCACGCGAGGGGTCGCTGCCTAAGGGCGGCAATGAAATGGCTTTGGCATACGGTGATCGACGTTCGGTCATGTCGGGGCTCCCTGTTGTTAGACTTGCAGGATAGGTGCCCGACCCCCTTCTTTCCAGCCGCTGCGGCCTAGGGGCGAAAAATGCTTCGACCGATCTGTCCGTCCTGCCCTGCGTAGAGCGCTAGCCCCTCACCGAGATCAAAGTTAGCCCAGCCTCGCCGACTGCGAATCTGAAGCTTCTTTTGGCGATAATTGAGGTTGAGATCGCCGATTCGCAGCCATCCCGCCGAGGGCGTGATGCGGCCATGGTATCCGGCGTGGTCGCGAAAGATCACCGTCGTGGAACCAATTTGAACCACGGTTTGTTGACTATCCGGACGAACGTATACGGCCACGCGCCGCCGTGGGCCCACGACTTCGATCGGAGCGATCGTCTCGAGATTGGAGCCGACCATGGGCTCCCCGGTTTTGCCGGGTTCTACCCCGGCGCAGGAAATACCGAAGAGACTCATTGAGATCGCAATCCAGCCCAGGGCACTTCGAAGCTCATTGATCATCGGGGACCCTTTTCTGCACGCGATAGAGCAGGGTCAAAAAGCGTAGCGCTTGGGATCGGCGAATCCGAGGCAGTTGGCTCGCGTCGAATCGGAGTGCCACGCATCGGTCCGCCAGGAACTCGCGCGCCTGACTGGGTTTTGCCCCGACGTTAAGTAGCCGCCGGTAGTATTCAAGGGTCACGGTCGACAAGTCCAAGCGCTGCGCGTCATGCTTGCCGTACTTCCTGTAGGCCGCGGGCATTCTGAAGATCGCAATGCCGATGGCAATGATCAGAATAAACCGCACACTGGGGTCACTTAGGGCCCAGTACGGCTCGGTAAAGACCGCGCCGATGAGTAAAGGAATCATGGCAAAATACAACCACATCCCGGAGCTATTGATAGTGCTGACCAGCACCCGAATCCGCGACTTGGGCCTGGGTATTCCACCCAAGGCATCTTCCATGACTTCAAGACTTGGAGGCTCGACGCCCGTGTCGAAATCCAAAAAGAAACCTCCTTCGTCGTCCTCAACTTCGACGAGGTACTCCAGCGTGTCGTTCACATCTTTCAAAAAAGAGTGCTTCTCGGGCTCTTCCGCCATCTTCAGTAGAACTTCGTGATACTCGAAGGGCCGGTCTTCGACATCGGCAAACACAGCGTCGGCCATCAGCACACTTGAGTCCCAATAGATCGTGTCGGCAACTCCGAACCAACGAAAGAGCCGGTCGGGCATTGGATGCTCTCGCCAGGCATCGCCACGCACGGCTTTGGTCTCGAACAAAAGCTCGGGATAGCCACTAGCTTCCTCGAGAGCCCATTCCTCGATCGGCGCCGCCGCGTCAGGTCCGTACCAAGCCCCCACCGCCGCAGCTCGCTGAGCTATCCCCAGGTAGAAATCGTCGTTGGCGGCGAGACTTTGATAACGCGCCGTGCCAAGCTCACGCGCCACCCGTTCGATTTTTCCCAGGCACAAGAAACTCTCGATTCGAAGCCGCCAAATCCAAGAAGCACCAAATGAATCCGGGTGGTCGATGAGATCTTCGGCTCCCCAATCATCACGAACGGCGATTCCCGGGCGCTCGCCCGGCGGGACCACGTTGCGCAGAAAGGCGCAGATATCGAGCTTGTTCTTGAACGCGAGAATCAACCAAGCCTGCGCAACCTCGCGACTCTCCCCCCGCCGTGCATCAAGAGCGTATCGCTCGAAGTAAAGCCGCGTCTCGTCGGGCCTTGCCGCCAACGCGCTTTCGTAGCCGATGAGGGCCTCCTCAAATTGATCTTCGAGCACCAGGCTCCATAGTTCGCTGGGCTCATCAGAATCCTCGCCCGGCTCGGCGCGCTCCTCCGAATCGTAGACTTCGCGAAACTCCACCTCGACTTCAAAGTCTGCCGCGACTTCTTCCTCTTGATCCCTCGCGTCGTTTGGGGAAATGGGTTCCACCGGTTCTTGAGATGGCGGCTCAAGGCAGTCGGGATCGACACCCTCGCTTTCTTGGGAAGCTTCGGACTCTTGCCAAGCCTCGTCGAGAAAGGGCAGGGATGCCGTCTGCGCCGCACTCTCTCGAAGCGTCTCGTAGGCCGCTCGAATGCGTTGAAACTCGTCGGGAAAGTGCTCGGGCTTGAAGCGCTTGACGAGCGCAATGTAGGCGCGCTTGATCGTCTTTCGATCGGCTCCGGGCTCGACGCCGAGCACTTCGAAGGGGTCGTTGCTATCGGGAAGTTCCGCCACTCGCGAACTACCAGCGATTGCCTTCGTCTATCCGATCACAGACTTCGCGAAGTTGGCGCCTCGTCTCTTTGATAGGCCTAGGTGTCCGCGTTTCGAGAGCTTCCTCAAAGCCGCGGATGTAGTACTCCAATTGGTCGCGGGCTTCGGGCCCCACTTCTTCCAACAGGCCATCGGCACGCGCCAACAGATCACGATTCAACGCTTTCTCTGAGGGATCTACTTTGAGCTGTTTCAAACGCGCCATGGCCTTGCTGCGCTCTTTGTCGCTGAGCGGTTTGAGGCTGCGCTCGAAAACCTTGTTGATGATTTTGCCGCTCGAAAGCACTTTTGCTTCAACTTCGAGCATGCCGCCAAGATCGTAAGTGAAGCGCACTTCGACGCCCTCTTTCCCGGCGGCGTTCTTGGGGACTCCCTTGACTTTGAGCAAGCCGACTTTTCGGCAGTTCTTGACCTTGCGCGCTTCACCCTCGTAAATGCCGAAGTTGATCTCAGTCTGCTGATCAAAGATCGTGTAGTAGGTCTCGGTGCGCGAGGTCGGAATCGTTGTGTTGCGGTGAATGACCGGGCTGAAATTCCCGTTGATCAACTTGCCCGCGATCTCGTAGCTGACATCGACACCCAAACTGTGAGAAAGCACATCCGTTACGACAACGTCGCTGACCGCTTGGTCGTTGGCATAGAGGGCGGCCTGTAGCGCCGCGCCCTCCGTAATGGCGAGGTCGGGGTCGACCTCGACTCGCAAGTGCACATCAAACAACTTCGCCACGAGTTCGCGGATAACCGGCATTCTGGTAGCACCGCCGACGAGCACAACTTCGTCGAGGTCTTCGATTTCAAGATCGGCGCCTCGAACCGCGGTCCGGCAGGGCTTTGCAATGCGATCCAAGAGTTCTTGCCAGAGCGGACGGCACACTTCGCGATCCAAAACGATCGTTGTTGCCAATCCATCCCCCCCGAAGGGTGGAACTTCCAAGGTCGCGGTGTCGTGCTCGCTGAGAGCACGTTTTGCCAATTCGGCGCGACGATAGAGGCGGGCGAAGGCAACGGGGTCGCTCCACTCTGAGGAGGGATCGACGCCGGCTTGTTTCATCCCGTAAGAAATCAGCCGACGCGTGAAGTCTTCTCCTCCCAAGCGGCTTTCGCCCGCGGTACTCAGGACTTCGAGTGAGCCCTCAAAGAGCTCCATGATGCTGACATCGAAAGTTCCTCCGCCGAGGTCAAAAACCAAGAAGCTTCCGTCCCGATCGCGACGGTGCAGTCCGTAGGCCATCGCGGCCGCGGTCGGTTCGTTCAAGATCCGAACGACCTCCAAGCCCGCCAACTCCCCGGCGCGCTTGGTCGCTTGGCGCTGTTCCTCGGCGAAGTATGCGGGAACGGTGATGACCGCTTTGCAGACCTCTTGTCCGAGAACTCTCAAGGCGTCAGATTTCAGAGATTTCAGAACGAATGCCGACAACTCGATTGGCGTGAAAAAAGCCCCCGCCAAAGCGTACTCGCGTTCTGATGCCATGTCTCGCTTGAAGACCGAGGCCGCACAATCGGGGTGCGAGAGCGAAATTTCTTTGGCGGTCTGCCCGACGATCACCCTGCCGTCTTCGGGGTCACGTGCCACCACCGAGGGCGTAAGGCTCTCACCCAAAGCGTTGGACATGACGGCCACTTCACCTTCGCGGAACACCGCTACTGCACTATTCGTAGTGCCGAGGTCGATGCCCAAGATGAAGGTGGCTGGATTTGAGTTCGAATCGGTTTCCATGGGGGACGAGTCTAACAACTCAGCCCATGGCCTCGATCTGCGACTGCACCCTCTCGTTATCTGGGTGCTCTGGGCGCAGCTGTCGGGCCCTAGCAAGTGCTCTCAGGGCCGGAGCCTGGCCTTCCAGACGCAGCAGGCAGAGGGCGAGATGGCAGTGATACTCGGCCTCTTCGGCGTTGAGCAAGATCGCGCGCTCAAGGCTCGCACGGGCTTGCTGGATGCGGTCGAGCTTCAAACACTGGATACCGCGCGTGTACCAGGCGAGATCGCTGGTGGGTCGTTGCTTGATAACCCTATCCAGCTCGCGAATCGCGAGCGCGCAGCCCCCCTGCCGCGCGTGCCAAAGCGCGAGCAGAAAACGAGCCGGCCAAAACTCCTCTTCAAGCTTCAGAGCATCCTGAAGAAAAGCGCCGTCCTGCGGGCGAGGGTCGCCAGCGTTCGACAAGGCCAGGGCGAGTTCTTCGAATCGCGCATCGAAACCAGCCAGGTCTAGATTCAAACGCTCCCGTCGCCACATCAAGGCCTCGTCATCTTTCAGATCTGCGAGCTTCGAGGTCTGGAGGCATAGCCGCGATTCCATGACCGCTCCCCCCATGCGTAGGGCGCGCGCAAAGAACAGGCGTTGTGCGGAGTCAAAGTCGTGCGGCGGATACCATCGCCTTAGGGATGCCACGAATTCCGGCGGCGGAGGTGCTTCTGCGAGAGTAACGGTGAGCTTGGTAAGTTCGCCACAGGTTGGTGCGGTATGCGAATCGAACATGCGGGCGAAAGCGCGCCACATTGCCGGTAGGTCCTTCGAGCGTTTCTCCAGCAAGGCAAGTCGACACCATAGCCCGGCGTCTTGGGTTTCACTGTCCAGCAACCACAAAAGGTGCTCGCGTGAACGTTCGACCATTCCCGCCGCACTAGCTGCGGCGGCGCATTTGACTCGGATCTCCGGGTCATCGCTTTTTTCAAGGCAGGCTTCGAGACTCACCAGCGCTTCTTCATTGCGGCCCAGTCGAAGTTCGAGTTCACCACGGCGCTTCATAAGGTCAATGTCCCAGCTGAATTGTGTATCAAGCGCGCGGCGTACTAAGTCATAGGCCTCCACATGCCGGCCGCGCCTAACCAACAGTTCGCTATGGACTGCAGGTACTCGGTGGTCCTCGGGATGATCCTCGGCCCAGACAGTGAGCGCTGCCAACGCGGGGTCGAGTGACAACTCGCGACCCTCCGTTTTCACAAAGAGCATCGCGCAAGTAAGTCCCCCCGTGAGGGCATCTGCGTAGCAGGGATCGAGATTGAGGGCGCGATGGAAGGGATCGAACAGAGCTTGGAGATCGGGCAGTTCGATCCCTTGAGTGCGGATGGCCAGCAGCACATCGAGGCCAAGGAGAAACTGCTCGAAGGCCTCCACGTTGTGAGTTCCGGGCCGAAAACGGTCGGCGACAGATTCGAAACGCGACGGGCTGGACTGAACCAGGACCTTAAGCGCGCAACGCAGCACACGCAGCAGATCCCCCGAGAAGGTGCGCTCGAAAGTGGCTCGGCCACTCTCGACGTCGAGACCGCGCAGGAAAAGAACCCGAGGTGCCGAAGCGCCGCCATGGCGACCCCCTCTCGGCGGCCCCCCTAGCGCGCCGAAGACGACATGGTTGGCTTTTTGGCGACGGGCCAATGTCAATGCGGTTTCGTCCCGCATACACTCAGATGTCATCACCCAAGCGCGTCCTTGGTCGGCATCCATCGCCAGGGGCGACGCCAAAAACTCGTCCGGAGCCAGTCGATTAAACTGGTTTCGCAACAAGATGGGGATCTGCCGACTCAGGTAGGACTCCGCCTCAGAAGTGGCGGGATCGAGAATCGCGAGAGGTAAGATGAGAGTCCGGTCCACCGTTTGACATTCCAGCATGCGCGAACCCCTATTGGCCGCAGGAGTGTCGACCATAGCGATTCGAAGTCCATTCCTGTCCGCAGCGAGTTGGCCTGAATCTTCATGCAACCGTGGCGGTTTGTGGCGCCAGTGCGCGCTGCCTACCATGGCGCCTCAATTTATTGGAATCCAGGAGTTGGAATGGCGACAGGAGCCCAGGGGGCTGGACTTAAGGGTGACGAACGCGAGAGCTACGTCGGTACGCTCTTCGACAAGATCGCGCCGCCCTATGATCGCTTGAACCGAATCCTCAGCCTCGGCCGCGATCTCAGTTGGCGTCGAACGGCCTTGGATCACTGCCAACTAAGACCTGGCGATACCGCGGTGGACCTGGGCTGCGGGACTGGCGACTTTTTCTGTGAGCTGAGGCATAGATTGGGGACCGACGGAACGGTCGTTGGTATCGATCTGTCGCAAGGCATGCTCAAGATCGCGCGAACCAAAGCGCTAGCGGCGGGGCACGAAGACCCAGACCTCCGCCAGGGGAACGCGCGTGCGACGGGCCTGCCCGATGCAAAACATGACCTGGTCACGATGGGCTGGGTCTTACGCAACGTTGGCAATCGCGAAGAGGCCTACCGAGAAATTCTCCGCATCCTGAAACCAGGTGGCACTTTTTGTTGTTTGGACATGGGGCACCCACAGAATTTCTTCACGAAGTCAGCGTCACTGATCTACAGCAAGATCGTGATGCCCCTCGTGGTCCGGCTCCTCGGCGCCGATGTCGAGGCCTACCGCTATCTTCAGGAATCGACGGCCCGCTTTCCGGATCGCCGGGCCCTCGCGGCCGAGATTGAAACCGCGGGCTTCGTAGCCGTCGAGCACCGCAGCTTCATGTTGGGCAACATCGCCTGTCTCTGGGCCAAACGACCCACGAATTGAGGAGTGAACTAGCCTTGGCCAAAGACTCTAAGTCAAACCAGCCATCGGATGCGAAGCCATCTGAGTCTTCGACCAAAGAGGTCGCCTGGTGGAATGACGTCCTCAAGCGCGCCGTGCAGAGCCCCGTGTTTGACTCGAGGCGACAGATATTTACCAACCGCACCCTGCGATTCGACAAGATCAAAGCCGTCGGTTTCGATTTCGACCACACCCTCGCCGTGTACAACTGCGAGGCCTTGGATGCCGTCGCGATGCGCCTCGTCATCGAAAGGTTGCGTGCCGACGGCTTTTCTGAGGACTTCGAAAAGGAGATCCCCGATCCCGACTTCGCCTGCAAGGGCCTTATCGTCGACACCAAACTGGGCACGGTCTTAAAAGTCGATCGATTTGGTCATGTGTTGCGCGCTTTTCGCGGCAAAAATCCACTGCCTCGTGACGAACGCCGCGTGGCCTATGGCGACATGAACGTTATCCCTATGGAAACCGATGGCGAGCGTTTTCGGCCGATGGATACCGCTTTCGCCAAGCCCGACATCCTCATTTTTTCGGCACTCTCCGCAGTGCGACTCGATGAAGATTGCACGCCGCTTTGGAAAAAGGTCCGAGAACACACCGATATGGTGCATCGCGATGGGTCTCTGAAGAAGATTATCATGAAGTCGCCGCTCGACTTTCTGAATCCCGACCTCGAGGTCTTGCCGATGCTGCAGCAACTTCGCGCCAGCGGCAAGAAAGTCTTTTTGTTGACGAACTCGGAGTGGGAATACACTCGCGCGATGGTCAACCCGGCGTTTGGACTCGGCGATGATCCTTCCGACCTGGGGTGGGTGGACCTATTCGACTTTGTCGTTTGCCACGCAAGAAAACCGCGCTACTTCGACCCCACCGGAGCGACAGCAGAAAAAGCGATACCCGAAGACCATCGTATTCTTGTCGGCGGCTGTATTCGTGACATCGAGGCCCACCTAGGCTACTCGGGCCCTGAAGTGCTTTACGTGGGTGACCATATCTACGCCGACCTCATCACTTCCAAGCTCAGCCAAAACTGGCGCACGATGCTCATCATCTCGGAACTTGAAGAGGAGATTGACGCGCAAGCAGGTCTCCCAGGGATTGCCCGCCAGATCAACGACGCCGACCTCGCTCGCCTCAAGGCCGAATCAATGCTGCATCATTGGGAAGGCCTCGCAAAAACTCTCGAATCCGCGCCCGACGATCGCCTGATCGAACGGGCCAAGGCCGACATCGCACGCCTCATTCGGCAAGAGAAACACGACTTGCGCCACCACATCGATCAGCGCGAAAAGCTCCGGGATCGCATGAGCCGCGCTACGAATCGCTTTTGGGGCTCACATTTTCGAGCCAGTAACGAGCTGACTTTTTACGGTCGGCAGATCGAAGACTACGGTTGCATCTACAGCAGCCGCGCGGCGAACCTCGGCGTTTATCCACCCGACCATTACTTCCGATCGCCGATGGACTACCTTCCGCACGAGCTGGCCACGATCTGAGGGTGACGGGCGGGTGACCCCGAAGCGCCTTCGCCGCCCTCCTTCAGATCCTCTGCACCTTGTGGCGAAGCAAGTCGATTTTTAGCCGAAGCCGCTCACGGCCATTGAGCTTCAGTTTCCCTATGGACCTCGCCTGGCTGCCAGATATTAGGAACAAAAAGTAGCTGCCCGCGCTCACATGATTCAGCCGGAATGTACCGTCCTTACGAATCGGGCCTCGGGCCAACACGTCATTGTGCACGTCTCGAAGTTGTAGTTCGATTTGCTGCTTTAAGATCTCTGGCCCAACGGCCTCCGCCAAGATCTCAGCGCCTTCTTCGATCACGAAGCGCAATACTCGGTGCTCTTCACCTAACTCGATTCTGAGTTTTTGACGTTGCGTGGGGAATTCTCCGCCCGGGAAATGCAACTCAAATCGGTAGTGGTTAGTGGCGTAGAGATTCTCGAGCTCGATTCGGTTCTGAGTTCCGGTGACCTTGACCTCACGACGTGTCGTGTACAAAGGCGCGATCGTGACACGTACCAACCAGTCGTCGGGGAGTTCGTCCGTGGTGCGGTTGACGACATCAAGGGTGACCGAGCGTTTACCGCGACCGAGATAGAGCTGGATATTCTCAGGATCGACGATGCTCAGTTGGTGATAGATCTGGGTGTCCCAGCCTTCAGCGCTAACGGTGATCTTCGAGAGCGCATAGCGCGCCAAACGCGGTGCGACTTCGAAGAACCCCTCGCCATCGCAGCGCACACTCCCCTGGCCGTTGAAATCGACGCTTGCATAGGGAATCGCCTCTTCGGGATTAGCGGAAAGGACCTGTCCCTTGAATCGGAGGCCTCTTTCGAGTTCGAACTTCAAGGAACGGCGCTTGCCAGCTTCAATTCGAATGTCCGCATGGTAGATCGGCACGATGTCGCCGCCATAAAGGGTGATGCGATACAGCCCCGGTTCCAATTGGGCAAAAAGGGTGCCTTCAGCTAGCTGACGACGCTCGGTGGCGGCAGGGTAGATCTCGACGACGAGTTCAGGCGGCGTCTTCGCTGCGAGCTTGCCTTCAACGTATAGCTCGCCAAGATTTGGATCACCCGCACCTACGGCAGCGGGATCTAAGTCGTCGACGTGGTCACTCGTGGGCATCAGGTCACGACGAGCGGAAAAGTGCTGGGTTTCGCCGGAATCGCCGATCTGCAAGACCTGCTGCGGATCGACGTCAATATTAAGGTTGGCTCCGTCATCGCCTCGGCTGAACCACCACACGGCGACAAAGGCGAGGAGAGCCACCAGGAACAAAGGGAGGAAGGTGAGTGTTTTTTTCATGATGGGTCGACAGGGAATCGCAGCTGAGGACGCGCTCGTCTCAAGCAAGACGATACTCCCCTGGACCGAAAATCAAAAGCGATTGCGGCTTTGGGCGAGGCGGTCGTAGTTGATGTAGGCCAGATAACCCACGATAAAGATGTTCCAGGGGTGCACGGTGGCCAACAAAAAGTAGCCCAATCCGACGATCGCCACGCAGGCCACAATGCTGACGATGGAGGCGATTCGAACCGCCTGGTGGGCCCGCATTTTCGTCTTGAGCGCGTGTTCCAAGACGTGCCCGCCGTCCAAAGGAATGATGGGCAACAGATTTACCAAGCCCCACAACAAATTGAGTTGAACGAGGCGGGCCCAAAGATACCAGCCCAGATGGCCCTGTGATGCTGGCATCCCCCAGACCACAGAGAAGGGGGAAAAAACGGCCTCAAGATCGAACAAGAGCCCGGCTTCGCGGCCCCAGCTCGGAATGAACCCGAACCACAACAGGCCCCAGAGGGCAAAACCGAACAGGGGGCCCGCCACCGAAAGCCAGATGCCTCGCCAGCCAGCGGCCTGGCCGTCAGAGGCGGTGTAGGCGCCCATGCCGCCCAGAACAACGATGGAACGGCTGCCATTTGTTTTCGCCGCATAAACATGGCCAAATTCGTGGACCAACAAGGCGATGACCACCGACAAACAATCGATGAAAATATAACCCGGGCCCAAACCGAAACTGCCCTGTGAAAAGATCAGCAGCAGCAACAAAAACATGCCCTGCACATACACGGGAGTGCGAAAGATCGTGAAAACGTGAAATCCTGGGGCAGCGGCGTTCATGGGGAATTCTAGACTCATTTGATCGCGACACAACCGTCAACCGGACAAGGGCCCAGCTCTCACGGGTTTGCCCTGTCGTGATAGACTCCCCTTTCGTGCCCCATCCTTAGGATTCTCCAGCATGTCGAAGCGCCGCTCGCTTCCCGGCAAACTCGAACGACGCTTAAGACGACGCCTCGGTCAGCAACGCCTGCTGACGGACGTCGAGTCTTTAGCGGTCTATGAGTGCGACGCCCTCACGCATTTTAGCGCGATGCCCCTGGCGGTGACTTTTCCGCATTCCACAGAGGACTGTGTGGCTATCATGCGCGCTTGTTTCGACGCCCAGATCCCGGTCACGCCGCGTGGTGCCGGAACGGGCCTTTCGGGCGGGGCGGTGCCGCCAAGTGACGGCGGAGTGCTCATCGATACCTCAATGATGCGCTCCATCCTCGAGCTGAACACCGTTGACCGCAGGGCTCGTGTCCAACCTGGCCTCGTTAATGCGCGACTCTCCGAATGCGTGGCGGAAAATGGCCTCTTCTACGCTCCCGATCCATCTAGCCAAAGTGTCTGTACCTTGGGCGGCAATGTCGCGGAGAACGCGAGTGGGCCCCACGGATTGAAGTACGGCTCGACCCGACAGCACATTCTCGGCGCCACCATCGTGCTGGAGGATGGCGAAATCATCGAGTTGAGCGACGAAGGGGACGAGTACGATCTCCTTAGCCTCGTCGTCGGCTCCGAGGGCACCTTGGGTATCGTCACCGAGATCGAAGTGCGCCTGACTCAAAAACCCGCCTCAGTGATGACCTTGCTCGGCGCCTTCGGATCCTTGGCAGGCGCCTGCCAAGCCGTCAGCGACGTCATCGCCGCAGGAATCGAGGCCTCGGCAATCGAAGCGATGGATCATCTGACGATTGAAGCCGTTGAGTCTTCGGTCCACGCCGCCGGTTATCCACGCCACGCCGACGCGGTCTTGTTGATCGAGCTGGACGGCAACCCCCGCGATGTGAGTGCCGATGCCAAGGCCATCGCCGAAGTTTTCGAGCAGCACGACCTCCTCAGTTTTGAACGCGCCAACGATCCCGAGCAAAGGTCGCGACTGTGGCAAGGTCGCAAGGGGGCGTTCGGAGCGATGGGGCGTGTCGCTCCCAACGTCTACGTCATGGATGCCGTCGTTCCTCGGTCGCGTTTGCAGCAGGCGATCTTGGAGATTGGAGCAATCTGCACTCGCTATGATCTGAGGCTCGCAAATGTATTCCACGCCGGCGAAGGAAACCTTCACCCCAATATCAGTTACGACGCCCGCGATCCTGACGAAGTTGACCGGGTCCTGAAGGCCAACGCAGAGATCGTTCGAGCCTGCCTCGATCTCGGAGGCACCTTGTCTGGGGAACACGGAGTGGGTCTTGAGAAAAAAGAATTCATGCACCTGCAGTTTGGCGCGCCGGTGTTGGAGTCGTTTGCGTCGATTCGACGCGCCTTTGGCCCCCGCAGCTTGATGAATCCGGGCAAACTCCTCCCGACCCCACGCGCCTGCACCGAGGTCAAAGGGCCCGCCAAGCAGGTCTTCACGACTTTTGAGGATCTCGTATGAGTTCGGGACGCGAGCTCGCGGGCACTTTTCAAACGCCCGGCAACCTCGCCGTGATGCGCGAACTGGTGACCGCGGCCTCACAGCACGGCACCGGGATCGTTGCGACGGGCTCGCCGCTGCCGCCGCCAGAGGTACCGGGCGACAGCCATCGCGTCATCATTTCCCTGTCAGCTCTTGAGCCCCCCTTTGACCACCAAGTCTCCGACCTCATCGTGACGGCTGGCGCCGGCCAATCAGTCGACACCTTGCAAGATCGGCTACGCATGGGCGGCCAGCGCCTCGCCGCCGAGATTCCACGAGGACTCGGCGTAACCTTGGGCGGCGCCGTCGCCGCGGGATTGGACGGTTTCAACGCCGGCCTTTTCGGTCCCCTGCGAGACCAAGTGCTCGGTATCAGCTATCTCGATAGCCTCGGTCGACACGCGCACTGTGGTGGCAAAGTCGTGAAGAACGTGACGGGGTATGACCTCAGTCGGCTACATGTCGGCGCCCATGGCCGCTTTGGACTCATGTACGAGATCACATTGAAGCTCCGCCCCCTTCCAGACCACGAGGTCACAGTGGTCTTGGCACGCCCCACTCTTTCGCTGGCCCTCAAGACTGGGCTTGCCCTTCGTTCGCTCGGAACCAAGATCTCTGGCCTGGTCGTCGCCACCGGGGCCGTGGTGGCGGGTAGCACCGTCCTCGGCACTGATGATTCCGATCACGGCCCCAAAGAAAAGTTCCTGCTTCTCCGCATGGAGGGGCACCCACAAACGCTGCAACGCACCTGCGAAGCGCTCGCGAAACGCGATGCCAATCTCGAAGTCCTCGACACCCCGTCATCCGACAGACTGTGGTCGGGGCTCGGGCATTGGCCTTGGCAAGAGGGTTTTCGGGTCGACTTTCAACTCCGGCCCTCTCAGTTAGAACAAGCCATGGCCGCACTTTCTGGGACTAAGCTCGATACGAAGCACTCGATGATCGCCGACATTGCGCGAGGGCGCTTACAACTCAGCGAACCGAGTCGAGTGCGCGGCGAAGGTGCCGATCAGCGCTTGATAGAACTTGGGATTCCCGACCTCCTTCATCACTTCGGCGCGACCGCTTCGTTGCCTAACGACCCCGAAGATCGACCGCGCCGCCGGGATCGATTCGGCCAGCTTCCCGTGGCCCACCGCGCTCTACAGAACCGCCTCGCGGAGGCTCTCGACCCCTCGGGAATCTTCGCCGCCGGTCGGCGCTTCGAGGAGGCGGGCGCTTGAATTCTCCGGTATCCGATCAGTCAAAGGCGCTCCTAATTCGCTACGAGAAGAGCTTGGACTGCGTCCATTGCGGACTCTGCTTGACTCACTGTCCGACTTATGACGTCACCGGCAACGAAGCATTGAGCCCCCGCGGACGCATTCACCTGATGAAGGGTCTGGCCGAGGGCCGATTCGAACTGACCCCTGGATTTCGCGACAAGATGGAGACCTGTCTTTCCTGCCGCGCTTGCGAATCAGTCTGCCCCTCGGGGGTCGAGTTTGGCCGCATGATGGAGATCACGCGCGAAGAGATGCAGCGCAAGCCGAAGGGAAAATGGTTGCGACGATGGTGGGCGGCGCGCATGCTGCGAAAGGTCATCCCCGATCACGAACGTCTCGAGAAGTTCATGCGTCAGCTTGAGTTCGCGAACCGTTGGGGCTTGATGAGTTTCGCAAGGGGCCTCAGCCGGGTTCGGCTTTTGCCGCGCGGCATCCGGGCCATGGTCGACAACTTGCCGGACTTGCCCCCCGCCGAAGAACGCGGCGCCCTCCCGGCCCAACGCGAGGCCCAGGGCTCGCCAGCAAGGGGAGAGGTCGCCCTCCTCGAGGGCTGCGTGATGCGCCCCCTATTTGGCGCCGTCAATAGGGCCACCGTCGATGCCTTGAGCGCCCAAGGCTATGGGGTCAAGGTTCCCCAACTTCAGACTTGTTGCGGCGCACTCCATGCCCACCAAGGGGATCTTGAAACCGCTCGAAAACTCGCCCGCCAAAACCTTGAAGCCTTTGCGAGTTGCTCGCAGCTCATCGTCAACTCCGCCGGTTGCGGGGCGGCGATCAAGGACTACGAGCACTGGTTCAGCGACGATAAGAAACTGGTCAGCGCAGCGCGGGCACTGGCGGCAAAGACGGTCGACATTTCGGTGTTTTTCGAGCGCGAGGGACTCGTGCCTCGGGGACAAAGCGCCAGGGCGGACATCAAGGCCGCCTACGATGCGCCCTGCCACTTGCACCATGCCCAAGGCTGCACGGCGGAACCCGAGGCCCTGCTGCGGCGCATCCCCAATCTTCATTTGGTTCCTCTCGAAGGGTCGCAGGACTGCTGCGGAGGAGCGGGCGTCTACAATCTCTTACAACCGGATTTGAGTTCCCGTATTCTGGAACGCAAACTGGACCAACTCGAAGCCAGCGGCGCCAGAATACTCATCACCGGCAATCCGGGTTGTATGTTGCAATGGCGCAAAGGTATTCGCGACCGTGGCCTCAAAATCGAGGTCGTCCATCCCGCGGAGCTTCTTTGATGCCATCACTCACTGCAAGATTCGCGCTGCTCTGCCTCTTCGTCTTCGGCGGCCTGGCCTCCTGCGGCAGTACTCGGACGGCGGACCGACGGGTGGCCGCCCAGGCCATCCGCGAACTCTCGGGCCTTGTCGCGCACCCAAACGGCAAGAGCCTCTACGGGGTTGCGGACAACGGCGTCCTCGTGGAACTCGACCTTAAGGGCCGCATCCTCAAAAGCTGCAAGGTCCCCGGCGAAGATCTCGAAGGCATCACCTGGGGTCGCAATGGCGAGTTGTGGCTGCTATCGGAGAGAAACGGGCACATCCTTCGCTTCGATCCCAAGACCTTCGAAAGCCGCGGCCAGTTTTCGGTTCCGCTCTACGAAGAGCGCGAGGGTCGCAACAAGAGTTACGAAGGGATCGCCTTCGACGGCAAGACTCGCATCTACCTCGTCAACGAACGCCCCGCGGTCTTGGTCATTCTCGAGGAGAAAAACGAGCGCTGGATTGTGGTCGAAGAGCGCCCTCTGCCAGCGCAGCGCGTCAACGACTTGTTGCTACTGTCCGACAAGCAAGGCTTCGTCCTACTCTCGCGCGATCGGGGCCTGCGCCTGTTGGACTTCGAGGGACGAGCCCAGGGAGAGTGGTACGCCCTAGAAGAAATCAACCTCGAAGGTCTTGCCCTCGTCCCCAACCAAGGCTTGTTCCTAGCCTCCGACCAAGACCCCGCTGTCCTCATCTCGCTCAACGATTTCAGCGGCGAATCGGCCCTCATCTCCATCCTCAGCAAGACCCCCTAGTCCAAAGAACAACCGGCTATACGGCGTCAGACTAAATTCTCCCGCTTTTTTAGGTCAGACCTAAAAAAGCGGGAGAATTTAGTCGTCGGGTAGACCAGGGAGATTTTTCTCCCCAGCCCCCCACAGATCCGGACGTGCGCGA
>JAZGFI010000287.1:0-2651 GCA_036479435.1 Planctomycetota bacterium | reverse complement strand
TCCTCACGTGACTCGTGGATCCGATCCCGCTCTCCATTTCGATGGAGCAGGTGGCGGGCGAAGAAAGCGACGAGCCTGAAATTTCCACGAATCGAGGGCGTTTGCCGCCATCTGAATCCGTCCGCTTCGATGAGGACCGACGAAGGTCGCGCCGTTTTTTGAGGGCGTAGTAATCCAGACGAAGCGCTTGCGACGTCTTGCTGACCCCGTGATCCTCCGCCAATGAGACGGCCACCCTCCAAAGAGTCTCGGGGATCCTGGCGCCTCGACGACGACTTCCTCGCCATTCCTTAAACGCAATCGCGCCCGAAAGAAGTCCGGCGGTACCCACCTTGGTCGTCTTGCTTGACATCATCGATCCTCCGCCGCGAAAAACGCGCGGTGGATTTTACGAGGGCGGTAACCACTAATTCAGGCACGCTTGCCGAAAGGACTCGCTGATTCTGACGCATCCGGTCCAAGGGTTCTTTTTCAGATTGAACGGTTCGCTCGGCACCTACTCAGTTTGGCACGAAGAAGTTCCACTGACGAAAACTCACGGTGTCCGTCTTTTCTTCAGCCTGTATGAGCGGCTCGGCATCATGACCAAAGAGGAAATGATGCGACCGCACTCGGTACTCGTTTGCCCTGAAACACTTTTCGAGGTCCACATGCCGCCAAGGCTGCTCGAATGAGCTGGGTATGTTCGCGAGCCTACTGTCAGCGCGCGGTGCTCTGCGAAATCTGTCGACGGGCTCCCTGGCATCTGAGCGTCTTATGTGACTGCCACGTTGTGGACGCTAGGGAGCGACAATCTCGTCGCATCGTCTATATCGAAGATTATTGACTTCGCGAAGCGCCGGTTGCAGAGTGATGCTGAATTGCCTGGTTGTCCTGGAGAAAAACTAAGTATGAACGCTCGACTACTAGCGTCTTTCGTCTTTCTAGTCGTACCGTCTTTTGCCAACGCACAAGACGATTTTCGAACGGCCTTCGCCTACTACAAAACTTGTCTGGACCGTCCTCCGATGCTCGCCAAGACTCGTGGACGTGAGGCTCTCGCCCGCACCGCCGATCCTCGAGCCGCAAAGATCTTGGCCAAGAGGTACCGAAGCCTAGAGGCACCGTTTGACCGCAATCGCTCTATCATGGTCACGCTTTTGAACCGGCATTTTAAACCCTCGGAATCGGTCATCACTTTTCAAAAGCTCATGAAAGCTAGCCGCGGTCGGAAGCACGCTTGGCTTTGGTTTAGAGGTCTGCAGCTTCAAGCGGATCAGTTCGGGGGCGAACCCGTGCTCGCGGCCTTCGATAAGGCACGCGACCCTTTCCTAAAATACGCTGCGTTGCAGGCCCTTTTCGACGGGGAGTACCAAGGCATGGAGGCGGTCGGCGCGCTGCTAGAGGAGCCACCCACAGCTAAGCTGGAGCACTTTTTGCTGATGGGAGCGGTGATGGAGGGGCTTCGAACCTTCAAGAGGAGGCTGGGAACAAAAGAGTACGACCGGACTCTCGAAGCGGCCATCAAGCAGTTCGATGGGGAGGAAGCCCCGCGTCGCTCCAAGATCATGATGGCCCGTTACCTGGGGAAGATCTTCAACAGCAAGAGCCGCTCGATCCGTGGCGCGTCTTGGTTACGTCAGATGAAGGCCGGTCGAAACAAAGAATTTGCAAACGACGGCTACGGGACGTCCTTCTTCAACATTCGGGCCAGCGGCGATCGGATCGCCTTCGTCATCGACCTCTCGGATTCCATGCTCACTCCGCTCCCGGATAAAGTCAGAAAGCGTGGCGGTGTGACGGGGGTCCCGGACAAAAAGAAAAAGAACGATCCCTTTGCGAGCGAATACAAGATCCCTTGGCATAAGGTCAAAAATCGGTTCGACCTAGCACGAGAAAATATCAAGGCGTCGCTCTACAGCCTCAAAAAAGGAAAGTCCTTTGCCGTGATCGGTTTCGGCGAAAAGGCCAGTCTTCTTCCCGGTTGTTCGGGAATGATCCCGGCAACGAAGAAGAACATCAAGCGAGTTATCAGAGCCCTCAATACGATCAAGCCCGGCCCGAGCCGGACCGACCGTCCCTACGGAACTCTTTGGGGATCGACCAATCTGCACGGAGGTCTTCAGCGCGCCTTTGGAGTACGCAGAAAGGGCGTGGTCGCGACGTTCGAAAACACCGACGAGAAAGCCCTTCTCCAGGGAGCGGATACCATCTTCGTACTTTCCGATGGCGATCCGACTTGGAGTGACTACGACCTCGTCGCCCCCAACTACGGCGAAGACACCATCGGCGACCCTGAGTCAAGAACGCCGATGGAGACTGGAACCGAACTGCACTACTGCGGCCCCTTTCGGGACTGGGAGCGACTCCTCGACGATGCCGAGCGCATGAATCTTTTTCGCAAGGCCGAGATTCACTGCATCGGGATCGGCAAGGGTGTGCAAAGAAAAGAGCTCAAGCGACTCGCCGATCTCGGCCTGGGGCAGACCAAGTTCTTCGATCTCTAGACTGTGGTTCCCGAAAACCCAAAACGGGTTCCCAATCACTCTTGATCGAGGTCGATTTTGGATTCTAACAAGCGGGCCGGTCGCGAACCGGCGTCGCTGTGCGTTGATCGAAAAGTCGCAACGGACCCCGGGCGCGAGATCAGAGGTTCGTTCGGCCATTCTCGG
>JAZGFI010000286.1:0-17743 GCA_036479435.1 Planctomycetota bacterium | reverse complement strand
TTAATCCGCACCTCGTTTCAGTCATTATCCTGCGATGGATTTGATCCGCATGGTGAAGTCCAGCGAACGTGATTTGATCGACAAAAAAAAGCCCCTCGCGGCGAGCAATCGTCCGCGAGGGGCTTAAACTGTTTTCGACACCGGTTCGACTGGTCCTCTCTGCCGCGTGGTGACACGCCTTGTCTCGCTCGCCAGGGCGGGAAGCGGGGGGACCGAAGCTCTCGCCGGGATAGCCGTCCCTGATGGCGATCTTGGTTCCCACCTCAACCGTGGCACCCTGCCAGGCTTGAGCTTGAGCGGAAGTGAGGGCTGCGAGCCGGTGTCACTTCTATTCCACTATCGGACAATCCGGCGAAAAGTTCAAACTTTGAGCGGTTTGCGCCCTATTCCTCATCTTCACCCAAAGCCCGATTGATTGCCGACGAAAGATCCAAGGCCGCCTCCTTGGCCTCTTTTCGAGCCCCTCGCGCGCCTTTTAGCGCCTCGACAAGCGCATCCGCGGCGGCCCGAGCCCGCCTTAGCGCCTTGTCGGGGTCGATCTTGGCCGCCTCGGAAACTGTGACACTTGTCACCGTTTTAGAGTCCGGCGCAAGATATCGAATAACGGTTCGCCGGGACTTCCCAACGATCGCCGCCAAGGCTGGCGTAAGCGCCCGCTCTCCCCTCTTTGGCCGTCCACCCTTGTCGCGATACCCGAACCCACGAAGTCGGTCAGCGAGTTTCTTAACCTCCGCTGCCGTGAAGTCGCGCCGCTTCTCGTTCTCGGCCACCTCGATCGCCAAGGCTCTGTCCGCGTCCGTCTTCGAGTTGAAGTCGATTCGAAAAACGGCGATCGCGTTGGCCCCGCGCTTCGCCTCATAGGCTGCGGCCCATAGGTCGCCATCCCCAATCTTCCCTGCTTCTTCTTCGAGTGCGGCGGCGAAGGCTTCGCGTTCGGCTGGTGTCTTCGAGAGCAATAAGACGGCAGCGAGTCTATGGCCGCCTGCCACAAGCCGCCCAACGCGGTCAACTGCAATTGGCTGAATGAGCCCGGTCGCCGCAATACTTACCGCTAACTCGTAAACGTGATTTGGATCGAGAGCGCGAGCGTTTCCGTGTGCGCGAGCTTCCACCTGGTCGAGTTTCATCGTCGCTGCAACAACCTTAGCCGCGGCTACCGATTCGAGGTCGCGCCTGCGGGCCGTGTTCGAGGCCCCGGCTGCTGCTGCCGCCGCGTAATCCGGTCGCTTTGCTTTGCGAGCCATCTAAGCGCCCTCCTCGCGTTCGGCTTCGCCTTGAACCCACCGAACGAGGGCTTCGAGGTCAGCCAGGCCGCGGGTATTGCCTCGAAGCGACTCAGAATAGGCGATCGGTTCGCGCGAGGCCGTGGCGAGGGCCAAGGCTGCGTCTTGCCGAACCTCCAATACTTCAGCCCGGTCGCCGTAGAGCCCGGCCATCTCATCGGCGAAGGTCGCGTCGAGGCTTCGGCGGCGGTCGATCGCGTTCGCAACAAGGGCGGCGCGTTCGGCCACCGGGCGGCCTCTTTCCCTGCGGCCCTCGATCTCGTCGAGGATTTCGCCAGCGGCGCGAACTGAGAACGGGTGCGCTGAGCATGGAATGAGCGCCACGGATGCGGCAACGAGAGCAAAGCGGCGAAGGTAGGGCGCTCCGGGCGGCGAATCGACCACAACCGCATCGAAGTCGAACCCGGCCAGGCCATCTAAAAGCGCCTCCGGGTCGAGTCGCTCAACGTCGATCGACTCAAGGCGAGGCCCACCGGCCAGGACCGCAAGGTTTTCGGCGACGACTTCCGGCGCAGGGCCTTCGCCCAAAAGGAACTCAGCCGCGCCGTCTCGGGCCGGATCGCCTCCGAGAGCAAAGGTCGCATCACCTTGCGGATCGAGGTCAACGACAAGAACGGACAACCCGGACCTGGCGAGGATTGAGCCAACGGCGCTCGTAACTGTGCTTTTGCCTGTTCCGCCTTTGGACGAAGCAACGGCAACCCGAAGGCTTGGTGTCATCATGGACCCTTTCAAAGCAAAGCGCCCCGAATCGTCTCGGGGTCAGCATTGCGGATTCAGGGTATCAGAACTGTTCCGCCTCGGAATAGCTGCGGCGCTGGCTCTCAAGGGAGAACGAAATCGACGAGACGCAATCCTCGATAGCCGCCATCTTCTCGACAATGGCGCACCGAAGATCGACCAAGTTTTCGTGGAATCCAATTTCACGATCAGCCGCAAGAGACAGTTGCTCAATCGCTCCGATTAGCGTGGTCGATGTCCTTGGCTTCTCGCGCGGGTCATTCGCATCGTGAACCTCCCAGCTTTCACCAGAGTTGTTCGAAAGCAACACGAAGTGGCCGTAGGCCCCGAGGTCGCAATCAAGTCGAGTTGGTCTCAATAGTCTGCCTCCATCGTGTTCGGCTATTCTCAAGAGGCCGAGAGTGCCGATCGCCTTTCAGCGGACCCCCGTTGCCAAGCGCCAACGCGAGCCTTGGCCGCCATCTCCTCTAACTCGGGGTCTCGCTTCCGCCATTGCCAAAAGGAAGTAGGGCTGACCCCGGCCTCGCGCGCCGCGTTGTCATACGACGAGCCGCCCGTGATTCGCGCCATGATCGTGTTGATAAGCGCAGGCGTTCTCGATGTCGGTCGCCCAATCTTCTTAGGTCTATTCGTCATGCCTAGATCCCTTTCACTTTCGAACATTCACGCCGCAAACAGCGGCAATCTCGGTCACTTGAATCGGCGATAGGTGCCACCCAAGGCCCCCGATACGCTCCAAAACGTCCCGCGCTTGATCGAACGTCGCCGACTTGCCGTCGAACCCGTGGCGAGTCAGCGTCCGCGCTTGCTTGAGCGTCGATAGTCCTTCTTGGCTGCGCTTCACGATCACATCAATGATCTTCGAGGCTGAGCGGCGAGATAGTCCCGCGATCTGATCCGCCTTGACTCCCGAGCGTTTGAGGCACTCGGCCTGTTTGTCTGTTGGCCTGGTCACAAGGTTGCCCTGAACCTGGAAGGTCTCCGGATCAAGCCCCATGGCCGCGAGCGGATCGACACGCGCCAGGTCGTAAACGATCGCCACCCGGCAAGCCGCCCGCTCTATCTCCGCCAAGGCTCGCAAGTCGTCGAGAGCGATCGCCCGGCCTTCGTCCGCCTCGCGCTCCGCAATCTCCGCCATGAACTCCCCGAGGTCGGCGGGTCCGTCTGAGGCGTCGAGATCCCAAGCGCCTGCGAGCTTGTGGCGGAGGTTTTTGGCGTGGAACTCGATAACCAGACAGTCGGTTTTGCCAGGCGAAGCACGGAGGCCGCGGCCAACGGCCTGAACATGGCGGACCCGTGAGCTTGTTGGCCTTGCGTTGGCGATAAAGCTGATGGCCGGGAGATCGAAACCCTCAGACAACAGCGAAGGGTTGACCAAGAGTCGATATCGCCGGTTTTCGAGGCCCTCGACAAGCGCCACCCGATCGCGTTCTTTGGTCCGGTACGAGATCGGTCGCGCAAAGCCGGGCTCACCGCTCATCGTGCAAAGAACCCGAGCGATACTCTCGGCATGATCCGCTCCGGCTGCGAAAACGAGCCCGTGGCGATCGTCGATTTGGTCGATGATCGGTCGGCAAATCGAGGCAAGGGCCTTTTCTGTCGATAGCTCGCGCGCCAGCTCTGATTCAACGAAGTCGCCGTGAGATCGTTTGACGTTGCCAAGGTCAGCGTCGAGCCTGCGAAGGAATAGCTTCGGCTTCACAAGCCAACCGGCCTTGATCGCATCGGCAACCGTGACCGGCTCAACGGCTCCGTCAAACACCTCTTCGAGACCATCGTCTTTGCGGCTTGGGGTCGCCGTTAGGCCAATGAGCCGAGCGCCAGCGTCCCGGAGAGCGAGGATCACCGGGCGATAGCGTTCGGCCAGGGCGATAGCGTGAACCTCATCGACGACGACAACGCCGCCGGCAAATCGCTCGGGGTCGATCGTGCCTTCCTCGATCCGCCGCGCCAGGCTTTGGATTGAGGCCACCGTGATTCGCGGCCCCTTGCCGTCAGCTTCGCTTAGGCCGTGCTGTTCGGCCATCTCAACGGCCACCGGCTCCGCGTCATCGAGCCAGGACCGGATAGCCTTCTCAGTTTGGCGCACAAGAACCCGACGAGGCGCAACGAACAAGCAAGGCCGAGGATAGGCGAGCCGGAAGATTTCAGCCGCCAAGACCGTTTTACCTGCGCCTGTGGCTCTCTCGACGAGTACCGCCTTCTTCCCTTCGCGGAAGAGTTCGCGAGCCTCGTCGATCCCTTCGGCCTGGTGAGAGCGGAGAACCTTAGTCGCTGTCGTCATCTTGCTTGCCCTCTTAGTTTCGCTTCTGCGGCTTCGGCGAGGTCGTTGGCACTAATTCTGAGATCCGGAAGCGTGGCAACGCTGGCCCAAACTGATTGCTCTTTGAGCCAGCGAACGAGGCCAACCGATGAGGCGCTGCCCTGTGCGCTTTTCATCAAGCCTTTGTCGTTGTCGGGAGCCACGAGAACCTGGCTGCATTGTTTGAAGTCCTCGATATACGGTTTGAGCATTCTCGGAACGGCCCCAACATCGTCGTCCTTGTCCTTGGCGTGAGGTCGCGAGCCTGTCGCAATAGCCAGGAGCCCAAGAGACCGCGCCGAGTAGGCGTCGGCTGGGCCTTCAACAATCAAAAGCCGCTGGCCGGTTTTCTTGGCCTCTTCGAGGTCCGGCAAATTGAACGGAGCCCTGACGGATCGACACTTGTCGCCACCCACCGCGAGATATTTCGACCTCGCGTCATCGGCAAGAGCCCGAGCCGTGAGAGTTAAAACGCCCCCTCCATTTAGCGACAAGGCGAGATAAAGCGCCCGGTTGTCATGCCACGAAGGCTGCAACCCTCGTCCGTATTGGTCTTCTCTCAAGACGCCAGCCTCTTCGAGCCATCTCGGGTCTTTGATCTCTCGCTTGGCGACTTCGCCGATTTCAGTCCAGGCCGCCGCCGGAACAATCAAGCAAGACCGCGCCGCGATTGATTCGATCACGCCTCGCTTTCTCAAATGGTTTGCGCCTTGAGCCGCGGCTTCTGGAACAACGTGTCGAACGGCGCGGCAGAAAATATCAAAGGTGTGTTCCTGGATGCCGTCGGCCATCGGCTCGGGGGCTTTTGGCTTAGGCGGAGCCGGAGCCATCTTTAAGGCTTCCACGGAGCCAACGTCGCCGATGTCGTACCCGATCACACCTGCAACGTGCGCCACGGACTCGCGGAAACTGCAACCCTGCACCGCCATAACGAGCGCAAAGGCATCGCCGCCGACTCTTTCGCCGTAGTCAAACCAATGCGGATCGCTTCGGTCGCCATAACCGGCTGGATAAAGAGCCGTTGACGGGTCGGCCTCGCTTCGCAACGTCGTAAACGACAACGCGCCGCCTCTTTTCTTGACAACGAGCCCGATCGACTCTGCAACCAAAACCATGTCCGCCCGGCATCTAACGGCATCAACAACGGCGTCGGCAATTCGGCTCATTCTTCCGCTCCTGATCTTGGTGCGTCGATAAAGATCCCGCGACTCATGTCGAAATCAGCCTCAGTAACCCGCGTTTCGCCGTCGCGCGACTTTGCCAGATTCAATTCTGTTCGGCATACGAGGCGTTTGGCGAAGTTCTCCGGATCTCCCGGCAATATCCGCCAATCCGGCTTGCACATGCGTCGCAGAAAAATAATCTCGTCGGAATCATGCTCAAGGGCTGCCGACTCGTTCAAGTCGGACATACGCGCCTGGCGCTCATCGCCATCACCGCTTTCGCTTTCTACCTTTCGATTCACTTGAGCCATCACCATTACTGGGACGCCCGAGTGCATCGCAAAGGCTTGGATCTCCCGACAAAATACCGCGTAGTTTTCTCGCGTTTGCTTTCGGTCGTCGCCCTGGAGTTTTCCCAGATAGTCGATCATGACCAAATCGGAGCCGTGGGCGGCAATAAAGGTTTCCGCCGTCGCCAGGATCGACCCTATCTGACGATTCTTGGGCTGCTGAATAGCAAGGCTTTCGAGACATCCTGACGCAGCTTCAAGTTCCTCAAATGTTGCGTGAGCTGGAAGCCTGGCAAACTTGTCTTTCGATATCCGCTTGTCGAACCCGACTTCAGCCGCCAGGACGTTTTGAATCAGTCGGTGCCGTGGCACTTCGAGAGTGACGATAAGAGGTCGCCACCCGGTCTTGGCCGCGCATCTCGCAACATCGAAAGCGAAGGTGGATTTTCCTCGACCTGGTCGGCCTGCAACCGTGACCATTGTCCCCGGAAGAATCCCGCCGCCGGCGTTGCCACTTCCCGCAGTTAGTCGATCGTAAGCCTCGTGCCCCGTTGGTCGTCGAAATTCGCGGGCTTTTGGGTCGAGCAACTGCCTAACGGCTTCGCCAGCGAACGCCCCAAAGAAATCAGGAGCGGAGTCGATCTGCTGAGCGGCGATCGTGTCCGACAAGGCCTGGTGTATCAGGTCAAGTCGGTTCTTTTGGCCTGGCTCGCTCGCAATGCGAGCCGCGATCGAGGCGAACGACGCCGCGGCCTGATCGTCACTCGCTGCGCGCATCAAGCCAACGGCCTCAGCGTCGGTGAGGTGCGCGAACTCTTGGCACCTCGATAGTTCTCGCTCAACGTCCTTCGGGTCCGCGTTCACTCCATCAACAACGTTCGCCACGGTCGGCGCTTCGCCATTTGCACGAATGCGCGAGAGGACTTGCCACATCTGCCGACGGATTGGAGTCTCAAACGCCGCGGCTCTTATTGTTGTCTCGGAATGGAAAAACGATCCATTATTGAAAGCTCTCCCGATCACCGCTAGTTCTGCTATTTCTTTCTTTCGAGCTTCCTCGGATAGCTTGGCGGGCTTAACGATCATGCGACCGCCCCCGCTTCCTGCCGGAGATAGAGGTCGGTCACTGTTTCCGTCGAGCGCGAGTGCTTCGCATTAAGCCGGGCCACAACCTCGTCAATTTCGGCGTCTGAATGCCGACTTTCCTCGGGCTGGAACGTCGCCGCCCGCTCATCGGCCTCGCGCATTTCGCGGTTAATCTTGTCGGATTCGTCTTTGCGGCGCTTCCTTTCGGCCAGTCGAGCTTGAACAGCAACGAGCAAGGTGCGGCGGTTTCCTTCGGATTGAATCGTCTCGACCGGATAGCCCGCATCTCGGATCGCCGCCACGGCTTTCCCTGTCTTCCAGTCGCACCCGCTCGGGTCTTCGATGATCGCCAAGAACTCGTCCACGGCCTCCCACGAATCGACCCCGAAGTGGCTCGCGAGATCAATGAGCCCTTTCCAGCCGCCGCAACCTTCGAGCAATAGTTTGGCTTGGCCTCGGTCCTTGGCGTTTCCGAGAGGCGTGATTTCGGGAAGATCCGGCCTTAGTCGGCGGCGCTGGTCAACGAACGCCGTTAGGAATGTGTTGCAATTGGGTGCTTTCGCCCTCGGATCGGCTGGCGTCTTCAGCTTGCCCCGCTTTTTACCGCTTCGCTTCTGAGCCCCTGAGCGCCCCGCCACGGCTTTCGAACCGGATTGAATCGAATCCCTCGGAGACTCGCCTTTCGCCTTTGCAGCGGACGACCTGGGCCTGCTTGGCGGCGATTTGGCGGGTTTTTCGGCGAGCCGCGGCATCTCGGTCGCGCCAGCGGCGGGCTTTGCTTTGACTCGAAAGCTTTTTCCCTCGCTGCTTGCACTGGCGTCCGCTGCCTCCCCTTCTTTGCCGCAAGGCTGAGGAGTGGTCGAGGCTTCAGCCGAGAGCGGGGAGCCGGATGGCTCCGCAAGTCCTCTCAATGCCTTTGAATCCTCTTCTAATACATCCGGCCCATTCCTGGGCCTTTCAAAGTCCGATTTCGAAGGTTTGAAAGGCTCATTAATGGGCCGTTCAAAGTCTCGCGCGGCCTTCGGGATCGTTGGAGTGAGGCGGGCTGTCGGAAAGTCCAGATAGTCGCCAGGCTTTCGGACCGCCTTGTTGCTCCGGCTCGGATTGAGAACCCGGTAAGAGGCTTCGGCGTGGATGTTGGGTGACACGAGGCGCTTGAACTGCGAACCGTCTGGGCGGGTCACCGTCGCGATTTGAGGCGGAACAAAGAGCGCTCGGCGCTTCGGCCTGCTGGTTTTCTCGCCGCCCTGCCTCGGGACAAGGTCGTATGGCACTTCGAACCGTTGAAACCCTGCAGCGACCAATGCCGGGATCGTTCGCCTGACGGTTCCGGGCGTTAGATCGGCTTCAGTGGCGAGCGTCTCGATCGAATCAATGGTGCCAGGCGCGTAGTTTTGGTCTCTGTGTTGCCGGGATCGTCGAACGATAGCGTTCGCCAGGACCGCGGCTGTCGAGTGGGATACGTTGGGGAACCTTTTGGCAACGCCCTTTACGGCTCGCTCCAAAAGGACTTCGCCGTTCATCGGCGCTCGGAAGTCCGAGAGGGTTCCCTGCTGGTTTCCGGCCCCTTCAGGGACGCCGCCCGCGCCCCGATTTGACTCGGTAAGGCCCTCCCCAGAGCCTCCCGGCTTCCGATTTTTCGGATCGCCACCGGCAACAAAATGAACATTTTTTGAGGTCTTATCCGGGGGAGATTTGCGGGATTTGCGGGATTTGTGGGCCTTAGTGGCGGCCTCGTTCGACTTTTTTTCCGCGTGCATTTGAGCCATTCCTCAAGACCCCAAAGGGGCTTAGAAGCTGGCCTGCGATGACTAATTCGAGCGATTAGAGCTTTACGCTCTGAGCTGCTTTGTCCGCAAAAGTTGTCGCATAATATAGCAGGGTGTGGTTTCCTGCCTATATGATGCGGACGTGTCGCTCGTATGACACCACGAGGCACTTCTCGCACTTCTTTCATTTGTGCGATTCGGTGAAAGTGGTTGAGAGTGACGGAACAAAACAAATTCCTCGAAGTTAGTCTCGCAGACTGAACAAGTTCTGAGGATCTCAAAAGGCCGAGGGCTGCTACCCTCGGCCTTTTTTTTGGACTGATTCAGGCCAAATAATTCAATCCTCTACCAGATGGCCTCGATGTCGAATCGGAGCCAGGCCAAAGCACTGCCTTGGCTACCCTGCATGGTAAGCGCCCCAAAGGACAGAGCCCCCGCTGTCACGGGCAGTTTTGACATTGTCAAGTCGCCGTCGGCGCAGCGGCGCTCTCAAAATGCAACCGAATTCACCGAAAATCCCCGGTATTCCCCGGAACTTTCCAGAAGTTCCCACTTGGATCAGGGCGAATAAAAACTTTGAAAAAAAGAGCCGCTCGCGGATTCGACTACGCGGGCGGCTTGAATAGCATGTTTTTCTGGAAGAGGTCGTTCGCGTGGCCCTGGCGGATGGGGTGCCAGTGGCGAACTGCCCGAATCCTACCGCCCGCGTCCCCCACAAACAGCGAACAAGTTTGAAATTTTAGAAACTCGTCTTGACGGCTTCGCTCGTGGCGTCGATAGTTTCACTGACACGACTTGCCAAGTTAGATCGGAGACGGCCACCGTGCCCAAAGAGCCAGAGAACACAACGAGCCGCATAGTCTTCCTCTTGAGGAATGAGAATGTCGGGAGCCTTGACGGCTTTCGAGCGAACGTGCGGACAGAGACCGGGACGGCGTTGAACCGCTCGGCCGTCGTGAGGGCCTTCCTCGCGGCGCTGGCAAAGGCTCCGAAGGATTTGCGACAAATTACGTCAGAAGATGAATTGCGGCGAGAGTTCACCGCACGGCTTCGCTCCCGGTAACGAGCGAAAAAGTCACGGCCCCGAGCTTCCCCCGCAAAGAAGTCGCTCGGAGCCGCAACAAGTAAGGAATCATTATGACACCTGTCAGCCCCGAGCCGAAAGGCTCCGAGACCCTGTCCTGCTTCGAAAATCCTCAAGACGAGGGCTTGAGCGCCGCATTCCGCACTCACGCGGAGGCGAGCCGCCATCTCAATAGCGTCTCAGGCGGTCATGAATTCGAGACCCTCGAGGCCGAGGAACGGTTTTTCGACGAGGCACTTGACCGCCTGGCGAAGTCGCGCGTCTGCTTCCGCCTGCCGAACGGGAACCGCGCGGCGCTGCACTTGTGGGATCGGGAGAGCAAATCCGGCGACAAGCCGCGGAGCCCGGAAGTCTTCATCGAGCTTGTGAACCCCGACAATCCCGATTTCGCCTATCCCCTCTTCTCTCTCGACGATGCGCGCGCCCTTTTCCAAGCCTGTCGCGCTTGCAACTTGGACTTAAGCTCGTCCGATCCCTTCGATCTCGATGAGTACCTGTCGGAAGGCCGCGCGATCGGCGATGTTTTGCCGGAAGGCTTCGAGGCTGAAGCTCACAAGGCCCCAGTTGGCGGCCCTCACTTCTCGTCGCACGTAGATCCTGGCATTGCCGCGGTGTTTACAAGTCACCAAGTGGCCTTTGCCGAGTTTGTTGATCTCACATCTGGTGAAGATTGGGACGATGAGGCGATCGACGCGAAGTTTGGCGAGGCGCATCGATTCAGGCCCAGCTTTGTAGTCGGTCGAGATGTCATCGACGAATGGGAAATCTCTGTTGAACTCGAAATGCACCAAGAACGAATGGAGGATGCGCCGCTTCCGATGATTTCGATCGGCGGCACCAACCTAAGCCTGCAAGCCGTCAATAACCTCGTTGCTGGGCTTTGCGCCTGCGGGATCGTCGTCGACGGCACCGCGAGGGCCTCTCAATGAACGCCGCGAAAGAGTGTGGCCGATCTCTCGTCATGTGTGCCCTCGTGGCCGCCTTAATGGCCCTGGCTTGGATCGCATAACAGTTGCGTGGCAGTCTTGCTGAGCCCGCGAAGCATCAATGAGAGGGGTCGGAGAGCGCGAAGCCTTCCGGCCTCTTCGCTTAGACGGCGCGAGCGGTCGGCGATTCGCAGGCGAAGGCGTGAAGGTCAGCCAAGAGGATTCGAGGAACCTTGCCAGCGAGGAAGACGCGCCGAAGCTTTCCCGAAGCGCACCACCGTCGCACGGTTTGGATTGAAACCCCGACAGAATCCGCGGCTTGTCGGTAGGTCAAAGCGCGTGGCTCGGCCTCGGCCTGGTCAGCGTCCGGTTGTTGGTCATCGTGTTCGCTGGTCATGAGTACATCTCGCTCGGTTCTTGGTCGAGACGATGTTTCCACGATTTGGCCCCAGAAACCTAAGCCAAAGTCAGCAAATTGAGCATTGAGGGCGCTTCCTGGTTCGCCCTGGCAGCGAGAGTGTCGTCCTGATCGTGGTCGGGCCTCGCGTGTGCGCGCGTAGGCCGTTCAAGAACCCCCAGAAAGTGAGCGCCTCGCGCGCGCGTGACCGACTCCGAAAACTCCGGAAACTCCGCAGGCGTTGAGCCGACCTGCCTCGCGTAAGCGGTCGGAAACTATCTGAGGGCCGATCGTGCAACAGCCCTTTTTAGGTGTTGCATCGGTGTTGCGTGGCTCGCGCTTCGCACGGCCTGCGCCTTTTGGGGTGTCGGGGTCGGCGAACCCGATTCGGGCGAATCCTCGGCACTCTTTGCTCGTGGCCTGAGACCCTGCAAGCGCGGTCAAGAGCCTCGCGAATTGCCCCCGTTTTTGACGGCAACCGCATTTTTGGCCTTCTTTGCCAAGAACCACTACCTCAGAGCCCGAATTCGCATGATGAAGGCTTTTCTTCGAGGTCTCGGGTTCACCGTTAGCCACCGTATTTGACGGTGAGGCGATCCCCTTTTTTAAGTGGACCGAAAACTGCCCCAGAAACTCGGATCCCCAGATCGAGATGCCACCTTCTTTGACGGTGAGCCTTTTGCGCCTCGCGCGCGCGAAGGTGGGCGCAAAACTCCAAAAAAGTCGCCTTATGAAAGGGCGCGCGCGAAAATCGACACGCTGAAAGAGGCGGCGAAAAAGGCGGGTGTTAGTCGGCGGTCGATGGCCCGCGCCGAGAGCGTTGCCAAGGCCGATCCCGAGCTCGCAAAAGAGGTAAGAAGCGGCTCTCGTTCGCTGCATAGCGCCACCGAACAAATCAAAGAAGAGCAACAGAGTACCGATCGGTACTCTAATTGTGCCCCTGGAGAGCAAAAACCAGACTCCAAAGCGGGAAACGACGGCAAACAGAGTATTAATCAATACCCTATTCGTCCCGAGGATCAAAAATCCGACTCAAAAGTAAGGAGCGGAAAACAGAGTGCCAATTGGCACTCTATTCGTGCGGCGGATCAAAAATCTGACTTAGAAGTAAAGCCAGCCGATCCGCAAAAGGTGGTCGTCGACTACGGAGCGAAACCCTCAGAAACTCGCGCGGTGTCCGTGCCGAGCCCTGCAAGGTCAGAAGACGGCAACGAAGACGATGCCACCGTTAGCGCCGTTTTTGACGGTCAACTCGGCTCCCTTTTTATAGTGGATGGAAAATTGGCCCCAGAAAGTCACCTGAGCCCCTCGCGCATAGACCCCGTCAGAAAAGTCGGATAAGCCCCACAAAGTCGAGCGGCTCCATGGACCCCGTCGGAAAAGTCGGGAAACATCCAGAAAGTCGAGTGGCGTTAATCCGGCGAGTCTCGCGGAGGCGTTTGGAAATGAGGCTACGGGCCACGCTTAGCGGACCGAGCAGTCCCAAAAGGTAACGCCGCGCTGGTCACTCAGCGCGGCGTCATTCGAGTAGTCGAGTTGGCTTTGGGAGGCTTAGGAACCGTAAAGGCTCTGAAATGAGGCGTCCGGAGTATTTTCTGAAAATGCCATGAGGATTGCCTCGGATGACATAGGCGGCAGGCCGATGAATTTGCTCAGGTGAGCAAAGTAATCTTCTTTCCAAACGCGAGGCGTAAGCGACATCTTGTGTGGAGCCACTGTCTGGATACTTAGGCGAAACATTCTTTTCTCCCCTATTCCACCTTCGGTCTTGTGCGTGACAATGCCGATGATGGCATCCGGAATATCATTGGATTTTCCGAGCCAAGTGTAATTCAAGACAAGCTTTGGGGTCTCAAGGTTGACCGTGTGTCGTTGTCCTCGAAGTGTCTCCGTGAACTTCATGCCATCAACTTCAGCCGTCACTTTGACCTCGCGCAATGCGGGGTGGGTTCTGCCGTTGTCGGTGCGCTGAAGACCCGGAAGGCTTCGCAGAGACTCCAGAGACTTTAGCAGGCCAATTACCTGGTCCTGAGCAGTCGTATAGAAAAGATCTCCAGAAAGATGATTTACCATCGTGACCGCTGGTTCGATGTCAACGAACTCATTGCGAGCGATCTTGTCGGCAACATGTTTTTTTGTAGTTTTCGAAGCATCGGACTCATTGTCTTCAACGACCTTCGATGTCGGTTGCTCAACGTCGCCTGAAGCGTCCTTCTTGGACATGGCCTCGTTTTCTTTCGAGGAAACAATCAAAGCTCCCACTGAGCAGACGACGATTAAAATAGCCATCAAAATGGATGTCTTGCTCATAGGATTAAGTCTCAGACACGGTGATTCGGATTCCGCCGCCAACGTTTCCCCACTCAGGGCTGGGCACAACCCCAGTATCATAAATATCGCCGCCGGGCGTGATGAGAACCTCGATTATAGCGTCGCTAAATGGGTCCCAAACCTTAACCTTGTACACTTGGACAATCCACCAAGTGTAGCCTCCCCAGCTGACGTTAACGGGATCTGTTGAAGCCGGAGGTTCATCCGCGAAGCCATACCACGTGAGCGTGGGATCCTTGGATTGCAGAAGGAGTGCGTGCCCTACGCCCGAAGGGAAATCACAAAGCAAGATCATAGATTCATTCGGACCAATCCCGCAAATGGGCGTTGTCGGACCCCCGGAAGCTCCGCCGTTCGGAGTCTTGACGTCGCCATATCCCGTAACGTCTGTCTTGAGATCTCCGCCACCGAGCTCGTCGCCTTTATCATCGGCGGCACCTGCAACTTGGTCGGAGTTTTCGGGATCAGTTACCGCCGCGTCAAGACCACCAAAAATATTGTCTGGGTTGGTCGGCGAAGTTTCCCAGCCTGGGTCACTCGGATTAACCGGACCGGAGTGAAAAAGGTTGGCCAAAGCCGTTGAGGCGGAGCATAACTGGCAATCGGATGATGAGCTCGACTGGGAGATCGTAAGACCCGTTCGCACTTGCGCTCCTTGCGGAACAAATTGTCCCACGGCGATCGCGGCCGAGAAAACGAGAATGAGAAGCCCGTATGACAAATGTCTCATGGAATTCTTCCTTCCAAAATTAGCGTGGTGTTGTCCATTGGTAATGCCTGGTCTGGAATCCGAGACATTACGGATGGCGGACAATCGGAGGTAAGCAATTCGAGAATTCATCCAGTCACATGCGTTCGCTTCCGCACGCTTCCGGTGTAAAATCAGTGATGGCTTGCTGATCCCCGATGCTTCCGCCTGGCGTCATTCACCATTTTCCTCCACAGAAAAATGGCCGCCGTGCGACCGCCTCTCGCGCATGGGAGACTGGTCTAAAAAATCCTCGACCGTCCTGGCCCCAGCCTCCTGTGGGCCAAAATATTCCAGCTTTGCGCCCAGTTACCCGACTTGAAGCCAGCCAGTGTTCCGGCGAGGGCGGGTTTGCCCCTCGCGCGTAGACCCCCGCAGAAAACTCCCCACGTTTAGAAGGCCCACCCTCCCCCGCCTGTCACTCCCTGATCGCCCCTGATATTCCCTGTCTATCCTTGACACCCATTATGACCGATAATATAGTGGTATCGGACATAATGAGGATTTGACCATGGCGAAGCGATCAACCACCCCGAAGACCAAAAACCTCCCGGCGACCCGAGGCAAGCGCGGCGAGCTTGTGAACCCGGCCGAGATCGACGCCGCGGCTCTCGACTTCGCGAAGGCGGCCAGGAGCGAGGCAACCCAACGGGCTTACCGCTCCGATTGGGCTCACTTTTCCGAATGGTGTTCAGCCTCGGGTCTCGACTCCCTGCCAGCGAGCCCGGAAACCGTGGCGCGATACCTGACGGCCTTCGCGGAGGCGCTTTCAACCTCAACCCTTCAGCGGCGGCTATCCTCGATCGCCGTGGCGCATCAACTGGCCGGGCACCGGTCCCCCACGGCTGAGCCTGGATGCCGAGAAGTCTGGAAGGGGATTCGGCGCGAAAAAGGCGTGGCGATGAACGGAGCAACTCCGATAACCCGCGAAGAACTTAGGGCATTGCTGGCGACGACTGGCGACGGGGCGCTTGGCGTTCGAGACCGGGCGCTGCTGTTGACGGGATTCCATGGCGCGTTTCGGCGGTCGGAGCTGGCGGCCCTCGATCTGGAAGACGTCGAGCAAACCGAAGAGGGCCTTCGAATCATCCTGCGCCGGTCGAAAACCGATCAAGAAGGCGAGGGCACAGTTAAGGGCCTTCTGTTTCAATCCGATTTGAAAGTTTGCCCCGTCCGAGCGCTCTTGGCTTGGCTCGACCTGGCCGAGATCGAGTCCGGGCCGGTCTTCCGGTCTGTAACCAAGGGCGGGAACGTGAAGCCAAACCGGATCGACGGTCGCACCGTGGCGCGTGTCATTCAGAAGGCGGCAAAGGCGGCGGGGCTCAAAGATCCCGAAAAGTTCTCAGGTCACTCGCTTCGCGCGGGCTTAGCGACCCAAGCCGCCGCGGATGGCGCGCCCGAGAGAGCGATCATGGCGCAAGGTGGCTGGAAATCGACGGCGACCGTTCGCCGCTATATCCGCCACGGCTCGGCCTTCCGCGAGAACGTGGGGAAGTTCTTGAAGCTCTGCCTTTGAGCCAAGATTGACAAAAAGGGGACGAGCACCACTGAGCTCGCCCCCTTTTGCGCCGACCACACCAATCAGCCAATCAATTTCAGATAGTCCAAGAGAGCCAGCGTTATGGCTCCCAAAGAGACTGCCATCACAACAAAGACCAAAAATGTCATGAGCATGACATACGTGAGATGTGCGCTAATTGCGCTGACAAGCTTTCCGACTTCACGAGCATTTAAGTCCATAGCAAACCTTTCTTAAGCACCACCAAAGCGAGCGAACCAACAATAGAGATGGTGTTGGCTATGCCTGAAGCGCTGAGAAATCTTGCTAAAGACAAACGAAGACGACCCCCGGAAGATCCCATCTCCTGGAGGTCGATACGCTTCTCCGATTGTCACCCACTGTCTTCCTATAATCCTCGAAGTTCGCGATCTGACTTAATTCGTGCCTTTAGAAGTTCTATCTGAACCTCGTATGCATGTCGAGCTTGACCAGGGCTGAGTTCAAGCTCCTCGCAAATGTCTCTGTAGGTTCGGCCTTTGAGCCTCTCAAGAAGCACCGGCGGATTCACACCGCTTAGGTGTCGGACGCAGGCTTTCATCTTCAAGGTGTTCTCAGCTTTTTGATCTCGCAGTTTCTCATTCGCCTCTGAATGAACCCTTGCGACATCAAGCTCCTTGCTTGCTTTAGGCTTCCGATTCATCTTCCCCATGATGCTAATCACGTTTTTTCTGATTTCAGCCTTGGTTCGAGAGCACCAGAAAGAAGGGTTGTTCGCGATTTCCAAGATCTTATCAGAGGTGCTGTCAGGTGAGGTCCGTCTCAACTCACGATTATATGATGCTCCTATCGACCTCTCTGTTCCCTTGTCGATCAAGAAGAAGCCTAGCAATTCAGGCTCCGAGCTGATCTTGGCTTCGTCATCTTTGAAATCTTCAGCTGTAATAGCTGGTAGTCGTGCGGCCATTGGTCCATTCCCAAAAGTTTGAGGGGTCATGGCGAACTACTCGCCATGCCCCCCAACTCGTTGCGACCAACATGTAAGTGAAATGCTTCGATTATCTAACCCTCATCAATCCTCCAGTTCACGAAGATCCCGCAACAGCAAGTCCTCGCCCATGTTCAACTGGAGCTCTTGAAAGAGTTCGCGATCATCAAGCGCCTCTTCACTCGCGTGCAGGAAAGCATCGGTTCTCACGGGTAGAGGGGCTCCCTCTTCGTTTTGAATAAGTCCCGCGTAGAACTTTGTGAGCTCAACCACACCGGCATGAGCCCGCCTGTCTCCCCCGCAAGCAATCGAACGATCGACTGCAGGGGAAAGAACATTCTCGTCAGAGTCCAACGTTGCTGATTCAGTCATGCCGATTTCTTCTTCTTCTGCAACGTCGGGCCTTGGAGCTGGCAGAGCAGGTCATCCAGAGTCAATCTCTCACTACTCTTCAACGCTTCCAGGCCCGAGAGGCTCAACTGCAAGAAATGCTGTTTCAGAAGCTCAAGAGCATTCAAAACGTCTTCCAATAGGTCGTCAAGGCCAAGCAGACTGAGAACGTCGGCTGCTTGAGTTTTGAGCTCAAGCGTGCGGTTAAGAAGCAAGCCTCTTAAGAGGGTAGGGTCTGAATCTGATTGAAGCACGGAGTGCAGAACGAGGCGCGAGTTCCATGCCAATTGATCAAGGTCTTGTTCGCAGCCCTGTTTGGCAAGTTCTTTATTCAACAGCTCCAACTGGACCTTGGCCAAGTTCTCTGGCTCCGAGAGTGATTCAGAAGCATTCAAGTTGCTCAGGGCGCGGTCGATACGTTTCGACAATGAGAGTGGAGAGTTGTCAGTAGCGACAAGAGCGATTTCGAAATAGGGTTGGTTAAGCATTATTTGCTCCCAAAAAAAGTTGGTCTTCAACTGGGATGGGGTTGGGATGACGTGGAGTGCTGAACTTTCATGATTTTTCTTTGAGACAAACGAAGTTGGGGCTCACCAAAATCGCAGCCCATTATCTACGCGTTAATCCGCACCTCGTTTCAGTCATTATCCTGCGATGGATTTGATCCGCATGGTGAAGTCCAGCGAACGTGATTTGATCGACAAAAAAAAGCCCCTCGCGGCGAGCAATCGTCCGCGAGGGGCTTAA
>JAZGFI010000285.1:0-3823 GCA_036479435.1 Planctomycetota bacterium | reverse complement strand
GATTCCACCGGTCTGAAGTACCTCGTTTTTGTTTCGGACGCCGGCGACGCCATCGTGCGGACTTTCGACTCCTTGCGCGGCTGCGCCGGGCGGACCAGCCAAACCATGCTCTGCTGTCGCCTCACCTTGGGCACGATCGAGATCGAGACCATCAGCGAAACCGCCACTCCCGCGGCCATTCAAGCCTGGTCAAGCGCTGGCGCCGCAACGGTCATGGGCCAAACTCATCACCGCGATCGCAACGAAACCATCCTCCTCGTAAACGACAACAACGGCCCGCAAGTCTTGTTGCTCGATGCCACTGATTCGTTCACGGTGCTGCCGAGCCCCGCTCACGAACCCGACGGCTCTATCTGGCTCGACCGCCACGGCGACCTTCGCGTCATCAGCCAAGACGTCCTCGCCGGCACCACCTACGTCGAACGCTTCGACCGCATCCAAGGAACCTGGGAAATCCTCGCCGGACCCTTCACCGGCATCGGCTTCGGCGTCATCCTCGACTGACCCGCTCTGTTGTGCGTGCTTAAGTCCTCGCTGTTGTTGAGAACCGCATTGTTGGTCGCAATAGTCAACGCGACGGCTCCGGGGGTCAACGACTACTGGTTTATCGCCTCTCGGCACAGGCGCCGGGTTTGGCAGACGAGGTAGTGGGGAAGAGATAGCAGGCGGAAAGGATGCCCAGGCGCATTGGCAGTGGAGAACTTGGTATCGAGGAGAGAGGGTGGATCGGCGTTGAAGCGAATTGCGAAGCTCAGCTTCTTTTCTTGGAGAAAGACGTGGAGTGACTTCAGGGTGCCGGTTTTTCCGGCTTTGACTTCCACCGGAATGATCTTGGGACCGATGGAGATGACATAGTCGACCTCGGCGTTCGAGCTTTTTTGTTCGCGCGCCCAGTAGTTCAACTCGGGGTTTTCGTAGAGTTCTTTTGAAAAGAGCAAATGTTGGCCGATGAACTGTTCGCAGACGGCGCCTGCGTTGATGAGAGTCACATCGTCGGCGCCTTCAAAATCGAGAAGGCCCAAACCGCTGCTGCGACACAAGAGGCCGACGTCCAAAAACAACATCTTGAAGCGGCGCTCGCTCGCCTCCGCCCCAAGGGGCACACCGTTCGATGAGCTATGCCGCACTCGGCTAACAACCCGCGCCATCGTCAAAAGGTCGAGTGCGTGCCCAAGGTCTTTTGAGCGCTCTTCGCGGTCGACTCGACTATACATAAACTTACTTCCCACCAGGAGTGGGATTTGGTTGAAGACTTTTTCCAATCGTCGACGATCGACTTGACGGCCGTATTTCCCAAAATCGTCTCGGTAGGTTGAGAGCAGATTTTGCCGAATCTCTTCGCTCTCCTCCATGACACCTGTCCTTACGAACGATGCAAGGGACGCGGGCATGCCGCCGACCTGAAAGAACTGGCGAGTTCTTCGCATCAGTTCCGCATGCAAGGAGGAAGGGATATCGTCGCCGGGGAGATAGTTTTCGAGGAAGCTCTGCTGATGATCTAGACCCAGCCCGGTTAAGAACTCCTCGAAATCCATAGGGCCGAGGTGAAGGTATTCGATCCGACCTACCGGCATGGAGCTGTTGGGATCCCGCAAGGCAAAGTCGAGCAAGGAGCCAGCTGCGATGACGTGAAGTTCTGGCATTTCCTCGTGGAAGTAGCGCAGGCAGGAGAGAACTTCGGGACTGGCTTGGATCTCGTCGAGGAAAAGCAGGGTCTTGCCGGGCTCGATCGCCTTGCCGTAGCGAACCTGCAGGAGTCCCAGAATTTGTTTGGGTTTCTTTGATTCAAAAAGGGATGCGGCATCGGCATCCACTTCGAGGTTAATCTCTAGAAGGTTCTCGAAGACCGTGCCAGCGAGTTGTCTAACTAAGTGAGATTTGCCGACCTGCCGGGCCCCTCGAACAATCAAGGGCCGGCGGTGATGCTTGCCAACCCATCGCCTTAGGTACTCCAATGCCTTTCGGCGCATGTGACTCAAACTCCGGAACTTAGGATACACCGTGGCTTTTTAGCACATATACCTATAACACCCTGGTCTTTTGGCATTTTGTGTGACAAAAGACAGGGGTCTTTTCGCATTCAGGCCAAGGGCGGCCTCGAGGCTACTGGCAAAGTCACAAACCGAGAGCTCGGCTCAAGGCCAGTGGCGCCGCGTCTACCTGCCTGAGGACGGGAAATCCTGACTCTCCCGCGCTCAGATCTGGGTTGGTTTTCAGGCCGTCATCAAAGAAGTTCCAGGTCGCTAGGCCGTCTTCGCTTTGGGGTTCCAAGAGTTGTGCGGCGAGGCGAGCGAGGGCTTGTTTGGCGGGAACCACAAAACTCCCCGCGGGGAGGGTCTGCTTCGACCGCACGAAAGTCCCCTCGAGCGTTTGTTCGAAGTGATCTTGGAACTTGCGCTTGGCGGTCGTGATCTTGGTCGGGCGAAAACTCTCGACTTCGCAGACGATGGCGGCCTTTAGGCGATAAACCTTGATGCCCTGTCGCAGAAGGTTGTCGCGAACCGCGCCATACTCCGCCGGGATGATCCAGGCGCTAGGCATGACGACGGACTTGGTCGACTCAAAGTAGATGCGCACGGGCATCTTCAGGCGGCGGATGCCGGGTTTCACGCGGTAGGTCTTGCCCAGTCCCTCGACATTGACGGTTTCAAGCTCGGCGGCGAGCACTTCGCCCTCGCGAGGCGCAGCCATCTTCGAGGCGTAGCCGAAACTTGTGACCTCTCCACGCTTCGCGCGGCGGTCAGCCTGTCGGCACAGCAGATCGATCTCTCCTGCGTGACGCGCCAGGGTGCGCAGGTTTTCGAGGACGAAGGCTCGCGTAGCCATGACTCGCATCTCAAAATTTAGGTAGCTGTAGGCTTCGGACAACACGCTCATCCGGTTGCGCAAGCCGAAATAGTTGGTCGCATAGCGGGCGCGGTGGTCAAAACTAAACCATCCCCTCTTCAGCATTTGGGCGGCGTAGTTGCCGTAGTAGAAGGTACGCAACAGATGCAGAGCCTCGCACTCGCGCTTGACTTCGGGCAGGTAGGTATCGCGCATGAAACTCGTGATGGTCGGGTCGACGTTCGTGGCCAGGGAAGTCGCGTAGGTCAAATGATAGGCGTGCTTAGAGCCGTTGGTGGTGTGAAGGTCCAAGAACACCTGGGGGTCGGCATCTCGAAAGATACGCATCAAGGTTCGACACTCCGGCGAATCGACTTTCACGAAGTCTCGGTTTAGATCGATGTTGGAGGCATTCGTGCGGCGTCCGACGCCCTCGCGGGGGCCGTTTTGCGACACACGGTTCTTGACGTTGATCGCATCGTTGCCATCGACGTTGTAGATCGGCAAGAACATGATGTTGGCTTGTTTCAAAATATCGGAGTGCCGTCCGTCCGAGAACTCGCGCAGAAGAATCTGAACCACTTCTTTGCCTTCGACTTCACCGCCATGGATGTTGGCCATCACCAAGACTCTGAGCTTCGGCGACTTTCTGAGCGCTCGGGTGATCGCGCGATGCGGAACAAGGTGTTTGGGGTCCAAAAGCAAAGGCGGATCGCTCACGACAATGAGTTCAAGGCTTTTGCCTTCACCACTCTTGCCGGGTTGATAGCGCAAAAAGCGGTGGCTGGCTCGGCGGCCCTCTAAGCCGTCCAAAAATGTCGCGACCTCCGCCGAAGTCGACGTGGCGGTGTAGCCGCTACGTTCAGCGACCGTTGTAAGCACCCACGCATCTTGAGGCTCCCAGCATCGCGCTATTTGAGGCCGCTGTTGGCCTTCAAGTAAGTGAGGCCCACGCCGAGTTCCCTCGTCGTGAGCCTCTTTGCCCGAAGGCTTCCGA
>JAZGFI010000284.1:0-2043 GCA_036479435.1 Planctomycetota bacterium | reverse complement strand
AAAGTCGGGACAATAAGCTGCTGTACATATTTGTCGGGGTCGCCGCCTGCATTTTGGCTTTGGCAGCAGGCATTTCAATCAATAACTAACACCGCAAAAAGGTGGATATAGGCCGACGGCAAAGTGGTTGGCTTTGTTGGCCACCTGACACACAATCTAAACACGCCCTGTGAGCGATTTAAGGGGGGCTACAGCGGCATCTTGGGGCTGGCTGGTAGGTGGGGTCCGGATTGGGCTTAAAAACGTACTGTGGCGCATCTGGAGGTTGCGGGGCGTAAAACTGATTTCGGTGTGGTCAGCTAACACCGGCTTTTTTGTTCATCTCCACATCCAAAGCAGCGGCTAGGTACTTTAGACGCTCCTTCGGGTTCTTTAGTTTTTCCAATAAATCCAACACCTCTTCATCAGTCAGAGTAAGATCAAAAACGATTGTTTTTGACAAACTCCAGTCTCCTTCCGTACCACGCTCAAACTTCCTTGTGAACCGCCCCGGTTTTGCCGGAGGCTGGTTTGTTTGAGTCACGCCACCATAGCGAGCTCTTCGATCTGCGCATAGAAACGCGCCTCTGCCTCGTCGGGCGGGATATTGCCGATGGGTTCGAGCAGGCGGCGTTTGTTGAACCAGTCAACCCATTCGAGCGTCGCGAACTCTACGGCTTTGCAGGTCCGCCATGGTCCGCGTCGGTGGATCACTTCGGTCTTGAACAGCCCAATCACCGTTTCGGCCAGAGCGTTGTCGTAGCTGTCGCCGACACTTCCCACCGAGGGTTCGATCCCGGCCTCCGCCAGGCGCTCGGTATAGCGGATTGAGACATACTGGACGCCGCGGTCGCTATGATGAATGAGGCCGTCCTGGCGCAACGGACGGCGGTCGTAGAGCGCCTGATCCAGCGCATCGAGAACGAAGCCGGCCTGCATCGATCGGGAGACCCGCCATCCGACGATCCGCCGGGCGAAGGCGTCAATCACGAACGCCACATAGACGAAGCCCGCCCAGGTGGCGACATACGTGAAGTCCGACAGCCACAGCGCATTGGGTTTTGGCGCATGAAACTGGCGGTTCACGTGGTCCTTCGGACAGGGGGTGGCGCCGTTGCTGATCGTTGTTTTCACTGGCTTTCCGCGCACTGCGCCGGCAAGGCCCATCGCCGTCATGAGACGGCAGACGGTGCAGCGCGCCACATCAACCCCTTCCCGGTTCAGTTGGCGCCAGACCTTGCGCACGCCGTAAACTTGGAAATTCTCCTCCCAGACCCGCCGGATTTCGGGGCGCAGCCCAGCGTCCCGCTTGGCCCGATCAGATAGCAGTGACGGATCGGCCAGCCGGGCGGCATGCGCATAGTATGTCGATGGAGCGATCGGCAGGACCCGGCAGATCGGCTCGACCCCATAAACATCGCGATGCTCGTCAATGAACATCTTCATTTCCTCATAGGGCGGTCGAGCTCCGCCTGAGCGAAATATGCTGAAGCTTTCCGCAGGATCTCGTTGGCCTGGCGCAGTTCGCGGTTCTCCCGTTCCAGCGCCCTGATCCGATCCCGCTCTTGCGTCGTCACGCCGTCACCTAGGCCGGCATCGCGCTCCGACTGGCGCACCCACCGGCGCAAGGTCTCAGCCGTGCAGCCAATCTTCGTGGCGATCGAAGAGATCGCTGCCCACTGCGAGGCGTAGTCGGCCTGATGATCCAGAACCATCCGCACCGCTCGAGCGCGCACTTCCGCTGAATATCTCGTCAAGGTCTTCGTCATGGCTCCATCCTCTCAAGAGTTGGAGCCTCCGGCAAACCCGGAGCGGTTCACAACAGACCTCCAGTGCCATAGCCATTTACGTCCGCTTTTGGGGGTAAAGCAGACGTTCGCGAGCTGCCCGCTATATGTCTGCTTATAGCCAGAAGCGGACATACACCAAATGTGAGCGTGACAGGCAGGACTAACCGATAAGAAACGTCTGATCTGTATCACTTGGAAAGCGAGGGTCCACGAAACCATATCGTGCAGTTCAAGAGAATAAGAACGCGAAGCAATGCATCGGCGATTCGACCCG
>JAZGFI010000283.1:0-4171 GCA_036479435.1 Planctomycetota bacterium | reverse complement strand
CCGGTGCCGTGGTAGCGAAGATTGTGTTCGCCAAAAGCCTCGCCGTGATCGCTAAACACCACGACGACCGTGTTGTCTGCGAGGCCCAAAGCATCGAGCCGGTCTAGCACGCGTCCGATTTCATGATCACAGTAGGCGATCTCGCTGTCGTAAGCATCGAGCCGCCGAGGGCCGAAGTCAAACTGCGGATGCTGCTCGTAGGGCGCATGAGCATCCATGTAGTGCAACCACAGAAAAAAGGGCTCGCCCTTTTCGGCCAGTCGATCCAAACGTTCGACACCCCGACGCGTCACTTCCGAGGCCGAGTAGCCACGCCCCGAATCCTGGCCGTCGAAGCGCGAAAACCCCGCGCGGATGTAGGGAAAGGCAGCTTGGGCCTGAAAGCCGGAAGAGAATCCAACCACCGCCTCCGTGGTGTGCCCAAAAGACACGAGCTGGGCCGCCAGGTTGTAGTCGTCGGGAACACGCTGTGTCGCCAACATCGCGCCGACAAAAGCGGGGCTGACTCGCCCGTAGCTGCCGCTCATGACGCTTGAGTAGGTCAAGGCGCTGGAGGAAACCGGCGAGACGGCGCGCTCAAACAACAAGCCGCTCGCCGCGAGCGCATCGATATTCGGAGTTGTCGTGCGTTCGTAGCCAAGGCAGGAAACGTGATCGGCGCGCAAAGTGTCAACGGCGACCCATAGGACGTTCCACTTCGCACGCTCTGCATCTGAGCCCAATCGCCTCAGCGACGACAGCAGAACTTTTTCGTCAGTGGCGTCATCCCGATCGCGGGCGAAGTCGATGTCTGCCGTCTCAGAAAAAAGGGACGGCAGGGGCGCCACCCAATCGAAGACCCATCGCTCGACGGGCCGCATCAGCACTTGATTAAGCGGCCAAGGATCGCCGACGATGGCAGAGCGCGCCCGGTGAATCTCGGGCTGGCCGCGCAGGATGAATCCGCCTGCCAACAGCAAGACACAAAGACCAATCTGGATTGCCGCAGTGCGCCAGCTTCTCGCAGGGAACAGCGCGGCCCCCAACCAGCAAAGCCCAATCCAGGCCACGAAAACCATGAGCTGCCGCAAGCTCGGGTAGGCGGCCAAGAACAAAAGGTTGGCACTTGCCGCAACCATTGCCGCAAGGCCCACCGATCCCGCGGCAAGGCCGGGCCGCCTCACGGAGAAGCGCATGAGGATCGGTACGCCCCAAAAACAGCCGAGAGCGCTGCCGACCAGCACGCCATAGCGCGCCGTTTCGCTCCAGCTCTGGGCCGCAATCCAGGCCCCGTCGAAGATGGGAAACAAGGTGAAGATCAACACGAGGGCTGCCGCCCCGGCCAGGGGCCAGGGTTTCCTCGGCGGCGTCAAAAACGCCAAAAGCCCTGCGACCAATCCCGCGGCTAATCCCGCTCCCGCCCCAAGGACCGCGGCATAGCCCCAAGCAAACCAAGAAAAACCCGAGTCATGCCCCGCGCCCAGGACCTGGATGGCAACTAAGTCCAAACTCGCGAGCGCAAAGCCCGCCATCGAGCCGAGGCTCATGACCTGAACGGCGCGATCCCAAGAACAGCGCGGCCAAGCCTCCAACACTTTCTGGTTCGCCATGGACTGCATCCGAAAATTGTAGCCCAGCCCGTCCCCGCCCCACAACCAAGCCCTCCAGACCCGCCAAACCCTGAACATTCGGGTCAGACCAAATTCACCACCCTTTGCTCTTATGGCTACCTCAAAACAGGCCAGATTCAGAAACTACTCGGGCAGCGCTAAGATAGCCGTTAGGACGCGACCGGGTGCCGCCGAGTCTCTCCAAGCCACCAGCGCGGTTTTCCCCAAACTAGCCAGAGCCGGGACGCCACTCGATCGTGAGCGCGCGACCGAGGCGACGCGATGAGTCTTGCTGAGCTTTCCGGCCGGGCCCAACGAACGCGCGGCGAGATAGGATTCCTCTTCGCCTTGGGAAAACCAGGCGCACACGACGGTGCCGTCGTCCAGGATGGCGGAAGCGACACGGCCCAAGGGGGCGGCGTCATCAAGTATTAGGGACGCGTCATAGCTATGTCCAGAGTCGGTCGAAACCCTGAGTCGAACGAGAGGACCAAGCTTAGGGTCTTTTGTGAACCAAGTGATCGCAACCTGCGACCCCCGCGAAACGATGGCGGGTCCGTTGACCGGTCAGCCGGGGCTTAGCCAACCGTCGTCGTGGCAGAGCTTGGGTTTAAGCCAACCATCCTCGGTCCTACGACCAACAAAAATATCACGTACTTCCTCCGCGGAGCGGTTGCGGTAGACGACGAGCGTTTCGCTGCCGATCGAAGTAACGGAGGTGGCACAGCACTCGCATACCCGGTCGTCGACGACGGCTTCCTCGCCGATTTCGCCCTTGGCGTCGAAAGTCACGGACCGAAGTTCCATGTTTCCGCGGGCCTTTAGCCCGTTGCCATCCAACCAGGTCGCTAGGAACTTCTTTTCGCCGTAGGCCACGAGCGAAACAAATCCATGCTCGGTGGGAGTACGATCAGCGTGAAGCCAAAACGGCTCACTCCAATGATCGCCGCCATCGGTCGAGCAGGAAATGCGCACGCCGTAGGCGTAGGTGTCTTTTCCCATTCGCTGTAGCCAACTCGCGGCCAAGGTGCCGTCGGCGAGAGCGGCGAAAGAAGGAAAGTCCGCCCAGTTTACGAACCAATTCGCTCCCTTCGCGATGGTTTTGGGCGATGTCCATTCCCCGCCCTTTCTCACTGAAAACAGCAAGCTAGCCTCAGACCTAGAGCTCTCGATCCAAGTCAGGTAGGTGCGCTGGTCCGCTCCGAGTATCGCGCGAACTTGGGCACTGCCGGGGCCCGCTGGAGAATCGACTAGGCGGTGAGATATCTGTGTAACGGCACGCGGAGTTGACTCGCTTTTTTCTGCACATGCGGATAGCCAGGGGAGCAAAAGGACAAGCGAAGTTATGGCGGTGCATCTCATGGCGCCCAGAATCGCCGAGGCTCTTCCAAGTTGCAACCGCCATGTCCGGCATTCTCGGCGCTTGCCGGCGCTGAAGTCCCGCCATATCTTGCTGGCGACGCCTGGAGAAAGAACATGCTTCGATACTTGTGGATTGCATTGGCCTTGCTGCTCACCGCCTGCGCACCCGCTACTAAGCCGCAGCCCGAGACCTTGCGCCTCCTTAGCTACAACATCCACCGTGGTCAGGGGATGGACGGAAAGTTCGACCTCGAACGAATCGCGGCCGTTATCCTGGCCGCCAATCCCGATTTTGTGGCCCTCCAAGAAGTCGATGTCGGAACCAAGAGGTCATCGGGAGTCGACCAAGCCACAGAGCTCGCGCGCCTTACGAAGATGCACGTCGTTTTCGGGGAGGCCATGCCCTTTCAGGGCGGCCAGTACGGAGATGCTGTGCTCAGCCGCAAAAAGCCCATCGTTAGCGGCTCGATCGCCCTCCCTGCCGCCAAGGACCGCGAACCCCGCGTCGCTGCCTTCGCTACCCTGAAGTTATCGCGAGGCTCCTTCACCTTCGTTGGGACGCATTTCGATCACATGAGCGATGACAAAGACCGTGTTTGGCAAGCCACAACGCTCATCGAACATTGGCCGCGCAATTCCGGTGATGACGTCGTCTTGGCAGGAGACTTCAACGCAATCCCGCAATCAAGACCGATGGAGATCATCCTTGAGCATTTTGACGATGCCTCGGCTTCTAACCCTCAAATGACATTTTACAGCGTCAAACCAATTAAGCGCATTGATTGGATCCTCTACGGGCCGGAAAAAGGCTGGCGAGTGCTTGAAAGCCGAGTCATTGACGAAAAAATGGCCTCCGATCACCTTCCCCTTTTGGTCGTTTTGGAACGTGAAGGAAAGTAGCCTCGGGTGCCAAAGACCCCATGCAGCTCGAGACCAAGGCCACCGCCGTCACTTGAGCGCTTGGCGTATCTCTGCCGGACGGTCGCTGATGATGGCGTCCACGCCGAGCCCAGCCAAACGCCGTGCTTCCGCTTCGTCGTTGACGGTCCACACGAAGACTTCTAATCCCCGCGCGTGCGCCCGTTCCACAAGAGCGCGGTCAAGGGAGCGGCGATCAAAGCCGAGTCCTTTTAATCCCCAGCCTTGGATTCTTTGAAACAGCGCGTCTCGTCGATCAGCTCGGGCCAACTTGCCAGAGACCAACCAAGTGCGTGGCCAAG
>JAZGFI010000282.1:0-29129 GCA_036479435.1 Planctomycetota bacterium | reverse complement strand
ATCTAGATCAAAGTGGATGCGAATTTGCTTTTTGTCTACGACGAAACAAAAGTCGTTGAAAACGGCCTCGAAATGAGGGTTACGGGAGGTTCGCCTCAGTCACTTTTTCTCGATGCGGAATCGCTGGAGGGCAGGATGGAACGTGCCAAACGCAGGCGAATGGGGTCGTTGCCACCAAAAGCGAGGGCTAGGTACCGCGCGTCGCGGTAAAACCGCTCGACGGGATACTCCTGGCTATATCCATAGCCCCCAAAAGTCTGAAGGGCGTCGTCGGCGACCTTCATGGCGAGATCAGTCGCTTGAATGCGAGCCGCCATCCCGAAGTGGAGACGTTTTCGATCATGGCCCCCTCCTCCATCCGAAAGACGAGCGCAACTGGCGAGAAGACTCGCAGCGCTCGCGTGGGCGGATTCGGCTCCAGCGAGCTTTTCGCGGATCGCCTCGAAATCGGCAATCGGCCGTTTGAACTGGCGGCGTTCAGTAGCGTACTGAGCGGCGGCATCGCGCGCGGCCGCGATCAACCCGGTTGCGAGGGCCACCAAACCAACTTGGGCGCGACAGGAGATAAACTCCAGAATCTCCTTCCCATTACCGACGGTGCCGATGCGATTCGACTCGGCGATGGCGACGTTGGTGAACTCGACGGCGGCGACGGAGATTCCGCGCATGCCGAGTCGCGTTCGCTTTTTTCCAATCTCAACGCCCGCGGCGTCCGCGGCGACCATGAACCAAGAGGAGTAGTCACCCTCTTTCGCCAAGACCAAAAAACGATCGGCCTCAGGAGCACCTAAGACCCAGTTTTTGACGCCGCTTAGCTGGATTTCTCCGTCGATGGTTCTTAACTCAGTCTTGAGGTCGGAATTGCTCAACGAATTCGAAGATTCTTGCCAAGCCAAAGCACCGCGCGCCTCACCCGAAACCACGGACTCGGCCCAGGCCGAAATCCCCTCATCGTCGAGCGCGAACTTGGCTAGCGGCTCCAACAGCAACGAGGACTGAACCAACACGTCGAGCGCCACGGACGCCGACCCGTGGGCGAGCGTTGCCAAGGAAAACTGATAGCAACTGTCATCCAAGTCGACGCCGCCAAAAGTCTCCGGGGCTCGAAGGCCAAAAAGTCCGGACTCCGCCAAGGTCGCGCGCACGTTGGCGGGTATCGCTTCATCGCGATCGATCACATCCGCCGCAGGAGCCAGCAATTCAGAGCTAAGCTGTGCGACCATTTCGAGGATCATCTTTTGATCTTCGTCGAGGTCGAGCCCCAGATACTCGCCGTAGTCCGTCATTTCGCGGCCTCGTTGTTTGTAGCGATCCGATTCACAACAGCTGCCTTGAGATCACGAGTTTCTGAACTTCGGTTGTTCCTTCGTAGAGTTCGGTAACGCGACAGTCCCGCATCAGCCGTTCTGCTGCGCAGTCGTCGCTGTAGCCAGCCTCTCCCAAAAGCTCGACCACCCGACGACAAGCATCGTTCGCAGATTGCGTCGCCATGAGTTTTGCCATCGACGCCTCGCGGATGTGATTCTCTTTGCGATCTCGCAATAAGGCCGCGCGCCAGGCCAAGAGCCTCGAGGCCTCGATCGACGTCGCGATTTCGGCCATTCTAAAGCGCGCCAGTTGGCTTTTCCCCAAGGGTTTGCCGTTACGCTTGGAGATTTCGGACCGTTCGAGCGCCAACTCTAAGGCCGCGCGCGCAATGCCGATGGCTTGGACTGCGATGCCAATGCGTCCGCCGTTCAACATATCCATGGCGATACTGAATCCGCGGTCGCGCTCGCCGAGCATTTGTGATTTATGTACCCGCACGTCTTTCAAAAAGACCGCCACCGTGGTGCTCGCTCTCAGCCCGAGTTTGGGTTCGCGTTTGCCAAAAGTCACGCCCGGGTCGTCAAAGTCGATAACGAAAGCCGAGATCGCTTTGGTGTTCCGAACCGAACGGTCCAAATTGGTAATCGCAAACACAACGCCGACCTGGGCGACATCACCCGTGGTGATCCACATCTTGTCGCCGTTGATGACAAAGTAATCGCCGTCTTCGGTCGCGGTGGTGCTCATCGCGGCCGCATCACTGCCGCTGCCGGGCTCGGTCAGCAGGTAGCAGCCAAGCTTCTCGCCGCTGCCAACGGCACCGAGCCAACGCTCATGAACCTCAGGGCCGCCATACTTGTAGATCGGCGCGGACACGAGCGAGTTGTGCACGCTCAAAGTAACGTGGGTTCCGGCGCAGGCTGCCGCCACTTCTTCCAAAACGACGCATTGGCCGAGGTTGCCCAATCCGCTGCCGCCCATTTTTTCGGGCACGAGACATCCCATGTAGCCGAGTTCCGCCGCACGGCGCACCAACTTCTCAGGGTACTCCTTTTTGCGGTCGCGCTCGGCTGCACCTGGCGCCACTTCATCGCGGGCAAAAGCGCGAGCTTCGGCCTGTCGAGCGAGCAATTTTTCGTCGAGTGCAAAGTCCAAAGTCGACCTCAAGCCTGTTCGCGATAGTCGCAAAACCCGCGACCGCTTTTTCGACCGAGGTGGCCCGCCGCGACGAGCTTCTTCAGCAAAGGACAAGCGCGATACTTGGGGTCGCCCAGCCCACTGTGAAGCACATTCAAGATATCGAGGCAGATGTCGAGTCCAATGAAATCCGCCAAAGCCAGCGGGCCCATCGGGTGGGCCATGCCCAGCTTCATGATGTTGTCGATCGACTCTTTAGTCGCAACGCCTTCCATGAGCACGAAGGCCGCCTCGTTGATCATCGGCATCAAGATGCGATTCGCCACGAAACCGGGATAGTCGTTCGCAACGCAAGGGATTTTGCCCAGGATTTCGCAGGCCGCGAGCACCGCAGCGTTGGTTTCGTCGCTCGTCTCTTCACCGCGGATGACCTCGACCAGCTTCATGATCGGCACCGGGTTCATGAAGTGCATACCGATGACTTGGCCCGGGCGCTCGGTGACGGCCGCCAACTGGGTGATCGAAATCGACGACGTATTGGTCGCCAAGATCGCTCCCTTCGCCAGGGTTTTGTCGAGGTTGCGGAAGATGTCAGCTTTGACTTCGAAATTCTCGAAGACGGCTTCGATCGCCAGATCGACGCCGTCGCAAGTGCCGAGATCCGTGGTGTATCGAATCTGCCTCAGAGCCTGGTCGGCTTCGGCCTGATCCAACTTGCCCTTTTTGACGACCCGGGACATGTTCTTTTCGATCGTGGCCTTCGCGCGGTCGAGGAACTCAGGTTTTTGATCCACCAAGGCGACTTGGAGTCCCTTCATCGCGAAGACTTGCGCGATGCCGTTCCCCATCGTCCCGCCGCCGATCACGGCGACTTTCGAAATACTCATGCCAGACTCCTCTGCGTTCTTGTCGGTTTTCTATTTGCTCTTTTCGAGGCGAATCACAATTCCCGTCGCTCCAACCCCGGGGATGACGTCCGAGGTCACCCTGATGGTATTGGGGTCGCTTCCCGATGGGTCACCGTCCGTCAACGTCGCGCGGATGCGAAAAGCGCCCTCGACGCGCATGGCAGCTCCGCTCATCGTGTCGGTCTCCCTCAACTCAAAGTCCTGCGGAAACTCCGCGCTAAGTTTCTTCACGAGGACCAAAGCATCGCTCGCGGCATCGCGTACGGTTAGCCACAGCGTCGTCTTCCCGGACACCATAGCTTTCAGTTCGTCAGCCAACTCGATGCGTCCCTTCGTGACCGATCGCGCCTTTGACGCATCGATTTTCTGAGGCGCTTTCTCGCCGCCTGCGGGAGAAGATCGCTTCATGATGAACTCGAGCATCTTGCGCGGGTCGATCATAAGCTTGATGTCGGTGGTGCCCGGTGCCACTGGCGCCGGGGTTGAGACGCGGCATTGATCCTGCGCCGTTGCGAGGTTGCCGTCGAAATCCAAGATCGCCACGACAAGCTTGGGATTTTCGATCACTTTGGAGCCTTTGCTCGCAGTTTGATTGAGGTGCAGCGAGAAATTCAGGGGAAAGCTCGGTGTGTCGTAGCGAGCCCGCACCTTGAATTCGCGGGTCGCCTTGGCGTCATCGCCGGCGCCGACGTAAAGCACAAACTGCCGAAAGGCATAGCGCAGGTCTTCAGGAACATCGATCGTCCCTGAAAACGCGCGAGCACCAGGATTGATCTGCGCCGTTCCGGGCGGCGGTGCCTCTTCCGTCGCGGAGGGTGAATACCAGCCTCCGACCGGAAAGTTCTTCACCTTCCGAGGGTCGGCTTGACCGTAGGCATTGTCGATTTCTAAGACTAAGTTGTCGCTGCCCACCGGGAGAGCGTCGCGGGTCCAACCGACGTAGGAACGGGTGATGCGTTCACCACCGCGATCGTAGACGTCAAGTAAAGCCGTGACATAAATGCGATCTGTTTTCGCTTTAATTCGGGTGACGATGTCATCGCCTTTTCCCAAGCCAAAGTGGTGGCGGCTGCCGATGCCTATCCAGCGGCGTTGTACCAGGACATCGCCGATGTTGGGACCGCTGCGAACGGTCATCATGAGGTTCACGCGCCCGCCGCGAGAGTTGATCTCGTCGGGGTCGACGTTGAAGTCGCTCTTGATCGTAAGCTCACCAGTGATGACGTAGGGTTGGCCAGCTTGGCGATCGCAAGCCGACACTAAGACCATGCAGAAAACCAGACTTAAGACTGCAGCGGTTCTCTTGGTTTGCCCTGCGGTCTGGGTCAATACGATCGTCGCAATCCTTGACTTCATCAGCCCACCATCTCGACGCTGAGAGCCACGGCGTTCCCACCGCCGAGGCAAAGAGCCGCGAGGCCCTTTTTGCCGCCGCGGTTTTTTAGACCGTGTAACAAGGTCGTCAAGATTCGAGCCCCGGAAGCCCCGATGGGATGCCCCATCGCGACGGCTCCACCGTTGACATTGACGCGCGCGGGATCAGCACCAAGTTCGCGGGTCACCGCGACCGCGGCGACGGCGAAGGCCTCGTTGAATTCGATGAGATCGAAGTTGCCGATCTTGTCGCCGGTGCGCGCAAAGAGTCGTGTCACCGCATCGACCGGGGCCATCATCACCCACTCAGGTGCCATGCCGCCGGTTTGATAGCCGGTGATGCGGGCCAGTGGCTTCAGGTTTTCTCGTTCGACAAACTCACCGCTCGCAACGATCAAGGCCGAGCCACCGTCGTTGACGCTGGGGGCGTTGCCCGCCGTGACGGTGCCGCCATCGCGCTTAAAGGCCGGCCTGAGTTTGGCGAGCTTTTCAACACTGGTATCTGCGCGCGGACTCTCGTCTTTGTCGACGAGGGTGACTGCACCTTTGCGGCCTTTGACTTCGATACCGACCATCTCAGCATCGAAGGCTCCTTTGCTTTGCGCCGCGACGGCTCGTTGGTGACTTTCGTAGGCGTAGGCGTCCTGCTCTTCGCGGCTGATGCCGTACTTTTCGGCGACGAGTTCAGCCGTCATACCCATGTGGAAGTCGTTGGAGACATCCCACAGTCCATCCTGCACCATGCTGTCGATGAGCTGACCGTGCCCCAGTCGCAAGCCGTCGCGAATCCCCGGCGCGAGGTAGGGAACTCGGCTCATGTTCTCCATGCCGCCAGCCACCACGCAATCCAGGTCGCCGGCCTTGATGGCCTGCGCCGCCAATGCGACGGCCTTGAGACCGCTACCACAGACCTTGTTGATCGTCATCGCACCAACTGAATCGGGAATGCCCGCGCCGCGCAGGGCTTGGCGAGCCGGGTTTTGACCGAGCCCCGCCGAAAGGACATTCCCCATGATGACGTCTTGAACGCTTTTTGGGTCGACGCCGCCGCGTTCGAGCGCCGCGGCAATGGCGCGGGTGCCGAGAACGGTGGCCGGCGTGGTCGCCAGTCCGCCTTGGAACTTGCCGATCGGGGTGCGGGCTGCGGAGACGATAAAAGCTTCGCTCATAGTCGAGGTCCGGATCTGTTCAGGGGTGTCAGCGTCATCGGATTGCGGCAACGGCCACGCAGTGGTCGTTCGGCAAGGGAGCTATGGTAGCCACGAAGCGCCCCCTGTTTCAAAGGGAAGGTGGTAACAATCCGCCACAACTCCCTACGAAAAAGCTAGTTAGAGTCCGCGATCTGATCGGCAAGAGTGTCGAGGACGATCAGCAGTGCCTGCTCAAATAGGACTTGGAGGGAAGCGAGCACCTGCTCACTGGCCTTTTGGGCCGAGGGATCCCGGGGCGGCAAAAGCGGCGGAAGCACCACTCGAAAGTCCGCCAAGCGTCCCATCGGCGATAGAGCATTAGCGGTAAAGAGGCCCAACTTGGCGCCCTCGCCCTGGATGCGTCCGGCTACCGCAAGCACCGTAGCGGTGGCGCCAGATCCCGAAGCGATGAGGGTGAAATCTCCGGCCTCCACCGGCGGTGCGCTGGCCTCGAATAGACCGTGTACCCGAAATCCTGCGCGAGCAAGGCGATTCGCAAAGGCACTCATGATGACCCCCGATCGGCCCATGCCACCGCAGTAGATCTTACGAGCGCCTTCAATTTGGCGCCGAATCTCAGCCCACCCAGAATCGTCCACGCCGGCCAGAACCAGGCGCAAGTCCACGAGCCGTCGCTCCAAGGCCGTTTTCAAAGCCCCCGTCATCGGGCTTTCCGAAGTCACGGAGTCGACTTCTTTGTTTCTGCCGAGCTTTCGGCGGGCTTTGTTTTGGGACTGGTCTCAACGTATTGATTGAAGACCCTAGCGATCTGGTTGACAACTTCGAGCCGCGACCTAATCGACGCGCTTTGAAGGCCCAAGATGTTGGTTTTCTGTTGCCCGCTGAATTCACCGGTTTTCCCCGCCAAAGTCAAGCGAACAATGTGGTAGAGCCCGCCGGAAGTGTCAGGAGGCTCGACGGTCAAGGTCATGGCCTTGTCCGCCATCAGGTCGCGCCAAAGCGCTGCGTAGACGTCCGCCGGGATCTCCGCCTCGCCCTGCCGCTGGCCGGTATCGACGGTGGCGTGAACCACGCCGTCTCGCGCCAACATCGTCCGCACGGAAGCCTTGGCACGCCGCTTAAAGGAGCCCGTTGTTTCGAGTTGAATCTTGGAATCGGCGAGTTGTCGCGCCCCAGACTCGCTTTCGCGGTAGAGCCCTCCGCTCTCCGAGCGGGTGGCACAGCCGACGGCAAAGATGGCGAACGCCAGCACAAGGCTCAATCGAGGCAACAACATGTTGGGAACTCCTGGTTCGAAAACCCCAGCTGAGGCTACACTCAGCTCATGACTGAAGATATCAGACAAGCTGCGGGCTACCTCGTTTATCGAAACACGGAAGAGGGACGACAATATCTTCTCCTTCGCAACGCCCGCCACGGGACCTGGGGCTTTCCCAAGGGCCATCGTGACGGCGACGAGTCCTTAGAATGCACCGCCCGCCGCGAACTCGAAGAAGAGACCGGCCTTCGCGACCCCGTAGTCGACCCCGACTTCAAAGAGCTCACCCGCTACGAGGTCCGAACGGCCGAGGGGCGACACATCAAAGAGGTCTTGTACTTATTGGCCGAAATCACCCAGGGCCGCGTCGAGATTTCGCCCGAGCACGACGAAATGCGCTGGGTCAGCTTGACCGAAGCCCGCAAGACCCTCCAATGGGATGACTCAAGACGAATCCTCATGGCCGCCCACGAACACCTGCGCGAAACCACCAACTCATGAATCAAGCCAACAACAAATCCGAGACCGCCCTCATTGCGGGTATCGACGCCCTCATCCGTGACGTTCCCGACTTCCCCAAACCGGGCATTGTCTTCAAAGACATCACGCCTTTGTTGTCCAATGCCCTACATTTCGCGGCCTCGATCAAATTTTTGGCCGACCGCTGCCGAGCGAAGGATCCGCAGATCGTGGCCGGTCCTGAGGCCCGAGGCTTCCTTTTCGGAGTCCCCGTCGCGATGGCGATCGACACCGGATTCGCGCCAATTCGAAAAAAAGGAAAACTTCCCTACCGCACCATCGAAGAGAGCTACGAGCTTGAGTACGGCAAAGACACCGTCGCGGTGCACGCCGACGCGTTTTCACCGGGCCAAAAGGTCATTTTGGTCGACGACGTCTTGGCGACGGGCGGCACGATGGCCGCTTCGAAGCGGCTCGTCGAAAAGTGTGGAGCCACCGTGGTGGGGGCCGTGTTTTTGATCGAGCTTGGGTTTTTGGATGGGCGTTCGCGCCTCGATGGCTTGCCCATCGAAAGTCTGATTCGGTATTGAGTGTTGAGGGCTGAGTGATCGTTATGCACCTTTTTTCGCGCGTCCTGTTGACCGTTTGCCTCCTGGCCCCGTGTGGCTGGAGTCAAAGCGGACCCAAGGTCTTTGACTTTGCCCCTAAACACGCCCCGCACTCATCGAAATCGGCGGGCACGCCGACCCTCATCGCCTTCGTCTTAGACGTTTTTGTGAAGTCTGATTCCGACCGCAGCGCCAGTGACTATTCAATTGACTTAGCGGACTCGACACGCTTCCCCTCAAGCTCAGGCCTTGAGGTTTACCTGCAACGTATCGAAGTCGGAGTTGGCGACAACATCGAGTTCAAGCGCTTAGATCCCCAAACCCGATCCGGCAAGGTTTTTCGCTTGTCGTTCAAAAAAAACCGCCGTAAGAACTATCGCCCATGGCTCAACTTGAGCCGAAATGGCGCCAACTCGCCCCTCACCGGCGGGCACCGCTGGTCCATGGAAAATGACACCCCGATCCTTCCCGGTAACCGCGTCCGCTTCAACTCTCCAGAATGGTACTCGGACCGCACGCTGCACCACACCTACGTCTTATTTCGATTGCGCGGTTCCCAAGACGAACTCGAGTGGGGAGAGGCCATCGAGGACTTCAGCCCCCAAGCCGTCCTCGACCACCTGCTCCAAAGTCTCGACGACAATCCCAATCCCGCGCTCGCCATGAACATCCTCAACCTCGCTCGATTTATCCCCTTACAAACGCACATCGAAGCACGCCTTTCGGCCCTAACCGCAGCTGCCAACATGCCGGGATTGGGGCTGGGACGATCCCGCCGGCAAAACTTCATGAATTTCCAAATGGCCTTCACCGCCCACCACGTCGAGCAAGCCGCCATGGCCGCGGGCATCACCGACAAACTCGACAAGCCCCTCGACATCCTCTTCGACTCACGCGTCCATGCTGGCGGCGAGGTCCAAGCGATCTACCGCAACTTCGCCAAAGACCGCGACCGCCCCGAAGAAGTGAGAGTTCTGTCCATGGCCCGCGCCATCAACGGCGATCGCCGCGTCACCAGCATCGAAGATTGGATCGACTACGCCGAAACCGAAAACCTGCCTGGCGACAACCCTTATCGCAACCAGCTCATCGCCAAACTCGAATCCCAAATCGCTGGCCGCAAGTTCGGCGAACTCGCCCTCATCGGCCTCTGCGCCGCCGCCGCCGTCCTCACCTTCTTATTCTTCGTCCGCCGCTTCGTCCGCAAAGCCATGTTCGCCTAAGACCACTCTGCCCCATCAATCGACACCGCCGACCTTCGCCGCGACGCCAGTACAAGGTGAGTTGGCACCGCCGCGCGAACTAGGGTGGCCAAGGACACTTTGGTCGCCTATCCTCCCTTGGACGCTTTGCTCCTCTTTCCCTCAGCAAGGGCGAGGCCAAAGCCAACATGGCCATGCCTGCTGGAGCCTCCCGTGAAAATTGAAGCCATCCGCCTGAAGAACTTCCGGGCGTTCCGCGACATCGATCTCCGTGACCTTCCCGAGTTTTGCGTCTTGGTCGGGGCCAATGGCAGCGGCAAGAGTACGCTGTTTTCGGTGTTCGGCTTCTTGCGCAATGCAATGGCCAGCAATGTCACGGCCGCTCTGGGGTTGATTGGCGGCAGCCGAGGTTTTTCTGAAGTCCGATCACGTGGTTGCGAGGGCCCCATCGAAATCGAGCTCAAGATTCGGGCCGACCTCGGGCGCCCCACCCAAAACTTGATCACCTACACTCTTGCCATTGACGAGAAGAACGGACGCCCCTTCGTCGCTCGCGAAGTACTCAAGTACCGACGTGGCAGTAGGGGCCAGCCTTGGCATTTCTTGGATTTCAAAAATGGTGTTGGAAATGCTGTCACGAATGAACTCGACACCGTAAACGACGAATCCCAACTTAATCGTGAAACTCAAACTTTGAAGAGTTCGGACATCCTGGCGATCAAAGGCCTGGCCCAGTTCGAAAGGTTTCCTGCCGCAGTAGCTTTGGGCAATCTCATCGAAAACTGGCATCTCTCAGATTTCCATATCAACCGTGCCCGCCCCGAGCAGGAAGCTGGCTACGCCGAGCATCTCTCGCGCGAAGGCGAAAACCTCTCCCTCGTCATCGAATACCTCCACAAACAGCATCCCGAAGTCTTCAAGAACATCTTGTGCCGCCTTAGGTCCCGCGTGCCCGGCATCACTCAAGTGCTTGCTAAGACCACCGAGGAAGGACGCGTCCTACTCAAGTTCCAAGACGGCGCCTTCGAAGACCCGTTCTTGGCCCGCTTCGTATCAGACGGAACGATCAAGATGCTCGCCTACCTCGTCTTGCTCTTTGACCCCGATCCGCACACGCTGCTTTGTGTAGAGGAACCTGAGAACCAACTCTACCCCACCCTTCTTTGGGACCTAGCCGAAGAGTTTCAAAGTTACGCAGCCAGAGGCGGCCAAGTGTTCGTCTCCACGCACTCGCCAGATTTCCTAAACGCGATCAAGCCCAACAACGTTTACTGGTTAGTCAAAGAAAAAGGCTACACCTCTATCCACCGGGCGAGCGAGAACGAGCAAATCATGGCTTTGGTCGCCGAAGGGGATCAACTGGGTTACCTGTGGAAAGAAGGCCTATTCGACGGAGCTAGTCCACATGCCTGAGCTGGTCTTCCTCTTGGAAGAACCTTCGGCGCGAAATCTCCTTCAAGGTCTCCTTCCTCGAATTCTCCCGAAACAGTGGGATTGCAAATTCATCGTCTTTGAAGGCAAGCAAGACCTGGAGAAGCGAATGGGCCGAAAACTCCGCGCTTGGCTAACACCCGACACCAAGTTCGTCGTCCTTCGCGACCAAGACCATGGAGATTGCAAATCCGTCAAAGCGGGTCTCGTCTCCAGATGCAAGATAGCCAACAAGCCAGATTCCTTGGTAAGAGTCGCTTGCCATGAGCTCGAAGCCTGGATCGTTGGAGACCTTTCCCTATTCGCAGATGAATTCTCTTGCCCCCAAGCTTCTCGGCAAATGAACAAGAGCAAATACAACGATCCCGACTCGCTGCCAAACCCGGTTTCGGAACTGCTTACCCTCTATCCCGATTACCGAAAGGGCGAAGGCGCCCGACGCATGGGCCTGCGCCTCGATCCGACGACCAACTGCTCTCGAAGTTTCATAGTATTTTGCTCCGGCGTCCGCAGGCTCACCGATTCTTTGAGCTGAGGTTGCTCAAGGCTCCGTCGACAATCACCAACTAAATCCTCAGACTCCGACTTCCCCCACTCTTTGTAGTCGTCACTCACCGGTTGTGAAGGACACTCGGAAGAGCTGGAAATGGCGCCGGAAAAACAAGCCGGTTGCTAGTGACGATGCGATCACGGCGAGTCCACCCGGCACGCCTGCCAACGAACCTCCGGCGGAATCATGGAAAACGACTATGGTGTCTGAAGGACCTAGGTCAACTTCAGGTACTTCTTCGTTTGATCTTCTTCAGTTTTTGGGGCTGCCAGCGACAACGACGGAACTACAGACGCCCGCCCCCGAGTCAACAAGGTTAGTACACTAAGGGCGTCCGGCGCGATGGTCCTAGGTCCAGATTCCTCGGGGTCCTTAACTTGGGGTGGCGCAATCCATGCGGCGGACGCCCTTGGCGTCGGCGCAGGCGAATTTGGATGGTTTGAGGGAGGCGGCGCCGACGCGACCCTTGACGTCAACGGCGTAAAATTGGGCTTGGAAGTTGGGAAGGCCCTTTTCGTCGCGAAGGTAGGGAACCTTGTTCATCTCGATGATGCGTTTGGTGGCTTCGAGGCAGGCGTCGGTGGGATGGAGGCCGCGGCGGAGGGCTTCGATGATGACGTGGGAGGCACAGGCTTGGATGACCGATTCACCGCGGCCGGCACTGCCGGCCGCGCCGTAGGCTCCGTCGACGTAGAGGCCGGCACCGATGATGGGTGAGTCGCCGACGCGGCCGGGGATCTTGAAGGCGAGGCCGCTGGTGGTCGTGACGCCAGAGACTTCGCCCTTGGCATTGCAGCAGTCGAAGTTGATGGTGCCGGTTTCCCGCTTACCACTCGGTTTGTCTTTTTCTTTTTGAGGACGCTTTTCCCAATCCTCGAGCCAATCGTCGGTTTTTGAGCGGCGAGCGCGCCACCTAAGCCAAGCGCGGCGGGCGGGCTCGGTGAGGAGGTCTTCTTCTTTGAAGCCTCTCGACTTGGCGAATCGCAGCGCCCCTTCGCCGACCAACATCACGTGGTCGGTAGTCCACAAAACATCACGCGCCACCGCGGCGGGGGTTTTGATGTTGCGGAGCGAAGCGACACTGCCACAGTTGTTACTGGGGCCGTGCATGCAACAGGAATCGAGTTCGACGATGCCGTCCTCGTTCGGGTAGCCGCCGTAGCCGACACTCATGTCCTTCGGGTCTTTCTCGACGTTGCTAACGGCCCAGACGGCAACATCGAGAGTGTCGTCGCCGCGCGCTAAACGCTCGAGGGTCTCTTCGAGATAGGGCTGGCCGTTGCTGCTGCAAACCGCAGCCGGAGCGACCTTGCGCACAATGCCCGCAGGGGCCTTGCGGCGGGGTCGGTAGTGAAAGGCGCCGGTCGCCGCCACCACTCCGGTGCTGAGGAAAGTGCGTCGATCAAGGGATCGTTGGCTCATGTTGAAGATTTCCAAGTGGATCGGCCAACATTTGGACAAGGCTTGGATAATAGCCGCCTCAGCTCGGACGTATAGATAAAAGCCTTTGGTAGTGCTCAACCAGACCATCGACGTCCTCGGCGACGCTTCGGACGGGCCGCTTGGGCGTCGAACAAAAAGAGAGCAAGTCTGGTTCGTCGAGGAAGCGCCGCAGGGTGGCGGCCAAAGAATCTTCGCTTCCGGGCTCGAAAGTGAGACCGTTACCGAATCTTTCGACGAATTCTGCCATCCCGCCGTGGCCGGACGTCACGACTGCAGTATTGGACATCGCGGCTTCGTGCAGGGTTAAGGGAGCATTTTCCCACCATAAACTTGGGACGCAGAGCACATCGATTTCAGCCATGATTTCTGCAATGTTGAGATTGTCGAAGCGGCCGCGGAAACGAAGGCCCGGATGTTGGTTCATGGATTTCAAGCGAACGGTATAGCCCAGCGGGTCTGGCCCCTGGGCCGAACCGTGAAGATCCAAGGTCGCGGCGCCAAACGGAATGCCTTGAAAGGCCTTGATCAACAACTCGATGCCTTTGGTCTGCAGCAAGGTTCCGGTGAAAGCAAATCGGATGGGATCGCCGGGTTTTCGCGCCTTGGTTTTCATTTGCTCAAAGCGACTGTGGTCCATGCCGTACTCGGAGAACACGACGCGATCGGCGGGAGCCCCCTGGCGGATGTACTCATCGGCAATAAAACGCGAGGGCGCCAAGATGAGATCGACGGCTGCCAAGTTTTTAACCATCACTCGCTGGCGTCGTTTGATCGGCGCCGTTCCCGCCTCGCGGAAGACTTGCCCCGCGAGCCTAGGCAGCACTTCCACCGCCCGACTCAAGGCGTTCTTCCCGATGGCGTCTCGGCTAGTACCGGCCAAAAAAGAATGCAGCCAGTCAAAGCCGTAGCGGCCGCGTTTTTTGGCCACGCATAAAGCGCATCGCCAGGGCTGAACTTCTTTGCACAAATGCCGGCGCGGCGTCATGCGTTGGCCACGCGGACAGTGGAACCAAAAATCGTGAAGTGTCAGGACGACGGGGATGCCGCGGGCTTTGGCAATCGTTGCAGAATTGGCGGTGGTTCCAATCGTGTGATGAAGGTGGATGATGTCGGGCTTTTCACTGGCGAGGACTTCATCAAAGCGCGCCTCAAGATCGGGGTCGGCGTAGCTAAGATCCAGGGCGTGCAGAGCGGTGTAGTTATTATTGAGCCGCAACACCCGGAGATCCTGATAGATCTCTTCGACCACGGAATACTCGGGAACGCCCTTACGATGGGCGGGGCTGAGGACCGATATGTCTAAGGCACGGGCCTTCATCTCGCGGGCCAGATTGAAGGCGTAGATCTCAGCGCCCGCCATTTGGTCTGGCGGAAAACCATGCGTGACCTTCAAGATCTTCAAAGAGGCACCTCGCGCAGACCGACCGGATTGCTTATAGCACAAGCCTCATGACGAAACCGATGGGACAAGACGTGACGGTGACCATCACCAACTGGAATGGTCAGCACTACCTTCAGCCCTGCATTGCCGCGGTTCAGACTCAGACGGTAACGCCCGCCCGGGTCATCGTGGTGGACAACGCTTCCACCGATGGCAGTGTCGAGTACCTTGTGGACCAGCACCCCGATGTTGAAGTCTTGCAACTCGACTCAAACGACGGCCCGTCGGCCGCGCGAAACGCCGGCCTCGAAGCAGCTCAGACCCGCTACGTCTTGTCGATCGACAACGACGCGATGCTCGAGCCCAACTGCCTCGAAGAACTCTTGAAGGGTCTGGCCGATGACGTCGCCATCGTGCAACCGCGGGCCCTTTTCGATGCCGATCCGACCTTGATTCACTACGACGGCGCGGACATGCACTACGCGGGGATCATGACGCTCCGAAACTTTTACCGTCCGGTGAGCGAAGCTTCGGACAAATACAGTGACCTGGGGGCGGCGATCTCGGTGGCCTTGCTGCTGGATCGTGACAAATGTCTGGAGGTCGGCGCCTACGACAAGAGGCACTTCATCCTCTTTGAAGATCACGATTTTTCCTACCGCGTTCGGATGCGCGGCTATCGCATCATCCACGCCCCCAAGGCTCGGCTGTTGCACCGCGAGGGAACGGCGGGGATTTCGTTTCGCGAAAAAGGTCAGTACACGCCGCAGCGCGTTTTTCTTCACAGCCGCAATCGTTGGATTGTGTTGACCAAGTGCGCCGCCGCGAGCACGCTGGTGCTGGGGCTACCGGGGATCTTGCTCTACGAAGGTGCTTACTTCTTTTTCGCCCTGAAGAACGGCAGCACCTTAGCCTGGATAAGTGGCAAACTTGCTTGGCTGAAGCTCCTTCCTGAGCTTTGGGCCGAACGCCGGGTCATTCAAAAAAGCCGCCGGGTGTCGGATCGTCAGTTGTTAACGGCAGACCCTTTGACCGTCTCGCCCCTCATTGAACGCAAGGGGATGATCCCGAAGTTGCAACGCGGCTTGGATCGAGTCCTGAGTGCCCTTTGGTAGCGCGACTATCGGCAGCCTTAGTTGGCTTTTAGCTCGCCGTAGATCGCCTCCAAAGTCCTCACATGTTCGTCGAGGCGGATCGGCGGCCTCGTCTTCGTCGCCATAGCCGTCACCAACGATGAATCTGCAATGAGTTCTTTCAGGCAAGATTCCCAAGCATCGACGTCGCCCGGGGCGAGGTGACGTCCGTCAACGCCATCGCGGACGAGTTCGGCCATGCCGCCGATGCCGGAAACCAAACTGGGCACCCGAGCCATCGCCGCCTCCTGAATCGTCAAGGGGCAGCATTCGTTCCACAAAGACGGCACGCACAAAAGATCAAGTGCCTCGTAGGCGGCGGGGATTTCCTTGCGCGGCAAGGCCCCCATGAATTGGATTTGGGAACATCCGGCAAAGCGCGTCCTTAACTCGGCCTCATATTTACGGTGCTGAGATGCCGGGCCGAAGATCGCAAGCTCGACCTCATCAGCATTCAACTTAGCCACCGCCTCCATGAGGATGTGAAGTCCTTTGTGGGGCGCGATGGTGCCGAGGTATCCAAGGCGCAATCGACCCGACGCCGGCTTCGTTCTCGGTTTCGAGTTTTCAAAGAGCCGGTGATCGAGTCCTTGGGGCACCTGGCGCGTCTTGTTTGGAGGCAAGCCCCATTTGACCATGAATTGAAGCAGCGTTTTCGATGGGGTCACAAAAAGATCAACGTCTTCGGACAATGCCAAAAAGGCCCGGCGCCGAGCTTGATAGCGCTTTTGCCACAAATCCAGATCCGGCGCGGCCGTTGCGTTCGGCATGGACGACCGAGATCCCACGCGAACCCGGCTTCCCAGTCGCTCGAGCGCGCGCATCGGATCGTCGAGGGCAATGCCGGTAGCCCGACGCAGGGCCTGAAGGCGACCGATCCACTTTGAGGCTCTTTCGGACTGGCGCCAGGAGGTGCGGCCCAGGCAGGGCGCGCAACGCTCTGGGGAGGGCCCCGGACACATCTCGCCATCGGCGTTCACCAGTTGACCGAGCCGCCCGCAGGCCAAAAAATAGTCATGGAGGGTCAGGACGAAGGGTCGGCCCATTTCAGCCACGATTCGCGGCAAAGCCAATGACCAATACATCAAATGTTGGGCGTGGACCACATCGGGGGCAAAATCATCGCAAATCTTGCGAAAACTCGCTGCCAGCGCCGCTGAAGACCAACTCTCGGCATAGTCATCAAAACAGAGGTTATTGACGACTGCCGTGATCTTCACCCCATTAAGGGAGTACTCGCGGGCCGAGCCCGTATTGCGAGAGATCACCTTCTCGGTGGTGAGCACCATGACCTCGTGTCGTTCACCCAAAGCACGAGCCAACTGGTGCGTGTAGTTTTCTACCCCGGCACGGTGTTGGGGTAGGTAGATGTGGACGGGCAAGAGGATCTTCATCGCGCGCATCCTACGCCATCGGGCGAGACTTCGGCGCCAGTTTGAATTCGCGGCCTCAAGAGCTTGAATTAACGGCTATGATTGCCACCTTTGAGAACGTCCGAGGCAGCTCCAAAAAGAGCCATGACCGGGCGAGGACATCGAAACACCGATACGATGGGACGAAGTACTGCTCATGATTGAACTAATCGAGGTCACCAAGCGCTACGGCGATGTCGTCGCGGTCCACGGGATCTCCTTCCAGGTGGACCGGGGCGAGATCATCGGATTGGTCGGGCCCAACGGGGCCGGCAAGACCACCACCATGAAGATGATCACCGGGTATCTCGCGCCTACGAGCGGAAAGCTCGTCGTGGACGGCAAAGACGTCCTGTCCGATCCGATCCACGCCCAGGCGCGCATCGGCTACTTGCCGGAGAACAACCCGCTCTACCCCGAAATGGTCGTGCAGGACTACTTGTCCTTCATGGGCAAGATGCGCGGGCTAAGAGGAAGCCAGCTTGCAGTGCGCTTGCGCACTGCGGCGGCCGCCTGTGATCTTAGGAGCGTGATCCAACGCCCCATCCGCCAGCTATCGAAGGGATTTCGCCAGCGTGTCGGCATCGCTCAGGCCATCATTCACGACCCCGACATCCTCATTCTCGACGAACCGACTTCGGGCCTTGACCCCAACCAGATCGTCGAGATCAGAGATCTCATTCAAGAGCTTGGTCGCAACAAGACCGTCATCCTTTCGACGCACATCCTCTCCGAGGTCGAAGAGACTTGTTCGCGTGCGATCATGATCGTCGCCGGGCGTCTCGCCGTCGATGAGAAGATCGAAACTTTGTCCGGTGGGCAGCGCACAAGACTCGCCCTGTCCAAAACGACGGACGGAGTCTTGAAGAAGCTCGAGGGACTTGACGAGGTGGTAAAAGTCGAGGCGTCGAACGACAAGCGTGAGTTTTGGATTGAGTCCAAAAACAACGCTGATCTTGCCCCCACACTGTTCGCGCTCGCCGTCGAACAAGGTTGGCAAGTTGCCGAACTCGCCCGCGAGCGGCGCAGCTTAGAGAACGTTTTCCGCGAAGCCAGTCGCGCCGCCGGAGGTGAAAAGTCTTGAGCCGGATTTGCGTCCTTGCCGCCAAAGAATTCAAGAGCTTCTTTAGCTCCTGGGTGGCCTACTTTTTCATCTTGGTTTTTGTCATGGCGAGCCTTTGGTTCTTTTTCTTCCACGCCGAGTTCTTTGGCCGTGGACGGGCTGAGATCCGCGGGTTGTTTGAATGGCTACCGCTCACTTTGGCCATTCTCGTCCCCGGCCTGACCATGCGCCAATGGGCGCGTGAACGTGAAATGGGAAGCATTGAGCTACTTCTCACGCTGCCAGCGAGTACCTCGGAACTGGTCTTGGGGAAGTTCTTCGGCTGTTTGGCGCTCGTCTTCGTCGCCCTATTGTTCACCCTGGGCATTCCGATCACGGCCTCATCTCTTGGCGATCTTGACTGGGGCCCCGTCGTCGGCGGTTATTGCGCCGCCTTGTTGTTGGGCTCGGCCTACATCGCCATTGGCCTGTTGGTATCGAGCTGGTTCACAGACCAGTTTGTGGCGCTGATCACCGGCTGGATGATCTGCGTATTCATGGCCGCTATCAGTCACGAGTCCGTGCTTTTCTGGGCGACGGATATTTCGAAGACCTTGGCCGACACCCTCGGATTCGTTGGTTTTTGGAGTCGCTTTGACTCCATCGAACGTGGCGTCCTCGACTTTAGAGACGTCGCTTACTACCTTTCAGTTACCGGACTTTTTCTCTACTTAAATACTTGTCGCCTGCGACTCCAAAGGTGGGCCTGATCATGACGAATCTAAAACTACAAATTTGGATCGGCGTCGCCTTCGTGGTCGTCAACGTCGCGTTCTTCAACCTCATCTTGCAGCGCTCCAACTCGATGCGGGCCGATTTGACCGAGGGCAAGATCTACTCGTTGTCCAAAGTCACCGAGGGGATCATCGGCAGCCTTGATGAAGAAGTGGTCGTCAAAGTCTTTTTATCCAAAGACGAGAACTTGCCGGAGGAGTTGCGCCCCGTCGTCCCCCAGATCCAAGATCTGTTGCGAGAATACGGCGCGCGATCTGACGGTCGCGTGCGCGTGAGTTTCTACGTTCCTGAAGACGACGAAGATGCCGAGCGCAAAGCGCAGGACACCTACAACATTCAGCCGCTCGCTTTTTTGTTCAAAGGCAAGAGCGAACAAGGCGTGCGTTCCTTTTTCTTCGGCATCGCCGTCGAATACGCGGGGACGCGACCGGAGACGATTCCGTACCAGGACCTCGTCAGTCAAGGCAGTGTCTTCGATCGCGAACCTAAGGTACAGCTCAAGAGCGTTGAGTTCGCCTTGACCCGAGCGATCAAGAAAGTGGTACACGGATTCGAAAACCAACGGGGCGTCTTTGCACGCTTTGGGGGGAAGGCCGTCATCAGCACCTGGATCTCGGCCGCAGAGGAGCTTCCGGAGTCCTTCGCGAAGTTTCCCGCCGAGGCCAAGAAAGTCTTTGAAGAGCTAACGGCGGAAGCCGGGGGCAAGTTGGAGTATCGCCCCCAACTCATCCCCAAAGATGAAGACGGCCAGCGCATGTTGATGGCCAGCGCCGGCGTGCGCCCCATCTCATTCCCTTTGTCCGATCAGGCCTTTTACCTGTGGGCGAAAATTGAGATCGACGGCAAGCCCGCCAATCTTTTGCCCTTACTGACCCTGGATGGTCCCTTCAGCGAGTTTGATCTGAAAAGCCAGTTCGAGGGCTACTTTCGCCGTCTTTCGCCGGGCAGCCTGCGCACGATCGGAATCGTGCAGAAATCCCCGCCGCCGCCGAATCCCATGATGGGGATGCGGGGAGGGGCGCCACGCGCCCCCTTCGCGCAGCTCGAAGCGATGCTAAGCGATGAGTATGAAGTCCGCAGCCTCGACGCCGGGACGCTCAGCAGCGTGCCACCGGAAATCGACGTCTTGATTGTCACCGGGCGAGACCGCATCGAAGAAAAAGGCGCCTACGCCATCGACCAGTACATCATGTCCGGTGGCAAAGCGATCTTTTTGACCGACCGCCACCACGCCGAATTTCAGCAGGCCTTCGCTCTAACCAGCTCGGCCCGCGATAGCGGCCTTGAGAACCTATTGGCCAGTTGGGGTGTTGAAGTTGGCAAAGACATCGCCATGGATGCCGACAACGCCGGTGAGTTCTTTTGGGCCGTCGGGCGGGCCGGCACGCGCCAGCGTACGGTCAACTTTAGATGGGCTGCCTTCCCGCAGCTTGGTCGCGAGAGTAGCACGGCCAATCGCGACGCGCCGTTCATGTCCGGGTTTGAATTGGCACGGCTGCGTTTTCCGTCGCCGTTGACCATCACCGACAAAAAGGGAATTGACTCGACTTGGCTTTTGCGCTCGTCAGAGCGAACTTGGACGGTCGATCCCAGTCAGTCTCTGGCGCCCATTGTCGATAAGTACCCCGATACGGGTGTTGCGGTCCCATCGGAGAAAGAACTCAAGCAGCGGGTCTTCGCAGTCTTGCTCGAGGGCGAATTCCCCTCGTACTGGGCAAAGCGGAGCATTCCGGGCTCGCTTGACTCTGAGCATGCCGACGACGAAGAACACCAAGATGGTGACGAGCACGAGAAAGAGGGCGACGAAAAGCACGACGCCGATGAAGACGGCAAAGAGAGCGAGCACAAAGAACCCAAAACTCAAGCCACGGCACCGCTCAAGTTGTCCCGACGCACCCGCGTCATCGTGGTCGGAAACGACGACTGGCTAGACGACATGGAGGCGGGCCTTAGCCAAAACATCGGCCCGCCCTATGGACTCTTCTCACTCAATCAGCGCTTCATGCTCGATGCCATCGGGTGGATGCTCGAAGACGACGATCTTATCCGCATTCGCAACCGCGGCCGTAGCTATCGTCCCCTCGAGCGCCTCGAAGACGGCGAAGCGGAGCGCATTCAGCTTTGGAATTTCTTAGTGCCGATCGGATTGTTAGCTCTCATCGGCATCGTGACCGTCATTCAACGCCGCCAACGCAAAGCCGCCCTTTAACGGAAATAAGACATGAGTCGATTTAATCTCATCCTCATTGGCCTCGCCTTGACCCAGGGCATCGTACTCGCGGTCCTTTGCTTCTCGGGTAGTGACACCCCGGAATCGAATAAACGCGAACCCCAAGCCTTGCTCAAAGTGGCACAAGACGAAGTCGCAGCCATCCGAATCTCGAGTCGCGATGGGCAAAACGAAAAGGAAATCGGCCTTACCAAGAGCGATGCTGGCTGGACGGTTGACGGCAGTGACGGGTTCTTGGCGAAAGCCGACAAGATCGACGAGTTCTTGGGCAAGCTCATTGCCGTCGAGGTCGCGCGCCCCATCATCAAAAATGAGTCCAACCACGAACCCGCTAAAGTCGCCGATGCGCTCTACGAGAGAAAAATCGAGTTGGCCGACGCCGCGGGCAAGACACTCTCGAGCCTCTTCGTGGCTCGGGGCAGTCGCGGGCGAGCCGTCTACGTCAGAAACAGCGGCGAAGCCGAGGTCTACGAAACCGAAGACCTGCAACTTTGGGATCTCAGTCCCGACATGGCGGACTGGATATCGAGTGAGCTCTTCAAGATCGAAGCGGACCAAATCAGCGAATTGCGACTACGTCCGGCTGGGGCCTCAAAAGACTGGGTCTTTGTTCGCTTTAAGACCAAAAGCCCCGACGAGCCCAAGACCGAGGGTGATGACGCGGCCACAGCCAAAGACGATGCCGAATCAACATACATCTGGAAGATGGCGTCACCAAAAACGGGTGATGCCAAAAAAGACAAAATCGACGGCTTGCTGAAGAAGCTCTGCGGCCTCAGGGCCGAGTTCGTCTATGGCAAAAAGACCGCGGCGACTCAGGGCTTAGACCAGCCCACAACTAGCGCCAAACTCAAGTTAGAGGGAGGTCAAGAGATCACGATCCTGATCGGTGCCAAGGACCAAAAAAACCGCCGGCCCGTCCTCAGCAGCCAATCCGAGTACTTATTCGCCGCTTCCGACTGGACGCTATCGGATATAGTCGACGTCAAACTTCCCGACCTCCTCGAAGAGCAAGAAGATGAAGCAAAAGAAGAAGTAGTCGACCCACCCCAAGAAAAAAACTAGACGCCACCAGAGTCCCAAAAGCAAACCCGCAAGGTTAGCGTCAGACGCTTTTCACCACCCTTTCAATCCGCAAACCCTGAAGAATCGCGTCAGACCAAAGTCACCACCCCTCAAAAATCAGAAGCGGCGGGGCGGCGAAGGCCGATAGTCTCCTTTTCCTCGAGCGATCCAACAGGTCTCAGGATTGCGAGTCTTTGTCGGGGGCCTTCTTTTTGGTCACCTTCTTCTTAGTGGCGACCTTCTTCTTGGTGGTCTTCTTTTTGGCAGCTGTTTTCTTCTTCGCGGTTTTCTTCTTCGCCGTCTTCTTTTTGGCCACCTTTTTCTTGGTGGTCTTCTTCTTGGCGGCGCGGGGGGGGAACTTCCATTGGAGAGCACCCTCTTCGTCGAAGAGGAGTTGGGCCTTGAAGGGGCGGCCACGACGGCTGATGAAGCCCTCGATGAGCGAAGTGGCTTCGTTCGGACCGGAGAGCATCTTGCGGACGTCTTCGGGCGGTAGGTCGCGCAGCAGAAGTTTCTTACCGAGGCGGAATTTGCACTTTTGGCACTTGAAGCCCGTGCCTTCAGCTTTCACTTCAGCTTGGCACTTCGGGCACTTGCCCATGACTTCGCCGTCGGGGACTTCTTCAACTTTCCACTCGCCCATCTGCTCGTACTCGATGTCGCCTTCTGGCTCGAGAACGATGAGCGCGTTGTCGCCGATTTTCATCTTGCAGGGGGCCTTGGGACGCTCGAATCCGGTGAAGGGACCGACGAGTTCGCCCTTGGCCTCCAAAACCCGTCGCAGGATTTCCGGGAAGACATGCTTGCCACCAGCATCCTTGTAGATCTTGGTGTCGCAATCCTCGGGGTCGGTGCAAAAGTAGCTGTACGCTTTTTCCACCATGAGTTTGTCACACTTGGGGCAGTGAAGTTCGCCGCCGTGATCGACGGCGAAAATCGCGCCGGCGTCGTCGGCGCCTTTGACTTTCGCAACGAGTTCTTCGACGTCGGAGACGATGGCCGCTTGAAATTTGGACGCGGGATACTCGCCATCGGTTATCTGGCGCAGGCGTTGTTCCCAAACTCCGGTCAAGTCTGGCTTGGCGAGAGCTCCAAGATCCATGTTGCGGACGATGCGAACGAGCGTTGAACCGAGAGCCGTCGGCACCAAGGTGCGGCCATCACGACGAGCTAGCCGCTTGTAGATGAGGTCTTCGACGATCGCCGCCCGAGTGGCTGGCGTTCCAATGCCCGTGTCTTTGAGCGCCTCGGCTTCTTCTTCGTTTTCGACGTGTTTGCCGCAGGTCTCCATTTCCCCCACCAAAGTACCGTCCGTGTAACGGGAAGGCGGCGAGGTTTCTTTCTCGAGCAGTTCGCTTTCAAGGCAGAGGATGCCGCCGTCGGCATCGAGCTCTGGAAAGGGTTGGTCATCGGCCGCAATGGGCTCCGCCGTCCGCCAACCGGCAACGACAAGTTTGCGTGCCGTGGCTTTGAAGGTTTCTTCTTCCACAAATGTCCGGCGCGTGATCGTTTCACGTTCAGCACTGGGCATAAAAGCGGCCAAGAAGCGCCTGACGATGAGATCGTAGAGCTTCTTTTCGTCCGCGCGGAGGCTCGTGGGAACCTCGCCCGTGGGGATGATCGCAAAGTGATCGGAGACTTTCTTGTCGTCGTAAACCATGCCTTTGCGCTCGGAATCGGGCGCGTCGCGGTTCGGGATCTTGGCGACAAGTTCGGCATACCCTCCCAAGGCGAGCCGGCTGAGGATCTTTGGAGTTTCGCCCCGGTAGTCGTTTGGCAAGTATCGCGAACTGGTACGGGGATAGGTTACGGCTTTCTTGGCCTCGTAGAGCGTTTGCGTAATCGAGAGCGTGCGCTTCAGCGTGAATCCAAAGGCCGAACTCGCGCGGCGCTGCAATGTTGTGAGGTCAAAAAGCTGTGGCGGCTTTTCTTTCGATCGCCGAATGGAGTCCTCGGCGCGCCCAACCTTCTCTTTGACCTTGTCGACGATGGCCTGAGCCGTTTCGAGATTCTCGAGACGATCGCTTGTCTTGCCGTCGGCATCTTTGCCGGTCCATCTCGATTCGTAGTGGGTTTCTTCGGCACCCTTGCCTTGGGTGTCGGTCGAAAATTTGGCGCTGATCTCCCAATAGGACTTGGGATTGAAGTTGTCGATTTCGCGCTCGCGATCGACAAGGAAAGCCAAGGTTGGAGTCTTGACTCGTCCCACCGCGAGGCTGACGCGATTCTTGCCTCCCAAAAACCTTTTGGTGAGAGCACGGGTTCCGTTCATGCCCACCAACCAATCGGCACGGTCGCGGGAATAGGCTGCGTCGCGAAGCTCTTGGTACTCCGCAGCCGGGCGGATGTCTCTAAATGCCGCGCGGATGCTGTCCGCCGTCATCGACTGAAGCCAAATGCGTGAGACGGGTTTCTGAGCCTTGGTCTTGCCGCGCCCACTAAGGGCGTGATCCATGATGAGGTTGAAGATCAACTCTCCCTCGCGCCCGGCATCACAGCCGTTCACAACCTTGTCGACATCGTCGCGCCGAATGTGCTTCACGAGGCTCGTAAGAAGCTTCTTGGATTTCGCGTCGTCGCCGCGAGGACGGTGAACGAACTTCTCAGGAATGATCGGAAGCTTCTCGAGGCTCCAGAACTTCCAAGCCTTGTCGTACTCGCCGGGCTGTTGGAGTTCGAGTAAGTGGCCAGAGGCCCAAGCGATGACGAGGTCTTGGCTCTCGTAGTAAATATCGTGTTTCGCGAATTCCCGCGGCTCTCCGTCAGGAGCTGGGCTCCCTCCGAGAACTTTCGCGAACTCGTCGGCGACCGACTTCTTTTCGGTAATGACGAGAGTCTTATTCATGCCCTGCTCTACTCCCTAAATCGCGTCCAGACCGGACGACCATAGATCCCGTTCGTCGAAAGTCAAAAGGGCCCTCTAGCGAAAGAAGGGGGTCTTGGCCCCTCCACAATCAACGTAAACCATTTTAATTAATAGACTTAAGATCCTTGATATGGGGCCCGGGATAAAAAAAAAGCTCCTGCTTAACGAAGCCTCTAGAACGCAGCTGAGCTGAAATCATGGCCATCCCCGGGCTTTTCTCTTTCGCTGTGACGCGACATGATGCCGCCATGAAATACCGAAAACTGGGCGGAAGCGGCGTGTTTGTCTCGGAAGTAGCCTTGGGGTCGTGGCTAACCTACGGCCAGGGCATCGATCAGAAAACCACTGAGAGCTGCGTGAAGGCCGCTTTTGATTGCGGCATCAACTTCATCGATACCGCCGACGTCTACGGTTTAGGGGCCTGCGAAGAGGCCCTGGGGCGAGCGATAAGGGGAGTGTCGCGCAAAGACTACGTTCTAGCTTCCAAAGCGTTTTTTCCCACCGGCGACGGGCCCAATGACAAGGGGCTCTCGCGTAAGCATCTTACCGAAAGCCTGGACGCCTCCTTGGCTCGCCTCGGCACTGACTACCTCGATCTGTACCAGTGCCACCGTTACGACCCGGATGTGCCAATACGCGAATTGGTGCGAACGATGGATGACTTTATCCGCCGCGGCCGCATCCTGTACTGGGGAGTCAGCCAATGGCCGGCGGACAAGATACTTGAGGTCGTAAAAATCGCCTTGGCGATCGGCGCCGAGCCTCCGGTGACCAATCAACCGCGCTACAACTTATTGGACCGCGTCATCGAAGACGAAATCATCGAGACTGCCGCCAACGTCGGAATGGGCCAGATCGTCTACTCACCGCTCGCGCAGGGCCTCCTCACCGGGAAGTATTGCGACGGCGCAATGCCAAAGGACTCGCGAGCTAGGCTTGGCGAATCGGGCGAATTCATCCGTCGAAACATGACGCCCGAAAACCTCGAACGAGCCGACAAGTTCGCACAGCTGGCGAAGGTTTTGGAGATTCCAGCATCGCAACTGGCGCTCAGTTGGTGTCTGAGGCAGCCCGCGGTGGCCAGTGTCATCATCGGAGCTTCGCGGCCGGGGCAGATCAAAGAGAACGCCAAGGCCTCGGGCTACACCTTGGATCAGGCCTCGCTTGAGGCGATCGACCGCATCCTAACCGGCTCTTAGGAGTCCATTCGGCTCAAGCGCAAGATCGCCCAGAACGGTCCCGCAACGCTTTCGAAACAAAGCCTCGATTCGAAGTGTTGGCCCCAGGGAAAACACACGGAACAAGCGTCGCCAATGACGACGGTGGGCGGCCCGACGTTCACCTTGGTTTCGCCGGGAAAAGTCTCGCCGAATCTCAGCGCCGCCGACGCCACGAGCGCACCAAGTACGTCGGCAACCGCCGTACCGCGCACCGGTCGCGATTTCGCCTCGGAGGGATTGATGGCTTCTAATTCACCGTTCGAACCCAAGACGATACAGCGTGCGCTCTCGGCCGGGATGAGCAAGGACGTGGAACCCAACCAATTCTCACCAAACACCGTCGATGTGGCCGTGGCCATCCGGCCTTTGTGGCGGGACTGGTCTTCAACGCAAATCCGATAGGCGTCGATCTGCGTCCGGGAGCGAAAACTCTCGAGAACCGCAGCGGCAAAACGCTCTTCCAAATCGTGGCGTAAATCGGTGGCGACGGCAGTCATGAACTTATCTCCCTAGCTGTAGATCGTTTGGATCTGTTTTCCTCCGCGGCGGCCGCTCTCGCGATCCCGCTTCCCTGGCGGTGGCTCTTGCCCTTATCGGCCCTAAGGGGCACGAGTTTTTAGTTGTCGTTGGTCGCGGCGTTGCGAGCGAGCGGGAAAACGGCGCCGCAGGGCGAGTTGCGCCCCGCCAGCCTCAGAGCCGCACAAAGACGGCGATTCTTGTAAGTTCTTCCCGCCCTTACGCTTCCGAAAGCCAGCCCTTCCGAGGACGCGACAATTTTCCCCGGATTGCGGCAAATCCAGAACCGCCAGCCGCTTAGACAAAAAGTGGGGCTTTGGGTGGTCGCCCGCCCGAGGCAAAATGCCTCAAGACCATGACCAACCCCCAACACGAAAATTACCTGGACGACGATCTATTCGCCAAAGAGTTGAGTCGTCCTCTTCACCGGCCGAACGGCTGGCTAGTGGTCGGCGTGAGTCGTGGCCCAGCGCGGGCAGCGGCCTTGGCTTTGGCGGCGCGAAAACAACGACTGGTGTTGGTTGGCGAAGAACCAAAGTTCCTTCGTGATGCTGCCGCCGAAGCGAAACGTCTCGGCGCACCGCAAGTCGACCTCATTGACAATGGGCTCGATGCGGGGCCTAGCGATGCGGAGTCCGTGCTCAAAAGAACAGCCGAACTCATCACGATTGAGGGACTCGTATGCGGCTTGGGTGGAGACGAAGCCAGGGTGGCACCTCGGCCGGTCGTCAAGATTCTGCCGGACAGGCTCGAACAGGTTTTCAACCGCAGAGTCGTGGCAACACTGGTCTTGTTGCGTCAAGTCGGAGAGGAGTTCGCCACAAGCAGCCGCAGCGGGATCAAGGGCAAGGTACTCTTGTTGTCCTCGATGCTGGGGTTTCGGGCGCAGAAGGGACGGTCCTCAGCCTGCTTGGTCGCAGCTTGGCTCAATAGTCTCGGTCAATCCTTGGCCGAAGAGTGGCGCCGCGACAACATTCGCCTGACAACTCTTTGTCTACCCGCGCCCGACGAAAGAACCGGAAACGTCGATTTACGAGACGACTATCTCTCCGTCGTCGAACGCGGGTTCAAGGGTCTCAAAGCGGGCCGCGCCCTCGTTTTTCCGAGCCGAAAACTCGCTCGAGAAGCTCGCCGGTCCGAGCGAGCGGGCGGAATATAGTGAGTTCGAAATGCCGTCAAGGACCAACTCGTTGAAGCCCAAAAGGTCAAAGTCAGGGCCGATGGACTTCGCGTTTTTCTGCCTGTTCTTGCTGCTCCTCGTCGCGGGACTGGGCGCCCTATTCTCGCCAGACCCCAAACCAACTCCCACGGGTCCTCGGCTGATAAGTGTTCGTGCCAGCACCTCTCTTAAACAACTAGATCCGCTCGAGAGTTTCAAACTCAACGTTCAGCTCGAAGGCCCGCTCTACTTGGCTATCTACCGACTCGAAGAAACTGGCGGTGCGGCGGAACGCCTCTTCCCTCCTTTGTCCGCACCGAAGAATCTCCCCTGGCCTCTAACGAGCACTCATGATCGCGATCCTTGGCGACTGCCGGGTGCCGACACCTCTTTTAGCCTTCGCAAACCGGGCCGCGGCGTCATCGCCGTTTTTTCGAACGAGAATGGTGTCCCCTTACCCGACTCCGCGACCTTGACTCAACCCGCACCGCAACGACGCCTGAGCGGCAGATCCGACTGCCAACTGTTGCCATTCGAGGTCAAGCGCCGATGACTCCATTTGAGTTGGAGAAAAAACGCGCCCTCGTTACTGGAGCGTCCAGCGGTATCGGAGCTGCCATCGCCCGGGAACTCGCTAGGCGAAAAGTCAACCTCGTCTTGACGGCGCGGCGCAGCGATCGTCTTGAGACTCTCGCCAAAGACCTACGCACCTACGGCATCACGGTCGACATCGAAGTGGGAGATCTCCTCGACCTGACTTTTCGCGAAAGCCTCTTGGCAAGATATTGTCGCGGCGAGCAGGCCTGCGAAATCTTGATCAACAACGCTGCTTTTGGCATGAACGGCCGATTCCTTGACGCCGATCCCGAACGACTCTTAGATCTGGTCGAACTGGGACTGCGAACGCCGATGGAGTTAGCCCGCGCGTTTGCGGAAGCCGGGTGCGAACGCGGCGAGGGCGCGATCCTCAACCTCGCAAGCGTCGCCGCCTTCGTCCCGACGCCCTTCCATGCCCTTTATTCCGCCACCAAAGCCGGCCTTAAGAGCTTCAGCTTGACCTTGGCGGCCGAAGTCGCCAAGCAAGGCGTTCGGGTCACCGCGCTTTGTCCCGGCGTCACCAACACGGAGTTTTTCGACGCCGGAAAGTACTCGACCCAAAGCCCGGTCTACCGCATGAAGCGCATGGATGCGGCCGAAGTCGCGAAGATCGGCCTCGACGCTTTGCTAAGGGGACAAGTTCAAGTCGTGCCCGGTTTCCGAAACCGCCTCCTCCTCAAACTCGGAACCAAGATCCCGCGCTCGTGGTTAACGAAAGCCGCCGCCAAGACCATGAGCACCGACTGAAATGCACAAGGGGTGCCAGATGAGATGAGAGGGCCGGCCTCCGTCGTCGAGCTCACCTAAAATGGGGCTCAGTGTTTTTCTCAAAACAAAAGCGGAGACCGGCCATGAGTGACGATAGCGAATTTGTAATGGGCGTG
>JAZGFI010000281.1:0-9199 GCA_036479435.1 Planctomycetota bacterium | reverse complement strand
GAAGTCGAAGACCTCAGCGAGTTTGACCAGGCCCTAGCCGCCGAACTCGACATCATCTTGCTCGACAATATGAGCCTCGAAGACATGCGCGAAGCCGTGTGCCGCCGCAACGCCACCGGGCAAGGCATTCCATTGTTGGAGGCCAGCGGCGGGATCACTTTCGAGACCCTCCGCACCGTCGCCGAAACGGGCGTCGACCGCATCTCGCTCGGCGCCCTCACTCACAGCGTCCGTGCGCTGGACATCTCTCTTTTGATTGAGTTGCCGGGATGAGAGAGAAGAGCTGGTCGGGGCCACAACCTGTCATGTAAGAGAAGAGCTGGTTGCCGCCGCAACCAGCTCTTCGTGAAAAAAAACGTCCGGATTCGGATTGGGGAAACTTGCTGTTTCTTAGAGCAGCGCCGCTTCGTTCAAGAACTCGAAGCGGAGCAAGTAATTCAATCCGCGGAACATGTCGCTCATGATCGGCAAGTCGCCCTTTTCGGCGAGGGAACCCAGAGCTCGAGCCGAAGCGACTCTCACACTGTCTTTCATCTTGCCGACCTTGATCGCGGCCAAAACCGCGTCCAAGCTGCGCTCGTCGGGAAACAAAGCCAAGGCATCGGCGTAAGCGATCGAAGTTTGAACGGGCGCGCGACGCGCCAGGCGCTCTTCGATGGCCTTGATGGCGCGGTCGTCGTGCAACAAGCCCGCACTGGCACCAAATCTCCGCTTCAGTTCAGGGCGGCTTCGCGACACCAAGGTGTCGATCACCCGCCTCGAAGCGTCTTGGGCTTCAAAGAGGCCCAGGGCCAAGGCGGAGAAGTTTTGCAAAGACTGGCCATGCCGACTGCGAAACTGCTTCAAGACCAAAGGCGCCGCCTTTCGCTCCTCGAGCAAACCAAGCGACAATACCACCGCCGCGCGCGTCAGTTCGTCTTGACGCTGCCGGCGCAGCGTCCGCATCAAGGGTGCAGCGGCCGCTTGGTGCTTCGACAATCCCAATCCCAAAGCCGCAAAAGCCCGTTCGGAATTAGACTTCGTAGTCTTGAAAACGCGCGTGAGGGCTTCGACTTCGTCATCGCCGCCAATGCGGCCCAAAGAAACCAACGCGAAGTAACGAACAATCGGATCTGCGTCGCTCAAGGCTTGCTTTTCGAGACGGCGCGCCGCCTGGCTGCGCAACATGCCCAGACTGCGTTCGTCTTCTTCGACCTTGACCCGAAGGCGACCGATGTAGTTCTCGATCTCTTCGCGAGCGCGGGGCATCCCGGAAACACCCGCATCACGGCCTCGGGAAAATTCGTATTCGACCGCCTCAAGGTCCGCACGGTAGGCGCTTTGGTAGCCGGTTAGTCCAATCGCGATCGCCGCAGAACGGCGAACATGGACATTACTGTCGGTCAACGACTTCGAAAAGAGCGCCGCGTAGCGCGGTTTGTCGAGACCAAGCAAGCCGTGAATAGCCACCGCTCGCAGGCGATCGTCGTTGTAGGGCCGCAACACAAAGTACTCGAGGTAGACGCGCGCTTGACTGGTCTTGGTGCGACCGAGCGCGTAGAGCGCGGCGGCCTTCACCTCTTGAGACTGGTTGCCCCGGTCCACGGCTTTGACCAGGCGCGGCGCGGCGCGCGGATCACCGAGGATTCCGAGGGCGATGGCCGCAAAGGCGCGCTCGGCGTTCTTGTTGGTCGGAGCTTCGAGAGCCCAAAGCAAATAGCTGTAGGCGCGACGTTCTTGCGTAAGCCCCAGAGCAAGGAGCGCCGCCTTGCGTACCTGAAGCTGCTTATCCTTCGTCATCGGGACGAGCAACGCCACCGCCTCGCTACGTCCAGCGCGGCCCATGGACAGCGCCGCCGCCGCTCTCACACGCGGATCTTTGTCCTGCGCCAGCTCTTTGAGAGTCGGCATGATCTTGGCGCGAATGCGCTTCGAACCGCCGTTGATCGGCCGCGCTTCGCCGCGGGTTGGCTCCCCGATGAACAGATCGTGATTCGGTTCCTTTTCGAGGGTGCGCTCGCGATAGCGGCGTTCGAGTTCCAACTCGTGGAGTTCGTTGAGCTGCCACCAGTTGAGCCACGATCCCTCGGATAAGACCGCACCGCGTCGCGTGGTGCCACCGGTTCGCGGACCAGGACCGGGACCTGGAATTGGCGGTGAACCGCCGGCTCCAGCGCCGGGCAAGCCACCACCCGGACCTCCGGGACCGCCACCTTGGCCACCGGGTTGACTGGGGGTGCTAGCGCCGCCGGGGCCCGAAAATGGCTCGCTACCATCAGGCTGTCCAATGCCACCGGGCTGAGCTTCGGGAGTGCTGCCGGGCGTTCCTCGGCCGCCGGGACCGCCGAAAGGAGACGGAGTTCCACGACCGCCAGGGCCGTTGTAACCGCCGCCACGGGGATCACGGCCAGGCCTGTAACCTCCCCCGCCGCCGGGACGAGTACCACTCCCCGGTGCCGGAGTTCCCGAAACCGGGCGGGGGCCGGTGCTGGGCGAGCCCTGTTGAGGAGCTGCACCACCGAGCTGCCAGCCGACACCCCAGTTGATATCGAGATCGAGATCCCAAGCTGAGTCGGCATAAGGAGCCTCAAAAACGCGGTTCGCGACTTCACTGGAATCCGCGATTGCCAGGGCGGAGTTGGCCGCCAAACTGGCCATGAAGGCCCCAAATAGCGTGAGCATGGCAACTTGGGAGCAGCAAGCTCGCATCGCTTGCCGCGCAAGCTGGGACTGAAACAGACTCTTTTTCGTCGACAAATTGGTCATGTCGACCTCCTTTCGGAAGATGTCGGTCGCATGGGGTCAACCGACGGGGCCCCCAAGGGGGCCTTTGGGAAAATGGCACTCACTCCCATTGAAGCAAAGTTCGTACCCCAAGGGCCCAAAACCCAGGTTTTGGAGATGGGCCCCCTCATGAGCCCTTCATCTCCTGGCTAATGGCAAGTTTCACAAGTGGGCATGAGTGCTGTTAAGCCCTTTTCAGGAAGGAATTTAGAGCTTGAATTCGGAATCCGGAGAATCCGCGAAGGCAAGTCCCCAGAGCCCGAAGAATCGGAAAATCCCGAGTTCTGAGGCCCGGCGCCTCGTGGGGAGGCTCTTGGGCTACGCGGCCGCAGAACGCCGGTTGATCGTTCTCGCTCTGATTTCCATGCTCGTACACGCCGCTTGCCGCGCCTGGCCGATTTTTGTCCTCAAAGAGCTCTTGGACGACGTTCTCTTGAATCCGGGCGAAGGAGCCCGCGGCACCCTCTTGGCGATTGGTGGCAGCCTTATGGTCGTCGCCGCCCTAGGCTCGCTGACCTATTTCTTCAACGAATACGCCTTCAAGTGGCTGGCGACCCACGTCATGGTCAAGTTGCGCGCCGACTTGATGCAACACCTGCTGAAGCTGCCCCTCAGTTTCTTCCACCGCAAGCGCATGGCCTACTTGGTGTCCCGGCTCACCAACGACGTCCAGATCACCTATCGCACCGTCAACATCTTCATTTCTGAAGTGGTGTTGCACCCGATTTCCATCGCGGTCGGTTTGGGTACCGCCTTCTTCATTTCATGGCAGCTTTCGCTATTGGTCTTGCCGCTGCTGCCGCTGTTGGCCTGGCCCGTACTGAGACTCGGCAAAGTCGTCAAAAATCGTGCGCGCAAGGGCCTCGAGTCCCTCGAAGACACCACGCAAGTCATGCTGCAGACCATCGACGGCATTCGCACCGTCAAGTCCTTTCGCGCCGAAGACGCCGAGTTCAAGCGCTTCGTTGAGACCAATGAAGACTATCTCAATCGCAATGTCGAAGTCGTCAAGGCCAAGGCCCTGGGCCGCGGGGTAATGGACTTCATCTACCACGCCGCCATCGCTCTGTTTGTCGTCGTTGGTGGCTTGTTATTGCTCAGTGGAACTTGGGATCTAAGCGCCGGAAAGCTCGTGTCCTTCATCGGCGCCATGGGGCTCATCTACCGGCCCGTCAAACGACTGGCTGCCGCCTATGGCAACTTCCAAGAGGCCTTGGCCGGGTCACGCCGACTCTTCGAACTACTCGACACGCCGACCGAAGTGGCCCCAGTGGACGGCGGGATGCCCATTGAGGGTTCGATTGAGAGCATTCGCTTCGAAGGCGTTTCCTTCGCCTACGAGCGGCACATCGACAGTCAAGGCCCCCCTGACAACGGCCAAGCCATCATTAAAGACGTTAGTTTTGAACTAATACGGGGAACGACCACGGCCTTGGTCGGCCGCAGTGGCTCCGGAAAATCTACCTTAGCCGACTTGCTTGGCGGGTTTTATCGGCCGGACGCCGGGCGCATTAGCGTCGATGGCCAAGACCTCAAGCAACTCGATCGCCACGCTTGGCTCGACCGCGTTGGTTTCGTTTCGCAAAGCCCCTTCGTCTTTAACGCGAGCATCCGCGACAACATTCGCTACGGCCGCCCCGACGCCAGTGATCAGGACATCGAAATTGCCGCGCGTGCCGCCAACCTCATGGATCTCATCGAATCCGCCCCTAAGGGCCTCGACACCATCGTTGGCGAACGCGGCGTTAATTTGTCGGGGGGTGAGCTTCAGCGCCTCACGATCGCCCGGGCGATCTTAAAGGACTCCGACATCTTGATCCTCGATGAAGCGACAAGCGCTCTGGACAGCGTCAGCGAAAAACTCGTGCAAGAGGCCCTTGACCGGCTCTCTGAGGGCCGCACTTCCCTGGTTATTGCGCATCGCCTGTCGACGGTTCGAGATGCGGACCAAATCGTGGTGCTGGAAGCCGGCCACGTGAAAGAAGTCGGCACCCACGATGAGCTCTTGGCCCGCGGTGGAAGCTACGCCGAACTTCATGCCATTCAGCTGGGCTGAATATGTTCATCCCCAAGCTGGGCTGAATGTTCTTCCCCCGGCAAGGCTGAATGGCGTCGACCAGCAGGTCTGACCGCGACAGTTCAATCCGCCCCACTCAGTTTTCGATCGTTTGAAGGCCATTTGACCGACACCTATACTCCTCAGCCCCACGTTGCGATCAGCCGGGGGCTATTGCGGAAGGAAGCCAATATGTCGCGAGTCGATGGACGCGCCCCCGATCAGCTGAGAAACGTCAAGATCCACCGGGACTTCATCCCCTCAGCGCCGGGATCGGTGCTGTTTGAATGGGGCAATACTCGCGTCATCGTGACCGCAACGGTCGAGGATCGAGTCCCTCCGTTTTTGGTCAACACCGGCCGGGGCTGGTTGAGTGCGGAGTACGGCATGCTGCCGGGTTCAACCGACCGCCGCAAGCCACGCGACGGGCGCCGCGGCGGCAACGTCGACGGCCGAACCGTCGAGATCCAGCGCCTCATTGGTCGCACCTTCCGCAACCTCGTCAAGCTCGACAAACTCGGTCCGCGCACAATTTGGCTCGACTGCGATGTCATCCAGGCCGACGGCGGGACGCGCACCGCGTCCATCACCGCTTCCTACCTCGCCCTCTACGACTGTCTCCGCCGCCTCCGCGAGCGCAAGGTCTTGAAACACGATGTTCTTCTCGGCGGCGTGAGTGCGGTTTCTGTCGGTGTCGTTGAGGGCAAAGCCCTGCTCGATCTTTGCTACGAAGAAGACAGTCGCGCCGACGCCGATTTCAACTTCGTGATGACGCACGAGGGCAAGATCATCGAGATCCAGGGCGGCTCAGAGCAACGGCCGCTTTCGAAAGAGAAATTCGACGAATGCTATGCCCTCGCCGAAAAGGGTGTGCACCAACTGCAAAGTTTGCAAAACACGGCCTTGATTGCGGGAAGCTGAACCATGAGCGCCAAACGACGTCTCGTTATCGGGACCAACAACCAAAAAAAACTCATCGAGATGCGGACGCTGCTGGATGACGAAATCTTCGAAGTGCTGCCCCTCACCGAAGCCTGCCCCGGCATCGAATCTCCCGAAGAAGACGGCGAGACTTTTGAGGACAACGCCCGGCTCAAGGCGCTTTATTTTGCGAACGCCTCGGGCGTACTTTGTGTCGCCGACGACTCCGGCCTTGAAGTCGACGCCCTGGACGGCAAGCCCGGCGTAAAGTCGGCGCGTTGGGCGGGCGTGGATGGTGACGACGACCTCAACAACGCTCGCCTCATCGAGCAGCTATCCGGAGTCAAGACCCAAGAACGCGGTGCGCAATATCGCTGCGTCATCGCCGTCGCAACGCCCGGCGAGGTTCACGTCGTGGTCGATGGCTCTTGCCGCGGCCGCATCCTCGAATCGCCACAAGGCGACGGCGGTTTCGGCTACGACCCCTACTTCTTCTTTGAGGACTTCGGCAAGACTTTCGCCGAAATCACCCCAAAGGAAAAGGCATCCGTTTCACACCGTGGCCAAGCCTTGTCCAAATTGCGCGAGAAGCTCCCCTGCTTGCTCAGCATCCTCGAAAACCGCAGCGGGCAGTAATGAGCCAAGACGTCGACATCAATCGCATTCGCAACTTCTGCATCATCGCCCACATCGACCACGGCAAGTCGACGCTCGCGGATCGCATCATCGATTTGACGAGCGCCGTCGCCGAACGCGATAAGCGAGCCCAGCTTTTGGACAGCATGGATCTCGAGCGCGAACGCGGCATCACGATCAAAGCCAGCGCCGTCGAAATTCGTCACACAAAAGACGGTATTAAGTACTTGATGCACCTCATCGACACGCCCGGCCATGTCGATTTTAGCTACGAAGTCTCGCGCAGCATGGCGGCTTGCGAAGGTGCCGTTCTTTTGGTGGATGCGGCGCAAGGAGTCGAGGCTCAAACCGCCGCGAACGCCTATCTCGCCGTTGAGGCCGACCTCGAGATCATCGCGGTCCTCAACAAAGTCGACCTTCCCACCGCACGCCCCGATGAAGTCATCGAAGAGATCGAACACATCATCGGTTTGCCCGGCGAAGACGTCATGACTTGCTCCGCGAAAACCGGACAGGGCGTATCCGAACTCTTGGATGCGGTGGTCGACCACATCCCCGCTCCCAAGGGCAGTGCCGACGCCCCGCTGCAGGCGATGATCATCGATTCCGTCTTCGACGACTACCGTGGCGTGATCGTCTACGTTCGCGTCGTCAACGGACGAGTCGAAAAGAAGAACAAGATCAAGATGCTCAGCACCGGGCGCACCTACGACGTCACTGAACTCGGCAAGTTCCGTCCCGGCCTTACCCCCACCGGCTCCTTGCAAGCTGGCGAAGTGGGTTACATGATCTGCAACATCAAAACGATTCACGACATTCACATCGGCGACACGATCTCGCATGACAAGAGCAAGGTGGAAGCCCTCGCCGGCTTCGAGGAACCCGTGCCCTACGTCTTCTGCGGCCTTTATCCCTCAACCTCAGGCGACTACGAAGCGCTGCGCCGCGCCCTTGAACGCCTTCACCTCAATGACGCTTCATTTGGGTTTTGGCCAGAGACCTCGGACGCCTTGGGTTTCGGATTTCGCGCCGGGTTTTTGGGCCTGTTGCACATGGAGATCGTTCAGGAACGTCTCGAGCGCGAATCGGGTGTTGACCTGGTTCAAACTCCGCCGACGGTCACCTATCAACTGAAGTTGACGACCGGTGAAGAGAAGAGCATATCAAGCCCTTCGCAGCTGCCCGAAGCCAACAAGCTCGATGAGATCCTCGAGCCCATCGCCGATGTCAACATGATCATGCCGCAGAGCGCCATCGGCACGATCATGACTTTGTGCGAGGAGCGCCGCGGCCAGTACATCAAGACCGAGTACTTGGGACCCGAGCGCGTCTTGTTGCACTACGAGTTGCCACTGTCCGAGATCATTTTTGATTTCTACGACAAGTTGAAGTCAGCGACGCAGGGCTACGGCACGATGGACTATCACGTCAAGGAATATCGCGCTGCGAACCTGGTAAAGCTCCGCATCCTCGTCAATCAAACCGAAGTCGATGCTCTCAGCATGATCGTGCATCGCGACGTCGCGCAGACCAAGGGCCGGCAGCTGTTGCTCCGGCTAAAAAAAGAGATCCCGCGCCACATGTTCGAAGTCGCGCTACAAGCGGCCATCGGGAGCAAAGTCATCGCCCGTGAGTCTATCCAAGGCATGCGTAAGAACGTGACGGCGAAGTGCTACGGTGGCGACATCAGCCGCAAACGCAAGCTGCTCGAAAAGCAAAAAGCCGGCAAGCGGCGCATGAAGTCGGTCGGCAACGTAGAGATCCCGCAGGCCGCGTTTTTCTCAGCTTTGAAACTGGACGATGACTCTTGACCGAATCCCGTCATGACCTCACTCCGGCGATGGACCTGCCGACGCCGGCTGGCGCGGCGCGAATTGCCAGGACGACGGTTATCGCGGCGGATGAGGAACCCTTTTTTCGGGACATCATCGAAGCTCTCGCGGTGGCGATCATCTTGTCGCTCACCGTCAAGCAATTTGCGATCGAGGCTTACAAAGTACCCACCGGCTCGATGGAGCCGACCATTCATGGACACCCCGTGCAAGGTGACCGCATTCTCGTCAACAAGTTGGCCTACGTTTTTCGGGACCCAAGACGCTGGGAGATCATTGTCTTCCAGTTCCCGAACAACCGACGCATCAACTACATCAAGCGCATCGTCGGCGATGGGGGCAAAAAGGGCGAAGCACTCTTCATCCGCGGCGGCGACATTTACCGTGCGCCTTTTGGTCACTTCCTCGACGACGCCCAGGAACTTTGGGAGCAGGGGATACTGAAGATCTGTCGCAAGCCGCTCGAAGTCCAAGACGACATGTTTGCCCGCTACCCCTTAGTCGGCGAAAGCGAACGACGTTTTGACAGCGAACAGGCCTTTGTCTCGCACTGGACGCTGCCGTCGCGCCAACTCAACCCCAGCGCGACTTGGAATTTTGATTCGGGCATGGTCGCCGAGGCGAAGGGCGCGGCATCTTTTGTTCACTTCCGCGGTGCGATCCGGGACGAACGTCGTGGCGTCAGCCACCTTGAGGATCGCTCCGCTGTCGGCAAGTACCACGTCGGGGATGTTCGCCTCGAAATCGTCGCCAAGCCCCTGCGCGAAGGCGGCTATTTGCTGTTGAAGATCCGCGACCCCTACCACTCGCAAGAATTACTCGCGCGACTTGCCATCGGCCGCCGTGAATCGAGCTTGTCCGGCCTGTTCATCGCGGGTGAACGGGTGGCGGCGCTCGATGACGTCAGACTTAGCCCCGACTCCAACACGAAGATTGCTTTTTCTAATTTCGACAACCGCATCACGCTGCACATCGATGGCGAGCTGGTGGC
>JAZGFI010000280.1:0-11040 GCA_036479435.1 Planctomycetota bacterium | reverse complement strand
CGACAAATACTGGCGTTTCCACCAACTGCAACGGCTTCATGAGAATCATCTACGGCACTACGCAGGCGCGAAATTGAGACTCGCGGGATGACCGACAACATCGTCGTCGCAAAGGAGCCACACCCATCTTGATCTGCGCCAGGGACGACCAGCCAAGGCTTCGAACGGCCCCGGATGCTAGTTTCCGAAGAGGATTTCCAATCCGTTGCTAACCGCGGGAACCGGTCCTGTTTCGGCCACCTGAAGGTAGACAATAATCCCGGCCAGCGCGGGCAAGCTCAGGCTCAGCGCCGAGCGAAACTCACCAAAGGCATCCGCGCTGAGGTTTGCGGTGAGAATCAAGTTTGAGATGCTCACCGAAACAAGGAGAGGAAAAGCGGTCCCAACAATCGTGGTCCTGTCCGGCGCGAGGCTCGCCGCCGCCAAAAGAAGAAGCGCCCGTGAATTCGTCGCTGCCTCGGCGAGGCTCCGCTGCAAGGTTGTCGTAGTGCAGGTCTAAAGCGGTACCAACGCTGGCGCCATAGGCTTGGGTGGCCAAGGTGGTGTGTACGGTAGCCTGCACGGTGCCGGTAGCCGTGATTTGGTGTTCTAGTCGATCCGAGATCCCGTCACCGTTGAGATCGCCAGCTGAACGCAAATCAAAGACGTTGGTGTTGGCGGGGGCGAGCGCGCTCCAAATCAAACTACCGGTACTACCAGAATAAGCTTCAAACCTGGCACTTAGACTCGTCGAAGCAAAACTCTCATCAATGCTAAGGCTGATGATGTCGGGGGTCCCGTCACCGTCGAGATCCTTGACGGCGCAAGCTCGGTAACCCAAACCCAAGGCGCTGACCTCAAGCGCCGGGGTGTTCTATAGAAAAGTTGAGATGACGGGCAAAGATTGCGCAAACGGAAGGCCGCTGCAACCGGACAATAGAAGGATCAGGTAGATCAAATCGCGTCTTGCGAACATGAACTATGATCTCCGCTAATTGGCTTCGACCACGGGCTGTCAGCCCGCTTCGTCGATGCCCTTTTAAAGGGGGCAGCGCCGGGGACTCTACAGCATTCACAATCGACGTCTCAAACGAAAACCCAATGGGGCACATTGCCGCTGCATGCAAGGAAATCGGGATCGTTAAGATCAAACGCCAACAGCTTCAGAGCGCCCTAAAAAAGGTGGCATGAGTGTGGACACTCATGCCACCGGGAGCTTAGGGCTCGTGCGGGGATCGGGTGCTAGCCCGCGCTAGACGCGGGCTAGTTTCCGAAAAGAACTTCTAAGCCGTTGCTGACCGCAGGGATCGGGGTCGTCTCAGCAACTTGCAAGTAGATGACGGTTCCGGCCAAGGCGGGGAGGCTCAAACTCACCGGGGATCGAAACACCCCGAAGGCGTCGGCGACGAGGTTCACGGTGAGGATCAGGTTTGAGAAATTCAATGACACGAGGAGGGGAAAAGCCGTCCCCGTAATCGTGGCGGTCGCTGGCGCGAGGCTGGCGGCCACAAGCAAAGAAGCAAAGGGCGAAGCGCCGGAGATTTCGTAGTTGCCCAGACGCGGCTGCGCCGCGAAGGCGTCGAATCGAAGCGCAAGAGATGTGCCCGGACTCGCCCCGTAAACTTGAGCGGCCAAAGTGGCGTGGGCGGTCGCTTGGACGGAGGCGGTCGGCGTCACTTGGTGTTCCAAACGATCCGCGATGCCGTCTCCGTTCAGATCGCCTACAAAAGCATCGGAACGAAGAGGACCAGAATTAGCTCCCGCGATGCCCAAGGAGGCCGGAAGAATCTCGAGGATCGATCCGTCGGCTCCTGAACGCAACTCCCGAAACGAAAAGCTCGCTCCGACCGCAGCCAGACTGGTGACGAATTCATCGATACCGTCGCCATTGATATCGCCAGCGGAACGCAGGTCAAAAACATTGGTGTTCGTTGGCGAGGGTACGCTCCAGATCAAACTCCCGCTGCCACTGGAATAGGCCTCATAGAGCGCGCTTTGGCCCGCCGCAAGACCAGCATCAATGCTGAGACTGAGGATGTCCGGGTTGCCGTCGCCATCGAGATCACTGACGGCGCAGGCTCGGTAGCCAAGTGCTTGGGTTGAATGCGAAGCGTTGATCGTGCTCAGAACGCTTAGGGTCGCGCCCGAGTAGATTTCGATCATCCCCGCATTGAGGGGGCCAAAAATAAGATCAGCGCCGTTCGTTCGACTCACAAAAAAGTCAGACACACCGTCACCGTCGAGGTCACCGAGGTCGCCGATGCCGTTAGATTGTAGAGTCGGGGAGCCCAACGAAAACAGAACCGCGCCGGTCGCTCCCGAGAGAACTTCAATCTGACCCAGACCGGCAGTCACGCTCACGATTCGGCGCGTCGCCAGTCCAATCTCCCGAATCCCGTCGCCGTCAAGGTCACCGAGGGCCGTGCTCGACAAGACGTCGACATTGGCCAAGGCACCGTAATTGATCGTGTAGAGCGGCGTCAGCAAGGCTCCAGAGCGAACGCTAATGTCGATGCTCGCCGGTCCCGATTGCCCGCGCTCCAAAGTCAAAAATTCAGCGTGCGAATCGCCATCCAAATCACCGCAAGGGTAAACGCTGGCCACGGGGATCGCCGGAAAGGCTGAAGGTTGGTAGTCGGCAATCAAAGCTCCATCCGCCCCCGACACGATGACCGCATCAACGGTGAAAGCGAAAGGAATACTCATGACCTGATGAAACAAACTCAGAGCATAGTCGTCGCTACCGTCGCCGTTCACATCACCAAGCCCCACCGCGGTGACGGCGTAGGTGGGGTTGTTCTCTAGGAAGGTCGAAATGACAGGCAAAGTTTGCGCGCGTAGCAAGCCGCCGCCAACGCTTAGGCAAAGCAACAGGTAAGTCGAAAACAATCTTAGGAACATGAGTTGAGTCTCCTCTGGCCAGCTTCGATTCAGGGCTATTAGCCCGCTTCGTCGATTGCTTTCTTCGCAAGTAATATGCCAAACACATGAAGAGAGGGCTAGACCGCATCCAGGCCCCGCCTCGGGGGCAATGGCTTCCGTTTCATTCGACATGCCGCCTGCTTGAACAGCCCAAACTCGGGTGAAACCGTTACCAATCAGCCACAACTTCGCTCCTCAGGGCCTCCTATCCGCCAGCCGCAAGATGGGAGCTAGACCACCCCGAACCGCACGAACTCGAAGTCAGCAAGTTGCTCTGCCAGCTGAACTTGGGTCCTGTTTTTGAGTTTAGTCAATGGCCATTGATCAAATCTGGTCAATGTCGAAATCGGCAGGCCTGGGTACTGCCGAGTCCGCCGCGACTTGCGGATGAGGACTTATTTCATCTTTACGATCAGGGGAAACTGAGGGTCTTTGATCGTCTGCTTCTCGCTGCGGGGTTCGAGCCAGATCGCCTCGACGACCAGCGAGAACTGTTCGCTGCTGTCGTAGGGAATGGCGACCTGACCGAGATCGTTTGTAGACAGAACGCGGTCATCGGTCCGACGTCCCGTCCGGTAGTAGTCCAGGTTAACCCCGGCACCACGGAGAGGTTTGCCGTCCGCTGCGAGAACTGTCACCAAGCCCACGTCGTAGTGGCGACCTACTACGAGACTGATCAAGGCCTCCGGACGCGTGGTTTTTCCGGACTCCACGCGAATAGCCTCCAAACGGAACACCTCGATCCCAGCAATCTTGACGCGGGCCGTGTAGAGACCGGGCGCCAAAGCGATCTTGTTGAAAACGCCACTCCCGCTCCGATGGACATGGTAAAAGCCCGGCTCTGATCCCACCGGAAAGATCTCAAACCGCAACCACGAATCGAGCTCGGGACTCACGGTGACAAGGCGCCCCGAGATCGCCCCGGGACGGCCTCCCGTTAGAGATAGATTTGAGTCTCCCGGCTCAAACTCGACATTGGCCTCAATCTGGGAGCGATAGGCGTCTACGGCGACGGTGTTGGTGTAGCCCGGCCGGACCTTCCCGCGGATTTCAAAACGCCCGTCAATCTTGCTCGTCGTGGCGAAAGAGTAATTCGGAAGAGAACGGCCTTTGGACTTCCGATTCGAGGACCGCAGGGCAGGTTTTTGGCGCACCCTTAATCTCACGCCCGAACGCGGGAGCCCATCTTTGCCAACGACCATTCCCGCCGCCAATACCGGATGGCGCCGCCTTACCAAAACTCCGAGGTCTCTCGTTTCCCCCGGCAGAAGATCCGACAAGTCGAACTCGGCGAGGGCTTGCTCCGCGGATCTTTTCTCTCTAAATCCAAGATCACTGCGTCGCCAAATTAGCAGCTTGACGTCGTTACCCCGGGAATCGGACCTGAGGGCTGCCACGATCCAGCCGTCATCTTCGGATCTCGCCGAGAGCCGCCAGCGAGAAAATCCCGGGGGCGCGTCCTTTAAGACCCAGTCGTTCTCAGCATTGGCAAGCTTGAGAAACTTACCGAACTCCGAGTCTGAGCTGCTATCTATTTCACTGCTGACTTGTAATTCGGAAGCCAAGTAAGCTTGCTTTTCTTCGTCGATGATCTTGAATCGCACCTTGGCTCGCCGAAGCCCCAATCTCAATTCAAGTTTTTGAACTCGCTCCCGACTCAACTTTGCCGTTGTGACCGCAGGGCAGTCATCGCCAGACCCCAGCACCAAGATGAGCTCGGCAGCGGGAGCAAACGCCGCGATGCAGTATCCTTGTGGGCTCAACTGGCACACCTGACGCCAGAATTCCAATCTGATCACATGGTCGAGAGAAGTTCTCGGGACGCCATCGTCTGGTGGGGGCCCACGGCTAGGATTCCGCCCCTTGAGGGTCCAATAGCAAAGGATGTCGTTCTCGACCGCTGAGCCATCGGCCTTCCTCGGCCGCAACTCTAGGCTCACGGTCTTGGGCACCTTCATGACCAGGGAGTCAGCACGAGCGACCTCAAAAGTTTGATCCGAGTGCTCTCCTCCGTAGCGAAGCGAGATCAAGCGCAGGCTTTTCGGCTCTTCGATCCCGCGCATCGGGTCCGAAAGCAAAAAGACGAGGCATTGACCCGCTGCGTTCGTCCGCGCGGTCAAGACCTCCGGGCTCACAGGTCTGCGAAAATGCAGCATGGCCCTTTCCGGAGTCGGGTCCGCGATCATGAGCAGGCCATTCGCGACCGCTAAGTTGCGGTCGTCTCGTACCCGAATCTCAAAGCGCCGTGCCGACGACAGGAAGACATCGATTCGTTTTTCAGAAACCCTCCTGGTTTTTGTGGACTCGACGTTCGCTGCATCCTGCTTCGGAAACAAAAAGGACGCGTACCCGATCTTGGAACCGGACTGCACGATGATCCGTTGATTCCCCGCGCTCAATCCAACACAGCGCGCCAGCCCAAATGCATCGGTTCGAAACTCGACCTCATCTTCGGCCGCATCGATCTGCAAGATGTTCTCAAGGCCCGCAAGGCGCCAATTGCGCACTGAAATCACCGCCCCCGGACAAGGCGAGCCATCGCTGTTTCTCACCATCACTTCAACGGTAACGGGAATCGCAGCAAGGTCCTCTGCCCCTGCCTGACGCGTCTCGCCAAACTTTCGATCACGGTCGTCTCCGAAATCGAAAACACGCCGCCACGGCCCCCACAGCAAGGCGGCAGCAAACACGGCGACAAAGAGCAACGAGATCGAAATGACCTTCTTCATTTAGAGAGCCTTCAACGACGACGCGGGGACAGGTCGCTGTCGCCGAACGAAGCTTGACCTTGATACTAGACGCCGATCTCACACCACCATGGGATAGTGCCATAATCGCGAGCATCGAAGAAAGTGACAAACAACTCCTCTTTCCGCGTAACTGCGGATGTCTCGGTTCACACAAAGAGTTTTTCAAGGCGACCGTTTTGACAACGAGTTCTCTCAAAAGGCCTAACTCAAGCCGTAACTGGCCTCTCGGTCGGGCAAGAAGGAGTTATCCAATTTGAATCGTCGACGACTCAAGCGGCTGGTGGCTGCAACCACCCTTCTATTGGGACTGATCCTCGCAGCGGCCCTTTATCTGAACGCCTTCGACGATCGAGATGCCGTCGAGCTCGGTGATGACCAACCCGAGCGCTCCGCCCCCAAGATCTCGCGCCCTCAAGACAAATCGTCACCGACCGAACTCACCGAACGGACGCCGCCCCCAGCCGTCGACTTAGAAGTTTGGCGACTCCAAGGGCGCGTTGTCAACTCTGATGGCGCTGGACAGAACTCCGTGAAAGTCATGATCCTCGCGCCAAGTCCACGGCAGGACCCGCAGGTTTTTTCCGAGATCATCGCGAGCACTCTTTCAGATGCCGAGGGCTTTTTCTCATGCTCTCTTAGTCAAAATCCCCACCGCAACGACTTGGTCCTGTTCGCCGACGCAGAGACATTCGGTTTTGAGATTCAGAGCATCCCCTTATCCCATCAAGCCTGGAATGAAGGGTCTGCAACGATCGTCTTGGAACATCCTCGCAGCTTGGGAATCTTGGTTGGAGTCAAAGACCAAGTCCTACAGAGTATCCCGGTGATTCTCGAGTTCAGGCCAAAAGAATTCCCAGTGGAACAAGTCATCCGGATCGCCGAGGCGACCGACGACACCGGTATTTTCAAGTGCTTTGACTACAAGCGACACCGGGGAATCGTGCATTTCGATCACCCCAGGGTCGGATTGTTTTCAGATACCTATATCGGAAACAACGATCGCGACGCCAGTGGCCGCGTCATTTTCAACCTGCCGCAGGGTGAAAGCCTTCTTGTCCACTTCGTGAAGCGAGATCAATGCCCGGTCAACGCCAACATCCGGTTCCGAGCCTTGGATGCCGAGGCTCATCACTGGTTCCTCGGCGTATCGGACAACCAGGGCGATGCCTTGCTCCCGTCCTTTCCTAAGTCCTCGACCGTCAGAATCCAGGTCCTTTCGAAGGACTGGTTTTTGGCCAGCCAAGATGATCCGAGCTTAGACCCCGCTCAAGGTAATCGCTTCGAGATCTTCGGGGCCCTAGATCGGGGAACCATCGTCACGGTTTCCAAAGGATGTGAAATATCCGGCCGAGTTTTCGCCGGAAACAGCGCCCAGGCTCTCGTCGGCGTTGAGGTGGAGTGCATTTTCCCCGGAATTGGCGGATCGAGGATCTCAAGACGCATCACGACCGACAGCCGAGGCGGTTTTCACTTTCAGTCAATTCCTGGAGGCTGGAACCACCTCAGTTGCGACCGCGCCGGCTATTCCATCGACGTCAAAAGCATGAGTGAATCGCACGCGACGATGGAAAGTCCCTTCGCCCGGCTCGCCAAGAAGTTAGGTCACAGTGGGTTCGACTTTTCAGCGCGAACTAAGGTTGATCCTCAACGCCAGAGTTTCTTGGTCTTCGTTAGCGATCTAACTCCCCAGCACGACCTCGTTCTTAGAGTACTAGCGGCTGGTTCGGTGCAAGGAAAAGTTGTCGACGATCGGGGCCAAGGCTTAGCGGGCGTTCGAGTTGGACTGATGGAGGCGAAGTCACTTTTTCGAAACTTCAGCAAAAATCAACAAAGTAACTCCGAGCTTTCAGCGCTCAGCGACGAACATGGAGAGTTCAGAATCCTTGAGGTGCCGGTCGGGAAGTGGAAGGCCACTTGCAACCCACCTCACCAAGCCTGGACGGAAAGCGCCGTCTTCGAAGTGCACTCGAAAAAGGTCCGGGCCGGGGTCCACATTCAGTTGAAGGCCACCAAGACCCTCTCCATCCAAGTCCAAAACGAATCCGGACTTCCTCTCGCGGGAATTCAGATCGCCGTTCGCGAGCGGGGCCAGGGCATCAATTTGACGCAGTACACGCTCGACACGCTCATCAGCGACAGCGAGGGTCTGGCCACCACGCTGAAACTTACTGACGGTGAGTATTGGATCGAAATGAAGGAGCTGGAAAGCCACGACCTCATTCTGCGCGGTGGTCAACGCTCCACGGTCACGACGCAGGAACTGGCTGCTGGCCGAAAGACCATCGTTCTTTCTCCCGTCCGCTATCTACGCGGAAGAATCGTTGACGAAAGCAGAAAGCCCATCGCAAAAGGCTTTGTGACTTTCCAGGTTCTCGACGACGACGGCAAGTGGGTCGCTCTGAGCTACCGCATGACCCAGACCAACGACAAAGGAGAGTTCCTCTGCGCTGTCGCCGACGCAGGAAACTATCGAGTTATCAAAGCCTCTGTCCCCTCTTCAAACGGGACTCGCGAGTACCTCGGAGACGCATCATCGACCTTTTCGAGTGATACCTACGCCCCCGAGGTCGTACTCCACTGACCGGGCGCTGATCTCGATTCACGAAGTGAACGCAAGACCTCGCAGCTCACCAACTTTGCCGGCAATTCGCAATCTTCCTAGCGCGGAATATCGACGCGAGCCAAGCGTTGAAGGGCTTTCATCATCGCGGCATCAATGTCAACGAACACTTCGTGGCTGCTTTTCTCGTCGATGTGAAACGTCGTCAGCAGGACGGCGTTGTCGGCCCCTCCGAGTCCGCGGCGTCTCACAACGAGATCCCAATTACCGTCGAAGGGGACGGACAAGTTCAAGCTCAGTTGCTTGTCTGAGATGTTCACGGCACTGGCGGCGCGCGCCCCCGCTCTTCTTTGAGCTGCAGGACCGATCAGCATGAGACGTACCCACCATTTGCTGATTGGCAGGGGGTCGGAAAGGGTCAATTTAAACTCGACCGGCGTTTCGTTTTCTGCTGGGCTGAGTTGTGGAGTACTGCTCTTTCCAGTTCTCAAGACGACGGGGAACCAGGGCCTTGAGAGCCTGCGTTTGACACCGTTCGGGTCCTTCCAGTTCGTGCGGACCGAAAGCGAATAGGGCTTGCCCCTTTCATAAACAAGAGCAGCCTGGCCAAAGTCGTTGGTGATTCGGCAGGGATCCTCGGCACTTCGCTGCGGAAGGGACTCCAAGTCAAGCCATGCATTGCGGTGCGGTTCGCCGTCCATGGCGAGAGCCGTCACCAAGCCAACGTCGAAGTTGTGACCCACGACTAAATTTCGCAAAGCTTCGGGCCGCGCCGTCTCGCCGGATCTGATTTGCACACAATCCAAACGAAACACCTCGATGCGGTTAAGCAAGATTCGTACCGTATAGACGCCGGGACTCAAGTCAGATCTGTGGAAACCACCCAACTGACTTCGAAAAGTCGGATGAACTGGGATCTTGGGTTGGCCAGATGCGGCAGCTCTGCATGAACTAAGGGGAATCCATGCGCAACTTTGTTGCCGACTACAGTCGTGCCACTCGGAACTAGCTTGAGTTTCGCTTTGCGCAGAGATCTGAAGAAGGTCTTCCGGTCACCCATGAGCCGGTCTACGGCATCGGGAAAGGCCCGACCGAGGGGCAACACCTTCGGCGAGCCGTTAGGCTCTATGACCTTCTTTGTGAACTAAAACGTCTGCAACCCAGTAGCCTTTTGGATGTGGGAACGGCCGAAGGTTACTTTCCGGCCCTGGCTCAAAAAGTCTTGGATATCCCCACGGTCGCCCTCGACACTTCCGTTGAAGCCTGCTGGATCGCCTCCAGCATGTTGAAGATTCCCTCGGTAGCGGCGAATGCCTCGGCGCTTCCCTTTCCCGACAATGCCTTCGACGTCGTGACGCTGGCGGAAGTTGTTGAGCATCTTTCGGACCCGATGGGCGCGATCCTCGAAGCTCAGCGAGTGGCGCGCCGTTTCGTGGTCCTGTCGACTGAGGAATGGGCGCCAAGCCTTAGCGAAAGGCAACACATCCTTCGGGCACGACATGTCGACGCTCATATGGAAAAGAATGTTCTTTGCCCCGAGGACATCGAGGCACTTTTCGGAGACTCCGAGGCTACTTTTAGGCCCCAGCGTTTTCTTGCGGATGGCCTCGACCCTAAAGACGCCGAGTCTACGCTCTCGGAGTTCAAACGCGTCCTCAATTCAACCGAGCACCACTGCGACGGCGGCGTTATCATGGTTGCCGCGACCGACTCAAACGAAAAGCTCAATCCTGGCATCCCCGACTTTGACGACGAAATCGTTGAGCTACTTTGGAAGGGCTTGGTCAGTTTGCCGACGCCTGAGCTGCACGCCGGCCCTCTTTATCCCGAAAACCTCGTATGCCCCAAGTGCCACCATTCCCTTGGCGAACCCCAAAGCCCTCAGTGCTCAAAATGTGACACCGCGTTCGAGCGCGACAGCAGCGACCGAAAAGGCGTGGCGAACTTTTACTACCATCGCGACCCCGCCGATAGCATCTCGTCCATCGCCACCCATCTCGGCATTTCCGAAACGCGGCAGCAGTCACTTCAAAAAATAGATCAGGAGTTCGCCCTACCAACTCCGAAGTTCGACTCGCGACCCAGCGACTCAAGCGCTGAAGTCATCCCCGATGATTGGGACTTGATCGACGTCGAGAGCCTTGGCGACGGCTGGTTTGAATCCACAAGTCTAGATCCGCAGATCGTGTCATCTCTGCTTTGCCTTGAGCTCACAGAAAACATGGAGTGTTCGGTCACCATTGAATTCAAAGGCGATGCGGGAGAGCGAACCGTCGAGCTATTCCTTCTCGACGACACGGCCTTTCATTTTGAGCAGAAAAATGCCGAAAGTAGAACCGTTTCAATTGGCTCCCAATCAACTCATGAGCTTGAGTTCACTCTGCCTGCCCGCTTGTACCAGCCCGGCCACTACCTGATGCGCATCCGCTTAGACCCAACCTATATCAAGGGCGACACCTTCCGAATTCACGCCCTTGATATCCGGCCCTCGCGAAAGCCTTCCCGGATTTAGTCGGCCTGCCCAGTTTCGCGGGCAGGCACCAAGGCTCACGACCGTGGTCTCAACCGCGTCTTAAGTTCAAATGAGTTCTGCACGCTCGCGAACAAGACGACCATCGAGTTTCACCAACCTCGCTCCAGAGCGTAAATTCCTGCGTTCGAAGTACTTGCGGCAAACTGTTGACACTGTCACAAATTTGTGACATATTTTAGGAGTCATGATGCCGAAGATGGAGGTGGTCTTCTACCGCGACGAGAAGGGTGATGCGCCGGTCTTAGACTGGCTCGACAACCTTTCCCAAAAGGCCCAGGACAAGTGTGTCGTTCGCA
>JAZGFI010000279.1:0-30433 GCA_036479435.1 Planctomycetota bacterium | reverse complement strand
TTGACAAAAGGGTGCGGTCGTCGAGGCGATGACGCCGAAAACGCTGCCATCGGGAAGTCGGTAGCGATTTGCCGGGGCCCAATCGGTCTTGGGCAAGGGCTCGGGCTTGCCGTAGGCCGCGCCGATGAGGGCCAGGATTTCGTCGCGCGAGATCACCTTTGCGGGCGACCACTGCGTCGCCCCGCCGACATCCATGTATTCGATAAAGCGAACCTCGGCGCCGATTTCGCGCGCGAACGCGACCATATCGACGATCTCGTCGTCATTTTGACCTTTGACGGCCACCGTATCGAGTTTCAAGGCGTCGAAATTCGCATTCCGGCCGGCCTCGATGCCGGCTAAAACTCGGGGGAGGTCATCGCGACGTGTCATCTGCTGAAATCGCTCGCGGCGGAGAGTGTCCAAACTGACCGTGAGGCGCCGAAGGCCCGCATCCCTTAGGGCCTGAGCTTGGTCGACCAGCAAAACCCCGTTGGTCGTCAAAGCAATATCACGGATCGCCGGGATATTGGCCACGATGTCGATCAACACCGGCAGGTCGCGGCGCAGAAGTGGCTCTCCGCCCGTTAGCCTCACCTTGTCGACACCGAGTCGGGAGAATATCTCGACCAGGCGCCCCATTTCCTCAAAACTCAAGATGTCTTGGTGCGGGAGCCAAGCGTAGTTCTCTTCGGGCATGCAATAGCCGCAACGAAGGTTGCAGCGGTCCGTGACCGAAAGTCGCAGGTTACGCAGTGGGCGTTTGAGGAGGTCTTGAGGGGTCATGCCCAGATCCTAACTCGACTGAGTTCTCGGGGAAATCCCGCATGAGCCGGTGGGGCGACGGAACATTCTCACAACTGCGTAGCATCGGTCGGGGCGGGAGTTTAGAATCGGGCCTCGCTCGCTGGCAACTTCTTGAATTGGCTCCGAGCGGGCACGCGCGGTTTGGATTAGGGGAGGGAATGACTATGGGGCACCCATGCCCACGGGGCCGATATTTGGTCTTGGCCATCACTTTTTTGGCGCTGAGCGCCGCGGCCTGCAGCACGCCGCGGCGAAACCGTGCCGAGCCCGTTTCCACGACTCGCGTCGAAGCGAGGCCCGCCAGCACCGTCCCCATCGGCTTTGTTGCTCTCGATCAACTCGCCTCGCTGTGTCGTTGTCACAGCGGATTTGATCGCCTTCGCGGCCGCCACTGGATTTCGAAGGGGAGCGCCCGCGTCGAACTCCAACCGGCCAGTCGCGTCGCCTATATCGAGGGTGATTTGGCCCTCATGAGAGAAGCCACGCAAGAAGTGAAAGGTCGGCTCTTCATCCCGCAGCGCTTTGCGGGCAAACTGGAGTCTTGGGCCCGCCGGGCTTCGGCCCCCCGTCACCGAGTGTCGCCGCCCCTCGCCCGAGTTGAGCCCAAGCCTCAGACTAAACCCAAGACTACCCGGCGCAGGCCGAGTCGCGGCCAACACCTGCGCGGCATGACTTTCGTCATCGATCCCGGCCACGGCGGCCGCGACCCGGGCGCCATCGCACCTAACGGTCTCCGTGAAAAAGAAGTGGCCCTCGACGTCTCCCTCCAAGTCGATCGTTTCTTGCAAGCATCCGGGGCGCGCGTGATCATGACCCGCGACAGCGATCACTTTGTGGAACTCCGCGAGCGCGCGGCGATTTCGAACCGCAATCAGCCGATCGCCTTTGTGTCGATCCACGCCAATTCGCACACCCGCTCGGGTGCCTTGGGCATTGAAGTCTTCAAAGCCATGCGGCAAGAGTCGTACACCAAACGTGAATCTTCGGCCCTTGCTCGTGCGTTATACCGACGGCTCGAAACCGTGTCGCCACACGGCGATCGCGGCGTCAAACCCTCGCCGGGCTACCAAGTGCTGCGCTACAACAAGCATCCCGCAGCCTTGGTAGAGCTGGGGTTTTTGAGCAACTGGCGAGAAAGCGCCATGCTCGATGACGCGGACTACCGTCGCCGGCTGGCGCGCGCTATCGCGGACGGCATCGCTGATTACGGCCGTTCACGGGCGGTGACAGCAGGGCGATGAAAACGGGCTCGGCTGGTCCGAGCCCGGAGATCGGAGATCGGGCACGGTTAGGACGGGCCCGGAGCGCAAACTCGGTTGGGCCGCTCTATTTTTCACCAACGATGTAGCAAAGCCAGCCCGGTTGGTTTTCGACGTCGATCACGGCGCTGTGCGTGCCGATGCCTTCGCCATCATCATCTTCGTCTTCCCACAAGACGTCGATCTCTTTGAAACCGACTTCCTCCAGCAGCTCCACAACTTCCGCCGGAGTCCACAAGCGCCACACATAAGTGAAGGCCTTGTCCATCTTCGACCCGTCTTTGAAGCGAAAGTGGATGTGATTCGTGACGCTGTTGTCGATGGGATTGAAATCGGCTTGATCCCAGATGTAGTCGAAGCCCTTTTGCTTGCGCTTTTCTTCCATCACCTGTTGGGATTCCCAACCGCCGTAGCAATCGAGGAAAAAGACACCGTCTTTGTTGAGAGACTTGTAGGCCGCTTCGAAGTAGGCCTTCAGCTGATTTCGCTTTTTGAACAGGAAGTAGCTGAAGTTCATCCCGACACAGATGTCGAACTTCGACTTCGTAGGCTCGAGGACGTCTTGTTCCAGCAAAGTCAACCGTGACGCCGCATCACCGAGACCGGAAACGTTGTGCTTGATGCCCCAGTCGAGCGTTGAGCGGTCGATATCAAGACCGGCGGCGGTCCGCTTCGGGTCCGACTTGATCCACTCGCAGGCGAGTAAGGAAGTGCCGCAAAAGTCTTCTTTGAGCGACATCGCCTTGCGGTCCCTTCGCTCTTCGAAAGTTTCTTCGAGGATCTCGACCTCTTGCTCGGTGCTTTGCACGGAGAGCTGATACAGCAGGTGTTTGTCGGCCGTTTTGGCCGTGTATTTCGCCTTTGCCCGGGACTTGGACTCAGTCTTGGGCGACTTGGCGTTCTTCTTGAGGGCTTTGACCATGGGATAAGTGTATGCGTCTCATCATTAGGTTTCGAGGCCGTCACGCGCGGCGACGAGAGGTCGCCTTTTTTGACCGGGCGAGACCGCTATTCTTAACGGTCCACGGGTACGCTCGCCTCGGTTGCCTCAGGCCTCTTTGGACTTCGACTTGAAGACCCGAAACAGCATGAAAAGCGCGGGCACCAGCAACACGGCCCCAGCGATGAACACGGGCGCCATGGCCTCGAGAGTCTCTTGGTGAGCCCCCGCGTTGTCGATGGTTAGGTCAGGAATGACGAGGTAGCGATCCATCGCCAGTCCCCATCCCAACACGACACCCGCCACTTGCGCGACGACCGCCATGCGAGCGAGATCGTCGTGCTTGTTCTTCAAGGACCAAAACACAGCACCCACGGCGAGAACAATGAAAAAGCGCAACGGCCAGATCAACGCCGAGTTGTCGAGTTGCTCCGCAAAAATCGGAGCGTCGCGGTGCGCGAGTCCGTAGACGATCGCCAATAAAACCAAAACGACGATTTGGGCTTTGAAGGCTCGATCGCGAAAACGCTGCACCATGTCGGGCTCGACTTCGTGCAAAAGATAGACGGCCGCCGTCAAGCTGAAGATCACCAAGGTCAAGACACCCGTGCAAACCGCAAAGGGACTTAGCCAGCCGCTGAAGTAGCCACTCGTGACTTCGCCATCGACAAGTCTGATCTCACCCGATGAAGTGGCGGCGAGCGTCATCCCCAAAAAGATCGGTGTGATGAGACTCGCCCAAGCAAAAATCATCCCCCAGCGCTTGGCGGTAGCACCAGGTTGCAGCCCGTAGCCGCGAAATGTGAAACAAGCACCTCGCAAGATCATCCCTACGACCACGAGCGAGATCGGGATGTGCAAAGCGATACAGATGGCCGCAAAAGCCTTCGGAAAGACGCTGAACATGGTGACGATAATGAAGATGACCCAAATGTGGTTCACTTCCCAAATCGGCCCGATCGCGGCCTCGATCATGCGCCGCTCACGCGCTTGCTCTTTACCACGCGCCAACAGGTCCCACACGCCTCCACCGTAGTCAGCACCGCCCGTCATGACGTAGATGATCAAGCCCGTGCCCATGATCCACCAAAATAGATCGACACCAATCATTTTGAACGCTCCACCGCCACCACCGAAGGGGAATGAAACACATGATTATTCAGCAAGATGAGCACCGTGATTCCCAAGAAGACGTAGAGAGCGGTGAAGAACAGACAGGGAACCCAAAGACCCGGCATCGGCGTGACCGCATCTTCGGTTCGCATGATGTTGTAGATGACCCAGGGCTGCCGACCGAGTTCGGTCACGCACCAGCCCGCCTCGACCGCGACGAGACCCAATGGATGTACCAGCAAGGCTGCCTTTAGAAACCAGCGCTGCGTTGGGAATCTTTTGCCGCGCCACCACAAAAACGCCCCCAGTGAAACCAGGCCCATCATGGCGCTGCCGCAAGCCACCATGAGCTGGAAGGCGAGGTGGACCCAAAACGTGTTGGGGCGGTCCTCTTCGGGAAAGGCGTCGAGGCCCTTGATCTCGGCGTCGGCATCGCCGGTTTGCAAAAAGCTGAGCGCCTTAGGGATGTGAATCGCGCCGATCATGCGCTCTTCGTCGTCAATCGGGATCCCTCCGAGAGCCAAGGGCGCCCCCTTTTGTGTCTTGTAGAGGCCCTCCATGGCGGCCAGCTTTGCTGGCTGGTATTCGCCGACATGGCGGGCTGAAATATCGCCGCTCAGCATTTGCAAGGGAGTCGCTACCAAGGCCATCCCGAAGGCAATCTTCGCGGCGGCCAAATGAAAGGCGTTGTTTTTTTCACGCAGCAAACCAAAGCAGTGGATGCCCAAGACGGCAAAAGCAACCGCGCAGTAGGCGCCAAGACCACTGTGCATCGCCTGGGTGGGAAAGGCAGGATTGAAGACGGCGCCCCAAACGTCAATCGTCGCGATCTCGTTGGTGCCCGCGACGGTGGTGAATCCGGCCGGGGTGTTCATCCAGGCGTTGACCGCGATCACGATCGTGCCGCTGGCCAATCCGAAAAAGGCAACAAGATAGCCAGCCAGGCAATGCATTTTGGGCGATATCTTGTTCCAACCGTAAAGATAGATGCCCAAGAAAATCGCTTCGAAGAAGAACGCGAAGCCTTCAAGGCTGAAGGGCGTACCGATGACGGGACCGGCGTACTTCATGAACCCGGGCCACAGCAAACCAAGCTCGAAGCTCAAGGCCGTGCCCGACACGGCTCCCACCGCGAACAGAATGGCGGTGCCTTTGGACCAGCGCTTGGCGAGTTCGAGGTAGATCTGATTGCCGGTTCTAAGCCAGACCGTTTCGGCGATCGCCATCATCAAGGGCATCGCCATTCCCGCGATGCCAAAGAGGATGTGAAAGGCTAAAGAGAGACCCATCTGAGCACGGGCGGAAAAAAGATCGTCCACGGCGGCGTTCCCCAGCTTGAAGTCGCGGCCGCCCGAATATCCCGGGATTCGCTGCGGAGTTTTTCGTCAACTCACACAACATCTTGCTCAGGCAGCTCCTACGACTGCGCGGATCGTAGCCGATCTAAGACCAAAAAGGTCATGGTATAGGCGTTCTTTTCATCGCGAGGCCGTACCAAGCGCGAAGTCTCGGTGAAGAGGTCCTCGTCGAAGGCGGGAAAAAAGGCGTCGCCTGAGACGATCGCGTCTACTTTGGTCAGGTAAAGCCGATCGGCTTGGGCTAAGCACAAACGGTAAATCTGTTCACCCCCGATGACCATGAGTTCGTTGACGCCGGCGCCATTTGCCTCGGCCGCTTTTTTGGCCGCGGCGATTTCGGTGACGACTTGGCAACCGGGAGCCGAAAACTCGGCATCACGCGTCATCACGAGGTTGAGTCGGCCGGGCAAGGGGCGGCCGATCGATTCATAGGTCTTACGACCCATGAGGATGGGTTTGCCCATCGTCGTACGTTTGAAATAGGCGAGATCTGCCGGAAGGTGCCAAGGCAGCTCGCCGCCTTTGCCGATCACGCGCCCGATTCCCATCGCTACCACCAAAGAAAGCCTAGGCTCGTGACTCTTCACCTCATCAAACCGCGATCGGGGCCTTGATGGCCGGGTGAGACTCGTAGCCCTCGAAGACGATGTGCTCGGCCCGAAAATCGTCGATGTCTTGAATCGAAGGATCCAAGACGAGTCGCGGCAGAGCTAAAGGAGCGCGCGCGAGCTGCTCGTCAGCCTGTTTGAGGTGATTCAAGTACAGGTGGACGTCACCGAAGCAGTGAATGAACTCACCGCATCGCAAGCCAACAACCTGGGCGATCATGGCCGTCAATAAAGAATAGGAGGCGATGTTAAAGGGAACGCCTAAAAAGACGTCGGCACTGCGCTGGTAGAGCTGACAGGAAAGCGCCCCGTCGGCGACGTAAAACTGAAACATCACATGACAGGGCTGCAGCGCCATGTCGTCGAGATCGGCAACATTCCAGGCGCTCACGATGTGACGCCGTGAAAAGGGCTTGGTCTTTAGGTCAGCGATAAGGCCGGTGATCTGGTCGATCGTGCCCTGGCCGTTGCGAGCGGGCCACGAGCGCCACTGACAGCCGTAGACCGGACCGAGTTCGCCGTTTTCATCGGCCCACTCGTTCCAAATACGCACCTTGTTTTCCCGCAGGTAGGCAATGTTCGACTCCGCCCGCAAAAACCACAACAGCTCGTGGACCACCGCCGGAAAGTGCAGTTTTTTGGTCGTCACCGCGGGGAATGAATCGGCGAGGTCAAAACGCATCTGATGACCGAAAAGACTCTTCGTACCCACGCCAGTGCGGTCCTCACGAACAAGGCCGTCGTTGCGGACTTTGCGTAGAAGTTCGAGATAGGCTTGCAAGTTGCGATTCCTCGAGGCAGAGGGCGATTAGCGGACGGCAGGGCGGCCGAAGTTGCCACCCGGCATTTGTAACGCCCCTGAGGGACGTTTTGAATGCCCATTGACCTTGTTGGCGGCAAAGCGGTATTCGATCACAATCCCATGCCATCAATCAACTTAAGATTTTCGATCAAGACGGTTCGACCTTGTCCAAATGTCCCAAACGCGCTATCCTGGGGCTTGCCCAATCGGGCCCCATTCTCAATTCCCATGAGGACAGACTCCACATGCCGAAGACTCAGTCTGCCGCCGCCGAAGCCGGTGAAACGGACTTCGTAGTCCGCGACGATGAACTCCGACTCGCCTATCAAGTCGCCGTCCGTTCCCGCGCGGCAGAAGAGTACATCGTGCGCCTCGTCAACAAGGGCGAGGTCAAGTTCGCGATTTGGGGGCCGGGCGAAGAGATCCACGGCACCGCGACGGCCCTCGCCTTGTCGCGCTACGTCGGGCCAGATCGCTTTGGGATGATCCCCCACTACCGCTCGGGCTGCCTTTGCTCGATGTGGTGTGAGCTGAACGGCGTGAAGGACTTTTCTTTGTCCCTGTTCCGCCAGCAATTCTCAAAAGACACCGATGTCATGAGTCGCGGCCGTCAAATGGTCTACCACTTGGACATGAGAGAGGTCGGTATCCTTCCGGTGCAAAGCCCCGTGGGTATGCAACTCGGCAAAGCCGCTGGCTACGCCATGGGGTTCAAGAAAAAAGACATCCACGATGCCATGACCTTGGGCATCATCGGCGACGGCACATCAGCCGAAAGTGACCTGCACGAGGCGATGAACGCTTGTTCGGTCTGGGACTTGCCGACGATCTTGATGATCACCGACAACTCGGTCGCCATCAGCACACTTCCTTCCGAAGGCCGCGGTATCAAAGACTTCGCCGCCTACGCCGAAGGCTTCGGCATCCGCCACATCAGTTGCGACGGGCGCGATTTTTGGGCGACCTACGAGGCGACGCTCGAAGCCGCCCGCTACGTGAAAGAGGAACAAAAACCGCTCCTTTTTCACGTCAAGCATCTCCCCCGCTTCAACGGCCACAGCTCGGCCGCCGACGTCACCTTTGACCTTGGCCAAGATGACCCTTTGATTCGCTTCGGCGAAGCCTTGGTCGAGCGAGGTGTCTTGGAAGCCGAAGACATCATGACCCGCGTCGAGGGCGAAGGTCGCGACTTTTTCGCACACCACGAGCCCGGTCGCATCATGGCCAAAGAAATCGAAGGCGTCCGCGCCATCATCAATCAAGTACGCAAAGAGCCGGATTCCGATCCCTCGCGCGTGTTCGACAAAATCTACGCGCCCTTCCCTGAAGTTGATGAGGCACCTGGCAAAGGCAAGACCAACATCACTTATGCCGGTGCTATCCGCGCCGCCATCGACAACATCATTACGCACGACAACGGCATGGTCTGGGGACAGGACATCGGTCGCTTGGGCGGGGTCATGACGGCGACGGCTGGGCTCAAGGCCAAACATCCCGACCGCGTCATCGACGCGCCTCTCAATGAGCCCTTGATCATCGGCACCGCCTGTGGCGCCAGTCTTCACGACGGCATCACCGTGATGCCTGAGATCCAGTTCGGCGACTACGCCTTGAACGCCTTTCACTGGTTCGTCCACATGGGCAACCTGCATTGGTCCACGGATGGCAACTCGAGTTTCTCGGTCATCATGCGCACCCCGACTGATCCTTTCGGCGGCGGCGCGCTCTACCACTCGATGAGCCTCGACGGTTACTTTTCACCCATCCCTGGCCTGGTGATGGTCATGCCATCCACCAGTTGGGACATCTACGGTTTGTTGATGACGGCTTCGGAGTACGGCGGGCCGGTCATCGTGCTCGAACCAAAATGGATGTATCGTCTAGCCCTTGGCTCGGCCTTTCCCGACGAACCGACCGACGAGACAGCGATCGCGAAACTCAAAAAGTCGATCATGCGTGGCGAGATCCCCTCGATTGATCCCAGCCATCGCGTACCCTTTTCCAAAGCCGCGATCCGCCGCGAAGGCACAGATGTCACGGTCGTCGCCTGGGGGCGAGCGGTATGGACCGCCATGGATGCCGCCGCAGAGTTGGCCGCGCAAGGAATACAATGCGAAGTGATCGACCTGCGCACCCTCGTGCCGCCGGATCTCGACACCGTCTTTGAGAGCATCAAACGAACTGGCCGCCTTGTCGTCGCCGCCGAAGACCGGAGTTTTGCCGGTTTCGTACGCTCGATTCAGGGCGCAGCCGTCGAGAAATTCCCCGGCTTGCCGACCCGCGCTATCGGACAAAAAAACGTCCCTGGCGTCGGTCAATCGCCGATCCTCGAAAAGGCTACGGTCCTCACAAAGAGCGACGTGCAGGCCGCCTGCCGCGAAGTCCTCGACATCAAGATCCAAAGCTCCACGCGGGGCTGGTCTTGGATTCCTCCGCGTCACTACCGCAGCTGAAGGATCGCATCGCATGGCTAAGAACAAACGCCCGAACATTCACGATCTTCGCCGCATGAAAGAGCGCGGCGACAAGATCGCCATGGTGACTTGCTACGACTACACCTCAGCCAAGATCATCGACGAGGTCGGAATCCCCATGATTCTCGTGGGAGACTCGCTGGGCATGGTGGTGCTCGGGCACGAATCCACGCTGCAAGTCACGCTCGACATGATGGTGCACCACTGCGACGCCGTCTCCCGCGGCGCGAAAAACAGCATGATCGTGATCGACTTGCCGTTTTCGACCTACTCCGCTTCCGACCTGCCTCGATCGCTCCAAAACGCGGCGCGGGCCATCGCCGAGGGTGGCGCTCAGGCCGTCAAAGTCGAAGGCGGGCGGCGCATGGGGCCGGTCATCGGCACCCTGGTGGCCTCGGGCATCCCGGTCATGGGACACCTAGGGCTAACCCCGCAGTCAATCCACATGATCGGCGGTTACCGCATTCAAGGCCGCGAAAAAGAGGCCGCCGACCGCCTCAAGAAAGCCGCCATCGAACTCGAACGCGCCGGCGCCTTTGCTGTCGTCCTCGAACTCGTCCCGGCCAAACTGGCTCGCGAGATCTCTGAGTCCCTCACCATTCCGACGATTGGAATTGGCGCGGGTGCGCATTGCGACGGCCAGGTTCAGGTCTTTCACGACATCATGGGCATGTACGAAGAGTTCTTGCCCAAGCACTCCCGCCGCTACGCCCAAATCGGCGAAGTCATCCGCGGCGCCGCTCGGGAGTATCTCGACGATGTGAAGCAGTCCCGCTTTCCCGCTTCCAACAGCTCCAGCAACGAGATCGACGTTTAGTTTCCTAACCCCATCTCGCGGAGCCGCTCTTCAAGATAGCTGAGGGCGGTGTGCTGCGCTGACAAGATGACTTCATCGCGCGGGTGCAAAAACAGCGGCATCGCGATGCGAGAGCGATGTCGCTCATCGCCTCTTGGGTTGGTGACCCGGTGCGTCGTCGACGGGTAATATCCGCCACTGGCCTCCTGCAACATGTCGCCAGCATTCACCACCAAAGTGCCAAAGTCACAGGGCACAGCATGCCAGCCGCCCTCGCGGTCGCGAACCTCCAAGCCCGGCTCGTTCGAGGCGGGAAGGACCGTCAGCAAATTGATGTCTTCGTGAGCCGCAGCACGTTGGGCACCCGGCGCTTCATCGCCGGTCAACGGCGGATAACGCAACACGCGAAGCAACGTTCGTGGGCTCGCGCTAATCATGTCGGATAGCGGCATCGAAAACTGCGCTTTGATCTCATCCGGAGTCTGCAGTTCGATCCACGACAAAAGAGTCGCGGCAACACCACTCGCATCGCGGAAGTAGTCTTGAGCGGCACGAGACACTTCTTTCGGAAAACGCCCCCAATCAAAGACGTGGTAGTACTCCTTCAGGTCTTTCTCTCGGAAGCCCTTGGCGGTCTCCGAAATCTCGGGCCCGAAGTAGCCGTCCTGCCGCCGGTGGTCGTAGGCGTACTGGCGTTTCGCATCTGAATCGAAAAACGCCAGCCATTCTTCATAAATGGCGGCGACGCGCTCGCGGCTAATCGGATGGTTGCGCAGGACGGCAAAACCGGTTTCGCAAAGAGACTCCACGAAATGCTGCGGAGCCTCATCCGATTGATAGTCGACGACTAAGACTTTCATGAAGGAGGGTATTGGGGCTCCGCCGGGGGAGGAAGGGATAGTGAAAATCGTCTGACGCGATTGGATAGGGTTTGGGCTTACTTCAATTTTGCGCGGCGGGCGCGCAGGGTTTGGAGTAGCTTTTCGGCGCTGATGTTGGCGAAAGTGTCGCTGAGTTTCTTGACGGCGGACTTGGCCTTTTTGATGAGGACGTCGACGTGCTTTCTGCGCTTGGCGTCCGGGATTTCGCTGCGCACCTTTTTGAGGGTCTTTTGGGCCTTGATGATTTTGGAAGCCTCTGGGTTGGCCTTGATTTCGGCGGCGATTGCTTTGATCTCGTCGACTTCCGGGAGGCCCTTTAATTGCTTTTGAAGGGCTTTGGTCATGGTCTTGGCGCCGAGGAAGTCACCCTCATTGAACTTTTTGCGGGCGGCGAGCACTTTGCTTTTGACCATCGCTTCGATGGCGTTGCCGATCGCGTCGAGTTCTTCGTCTTGGCTTTTCAGCGCCAGCTTGCGGGCGGTGGAGATGGCTTTGGCGTACTTCTTTTTGGCCAAGGCTGACACCACGGGTTTGGCTTGTGACGGCCAATCCCACACCGGCTTTTTGAGGGCGCCTTCGAGGGCCTTTTCGATGAGGACATCATTAAGGCCGCTCGGATGGCCCGTCCAAGCGATCATGCCGTCCGGCGTGATGAGCGCCGCACTCGGATATCCTGTGCCGCCGAGCTCTCGCATCAATGACCCCGAGCGATCGTAGGCGTAGCCATAAGTGGCCTTGTGTTTTGCGATCCAGGGCTCAGTCTTCGCCGCACCTTCGGAGGTAACCGCGAGAATGGAGAGCCCTTTGTCGGCGTATTTTGCTTCGAGTTCATTGAGGTGCTTCACGGCACCGACACAAGGTCCTCACCAAAACGCGAAAAACTCGACGACCAGGGCTCGCCCCACATAGTCCCCCAAGGCCTTGGCCTTGGTCTGAGTGAAGCCCTCAAGCTTCGTAGTGGGAGCCGGGTTTCCGACTTGGGCCCCGCAGGGTAAGGCCAGGGCCAAGATCAAAAAGGAGAAGAGAATTGACGGTGTTTTCATGGGTTTTGCCTCGACAGGGGGGGTCCAAGACGAAGATGATAACCGAAGGAACACTTTGGGAGCTATGACGACTTGAGTTTGTCACTACGCATGGCCGCAAGGGAACATTTGCCCGAGATCCTTCGGATCAGCAATGCCGTCATCCGCACGAGCCCGGCAAATTTCCACCTCGAAGAAGAGTCCCTGGAGGATCTGATGAGCCAATTCGAAGCGACGAAGCAGTACTATCCCTGGCTGGTGGCGACCCAAGACCACGAGATCACCGGTTTTGCCAAAGCAGGGCCCTACCGGACCCGCGCCGCCTACGACCGGACCGCCGAAACCACGATCTACCTCGATGCGGCTCAGCGCGGCCAGGGATTAGGATTGGGGCTTTACGAAACCTTGTTGGCAGTCTTGGAGCTGCAAGGTTTTCGCTCCGCCATCGGCGGCATCACGCGGCCCAACGAAGCCAGCGAAGCCCTGCACCAAAAACTCGGATTCGAGCCCGCCGGCGTCATCAAAGACGCCGGTTGGAAATTCGGGCGCTGGTGGGATGTCGCCTTTTGGCAAAAGCGTTTCGACGGCGCGCCGCCCACTAGCGATGACTTGAGGCGCGACATGCTCTCGCCTCAAAAAGCGTGGGCCATCTTCAAAGACTTGGCTTAGCGCCTGATCAACGTCAGCGTCACCGGATTGGAAACCGTGACTTCTTCGGCCGTGCTCGCCGCGAAGTCGATCGCGTAGGCTTGAATGATGACTTGTCCCGTCAAAGTCGGCGGCACCTTGAACTCGATCAGGCGTTGGCCCGCGGCATCCGTCACGAAACCTCTGTTCTGCGGACCGACAAATCCAAAACCATCACCCAAGACGATCAAGCTCGGTAGTGGAGCTAGTAAACTCGTCCAAATTTCTCCCGCGGGTACCGTAAGCACGGGCGTCGTGCGCGCGATGTCGATCACCGCAACCACCGGCGAGTTCGCTTCGCTGTGCCGAAATTTGAACAAGTACTTCGCGGCGGTGGCGAGCAGGGTCTCTAAGCCACGCCATTCAAAAGAAAACCGTTGGGGCTCACCGCCCTCGTGCCAGGCGATGATCTCGGGGTGCTCTCCGGTCCAAGTGTCCGAAAATCGATAGGAGACCGTCGCCCGGCCATTGGCATCCGTCAGAGCCGACGCCGTGATCTGGCCGCCCCCACGTTCGATGGTGAAAAACACGATCTCGTTAGCGAGGGCTTGATTGTTGAGATCCGTCAGCTCGACTTCCATGGGCACGAAGGACAGGGTACCCGCGTTGCCTTTTTGGCTTTGACCGCTCTTGATCGTCAACTGAGTGCCACCGGCCTCGGGGCGCGTCCGACGCACATCACCGTCGAGGAATGTCAGCTGCCAAAAAGCGCCGTCGGGGCCGATCTGGCAGTCCGTCGGAAACAACGAAAAACCCCAAACGTTCGGGTTGGCCTGCCCGGGCAGCGCGGGCGCGATGTTCCAATCCTGACCGTCGAAATCCAAGCGAAAAATGTCGGTGGGAATCCCCAGGTCGGCAATAAACAGCGAACCTTCATAAGCCGGGCCAAAGTTAAAGCGGGCGCCGTAACGGTTGTGGTAGATACCAGCAAAGGGCACGGCCGCGGCAAAGCTCAAGCTGCCGCCATGCGCGCCCGCAACAACGGGGGCCGTCAAGTTGCTGGGAACCGGTCCCGGGGGGCAAGTCGAAAAAGGAGCGGGACCTTCAAACCAGGGCCACCCGAAATTCTCGCCGCCGGTGCAAAAATTGATCTCTACCCAAGTGTTCTCGCCAACGTCAGCGATGATGAGGGTACCGCTAAGGGGATCGATGCTGAAGCGAAAGGGGTTGCGCAGGCCCATCGCGAAGACGAGCTGCGAGATGTCCGTCGATCCGCCGAGAGGGTTACCTCCGGCCGGAACAAGATCAAGGATTGGCGGAGGGGGGCCTGACCTTGGCAAACCGCGCACATCCATGCGCAGGATCTTCCCGAATGGCGAGTTCACGTTCTGCGCCTCGCAGGACATCGTCGCATCGCCAACCGCAAGGTAGAGGCATCCGTCGGGCCCAAAACGCAAGCCACCACCGTCGTGCAAATCGACAGGAGCCGGGATACCAGTCAGCACTTCGTAGCGCTCGACCATCTCCAACTCGCCTTGGCCCCCAAAAGCCAAGTCTCCCTTTAGGCGATAGCGAACAACGCGCTTATCCGGAACGCCACCACCGATGTCGTGAGTCAAGTAGAGATAGAGGAAAGGCCGTCGTGGAAACTGCGGGTGCAGCGCCATCCCAAGCAATCCATGTTCTAGCCCGTTCACGAGGTTCTCAACGGTGCCCACAGTCCGAAGGGCACCGCGCGACCAGCTCAAGATCCGACCACTGTGATGCTCGGCGATTAAGAGCCTGCCGTCTGGCAAGAACTCCATGGCAATGGGCCGCACGAGGCTGCCCGAAGGGCTCATGTTCTCTGCCACCACCCCGGTCGGAAAAAACTGGGCGCGAACTGACGATGAGACGCAACTCAGACCCAAGGTGCCGAGGCAGACGATTAGAAAAACTCGGCAAGAAAGGGACATGAATCGTGGGCTTCTCATCGGGATACCTCGTCGGTGAGCCACACTCTATCAGTCTTAGGCGCTGGCTCGAAGGCGATAGTCGGCTTCGGCCCGCGCGCTTAGCCGCGTCGCCCGCAAGACTTTACTCCTAAGGGACTTCAGCTTGGCATGAAACTCAAAACGGCTCTGAGTTGAACAAGATGGGTTGGCACCATGTCTACAGAACGCGGATTAAGATCCCGTTTACAGAACGCGGATCAAGATCCCGTTTACAGAACGCGGATCAACACCGCGTTCACAAGACGCGGATCAAGATCCCGTTGCTAACTTTGAGTTGTCCTGGCTGTTCTTCAATGACCGCTTGCAGAGTGTAGCTGGCGGAAAAGGCGATCCCTCCGGCCAAGACACTCCATGGAGCGGGGCTGGCTACGACCAAGGGTGTGCAAGCCATGCCCCCGATCGTGTCAGCAACCACGAACAAAGTCGGCTCGGCACTCGGAAGCAAGGCACAGGGCGGAAAGGCCATCGCTCCCAAACCTAAAGGCAAGGGAAAGGCATCGTGGAAACGCGGCCGCGCAATCACGCCGAAAAGGACGAACCTCGCCGGGGTCGCGTTGGCACTGGGTTGCGCCACCTCAACTTGGAAAGACTCCAAAGGAGACAAGTCGACCCGGCGCGCTCCGCCTCCAGCGGAACCGTTCACAAAAAGGACGTCTTCACGATCGCCGCCTAAATCTTCGACGCGGCTTTGCGCCGCCGGACCGAGAACACGTTCCACGCCAAAAACACGGACACGCCCTGATGCCAGCGGACTGCCGGCTCCTGGCTCCGCCACCGCCACTTCGATCAAGCCGTCACCATCGAAGTCGGCGGCACAAAAGGCGGCCCCCATGTTCCCGAACACAACATCGCCATCGATCTGCCAAAAGTTCGCCTGCAACAAGGGCGTGAAAACTTCGAGGCGACCGCTTGCCGGCGCGACCCCACTGTAATCGGGCGAACCAATGAACATTTCGGGAACCAGATCGCCATTGAGATCCACCGCATCGGCAAGCACCGAGCCAAAACGCGCTTGCGCGCTACTGCCAACGATCGTCTGAATGGCCGGCCCGTTCATTTGCAGAATTCGAACGGCTCCCGCATTGAAACCGCCTTGATCGAAACCCGGCATGCCCACCGCGAACTCGGCCACGCCATCGAAGTCGGCATCGCCTAGTGCGGCTAAGGAGGCGCCGAAAGCATCGTCTGGATTGTCACCTGCCCATTGGCTCAACAGATTTCCGCTGAGCCCCGAATACAAATAGACGCCGCCAAAACCGCCGAAGAAAGATCCACCGACCACGTTGGCGATCGGCGCTCCAACGAGAATGTCATCAAAGCCGTCACCGTCGAGGTCGCCGGGGCCCGTCATCGCAGTGCCGAAAAAATCTCCGCTCGCGATGCCCACCAGGCTGTGAACTAAGAACCCCGTTAGTCCGTCGTAAACCGTTACGTCTCCGACCTGATTACCGCCGTGTTCCGCCGTCGGAGCCCCGACGCCGAAATCGGGGATGCCGTTTTGGCTAACGTCGCCGAGCAGAGCCAGAGTCTCGCCGAAACGATCCCCCGGCATGTTGCCGCCATGCGTGTAGAGTGCCAGCCGCGGCCCTCCCGAGAACACTCGAACGTAGCCGGCCCCGCCGCTTGAGCGCTGCGAAGCACCGATGGCGAAGTCGCCAAAACCGTCGAAATCAACATCGCCCAAAGCAACGACACTCACGCCGAAGTCATCGCCAGGGCTATCCCCGAAGAAACTCTGAATCAGCGAACCGTCTCCGCCAGAAACCAAATCGACTCGGTTGTGGGATGTGCCGAGCAGGAAATCTGAAAAACCGTCGCCGTCAAGATCGCCGACGACGGCCAAGGATGCACCTCGACGCTCTCCGCCGACCTGGCCCGCCGTCTCAAGCAAGACGTGTTGTGCCGGTAGCCAAGTCGCAAAAAAGAGCGAAAGCCCCGCAAAGAACGACAGAGCGTCGAGGTTTCTCATTAGGGTTGCACCGAGAACTGCGCCGCAACTTTCTTTTGGCTCAGGTTTTCAATTGAAGAGCCCAAGACCAAAGTCGGGATCGTTGAGCCCGGAATCACGAACTTGCTGCGGAGGGTGATCTCGTTGGGAAGGATCGAGACCAGATCAAAGAACTGGGCGATCTGCGTCGTCGTCAGCGGAATGAAATTCGCGCTGAGAATAAAGCTGCTCGAAACCAGAGCGCCGAGGCCGCTCGGGTCAAAGATCGTGATTTCGATACGGCCCAAGGCGTCGTAGTCGATCACGATATCCGGCGAGAGCGCGCTTTGGTTTCCAGCGTGGTTGATAACCGCAACCGCGTTGATGTCGGCGCTATCATTAAGGCTGCCGAAATCGTCGTAGACCGTAACGCCGCTAGAATCAACCGCCTGCCCCGCCACCACGTCCACCAAACGCAGAAAACTGATGTTCTGCAGGTCCACGAGGTTGCTCGTTACCAGGGGATCGCTCGCCAAACGCGCCAAATCGAAGGCATCGCCACCCGAGATCGCGGGGTTGGCGGGATCGATGGAGTTGACCCCGACGTCGGCAAGAACGGGGGTGCCGCCGGCAAAGCCGTCGTAGCTTCCCATGGCCGTCGCATTGAACTGCAAGTGCGGGACGGAGGGCGCGCCAAAGGTCGTGGGGAAACGAGCAAAGTCGATGCCGTTGCTCGAGACCTCAACGAAGACCACCTCAGAGAAAATCATGCCGCTGCCGCTGGGAAACTCGAAGCCGTTTTCAAAAACGCTGAAGTCAGCGCCAGGGCCGTCAACGATCGTGACCCCAAAACCGAGGGTTACGTCACCACCTTCACCCAGGCTCAAAACGCCCTGGAAATCGCTGGGATCGGGCCCGCCTAAGACGTTGGCGGGATTAAAAATCCCGCCGCCAAGGGCGCCTTGATTAAAGCTAAGGACTTGAGTCGCAAACTGCGCTTGCGCCGAAGCCGCGGCGGTGAGGGTTACGCAGACGGCCAGAATCAACACAACTTGGGAGGCAAAACGAATCATGAGTGCTCCTTCCTTCACAACTCGGCATCACGCGTGCTCGAGAAGCAATGGACCAGGTCAATAACCGAATGTCGGGAAGAAGCCGGAAACGCGGCGCTGAAGACGAGGAGTTCTTTTCGCAAAGAGACCTGTCGACGAAGCTGCGCCACCAACCCCAAGTGCCCGGGGGTTCGGTCGCGAAGCTTTCGAATCAGGTGTTCTGGCTTGTGGTTCGTCCTTAAGCGACCGCCTTCCCACGCTAAGCGCAGTGGCTGAACAGCCATGACCAGATAGAATGATCATGACCGGGTCGCTCTCGTCCCCACTTACAGCGGCGGGACCGCGGTGGATTTGCACCACCTTCCCTGGATTCCGAAAGCGTTGGCTGCACTATGGTCGAGAGGGGGATGGGTTTCAAGATGCGCCAACTCGGCAATATTACAGATAGCGTGAGCTTGGCTACACTGAGACCATGAATGCAGCCGCGACAGGAAACTCAAAAGAAAAATCATCGGCCGAGATCGGCATCTCGGTCCTGATCCCGGTGTGGGATGAGCGCGCTCGTCTCAGCGCCTGTCTGGACTCGATCTTGGCGCACGATGAGTCAGCACCCTCTTTCGAGGTCTTGATCATCGAGGGCCAAAGCCCTGACAACACAGCGGCGCAAGTTGCAGGCTTTGAGGACGACCGGCTCCGGCACTTGGTCCACCCCGGCCGCAGCGCCGCCGCGGCTTTAAACTGCGGGCTTAGGTCAGCGCGCGGAAAGATCATCGTTCGCGTCGATGCCCGGACTCGCATCGCCCCGGACTACTTGGGACGGATCGATCGTTTCTTCGCCGCGAGAACCTTCAAGTTCAAAAACCGTGATGACGAGCCCTCCCCCCTCATCTGCATCGGCGGCGCGCAGCGACCACAGGGAAACGGACAGATCGCTGAGGCCATCGCTGCGATTTCGGCCGACCCCATCGCGAGCGGAGGAGCGTCCTACCGCGCCCAAGGAACGGCCGCTCATGAGATGGCGGTCAACCCTCGCGAAGTCGACACCGTCTACCTCGGCTCTTGGCCGCGTGAAGCTTTTTCGCGGCTCGGTGGATTCGACGAGTCTTTGGCGCGCAACCAAGACGACGAATTTTCGTTCCGGCTGCGCCGTCGCGTCGGTCAGGTCATGCTTGATCCCCTTCTTGCTTCGCACTACGAAGCCCGCACCTCGCTGCTTGCCGTGGCGAAGCAGTACTTCGGGTTTGGCCTTTGGAAACCGCGTGTTTTGTGGCGCTATCCGCAGGAGATTCGGCTTCGCCACTTAGCCCCTTTCGCCTTGGTGTTGGCAACGGCTCTCCTCGGCGTCGCCGCGTTTTTATCGAGCGCCGCCGGCCTTGCCCTATCACTACTCGGCGCCCTTTGGCTGTTGCTCAATCTGAAAGTGGCGCGGCGAGTTCGCCGCCAGAGGCACAGAATTTCTCTTGCCGCCGTCGTCATCGCCGTCGCGGCCGTCCAACAGTTTTCCTACGGAATGGGTTTTCTCTGCGGGGTCCTGCGCGGCCCCATGCGTCCGGCCCCGCAAATCCCGGCCGTCGGCGTTGGCGGCGAAGACGAGATTCAAGGCCGGCTGGTTGCCGATCGTGATCAGTCCATCTCAAACGCCCGCTATCCGGACCAAGAAGAGGGCAAGCGCCGCCGCCGCGCCCTCGCCACGCTCCTTGGAAATTCCGGCCTGCATGCATCAACTATGGGCTGCGGGCTCGAAGTGGGAATCGGCAAGGGTGATTTCGCCCGCGACTTCATTGACTTGGCCGGTCGAAGTGTCGACTACTACGGCGTGGACCTTTCCTGCGATCGCCTCCAGCGTTCCCGTCGACGGCTCGGCCCGATCTTCCTCGCACGAGCTTCGGGACAGGCTCTTCCCTTCGCCGATTCTTCCTTTGAGTTTTTGGTGTTGGCGACGGTTCTCAGTTCCATTTTGGACCAAGACCAGCGAGCGAAACTGCTGACCGAGGCGCAACGCGTGGTGGCACCCGGTGGTATTATCCTGATCTATGACCTTCGACTGCCGGTCCCTGGCCGAGCCTGGCACCCCGTCAACCGAGCTGAATTTGAGGAGCTCTGGGGCCCAGCTTGGCAACGGCAACGAGTGGGCATTGCGGCGCAGACTAGGACCGAGGGCAAAGGCAAGTGCTGGCGACAGGCCAGTGCTTTTTTGACGACGACTTCGGCCTTTGCGAGCCACGAGTTTTTGCTGTACCGAAACCAGAAATCACCGGACATCCTCACGCAACATGCCTGATCCCTCAGATGTGACCATCCCCTTCCATCGGCCCTTTTTGGGCGAAGAAGAAGTCGAAGCGGCCGCGGCGGTCATCCGCTCTGGCTGGCTCACGACGGGACCGGTAAGCGCAGAATTCGAGCGGGCGGCAGCGGCTTATTTGGGAGGTGGCGATAAATCCTGCGCCGCCACGACATCGGGCACGAGTGCCATGACGCTCGCCTTGCTTGGGATTGGGATCTCCCAAGGCGATGAAGTCATCACCACGCCCTACACCTTTGCCGCCACCGCGCAGGCCATCACGGCCGTCGGCGCCGTAGCGATCTTCGCCGATATCGACTTGGGCACCGGCAATCTTTGCCCCGCAGCGGCCGCCGCCGCCATCACGGCTCGCACCAAAGCCATCGTGGTCGTCCACGTTGGAGGTCACCCCGCGGAAATGGCTAAGTTCGTGGCTTTGGCCCAAAAGCACGACCTCAAGATCATCGAAGACGCGGCACACGCCTTCGAAACCAAAAGCGAACTTGGGGCCCCGGGCACAAAAACCGCGGCGGCCTGTTTTTCTTTCTATGCCTCTAAGAACCTGACGATGGGCGAAGGAGGCATGGTGTGCGCGGAGGACCCAAAGCTCATCGAGGAACTTCGCTCTTTGCGCAACCACGGGCTAGATCGCGACAGTTGGAGCCGCGACGGCAAGTCGAGACCGTGGGCCTACGACCTTCATCGCCACGGACTCAAAGTCAATCCCAGCGATGTCTTGTCCGCCATCGGCTTGGTCCAGTTGGGGCGCGTCGAGACTTTTCAGGCCCAGCGTCGCGAGCTTGTCGCTCAGTACCGAGAAGGCCTGGCCGATCTTGAATGCCTGGAGTTGCCCGCCGATCCTGAGCCTGAGAACAGCCGCCACGCCTGGCACCTCTTTAGCCCGCGTTTTCGGGACGACGAAAGCGCCGTTCATCGCGACGACCTGTTGTTGGCATTGGGCGCCGAAGGCATCCAAACGTCGGTGCACTTCAAGCCTCTCCACGAAATGAGTATCTGGAGAAAAGAACAGCCCGAGCTGTCGTTTCCGATCGCCGAAGCGCGCGGTCGAAGCGTGTTCAGCCTGCCGCTATTTCCCGGCCTAAAAGCCTCGCAGGTCGATCGCGTCATCACTTGTTTGCGTAAGCAACTCGATCGACGATCGGCTAAGGGGAGTCGGTCTTGATGGCTTTGCCGCAAGACTTACTCCATCTTGAGAGGGGGCGATTTCGCCCAATCTGTCGCCTGTTCGATACTGGCTTGGCCGCCGCCTTGCTCTTATCGCTGTTACCACTGTTCGCCTTGACCGTTCTGGTGATCCGTTGTGGCGGCGGCGGCCCCGCGTTTTTTTTCCAATCCCGCGTCGGGCGAAACGGCACTTTTTTCCTGGTCTACAAGCTGCGCACGATGAACCGACAGGCAGGGCCTGGTTTGACCGCAGCTGACGATGCGCGCGTCACGAAGATCGGGGGGGGGGTTCGGCGCTACCGCATCGACGAATGGCCGCAGATGCTGAATATTCTCGTCGGGCAAATGTCCTTTGTTGGGCCGCGGCCCGAGTTGCCGTGTTTCCTCGCGGACTACGGCCCACATTTGCCGCTACTGCTTTCGGTGCGACCGGGGCTCACAGACCCTGCAACTTTGGCGTCGCTCGACGAGGCCGAAATCCTCAGAGGAGTGGACGACCCGGAGGCCTTTTATCGCGAACATTTGTTGCCCAAAAAACTGGCCTTGTCAGCACGCTATAAACTCCGGCGCAATTTCTGCCGCGATCTTGCGGTGCTCCTGCAAACTGGCGTCGCCCTCATTCGACCCGGCCGCAAGGATCAGCCGTGACGGCTTGGAATCCACAACGCACGCTGGCCCTTCTCGGGCGCGAGGAAAATCGTCTAGATCTTAGCGCTGTATCACCGCGCCTGAACGGCCGCCGTATCCTCGTCACCGGAGCTGGCGGCAGCATTGGGTCCAGTCTTTGCGATCGATTGCTGCAAGAAGACATCCTCGAACTCATCGCCGTCGACCACAGCGAGGCGGGCCTCTACGAGCTTTCTCAACGCTTCGGGACCTCCCACCGCAATCGCTTGACCCTGCGCCTTGCCGATTGCTGCGATCCTTCGGCTTGGCTGCCGTCGCAAGCGAACGAGCCTTGCGATCTCATCATTCACGCCGCCGCCCACAAGCACGTGCCCTTGCTGGAAGCCAACGCTCGCACGGCATTCCTCAACAACGTCGGTGCCGCCTTGGCGATGGCGCGCGCCGTCGAAAGACTGATGCCGGCCGAGGCGCTTTTTGTGTCGAGCGACAAGGCGGTGGACCCCACTGCCATCATGGGTCAAACCAAGCGTCTAGCCGAAAGGCTGCTGCAAGGGGCGGCAGAGTCCGGCGCGAGCGGGACGAGCTGGAAGACGATTCGCCTCGCCAATGTGCTCGGGAGTTCCGGAAGCGTGTTGCCGCGCTTTGAACGCGCCTTGGCCGCCGACGAAGCGCTGACTCTCCACGGCGAGGACTCAACTCGTTTCTTCATTTCGCCGCGCGAAGCCGTGGACGCGATCTTGGCGGCCTTGGTCGTTGGTAAATCGGGAGACTTGGTGGCCGCCGACCCGGGGCCTGCTATCGAGATTCGGCAGTTGGCGACGAAACTCGCGCAGGAGCAGGGCTACCAACCATCGCGGTTGCGTTTTGAGCTGGCCGCTTTGCGCCCGGGGGATCGACGTTTCGAGAGACTTTGGCACGCCAACGAAGCGAGATTGGTTCCCGCCCTTTCACCGCTCCTCCTCCGCTCCCCTGGCCCCGGCGCGGCTTTCAGCCTAGCCAGAGTTGAAGAGGCGCTTGAGCAGGTGCGCCAAGGCGACGATGCCGACGCCGCAAGGATTCTTCGAGACATGCTATCCTGACGCCAGCTGGGGCTTGAGCCCTTGGCCCCTTAATCCGGAGGTTTTGGCTTCCGGCCCCTGGTCCTTCTCGTTTTATTGGGAGCGCATGCGTGCAGCGACGACTCGGTGCCTGTTCTTGGTCTTTTCGACCCGAATCACCCGTTGAACTCGCGCGCGAGCTCAAGGCTTGCGACATCAAGTTCGTGCAGTTGGCCCTCAACCCGCTCGTCGACGGCGATTGGTCGCCGGAGGAAACGCGTCGAGCCCTTGATGATGCGGGCCTTACGATCGTGTCCGGCATGATGGAGACTAAGGGCGAGGACTACACAAGTCTTGAATCCATTGCCCGCAGCGGTGGCCTCCGGCCGGAAGAGCATTGGCTCGAAAACCTCGACCGCGCCAAAAAGACCGCCGTGCACGCGCACAAACTCGACCTCAAGCTGGTGACTTTCCACGCCGGCTTCATCCCGCACGACCCAAAGTCGCCTTTGCGCCGCACCATGATCGAGCGCATCCAAACCATCGTTGACTTATTCGCCAAGTACGACGTCGCTGTCGGTTTGGAAACAGGGCAAGAAACCGCCTCGACTTTAGTCGGGGTGCTGGCCGAACTGAACCGCGCCACCGTGGGCATCAACTTCGACCCTGCCAACATGATTCTCTACGGCATGGGTGATCCCCTTGTCGCCCTCGAAAAACTGGCCCCGCGGGTGCGCCAGATCCACATCAAAGATGCGCTCTACACCGACGAAAGCGGTCAGTGGGGGCAAGAAGTCTGCGCCGGAACAGGTGCCGTGGTGTGGGCCAGATTCTTCAACCTCCTTCGCGACCGCAAGCTCATGTGCGATCTGATCATCGAACGTGAATCCGGAGACCAACGCAGCCTCGACATCAAGAGCGCGCGCAGCCTGGTCGCAGCCGAGGTGACAAGGATTGAGAATTGAGTTCTCAAAAGATCTGGGGAGTTGGCGTCGTGGGCATCGGCTTCATGGGGCGTACCCATATTGAAGCCTGGAATGCAGCCCAAGCGGCCGGTTATCCCGTTCGACTGGTAGCCGTTGCCGATCGCAACGAAGACCGCCGCCAGGGCATCCCTCCCGCCCAAGGCAATCTGGACCTCGGCGACACCACCGCAACTCGAATGTTTGACCCGGCGCAGGTCCGTGGCTTCGAAACCGCAGCCCAACTCTTCGCCGATGAGCAAGTTGACATCGTCAGTCTCTGCACGCCCACGCCAACCCACGTCGCCCTGACGCTTTCCGCGATGGAAGCGGGCAAGCACGTCTTGGTCGAAAAACCTGTCGACATAGATTCCGCCCGCATCCGACGACTCGCCGAATCGGCCAAGGCTCACCGAGTCCACTGCATGCCCGCCATGTGCATGCGATTTTGGCCCGGTTGGGATTGGCTCAAAGACGCCGTCGAATCCAATCGCTACGGAGCCGTCCGCAGCGCCACCTTCCAACGCCTCGGCAGCCTCCCCACCTGGTCCAAGGGTTTCTACGAGGACTTCAAAAAAAGCGGCGGAGCCCTAAGCGACCTTCACATCCACGACGCCGACTTCGTTCGGCATCTCTTCGGCGAGCCCGACGCCGTCGAATCCGCCGGGGACTTATTGCACATCACGACCTTCTACCGCTACTCAAAAGGCCCCTCCCACGTCATCGCCGAAGGCGCCTGGGACCAACAGCCTGGCACGCCCTTTCGCATGCGCTACCTCGTCAACTTCGAGCGCGCCACCGCCGACTATGACCTGAGCCGCCAAGACCCACTGCTCCTAATCGAAGGGGACGCCTCCAGCCCCGTCAAACTCGAATCCATCAGCGGCTACGACGGCGAAGTGCGCCACTTCATCGACGTCTTAGAAAACCGCTGCCCCGCCCGCCTCAACCTCGACGACGCCATCGCCGTCGCCGACCTCCTGAAGCGAGAGCGCGAAGCCCTGAGGGGTTAGTCCCGCTGCCGCCAGGCGGTTGGCCTCAGCCAAGAGCAAGATGACATTGATCCGTCGACCATGCTGCGCGACACTGTCATACAGATCTAAATTCCAGAAAGGGGACCTCGATGACCAGCCGCAAGCGAATCAGTATTTCATTGACTCCGGAACAAGCTGCCTTCCTCACAGGATGTGTCGAAACCGGACGCTATCAGTCCACGAGCGACGTCGTGCGTGAGGCCATAGGTCTACTGGAAGATCGTGAGGGCACCCGACAAAGGGCCATTACTCGCGCCCAACAACTGATCGAAGAAGGGGCCCGACAGCTCGACAATGGCGAAGAGATCGATAGCGACATCGTCTTCGCAAGTATCAAAATGAAGCGGGGACGCATGAAGAACTCTGAATCAAAACGCTGATGTGCCGCATGCTCTCTCGGACGGCGACGACAGGTCTCAGCCGATTGGCCACCGGCCTATGGGATGTGAATCAACCTAGCCTAGGGCGCGGTCCATGCGGGCCTTGATGTCGGCCAGGCGTTCTTCGCCGCTGCCACCGACTTCGGCGGTGGCCCAGCCGGAATAGCCAATGGCCTTGAGCGCTTTGCGCACGCCGGGCCAATTACAATCGCCGTCGCCGATCTTGACTTTGAAGCCCTTCCAAGGGCCCTCGTCGAACTGTTTTTTGCGGCTGTACTCTTTGACGTCGAGTTTGAAGATGCGGTGGCCGAGGGCGTGTATCCAGTGCTCGGGCCAGCCGTAGCGGATGACGTTGCCGACGTCGAAGTAAAAACCGACTAAGGGGCTTTCGAATTCGTCGCAATAGCGCGCGGCTTCGAGGGGACTTAGGAGGAAGTTGTTCCAGACGTTTTCGAAGGCGATCTTGATGTTCAGTTCAGTGGCGAGGGGAAGGACTTTTCGTATCTCGGTTTGCGAGCGCTGGTAGCACTCGTCGTAGCGAACCGATTGGTCCACCACGCCGGGAACCACCAAGACGGAGGAGGCACCGAGGGTCTTGGCGTCACGGATGGCGCCTTCTAGGGCCGCGACGGCCTTTTTTCGAATCTCGGGACGCGGGTCGGAGAATCGGTTGTTCCAATGGTCGGAGTCCACCACGCCGTGAATGGGCAAGCCGGTGGCGGTGCTCGCGGCGATCAGTTCTTTAAGCGGCGTCTTGGCGGGCCGCCCCACTTCGACGCCGTCGAATCCCAACTTTTTGAGCAGCTCAAAGCGGGCGAGGACGGTTTTGGGTCCCTGCACCATCCCGAACTTGACCGCCATCTTGATCTTGAGTTCTTGAGACGGGGCGCTCGTCGGTTTCGTGGATTGTTCGCCAAGCTTGGAGCTTAGGATTGGAGTTCCAAGCACACCGGCTGCCGCCAACGAACTTGATTTGACGAAATCGCGGCGGTCCATCAGGCGAACTTCGTTTGGCCGGGGATCGCGGTGGCAATGCGGGGGGCTTCGCCGTTAAGGGCGACGACTTTGGGCCCGAGCACTTCTTTGGAATTGAGAGCGGCTTCGAAGCTGACATCCTTACCGGTGTAAGCGGACATCCGGGCCATGATCGCCATTAAGGTGCTTTGGGCCATCCAGGCACCGTCGTTGATGGGCTCACCCTTTCGGATCGCTGCAAACAGCTCGTCGTGTTCTTGTTGGTACATGCCGTTCATATGGCGGCGCTTACCGGTCCAGTTGTTCTCGCCAGTCACCACGTGCTTGGGTCCCCAACTATTGACATCGGCAATGCCCTTGGAGCCCATGATGTAGTCGGTGTTGCGTCCAAAGCAGTTAGCGCTTTGGCGGGCAAGGTGAAAACCACGCGCCCCGTCGGCGTATTCAAAGATGACACCAAAGTGGTCGAAGACGTCACCGGTCCGAGGAACATCTGCTCGGGATTGGCGTCCCCCGACGGAAATCGCTTTGACAGGGGCGACATCATTCATGAACCAGTTGATCTTGTCGATACTGTGCACGGCCTGCTCGGCGATGTGGTCGCCGCTCAGCCAATTGAAATGCTGCCAGTTGCGCAACTGGAATTCCATATCGGTCCAACCCTCTTTGCGAGGGTGGGTGTTGAGGATGCCGGTGAGGTAGTCAGTGTAGACCGCGCGGATGTCGCCGATGATCCCGTCGTGGAGCCGCTTAACGAATTGCCGGTCGTTCTCTTTGAAACGCCAGCAAAACCCCGCCACCAAGCTGAGGTTTTTCTCTTTGGCAATTTTCGCGGATTCCATGACCGAACGCACACCTGGACCGTCAACGGCCATGGGTTTTTCGCTGAAGACGTGCTTGCCGGCATCAATCGCCGCGCGCAACTGCTCGGGCCGGAAGTAAGGTGGTGTCGCCAACAACACCACATCGACACCGGAGTCGATGAGCTTTTGATAGGCGTCGAAACCGCTGAACTGGCGCTCCGGTGTCACCTGAATCTGATTGCTGTTGTGTTTGGCTTTGAGTTTTTCGCCTTCGGCCCTGAGCAGACCCATGGCCCCGCCGATACGATCTTCAAAGGCATCGGCAACCGCCCAGAGCACGTTGTTTTTGTCGGCCCGCAGAGCTTGGTTAGCCGCGCCGGTGCCGCGGCCACCACAACCGATGAGGCCAAACTTCAAAGTGCTGTCGTCGGACGCAAAGGCGCGAGGGCCGATAGCGAGAACCGCCGGGGCCATGATGGCCGAACTCTTCATGAATTGGCGCCGGTTGAATCCAGTCGAGGTGTTTTTGGGGTCGGTCACGGTCTCGGTCATCACGGGGTCCTTACTTGGCGTCTTTGAAATCGCGAACAATTCGAAGCCCGGCGAAGGGCGCATCCGAAAGCCACCACTGGCTTTTTGGCAGCTGAGGATCAGTCATTTGCCAGGATTCATCGTACGCGGTGCGCGCGCTGGCGTGAAGCAACTCGGGTTCGTCCCAAAAGCAGCCCCCTTTTTGCACAAATTCGCCATCCCGGCCGTAGACCCACTCACTGGCGTTGCCGTGCATGTCATACAGGCCAAGGGAGTTGGGGATTTTCGAGCCCACAGCTTGGGGGCTGTCGTTGGAGTTTTTTGTGAACCAGGCGTAGTCGCCGATTTTTTTGGCATCGGCGAAGTAAAACGGGCCCTTGGCACCGGCCAGACAAGCCCGCTCCCACTCTTCTTCTTCCGGCAAGCGAAACTTGAGCTTCGTCTTGTCGTTGAACCACACACAAAAACACTCCGCGTTGAGAGCGCTGCAAGAGATGGCGGCGAAGCCATCGTGGCCAAAGCCGCGATCGGGATGAACGTAGGGTTTGCTCGGACGGCTAATGGCGTCTTGTTCGCCTTCGGGTGGTTCTTCGCCGGTACGCGGCGGTTCAACGTCGCGTTCAGCGCCAAGGCCGTAGATGTAGTGGTCGTAGACATCCCATGTAATCTCTTTGGCCGACATCCAAAAGCCGCCGCCGGCTCCATCGGGCACCGGCACCATGTAGATCTTCTCGTTCGTGCCGGGAAGCACTTGAAGGTATGGTTTCGGAACGACGATCGCCGCGGGTGGTTGACTCGCTTTTAGGGGCGAGTCGATGGCGACTTCACTAACCTTGGCCGCAGCCTTTTTCGTCGGGAAGGGCTTGACGCGTTCGGCGGGCTCACAAGCGATGAGGAATCCGAAAATGATGAGGACGAGTCCTCGACAACGGTCAGCGCGGAAACCTGGTGTCCTGCTTGCCCTAATCATTGCGCTTTTTACCTCGGGGTTGGGAGGAAGCTGCCGGAGGAATCCGGCAGCTGTCGTAAGTTCGACTAAAGTCGCAAGTCCGACACGCTATGAGTATAGCCGTGGGCTCATGGGGGTAAAGTTTCGCCTCGTTCTCTACGCCAATTCGAAATCAAAGGCCGCGGCCGCTGCCCGCGCGGCCTTTGATCGCATCTCTAGGCTTGAGCGTATTTTCAGCGACTACCGCGCTAACAGCGAAGCTCGACGCCTCACGACGGCCGCCGAAAGTCAGACAGTTCGTGTTTCCAAAGACATGAGTCGCATTCTCAAGGTGAGCCTTAAGATCGCGGCCCAAAGCGGTGGCGCCTTCGACCCGACTCTCGGAGCTTTAACGCAGCAGTGGCGGCGGGCACGAACTCTTCAACAAGAGCTGAGCCCCGCCCAAATCGAGACCGCCAGGGCCCAAACTGGTTGGGAGAAGTTGACTTGGTCGCCCAAAGATTCGACCCTCCGCCACGATTGCCCGGGGCTCGCTTTTGATTTCGGCGGGATCGCCAAAGGCGATGCGGCGGACGAAGCGGCAAAAGTCTTGGAGTCGATGGGTTATCGCCAGTACTTGATCGACGCCGGTGGCGACCTGAGACTTGGCGCCGCCCCGCCCGGTAAGACCGGATGGAGCGTGCAACTCGGCTACCAAGGCGAGACGCGGCACTTGAGCCATTGTGGCGTCGCGACATCGGGGGCGACCTTCAAATACCTTTTGCAAGCATCAAGACGGCAGTCACACATCCTCGATCCCGGCCACGGCAAGGGCCTTGTGACCGACCAAGAGCTGACTTGCATCGCCAACAACGCGACCTTGGCCGACGCCCTCGCGACCGCGGGATCGGTGTTGGGCGAGGGTCCAAAACGCGAGGCCTTGGCCCGGCACTACTCAGCTGAATTTCTCAGTACGCGAGCCCCGCGCCCACGTTGACCTTTGGGCAGTCAGCACTCGCTCACCCTCCGACTTTGAATTTACGTAAATCTGTACGTCGTCTACGTATCGCACCAAGCGATGCCCTCGATTTTCCAACTCCTTGTCCATCTCGTCGAGTTGATAAGCGAAAGTGACGCGTTTCGATTCCAAGGCGAATTAGCGGAGTGACTCCGCATATTTGGGCTGGAACTTCACCCCTGTAAGCACACGCGCAAGAAACCCCTCAATCGTGAGATCCACACCCCCTACTACTGCTGGTTCAACAGCACCGATACATTATCCGAGAAAAAGTTGGCAACGGCGAGATCGAGGAGGCCGTCGCCGTTGAGATCAGCGATCGCAACCGAAAAAGGATCGTTGCCCGCCGCAGCCACCGAGCCTGGAAACAGCGGCCCCATTTCATCAAGGACAATGACCAAATCGGAACGGTTGGTGAACTGCAGAGTACCGTCCGACTCGACAATGCACGCTTGGCAGGCGATGAATGTTCCGGGAGCGGCCGCAGCAAGGGGACCCGAAATCACTGCTATCCCGGTAGAATCTACTCCAACCGTAATTATCAGGAATACCGATGCAGGCAAGATCTGAACGCGAACGCCGGCGATGAGGAAATCGGCTGTGGCTGTTGCGAACAAGAAGCTGACGGCAGAACCCGGAGGTGCCATGACGCTTGCTGTCAAAACACTGCCACTCGCTGGCGTGCCTGTAATGACAAGCGCTTGCGTGTTTTCCGGAGCAGCGGCAAGGTTGAAAATTTGGCCATGCATGATGCCGCACAGGAATAGGAGTTGGAGTTGGACGACAAACGCAGCCAATACTGTGCAACGTCGGCTCATGGTCTTACCTCGAATGGTTCAGTCTGCCTGCAATGTAGCGACGACCCTAAACCTGCTTGCCTCTAGCGTCAAGATGAAGGTGCACGGATCCAGCGATTCCGCATCTGCTGGTTCTCGCCATCCCTTCAGGCAAGGCCAACGAGCCTCAAAGGTGGTTTAGAGGCGGGGCGTAGGTTTGATGCGGAGAATAGCGCCTTCGAATTGCGAGTCTTGTT
>JAZGFI010000278.1:0-8971 GCA_036479435.1 Planctomycetota bacterium | reverse complement strand
ACCCTTGAGACCAAGGCCGAGCCTACTTGTTTGGAGACAGATGTCGCGGCCGACGATCATGGATCACGACCCCTTAGGTCGAATCTATCGAGACCCTCAAGCGCGAATCAGCCCCTTTTGGGCATCGGGGCCGAGGCCTGTGAAACCGCCACGCAGTTGGGTCTGTGCCGAACCGCCAATCTTGAGTCAGCCTCCTCTAACCAAGAGGTCGTTCCCTTTGAGACCCAAGAGTCTCGCATCATTCGCCAGGCTTTGGCGCGTTGCAATTGGAACGTCAAGTTGGCGGCCAGAAAACTCGGCCTCGGTCGCGCCACGATCTACCGCAAGATTGAAAAGTACGGCCTCAATCGACAACCAAATCTCAACTAAACTCAAGAGCTTAAACGGCCCCAAACACCAGGCCGTGACCCAAGCGAACCTTCTGGGGAAACGCTGACGTCACGGCCAGAGGTTTCACCCCGAAACTCGCGAACTCGTCTACAGATAACGACAAGTAGTCGGTGGCGAACACCGAGTTGCGTTGGATGCGACTCTGGTTGAAATCAGCGAAGGGCTCCAAACACAGCAAGTGGCCACGACTCACTCGCACGAGCTCGCGAACCGCGTCGTCGCGTATCGCCTCCATCTGCTCCAAGGCCAAGTGCGTGAAACACAAATCAAAGCTGTTGTCTTCAAAGGGCAGCGCCCTCGCGTTTCCCTGTCGGATCTCGACCGCACGGTAGGCTCCGTCATCTTGGACCGACCATGGCATGTAGCCTGCGGCCTCTGGAAGCAGCTGTGAATGAGCTTGCGTCGCATGGGCTCTTTCAACGCCAGCCTTGGTCAACTCGATGCCCGACCACGAAATCTGCGGGAAACGCGCCGAAAACGAAAAGAGGTTACGCCCATCGCCGCAGCCAACTTCCAAAACACGTTTGGGCTGAAGCTCCTCGATATACTTGGCCATCAAGACGAGGTGAACGCGAGGCAGGCCGCCGTTTTTGACGAGCAATCCTTCATCCTGCCATTGTGCGGCAAGAGGTTTGCGCGGACTCGGCGTGTCGGGCGAGGGAAAGGACGTTCCCGACCAAATTCGCTCGTACTCCGACTTGACGTCACTTTGAGTCTTTTGGCCGCGCAGCCAATCGGGAGCGCGCGGAGCACTGGGAAGCCAGCCAAACCAACGGCGGCGGCGCGCCAAACGAATCCACTTGCGGTCCAGCCGCTGCATGCGCGCACGCCACTCCGGGGAGTCAATCGGCATTCGTTCCGAAAGATAGGGTGCGAGCACGCTCTCGATTTCGATAGGATCTAGATTCAGTTCCATCGATTCTGCTCAGCTGGTTCCAAGGGCGGTGATGGTCGCATCGGGGCGCGCTTCAGTTCACTTCAACCCGAGGGCCGAGATGGCCAGGGGGCTAAGGCGATTCTTGAAGGCCGGAGTCATTTTCATTCCAACCCAATCGGGACGAGCAACGCGAGGACAACTTAGCGGTGTAAACTGCATCATCAAGACGACTCGCTCCCTAAGGTTCGATCGACTCCCGAGATGAAGGCAGCGCGAAGTATCGACAGCCGCGCCCACTGCGGCCCGGCCGGTGAGGATTTTTCTGTGGGTCTCGATCTCAAAGGGTTCTAAAGTCGAATCGCTCAGCTTCCCGCGTCGGTATCCAAGTTGCTTGGCGATCGTTTTGGAGTGCGAAGCCGGTATCAGATGGAAAGGTCCGTTTTCGGGGCCAACCTCAAGGACGTTAAAGAAGAACTTGAGCTGGCGCGTCCCCTCGGCGTCAAAATGGTAAAGCTGGCTCGACTCGGCACTGGTGTTGGGCGGCGTCCACCACAAGCGAAGCGCGGTCAAAAGCGGCAAGGAGCCGAGGTAGGTGGCCGCTGCATTCAAGACTTCATCACTCAGAACAAGCTCGAGGACTTTCTCGTGGGGCCCAAACTGTTCATCTCGAACAAGACTCACTAAGAAATTCTTATTGGCGGCGGCGAGAACCTCCTCAGATTCGCCGCTCTTTTTCTTCTCCTCGAAAATGACGCGGCAAGCCTCGCTCGCTTCGCTTTGCCCGCTCAGCTCGTCGATTCCCAGGGGCAGCCAACCCTCGCTTTCAGAAATCCGGATTTTTGTCGTCGCTTGGCGTCGAATCGTCTGTCCCGCGCGGCGACGCCGCAGAACATCCGCGGGATTGCGAAGCACCTTGAGCGTCTGCACTACTTTGTCGGCGGCGACATGCGGCAGGTGAAGGTGCCGAAGAAAGCGGTGAAAGCTGAGCGCGCTCCTAAACGATGCGCGGTTTCTAAAGTCTCTGCTCATCTTGTCGACCGTCATGAATGTTGGGCCCGATAAAGCCGCGCGTAGGTGCCGGCGGCAGCCATGAGTTCTTCATGCTGCCCCGTCTCCACGATCTTACCGCCTTCGACTACCAAGATACGGTCAACATCGACGATCGTCGAGAGCCGATGCGCGATAATGAGCGTCGTGCGCCCCTTGAGAAGATGCCGAAGAGCTGCTTGCACGGCACGCTCTGACTCGGCGTCGAGACTGCTCGTCGCTTCGTCCAAAAGCAAAAAAGAGGCGTTCTTCAGCAGGGCCCGCGCAATGGTGATGCGTTGCAACTCACCGCCGGAAAGCGCCGAGCCCTGATCGCCGACGAGGCTTTCATAGCCGTCGGGAAGGGCCATGATTCGGTCGTGAATCTGAGCGGCGCGCGCGGCTTGTTCGATCTCCTCCATCGTCGCATCCGTGCGGCCGTAGAGGATGTTTTCTCTAACGCTCGTGTTGAACAAAAAAGGCCGTTGGCTGACGATGGCGATCTGCCGCAACAGGCTACGGGGGTCGATCTCTTCGAGGGGCCGCCCGTCGATTCGAACGCAGCCCGATTGCGGGTGTAGGAACCCGAATATCAAATCGGCGATGGTCGACTTGCCCGAACCCGATGGCCCCACCAGCGCAAGCGACTGTCCGGCGACAATTTCAAAGGAAAGACCTTTGAGAGTTTGCTTTTGTGATTCTTCGGGCGCGGAGTAAGAAAACGAGACCTTGTCGAACTCGATGCCCTTCGTAATGGGCCCGACTTCAATATTTCCGCCTGACCTTGCCGGGGAAGGCGCTTCAAGAACTTCGTAGACACGAGCGGCAGCCGCCATCGATGACTGCCACTTGTGATAGCCCTTGGTGAGTTGGCGCAAAGGGCCATAAGCCGTAGCGAGCGCGGCCAAGAAGGTAACGAGCGACTTGCGATCCATGTCCCATTTTTTGGTGAGGACGAGATAGCCGCCGAGCCCCAAGACAATCGCCAGGCTCACGGAGTAGACCAAGAACATCATGGCGTGGCCCAGAGAAAGCGCACGGATCAATTTGGCTTGACGTTGCAACCAGCGCTCATTGAGAGCCCGATAGCGTTGCCGCGCCTGGGGTTCGGCCCCGAAGGCCTTGATCTCCCGCAGGCCCGAGAGCGACTGGTTGACGGCTTCGGTGGTTTCGCCCAAAGACACGAGGCTCTTGCCGCTGTGCTTGTTTGCCTTTTTGCCGATGAGGGCGACCGGCAGTACCAAGACCGGAAGAACAACAAGTGAGGCGACCGCCAGCCTCCAATTGATGTAGAAAGCCGCCGAAACCGCGAGCAGCAGAATGATCGACTTGTGCAGCATGACAATCAGAAAGGCGTTCACGCCCACGTAGGTTGCCTGCACGTCGGTCGCGAAACGGGACAGAAGGTCTCCGGTCTTTTTCTTGGTGAACCAAGAAACCGGCATCTCGAGGACGCGCTGCATCAAGCTACAGCGTAAGTCCATCACAACGACCGCGGATAACAAACGCGAGTAGTAGGCGGCGCAAAACGAGGCCACGCCACTCACTAAACCCAGGACCAATACCAAAGCAACCATCAAGAACAGCGCCGCGATCTCTGGTGTCTCCGGACGAACCTCAAGTGCTTCCGAGCACGACACTCCTAGGCGCATCAACCAACCGGTCGTGCTGGATGGTTCGGAATCGACGTCGGGAAAGAGGATTCCAACCACGCCGTCAGCGACCGCGATCGGCGCCATTTCAGCCAAGGCTGCCACGAACATCCAGCTCAAGGCCGAAGCTGCGACAAAGCGATGCTCTCCGACTCTGGCCAAAAGACGGAGCATCAAAGCAAGGGGGGGTCGTTGGGGAGTCATCGCGGCACCTCGAATTCGATTCGCTCCTCGTCAACGAAAACTTTCGCTTCAGTATTCCATGCTCTCAAGCGCACATTGATACGCCAGTTGCCGGCTTCCGCAACGACCCCAATGACCTGATAACGCCCACCTCGATGGCTACGAGAACCGCATTCTGAAACCGACGGCGCCCCCAGAGATGGGATTGTTCGCCCCGCCAATTCCATTGACGACCTCACGCTGCGATGAGCGTGTCCGTGCAACAAGAGCTCAACACCAACGTCGTTCAGCACTTCCTCCAAGGCTTTGCGACCGACGAGCCGCTTGCGCCAAGGCACGACATCAGGTACGGGCGGATGATGAAGAAACACGACGCGAAAAAGGCCTCGCGTTCGGGTCTCGCTGAGCATCAGGCGAAGCCGGTCCAACTGCGCAGCGTCAACCCGGCCGGTGGCAAAACCCGGCGGCGAAGTATGTGCCGACGACAGTCCGATGAGGGCGACTTCGTCGCAAACCCTGAGGCTGGGAAACGCTGGCTGCGAATCTGGAGAGTTCTCAGGATCGCCGAACCAAGGCCGCCAAAGGCCCAGGCCAATCGACCATGGCTCCTTCGCCGTGGCGTCGTGATTGCCCGGAACCAAAGTTAGGGGGGCGATGGATTCGAGTTGCGGCAGCCAGTCGCGGACCTGCTCATGTTCGCAGGGTAGGCCCAACTGAGTAAAATCGCCCGTGACGAGGATCGCCGCAGGATCAAAGGTCGCGAGGTCGGACATCGCGGCCGCCACGAGACCTTGGTCGTGCTGGCCGCTTTTTTTCGAGCGCCAAGAAGCCCAAGCCATCAGCCGCTTTGGCGATGCCAGCAATCGGCCTCCCGGAAAGCCTGGATCGCTCAGATGCAGATCCGACAAGTGAATGAATGTGACCATTGACTGAAAAAGGGGTCCCACGTCCGTTCTGGCCGACTCCAACTGGCAACGGAGTGTTCGAAGAACATCGCCAGGATACAAGTTTCCGCTCTCTTCAAGGTCAAAACGAGCCGGGAGAGGCCCTCTCGCGGAAGTCTCCAGGTCGCTGAAAGGGGGCTCTTCGCTTGTGGTGGTCATCCCCACTTGTTCCAATCTGCGCATACCGGGGCAAAAGCCACGAGATTGACAACAAGAAGTCCAGAATCAGGAGCGACATGAAAACCGTCGCGCTCATCTGTGGCGGCGCCGAAGTGCGCCATTTTGGGCTTCAGCCCCAAATTCGTTTGCACCGCCTTTTGGCGCGTGACGGCTTCGACGTCGTCACCCTAAGCTCCCCCGACGATCCAGTTCCCGAAGCTGATGAGATCGTCGTGATCCACGGGGCCTATCTCTACGACGATCGCTTAGTCCGATACTTGATGAAGCGCCGCAACCAGCAGCTCATGCAGACTTCGGACCAAGAAGCTCCCATCGTCGCGGTCCACGCGCCCCGCGAGCAAGCGCTTCCTGCCGTCGCGGCCATTCTCGAAGGCCGCGCCATCGATTCCATCGCGGGACTAAAGCGCGAGGATCCCGATGAGATGATGAAGGGGATTCCTCACCGCCTTCTCAAGGCCCAGCGGCCCTTTGTCGTGAAAGCGGAGGCTTCTCGCCGCCAGATTCACGAACGCCTGCTTTACGACGCCTCTTACAAGGGCGTCACCGATCTCGTCACGAAATGGCTGTGGCCGCATCCCGCACGCTGGTGCGTCCAGCTCTGTGTGAGATTGAAGATCCAACCCAACCAAGTGACGGTCACGGGTTTTTCGCTGATGCTCGCAGCACTGTTTTTGTTTTGGCGAGGTGATTACGCCTTTGGGCTCGTTTGTGGTTGGATCATGACTTTCTTCGACACCGTCGACGGCAAGCTTGCGCGTACGACCGTAAGTGCCAGTCGATTTGGGCACTATCTCGACAAAGTAACGGACATCGTTCACCCGCCCTTTTGGTATCTCGCCTGGGGCCTCAGCCTGACGTCCTTCGCGTCGCCGACGCCGATCTTCGATCTTCAGGCGACGATCATCATCATCTTCGGCGGCTACTTCGTCGGGCGGCTGGTCGAGCTGTTTACAAAGAAACTCTGGGTTCGCGGAGGGATGTTTGTGTGGCGCCCCATCGACTCTTATTTCCGCTTGGTGACCGCACGTCGCAATACCTGCATGATTCCGATGACCGCGTCTTTGTTCATCGGTCGACCCGACCTCGGCCTTTGGGCCGTCGCTGCCTGGACGGTGCTCTCAACCTTGTTTTTGATGGTGAGGATGATCATGGCCTGGCAGGCCTGTCCGAAGGGCGAGGACAAGCTCAATTCTTGGTTGGTAGACGCCAATCCGGAAGAAGAAGACCCAGACCTCGCCATACGTTGGTTCGCCATGCCCTCCGAAACCTAAACCCGCAACATGAGCGTCAGACGTTTTTCACTACCCTTTGATGCGATCTCAGTTCGGTGAAGCTGACTATTCCGCAACGGCAGATTTTAGGTCGGTTGATTTCACGACGAAGCTGGCGTTTTCGAGATCTGAGGCGGTGTCGACTTCAGCCCAGCGCATCCCTTCAATCGACTTGACCGAAACGACGATCTGGTCGGCGAGGCCGTCCACGACGCTCAAGTACCACTGCCGTAGAGCTTCTCCCCGGCGCATCGAGGCTTCGAGCGCAGCTCGAAACAACTTACCGCCGGCCTCGCGAAACAAGATCAAACCGATCGCTTCGGCGTCACTTTGCTGCGGCGGCAATTTTTTTCCGATACGGAGCAAGCGGTCTCCTTCGAGCTGCACCTTCATGTCGTCGTCGTCGTACTTTGGCTTACGATCGACCGTTACCGTGATGTCCTGAGTGGAGGTCAAAAGCCTGGTGACCACTGCTTTTTCGAACAGCGTGTCGCCATTCAGCAAAAAGAAGTCCTCGTTCATCTCAGTGCGCGCCATCCAGCAGCTCGCGAGATTGTCCGACACGCTGTGAAAAGGATTGAAGAGCGTACGCACGTGGCGGCTGTAGGGAGCGATGGCTTCCTCAACTCGCTCCGCGCGATAACCGACGACCACCACAATGTCGTCGACGCCCGCCGCCAAGAGAGTCTCGATTTGCCAGACCAACAGGGGACGCCCGGCGACCGGCAAAACGCACTTGGGCGTATCCGCTGTCAGCGGCAAGAGGCGCCGGCCTTGGCCCGCGCTGAGGATAAGTGCTTTCAAGGCTTGTGCCCCCCAGAACAAGGTGTCCCTCACCCTCTTAGGGGGGAACAGCGCCGCGTCGAGTCGGCACCGAGGAAGGATATCAATCACGGCCCTCGCCTCGTACCTGGTTCACAAAGATTCCCCGGGGAACCTTGCGTGCTTGTCGACGCCCTAAACCACAACTAAGATTGGGCTTGCGCTCATTGGTCCGCTGGAACTCCGTCCGATCGATCCCTCGCCGAAATTCCCCAGTGCTCTTACGGCCTTCGCCGAACACCTGCGGCAGCGCTATGGCGATTCCCTGACAGGAGTTTTGTACTACGGTTCGAACCTCAGGGCGACGGCCCCAGCCCCTGCGTTAGCGTCCTCAAGCGAGAGCCTCTTTGATTTCATGGTCGTCGTGAAGCGCTACGACGAAGCCTACGCCCACCATCGCGTGGCGATGAGCCCCCCTATTTCCGCCTTGCGATCGACGTTGATGCGGATCGGAAATGCTTGCTTGCCCCCCAACGTATTTTATCTCGAAATTGAATCGGAGGGTCAGCGCCACCGCGCCAAGTACGCCCTGCTGGACGTCGACGACCTCGACCGCTACACGCGGCCAGATTGTCTTCAGCCCTATTTTTGGGGGCGATTGGCCCAGCCAGTGGCGGTCGTTTGGAGTGCTGGCCCCGAGTCGAAAACAAGGCTCGAGGACCTTTTGCAACAGGCTCAAAGCACGATGTTGGCCAAGATTGCGCCCCGCATCGCTCTGCCTGCCGCCACGACTCAGCTTTGGTCACAAGGGCTCGCAGACTCCTACCGCACGGAGTTTCGCGCCGAGAAAAAACAGGGCCGCGCTTCAGAGTTGGCGGCTTTTGCCAGCGATCACTACCGCGATGCGACCGAACGACACGCAATGAGCATCGGCGGCACGTTTTCCTATGCTCCCGACCGCGACGAGGCATTGAACCCGGGTGAGCCCCTTGCCACCGCCCCGGCGGCGCTCTTGATGCGGCAATATTCCGCCTGGGATCGACGTAAGTCAGCGGTCGCCTGGCTGCTCCGCCGCATTCAGGGCCGAATTCTCCAGGTGATGCGCCTCAGCAAAGCTGCGTGGACCTTCGACGGAGGAATTGAGTACCTGCTGTGGAAGATCGAACGGCATTCCGGCGTGCGCGTCGAGCCGGGCCCATTGACACGAAAGCACCCTTTGCTCTTGGGTTGGATTGCCCTTTGGAAGGCTAGACGCCAAGGGGGCTTCAAGTAGTGTCCAAACTCAATAGCTTGATTCTGGCCGGCGACCGCGGCGAAGGTGACCTGCTCGCGCGCACTGCGAAGGTTCCCTGCCGAGCCCTATTATCCTTGGGTGGCCAGCCAATGATTCGCGGGCCGCTGGCTGCTCTCCTGGCGGCAGAGAGCGTTGGCGACATCACCATTTCGGAGCCGGTCAACGCCAGCGAACTGAAGACGGAACTACGCGATCTTGGAGATCGAGTTTCGTGGATGCGCTCCGCTGAAAGTCCAAGTTCGAGCGTTCTCGCGGCACTTCAAGAGCTTTCAACCCCGCTGTTGGTGACGACGGCCGACCACGCTTTTTTACGCGGCGAGATTGTGGACGACTTTTGCCGCCGGGCCGCCGCCGCCGCCGACGTCGATCTTTGGGTTGGAGTCGTCAGGCAC
>JAZGFI010000277.1:0-75246 GCA_036479435.1 Planctomycetota bacterium | reverse complement strand
CCTCATGTCGTCTAAGGGCCGCTCCTCCATCCACACGGTTTCTTGGCCGCCGTGTTTACCTTGGAGTTGCGGTTGTCCTTTTGTCGTCCTTCCACCAAGGCCCTAGTCCCAAACGCACGAAGGCGCTAGCGACGGCTTTGGGAGTGGGAAGAAGGACTATCGACAAAACTTCCTCAGCCCGATAGGAATTCAGCAGCTCAACCCAACCTGCAATCACGGCGATGTTCAAAGCGTTTGGTGGCCCCTGGCCATCAAACGCTTTCTTATGCAGCTGACTTTGAGGGATGGTGAGGGAAAGGGCGGTGAAAATGGTCTGACGCAGTTGTTGCGGGTTTCGTTCTCAAGGGCGGTTCTTATTGAGTTAATACCCATGGGGTGAATTTGGCAGTGGGTGCAGGCCTTGTTTGGACGACTTGAGAGTAGAGGCCATCACGGGGATAGGTTTGGCTCAGGGCCGAGAATGTCGTGATGAGGGGAGTTCTGGCGAGGGATGAGAATAGTTCTTCCTTGGCAGGAGCCTATTGTCTGTTGTAACGTTTCATGTCCGGTGTCTTGTTTGCAGGTTCAGAGCCCCAGGAACTCTGGATGGAGTTCACGCACGATGATTCGAATCACGATTTCAATAATGGCCTTGTTGCTGCTGGTGTTCACCGGCGTGGCCCAGGATCGACAAGCTCCGAAGCCCGGGGGGCGCAAGGAAATCGCCGGTGAGATCGCACCTGGCAAAGTCCGAGAATTCAGATTGAAGCCGGGCGTCACGAGGGCGTTTAGATATCGCGCGACAGTTGGCGGTGAAGCTTCGATACGAGTCCACACCGAAGACCGGGACATCATGGTTACGATCTTTGGTGCGAATGGCGGGCGGCTGAAGTTCGACGACGACCTCTGCGTAGGCATGGACGCCCATCTTTATGTTCCGGTCACTAAGGGCGCTACCTTTAGGCTACTATTGGATGTCATGGTTGGCGGCAGCGCCTCGGGAGCTGGCGGTGTCAGCACTCAACCTTGCCAGATCGCGATCATCGAGACGCCGGCGACGACGGCAATGTCGGGACTTACGGAGAGAATCGGCGCGGTCATCAAGAAAATCCGACGGCTTCGGAAATGGCAAGAGGGCGTCGAAGCTCGCCGCGTTGGCATTGAGTTCATCGCGGGGCTAGAGAAAACCCTGCCGAACGTCATTGACCGCGGTCTCACTCAAGCCCTGTTGAGTCTCGCGGTCCAACTCCACTACGGAAGCGACACCGAGAGCGCGATTCGCATCTGGCAAATCCTCGACTTGGTGCGCGAGGCAACTCTACCAGCTACGCACCCGGATATGCAAAGAGCCCGTCGCGACGCCGCGGCGGTCTTGGACAATCTCGGTGATCTCGCGGGAACGAGACGATTCTACAATCAGATTATCGATGCCTGTGAGACGGTGATCCCCGTTGATGTCGCGGAAGTGTTAACGGTACGTGAATACTATGCCTCGGCCTTGTTTGACCTTGGCGATGTCCGAGGCGCCAAAGTGTTGCTCGAAAAAGCCCTGATGATGCAGGAGAAACTGCTCGCCGGAAACCATCCCGACCTTCAGGACAGTCGTGAATCTCTGGCCCTTGTGTTGAGGGCTTTGGGTAAATTCGAAAGAGCGCGAGGTCTTTTTGGCCGAGCCCTCAAGGTCCGAGAAGCGGCCCCGACTGTCAATGATCTTGAGGTCGCTTGGAGCCGCGAGAACTACGCCCTTACTCTTCTTGATCTTGGCGAAAAAGGTGGAGCGAGGGCCCTTCTCAAGCAGGTGCTCGAAGCGAGGGCGAATCACGGTGCTATCGACGATCCGGCCTACTTGCGGAGTGTCGTTAACTACGCCAGTACTTTTACCGGTACCTTTGAGCGTTCGACGTCGAGAAACCTGCGATTCCAAGTTCGCAAAGTGCGCAGGCTTCACGAGAAGTCTCTGCCCGACGATCATCCCGAACGCCAAAAAATGCGTCAGCGCCTCGCGGAAACCCTCAAGGCCATCCACGCCTCCGACGGCAACAAGACCCAGTCGGTCCCGGTACCTTCGACTCCCCCCCCAAAAACACCTCTCCCACCGCAAGAACCGTTCAGGTAACTGAGTCCAGAGGCTTCGGCCCGCAAATCACACCAGCCCTGCAGTCCCCGACCCAAATTGGCAACTTTGGTCGCTGGAGGAGGCTTCGGCCAGTGGCTACCCTGCGAGCACACGCCTCCGACGAGATAAGGTCGGGCGTGATCCTCAGTCATCTTGAGCCGGGAAGGCGAGCCATGAAGCTCCAAAGAACACACAACTGCGGGGAACTCCGTGCGGAGCATGCCGGGCAGGAAGTGATTTTGAATGGTTGGGTCTCGGTGCGCCGAGATCTGGGCGGGCTTTACTTCGTCGATTTGCGAGATCGCTACGGCGTGACGCAAGTTAACATCGACCCCGAGAAGGTTGCGAACGCCGACGAGCTGAGCCGCGAAACGGTGATCGCAGTAAAAGGGAGGGTGCAGGAGCGCCCCGGCGGCAATCCCAACGAGAGCATGCCGACGGGCGCCATTGAGGTCAGCTGTTCTGAAATTGAGATCCTGAACCTAAGCTTGACGCCGCCCTTTGAAGTGAAAGATGATGTGAAGGCGAATGAAGACACGCGGCTGCGGTTTCGCTACGTCGACATGCGGCGTCCGGTTCTAAGCAAGGCCATTCAGACGCGAAGTCGGATTTGCCAGATCATTCGCGAGGTCTTTCACGGAGAAGACTTTTGCGAGGTTGAAACGCCGCTCTTGATGAAGACGTCGCCCGAAGGGGCGCGCGATTTCATCGTGCCGTCGCGGATGCAGCCCGGCAAAGTGTACGCCATGCCGCAGTCGCCGCAGTTGATGAAGCAGGCCTTGATGGTCAGCGGAATCGACAAGTACTTCCAAATTTGCAAATGCTTGCGCGACGAAGACCTGCGGGCAGACCGTCAGCCTGAATTTACGCAGTTGGACATGGAAATGTCCTTTGTGCGTTCAGATGACGTCTTTTTGGTAATCGAGAAGACGCTGGTTCGGCTGTGGAAAGAAGTGCTGGGCGAAGACCTTCCGGTCGAGTTTCCGCGGATGAGTTATCGCGAAGCGATGGATCGCTTTGGCATCGACAAGCCCGACACGCGCTTCGGCTTGGAACTCGTGGATTGCTCGGAAACGCTGAAGGAATGCGGGTTTCAGGTTTTCAGCGGCGCGATCTCGGGCGGTGGTTCGGTACGGGGTATCCGCGTGCCGGGCGGCGCTAAGGCCGTGTCTCGCAAAAAGGTCGACAAACTTGAGAAGCTCGCGAAAGAGCACGGCGCCAAGGGCCTTGCTTGGATGAAACTCGCTGCCGACGGGCCAAGCGGTCCGGTCGCAAAGTTTTTGAGCGAGGACGAACGAAAAGCGATTTGCGATCAGATGGGGGCCGTGGACGGTGACCTGTTGGTCTTTGTTGCGGACAAAAACGACGTCGTATTTGCGGCCCTCGCCGCCGTCAGGCAGCGGCTCGGCCAAGACCTTGATCTGATCGACCGTAACGTCACCGATGTACTGTGGATCTGCGACTTCCCCTTGTTCGAATACAGCGAAGAGCACGGCGGGTGGGGCGCGATGCACCACATGTTCACCATGCCGAAGAAAGATCTGCCTGCGGATAACTCGAAATTGGGTGACGTGTTGGGCAATCAGTACGACCTCGTGGTGAACGGCAACGAAATGGGGTCGGGCAGTGTCCGCATCCACCGCGCCGACATTCAGCGCCGCATTTTCGAGCTGATCGGAATGGATGAAGAAGAAGCCAACGAGAAGTTCGGGTGGTTCTTGCAGGCATTGGAGTACGGGGCGCCCCCGCATGGCGGGATCGCCCTGGGCATCGACCGCTTGGTCATGGTGATGCTCGGCTATGACAACATCCGCGACGTCATCGCCTTCCCCAAGAACTCGAGTGGTATCGACCCCATGATGGACTCGCCGTCGGAACCGATGGACGGGGCCTTTGAGGAGTTGGGGCTAACCTTTACGCCCCCCGCCCCTGAGGCGCCCGAAGAGTCCTGACTGAAAAAAGTCAGAAGTTTTCTGTTCTGAAGGACAAAATAAGCCGCTCTATCTTTTGAGAGAGCAAAGCCTCAGCCCTTAGGGGGGATGTGGCGCAGGAAGGGAGTGCGATGATCCCGATGATCCTCGCGGATCATCGACTTGTTGGGCCCCAATTGACCATGCCCGCAGCGGCTGAGTCAGCTGACGATGCGGCCAGCGGGGCACGGACCAATACGGTGCGTGGCCAGCGGCCGGATGCGGCGCGAAGCCGCAGGCCTATGACTTGTAAATAGCCACAGAGACTCCGGTTAGGAGCCTTTGTGGCTGTTTGCGTAGCCCCCCTTGCCGTGCTACAACTTCGCCCTGGCATTCTGCGCTCACAGAGAAAATCTGCCCGCGCTGAAGGCCAATCTGATCGGCTATAAGTCATTTGATAGGAATAGTTTAAGCGATGGACGGGGTGGCAGTGGTAAAGGTGACACTTCCAGATGGGAGTGAGAGACAGCTTGAGGCCGGTCAAACGGTGCTCGATCTGGCGACCCTCATTGGTCCCGGTCTCGCCAAAGTCACGGTCGGTGCCAAGCTCAACGGGAGCAAGGAGATTGTCGATCTCCGCCGTCCTTTGCAAGAAGACTGCAGCATCGAGATCGTGACCTGTACGTCTATGGAAGGCCTGCAGGTCATCCGCCACTCCGCGTCTCACATCATGGCCGATGTCATCTTGCAGCTGTGGCCAGATGCCAAGTTGTCGATCGGCCCGTCTACGGCCGACGGCTTCTACTACGACATCGATCTCGAGCATCGCTTTACTGACGAGGACCTGACGAAAATCGAAGCGAAGATGACGGAAGTCGTCAAAGCCAACACGCCCTTTGAGTTCTGCGATGTCGATCGCTGCGAAACGCTCGAGCGTTTTCGTAAGAGCGGCGAAATCTACAAGGTTGAGCTCATCGAGGGCTTTGATCCGGCTGAGCCCATTTCGCTCTACCGTCACGGCGACGGTCGCTTCGAGGATCTTTGCCGCGGCCCTCACGTTCCCAGCACCGGCTATGTGAAAGCCTGGAAGCTCATGACCGTCGCGGGCGCCTACTGGCGCGGCGACGAAAAGCGCCAGATGCTACAGCGCATTTACGGCACCGCGTTCAACAGCCGTAAGGAGCTAAGGGTCCACCTCGAACGCTTGGAAGAGGCGAAGAAGCGCGATCACCGTAAGCTAGGCAAAGAACTTCAGCTTTTTGCTTTCAACCCTGCGGCCCCGGCGACTCCCTTTTTCTTCGACAAGGGTGCGCGCATTTACAACATGCTTCAGGACTACGTGCGCGAAAAATACCAGCGCTACGGCTACTCTGAAGTCATCACGCCTATCATCCTCAACAACGATCTTTGGCGTCAGTCCGGCCACTGGGACAAATACAAAGACAACATGTTCTTCACCAAAGTCGACGACAACGACTTTGCGGTGAAGCCCATGAATTGCCCCTGCCATTGTTTGATGTATGGGATGCACCTTCACTCCTACCGCGACTTGCCGATACGCATGGCGGACTTCGGACGGCTGCACCGTTACGAGCGAACGGGGGCGACGGGGGGGTTGACGCGCGTGCGGAGTTTCGCGCAGGACGACGCCCACATCTTTTGTACAGAAGATCAGATTGCCGAAGAGATTTCCGGCGTCATTTCGATGATCAAAGAGATCTACTCGGACTTCGGCTTCGCGGAGATCAAGGTCTACTTTTCGACCCGGCCGGAGCAATCGGTCGGCAGCGACGAGGTTTGGAAAAAGGCCGAGGCTGGGCTAGAAACCGCGCTCAAGGCCAACAATATCGACTTCGAGTTGAATGCCGGCGACGGCGCCTTCTACGGCCCGAAAATCGACTTTGTCGTCTTGGATGCCCTTCGCCGCGAATGGCAGCTCGGTACTTGCCAGCTCGACTTCGTCATGCCGGAGCGCTTTGAGCTTGAGTACATCAACCCCGAAGGCAGTAAATCGCGGCCGGTGATGGTTCACCGCGCCGTCCTCGGGTCGATCGAACGATTCTTCGGAATCATCATCGAGCACTTCGCCGGGGCCTTTCCGATTTGGCTTGCACCGGTGCAAGTTTCGGTGGCGACGATCAATGACGATTGCAACGCCTTTGGCGCTGAGATCGCAGACGAGTTGACGAAGCGCGGATTCCGCGTCGAGCGACAGTTCGAGAACGCCAAGCTCGGCGCCAAGATTCGCCACTCGCAAATGATGAAGATTCCCTTCACGGCTGTCATCGGCAACCGGGAGGCCGAGGAAAAGACCCTCTCCATTCGCGAGCGCGGAGGGGAAGACCACGGGTCCCTCAACATCGATGAGTTTTGCGCTATGATGCGTGACCGCGTCGATTCCAAGAAATGACCACGGAGAAGCAAATGAAGGAAATCCTGAGTTGAGACGACACGATCGCAGACCGCCGCCCGCTCCCAAAATGCGTCTTAATGACATGATTCGGGTCTCGCCCTTGCGCGTGATCGGAGTCGAGGGTGAAATGCTCGGTGTGCTAACTCGGGACGAAGCCTTGCGCCTGGCCCGGGAAGAAGGAGTCGACCTCGTCGAGATCTCGCCTTCGGCCGTACCGCCAGTGTGCAAGCTGATGGACTACGGCAAGTATAAGTACGAAGAGAAGAAAAAGACTCAGAAGGCCAAGTCAAAGCAGCACACCATCACCGTCAAGGAAGTCCGCTTGCGGCCCAAGACGGATGTCCACGACCAAGAGACGAAGCTTCGAAAAGCTCGTAAGTTTTTGGAAGAGGGCGACAAGGTTTGCTTCACGGTGATTTTCCGCGGGCGCGAAGTAACGCACCCGGAAATCCCGCGAAAGATCCTCGACCGCATGGTTGAGGCGCTGTCAGACATTGCCAAAGTTGAAAAACAACCGTCGATCGAAGGTCGACGGATGACCATGATTGTGACCCCGTCAAAGAACTGACGGAGTCTCATCGGCCTCAACAATGTTGTTGGGGTTGGCAACCCGTCGCGGCTTTTGCTGCGGCGGCCAAGTAACTGAAAGAAGAACCATGCCTAAGCTAAAGACCAATCGGTCAGCGAGAAAACGCTACAAGCTGACGAAGTCGGGCAAGGTCAAGCGCTTTAGGGCTTTCAAAAGCCACATGCGCCAGACCAAGAGCCCGAAGCGCCGTCGTGCGCTGCGTCGTGCCCAGATCCTGTGCAAAGGAGACGCCCGCGTCGCCAGAGCCTTGATCGGCCCGAGCCAGTAGTTTTCGTCGGCCAACGCATTCGCGTTGCGCTGAGTTAGTGCCATGAGGCCATATCGGCCTCGGGGTGTTTGTGTCCTAAAACGACAAACCGGGTTGCCATCGAGCCAACCCGAAAGCAAAGGAAAGATAGATGAGAGTAACGAACGCCGTACCGCGGCATCGTCGTAAAAAACGGATCATGAAGCGCGTGAAGGGCTTTCGCGGAGGACGCAGCAAGCTGCTTCGTGCCGCGAAGGAGACCCTCGTTCGCGCCGAAGCCTACGCCTTTCGCGATCGGAAGGTGCGCAAGCGCATGTTCCGCCGCCTGTGGATCGTGCGCATCAATGCCGCGACCCGTGCCCAGGGCATGACCTATTCAGCCTTTATTAATGGCTGCACTAAGGCCAAGATCTCGTTGGATCGCAAACAGCTCTCGGAGCTCGCGATTCACGACCCGCAGGCCTTTACGAAAGTGCTCGAGCAGGCCCAAGCCGCTCTTTGAGCCGCTGAATCGTTCAGGGGCCTGACTCGCTGAGTCAGGCCCTTTTTTTTTAGAGGACGCCGTCGATGAGCGACTTGGAGAACATCCGCCAACAGGCTCTCAGCAAACTTGAGAGCGTTGGCGACGTGGCCGGCTTGGACGCCTGGCGCCTTGAGTTCTTGGGTAAAAAAGGCCTCGTACAGGGTCTGATGAAGCAGCTCCGTGAGATCCCCGCCGACCAAAAGCGCGCTTTTGGCGAAGGGGTCAACACCCTGAAGAAAGAGCTGAGCGAAAAACTCGAAACGGCGAAGGCTAGTTTTGGTTCGGCTCGCAAGGCGACCGGCCCCCAGGCCGACATCACGCTACCTGGCACTCGGCCCCAAGTTGGAAGCCTTCACCCGATCACGCGCGTGCGCGACGAGATGATCGCGGTGATGCGTTCGCTGGGTTTCAGTGTGGCTGAGGGTCCAGAAATCGAAGACGAGTTTCACAACTTCATCGCTTTGAACATCCCGCCGCATCACCCTGCGCGTTCTGAAGGTGAAAATTTCTACGTCAGCGGGGACAAGTTGCTGCGTTCACAAACTTCGACCGTGCAGATTCGAATGATGGAAACCAACGAACCGCCGATCCGCGTCATTGCTCCGGGGCGCGTCTACCGCCCGGATACGGTCGACGCCAGCCATCACTACATGTTTCACCAGCTAGAGGGTCTGGCCGTGGACAAGAATCTGACGATGCGCGACATGAAGACGACCTTGCTTGAGTTCTTCAAGGGGCTTTTCGGTAGTGACGTGAAGATTCGCTTGCGAGCCAACTTCTTTCCCTTTACCGAGCCAAGCGCTGAAGTCGACGTTGCCTGCACATTTTGCGGTGGCGATGGCTGCCGCACTTGCCAGAACAAAGGTTGGATCGAAATGGGCGGTTGCGGGATGGTCGATCCGAATGTTTTCAAGGCTGTCGGCTACGACCCGGAGGTCTACACTGGCTTCGCCTTTGGCCTTGGCATCGAGCGCTTAGCGATGCGTCGCTACGGCATTCCTGATATCCGCTTGTTGACCGAAAACGACGTCCGTTTCCTAAACCAGTTTGCCTGAAACACGATGAAAACGACTTACGAGTGGATCAAAACTTACGTCCCGGATTTCGAGGGTGATGTCGACGAGATGTGCGATCGTTTCACGATGTCGGGCAGCGAAGTTGAGTATCACCTGCCGGGCTCTGGTGACGATCGAGTTATCGAGCTTTCGATCACGTCGAACCGCGTGGACTGTCTCGGGATGGTGGGATTAGCGCGCGATCTTGCCGCGGTGACCGGGCTCCCGCTCCGCATGCCGGACATGCACCTAAGGCCCGGCGATGCCGCGGTTGAAGACGCCTGTTCGGTTGAGCTTCAAGACGAAAAAGGATGTAGTCGTTACACCGCCTTAGTGGTTGAAGGCATTAGCGTAGGGCCGTCGCCCGACTGGTTGGTTGAACGTTTGGAATCCATCGGATTGCGTAGCGTCAATAACGTGGTCGACGTCACGAACTTCGTGCTTTTTGAGATGAATCAGCCCTTCCACGTTTTCGACTTGGAACAGCTCGACGGTTCAAAAATCATCGTACGTCGCGCTATCGCGGGCGAGAAGATTCGCGCCATCAACGACCGCGAATACGAGTTGGACCCTGAGATGACCGTCATCGCCGATGCCTCGCGTCCGGTTGCGATCGCCGGCGTGATGGGGGGAGCTGATACGGAAGTCAGTGAGCGCACAACTCGAGTTCTTTTGGAAACCGCGCGCTTTGATCCTCTGGCTACGCGACACGTGGCCAAAAAACTCGCGCTCAATTCCGACAGTTCCTTTCGATTCGAACGCGGGGTTGATGGCCACGGTATTGATGCTGCCGCAAATCGCTGCGCGCGGCTTATTCTTGAAGTCGCTGGCGGCAGCCTTCGAAAAGGCATGATCGACGTCGGCGCCCCTGAGCCATGTACTCGTCAATTCTCATTCCGCCACGCGCAGGTTGAGCGCGTTACCGGGATTGAGATTCCCTGGGAGCGCTGCCGCGAAATCCTAGAATCCTTGGGCTGTCGGGTTATTGGCGGCGGAGACCCGACGGCGCCCGTGCCGGTTGAAGTGCCGACCTGGCGTCGTGATCTTGAACGTGAGATCGACCTCGTCGAGGAGATTATCCGGATTCACGGATTGGACCAGATCCCGGCCGATACCAAGATGACAGTCGTCTCCGTGGCCGACAGCAAACTCGATCTGGTGCGCGCGGTTGTCAAGCGCAACTTGGTGGCCGCGGGGTTTGCCGAAACTCTGACCACGCCGTTTTTGGCGCCGGCGTCCGCCGCAGAGTGCTTTTTCGCCGATCATGCTCCGATCGAGATCCGCAACGCGATGCGCAAGGACGAAAGCGCGTTGCGGATGAGTCTGTTGACGTCGTTACTTACGGTACGGCGCGTCAACCAAGACAACGGCAATGGTGACGGAATCCGCATCTTCGAAGTTACGGTTGTGTATCTCGACAATCAAAAGGGTGAGATCCCGCTGCACCTGCCGATTTTGGGCGGACTAATTGATGGCGATTTCGCGGCAGCACGAGGGGCCTTGGAGTTGTTAGGCCGAGCGCTTGGTTTGAAGGACCTGTGTTTTGAAATCATGGTTGCGGAGGCCGGGGCTCTTGAAGCGGGAGTCGGCGCTCGCGTGCTCCTCGGGGAGGCCACCATCGGTTTCGTGGGGCAGCCGACCGCGAGGAAGATCGCTGAGATGAGTTTGAAGAACCGGCCTCAGTACTTTGAGCTGCGTCTCGACCACATCGTTGAGGCTGCGAGCCTGACGCCAAAATTTGAGGCATTTTCGCGTTACCCCGCCGCGCATCGTGACCTTGCCGTCATCGTCGATGAAAGTCGCACTTGGGGCGAAATCGAAAAGCTCGTGCGGAGTCTTGATCTGCCCGATTTGGAGAGCTTGGAGTTCTTTGACGAGTTTCGAGGCAAGCAACTCGGAGCGGGCAAAAAGAGCCTCGCGTTCTCGCTGTCCTATCGCAGTTCAAAGCGAACACTGACGAGCGAAGAAGTTGAGGCGAGTCAGCAGCGTGCGATTGCGGCGATGGCGAAAGAACTCGGCGCCCAAATTCGCGACCAGTAAGAGACTCGCTTACTGGGGCCGGTGCTGGTCATAAGAGCGCGACTGCAGAATGCGGTATGAGTAGTCGGACTCGCGCAGTGCGGATTCGACGCCCGCGACGTGGGCTCCTCCGAGAATGAGAATCGCGCGCTCCGTCTTCACCCTGCTCATCGCTCGCAACAGATTCTCGGCCGCGGCGCGGCCACGATCGATGAGGCTTTTGTCGAGGGCGCGTGCCGCTAACGCCGCTTTCGTGAGCGCGGATCTTCTTTCTTCTTTGGACAAATCGCGACGCTTCGCATGTTTGGTCGCTTGTCGGTAGGTCTTCAAGAACGCCACATCACGATCGTAGAGCTCCGGGTCTTCGACGCCCCAGACTTTCAGGCGCGGGCGATTCGCCAGGAGGTGACGTATCGGCTGGAAAATGCTGAAGCCGTCGAGGTAGTTGGGGTGGTCGTACTTGAGTCGGCCGCGAACGATTTGGAATTGCTGTCTGGTGTCTGGCTCTTCTTTTAGCTCGCCAAAGCGAAACTCGCAGCCGAGTAAGGTGTAACCCTGCGCGACCAAGTAGTCGACCAACAGACGGTTGTCACGTTGGACCGCTTGAAGCTGTGGGCGCAGGCGATGAAAACCGGGGTTTAGTGAATGCCGATCCTTGATGTAGATGATCTGGGGCTGGCTATCGCCTCGGCCCGAGATTTTCTCAGAGCAGCGATTGAGGGCGGCCTCGAAGGGTAAGTCAGGCGGCAGGCTCGGCGGGGGACTGGTGCAGGCCGTGCCCAAGACGAGCATGAAGGCGGGGGCGAAAATCAGGGCAATTGCCAGGCGCAGGCGGCATCTGAATCTTGCTAACTTGCTGTCGGTGTATCGCATACGGCGGGCATCATAGAGAAATCGTCGGACCATCTTGTCTCTGCGCGGCACAAAACCCGAAAAGAGGGCATGGACCGATCATCTGCCACTAAGGAAATCGCCGACCCCGAGTCCGGGAATTCATCTATGTCACAACCCAGGCCGCTTAGAGTCCTCCATCTCATCGACCATTCGATTCCGCTGCACTCCGGCTATAGCTTTCGGAGTCGCTATATTGCGCGCGTGGAGCAAGAGCTGGGAATCGAAGTAGAAGTCGTCACGTCTGCGCGGCACGACGAGTTCGCCGCGATGGAGGAGACTCTCGATGGCATCAAGTTCCACCGTACCGCGATCCCCAAGGGTTTTTCGGATCGGATGCAGTTGAAAGTGCCGTTTTGGCGCGAGTGCATCATGACCGGAGCGATGGCGGCGCGGCTTAAGCATGTAGCCTTGAAGTTCAATCCGGACCTGATTCACGCCCACTCTCCATTTTTCAACGGCCAGGCCGCGCTGAGAGTTGGTGGCGAGTTGGGTATTCCTGTCTTCTACGAGATTCGCGCCTTTTGGGAAGACGATGCGGTCGACAAACACAAAATCACCAAGGGTGGCTTGGTCTACTCACAGGTGAAGCGGCTCGAAACCAAGGTGGCGCGGCAGGCGGACCGCTTGGTGTGCATCTGCGAAGGCTTGCGCGGCGACATGGAAAGCCGCGGCATCCCGGCGGAGAAAATCCTCATCTCGAAAAACGGCGTTGAGGTTGAGACTTTTGTGCCGCGAGAAAAAGACCCCGCCTTACTCGCGAAGTACGGCCTCGAAGGAAAACGTATTCTTGGGTTTATTGGGTCCTTTTTCACCTACGAAGGACTGCCAGAACTCGTCGCGTCGGCGGCGCGGCTCGAGAAAACGCGCGACGACTTCAAGCTGTTGTTGATCGGTGGAGGTGATGATGAGCCGCGCGTCAAAAAAGCGATCGAAGAATGCGGTGCTCAGGACCTCGTGGTAATGCCGGGGCGCGTCCCCCATGACGAGGTTCAAGCGCACTACGCGCTCATCGATGTTTTTTGCTACCCGCGCTACAAGACTCGTCTGACGGAATTGGTCACGCCGCTGAAGCCGCTGGAAGCCATGGCCATGGAACGCGTCGTGACCGGAAGTGATGTAGGTGGCATCCGGGAGCTCTTTGACGAGTGCGAAGTGGGGCAGACGTTTCGCGCGGATTCGGCCGAGGACATGGATCGCGTCTTGAACGAATCCTTGGATCGCAGCGACGAGGATCTCGCCGAGGAAGGCAAGAAAGGCCGTATCAACGTCAGTCAGAAACGGTCGTGGCGCAACAACTTGAAGCCGATTGTCGAGGCTTATGCTCAGATTTGCCGAAGACCCTGATATGGGTGCAGCGGGGGGCTCGTGTTAGTTTTTACACGGCCTTAACTATTTTGTCACCGACTTATTAGGGGGAATCTCGATCGTGAACCGACGACCCATCATTGGCGTGTCATCTCGCAAGATCTACTTCACGCACAACGATCGCCCCTACCCTCGGTTCGGCGTCTCGATGAATTATTGCCAAGCGGTGGAAGCGGCGGGTGGTTCCCCAGTTATCTTGCCCCTCAGTCAGACTAAGGACGTGATGGAGCAGGTGCTTTCGATTTGCGATGGCCTGTTGTTGACCGGTGGTTTTGACATCGATCCCGCCTACTACGGCGAAGAACCCCATCACAACATCGAAGCGATCAACCCGCTGCGCGATGTCACGGAGATGATCATCACCAAATCGGCCCTCGAGCGCGACATGCCCATTTTCGGTATTTGCCGGGGTATGCAGGTCCTGAATGTCGCTGCGGGCGGGAGTTTGTGGCAAGACATCGAATCACAGATCAAAGACGAGACCTACCAGCATTTTCAAAAGCTCACCGAAGAGTTTCCCTCGCACAGCGTTGATGTCAAAGAGGGCAGCTGGCTGCACAAAGTGACGAACGATGCCAAGGTACGCGTCAATAGCTACCACCACCAAGCGGTGAAAACCGTCGCGGACGGCTTTGAGGTCACGGGCGTGGCCACGGACGGCGTCGTGGAGGCGATGTCGAGCCTTCGCCACAGTTTTTGCCATGCCGTTCAATGGCACCCTGAACTCACCTACCACAACCTGGATTTCAATCTGGCCTTGTTCCGGGCGCACATCGCCGCTGCTGCTGCTTACCGGGCTTCCCAAGCGGTTCGATAGCTTCACTAGGTTCAGTTGAAAGAGCCGCTCGGCATCCTCATAATTCGCCTTGCCCACAGGCCTTGGCGGCGTCCAGTCGCAGCCTGAAACGGCAATTGGTTAGTAGGAAGTCGCGAAGCATGGCACAGCCCGCGGATACCATGGAAAAACTCGTCTCGCTCTCGAAGCGAAGGGGTTTCATTTTTCCCAGTAGCGAGATCTACGGCGGTCTAAAGTCCTGTTGGGACTACGGCCCCCTTGGTGTCGAGTTCAAGCGCAACGTCAAGGAAGCCTGGTGGCACCGAATGGTGCGCTCCCGACGCGATGTCGTCGGCATCGATTGCAGTATCTTCATGCACCCCAAGGTCTGGGAGACCAGCGGGCACATCTCGGGGTTCAATGACCCCTTGGTAGACTGTAAAAAGTGCAAGGCGCGTTTTCGTGCCGACACTTTGGAAAGCCAAGTCTGCCCCGAAAAACCCTCCAAGCGCCCCGGCGAATGTGCTGGAGAACTGACCTCACCTCGACAGTTCAACTTGATGTTCAAGACGAACATGGGGCCCGTCGAGAGCCAGGAATCGCTAGTTTACTTGCGTCCGGAAACGGCCCAAGGGATCTTCGTCAACTTCAAGAACGTCGTCGACACTTCCCGCGTGAAGCCGCCCTTTGGCATCGCACAGCAGGGAAAGTCCTTTCGCAACGAGATCGTCACCGAGAACTTCATCTTCCGCAGTCGAGAATTCGAGCAGATGGAAATGGAGTTTTTCGTACCACCGGAAGAAGCCGACAAGTGGTACGAGTACTGGCGTGACGAGCGTTTTCAGTGGTTTTTGAGCCACGGGGTTAACAAGGATCGTTTGCGCCTGCGTGAGCACGGCAAAAACGAGTTGGCTCACTACTCAAAAGCCTGCGCCGACGTCGAGTATCACTTCCCCTTCGGCTGGAAAGAGCTCGAGGGGATTGCCAACCGCACGGACTTTGATCTCAAGCGCCATTCTGAGGCGACGGGCCGCGATCTGCAGTTCTTCGATGACCAGAAAAAAGAGCGTTACTTCCCCTACGTCATCGAGCCTGCCTTGGGTCTCGACCGTGCCTGCTTGACGTTTTTGGTCGATGCCTACGACGAGCAAGAACTCGAAGAGGGCGATTCGCGGACGGTGTTGCACCTCGATCCACGCCTGGCGCCGATCAAGGCCGGCATTTTCCCTCTGGTCAAAAAAGAAGGCCTGCCGGAAATCGCCCGTGAGATCGAAGACGAACTCAGCCGCTTCGCCTCGGTCTACTACGACCAAAGTGGAGCCATCGGGCGGCGCTATCGCCGTCAAGACGAGATCGGTACTCCGTTCTGCATCACCGTCGACTTCGACAGCAAGACCGACCAGACGGTGACCGTGCGAGAGCGCGACTCGATGCTGCAGGAGCGCATGAAGATCGCCGACCTGACCAACTTCATCCGCGAAAAAATCAGCTTCTAACCTGCTTTACGGAGTCAGACTTAATTCTCCCGTTTTTTTAGGCCTGGCCTAAAAAAACGGGAGAATTAAGTCTGACTCCGTATGACCGAAAAAAGGCCTGGAATCTCGCGATTCCAGGCCTCGAAATTGAGGGTCTCTTTTTCAGAGGTGGATTAGAAGCCGGTCAACAGCATTGCTGGGGCTCCGAAGACGCCGCCGACTGGGATCAGTCGAAGGGTCACCGCGGCGCCCGCTTGGATGCCGTCGGCGGCAGCGTTCCAATGCAAGGTGCTGGAACCCGGGGCGATGTTCACCGTGTCCGCGTAGTTCGTCAGCGTCGCAAAGTTGTAGCTGGCGCCACTGTCCGTTGAGTACTGAAGGAATACGAAGCTGCAGTCGCCATCAGCATCGGAGACGGTGATGTTGACCGGAACGTCGCCGAGGTTTCCGAAGACGGCCGCGGCAGAGTTAATCGTGGCGCTCGGAGCTTCGTTCGAGAAGGCGTAGGACTCAACCGAGTCGAGCGCCGTCAGGGCACCAATGGAGCCGTTAACCCCGCCAACGTTGATGGCAGCCCCCGAGGGAACCGTCGTCAAGGTGTGGCGTGCCCTCGAGTTCACGAGGTCGACGTCGATGGCGCTGAAAAAGCCCAGGACGTCATCTGTGAGTTTGTTCGGTAAGAACACTTCGGCGGCGGCCGAGCTGCTTTCGGGCGTTCCCGCCATGAATCCACCGGTGATCAGGATCGCACCCGAACCGAGGCGGGTTGCGGCGTGATCGGCGCGTGCTTCGGCGATGAAGTCCGAGGTCGGCGAAAAGCCAGCCGGAAATTCGGTGCCGCCGCCCGGGAGGTCGCCATCGAAGGTGCGGTAGGCCTGAGCCGTTCCGAGAACCGCGTCGTTCGTGACCGCGTGACCACCGACGAGGTAAACCACGCCGTTCACCAAAAGGGTGGCGGTGTGATCGTAGCGATCAATGAAGGTGCCGGTGGAACTCCAAGTACCCGCTACGGGGTCGAAGATTTCGGCGGCGAGAGGGGTGAGTGCCGTTGATGTGGATTGCCCACCTGCAATGAGAGCGCGACCGTCCGGCAACAAGGTGCAGGTGTGGTTAGCACGCCCAAAGAGTGGCGCGGTGGTCGGCATGAAGGTGTTCGCGTTGGGATCGTAGATCTCAGCCGAGGTGCCAGCAGCGCCATCACCACCTACGATGAGGATGGTGTTGTCAGCCAACCAGCATGCGGTGTGATTGACGCGTGCCATTCCCATGTTGGGCCCGGCGGTCACGGTATCCAACGCGGAGCTGTAACTGTCGGTGGTGCTCGTGGGGGTTCCGTCCCCATCTTGACCACCGGTGATCAACACGACCTGTTGGCTCGCCGCGTCGTAGTAAAAGGCCGACGCGTGGCCGCTGCGGGCATTACCACCGCTGGCAGCCGTGACCAGGCTGTGCGTTCCGGCGGCGATGTCAAAGTTGAAGCGGTTTACCGAATCAACCGCAATGAAGTTTTGCATGCCAACTTCTTGAGTCTCACCACCCGCGATGAGGATGCGGTCGCTGCCGTCGCTGCCGAACACCACGTTGGCGCTATGGCCGGTGGAGCCTTGAGTCATCATGCCCGGGATAATGGGACCGATGTTGTCGCCGGTCGAACCCATGGGCAGGACGCTGGCTTCGACTAGAATACCGCAGGTGACGCCATCGACTTCGGAAGTGATGCCGCCATCCGGCGATTCCACATCTACGACCACGCAGATGTTGGACGGAACAAAACCGAGGTCGGCGCCAGCATTCCAGAAGTACGTACCCGTGAGCGAGCCGTTCGCCGGAAGAACTGAGTCGCTAAAGAGCGTCAGCGGCGGATTGAACATGTCCGCAAAAGCCTGGTTAACTTCGGTCATGACCAAAGCGTCAGCTTGGCCCGCAATCATGCCGCTGAAAGATCCGGGCTGGACCATCGGGTCGTCGAAGAACTTGAACAGCAGCACGAACGCGGCGTTCGGCGGACCGTTCAGAGTAAAGTCGACGCGCACGGCCTGAGCGCCGTTCGGTGCCACAACCGGAGTCGTATTGGCGACGCCAGCCACCAAATTCTGATTCTGGTTATTGTTGAGACTAACCCCTCCGCCACTACAGGCGGTCGCCACCAGGATCATTCCCAGGGCGAGGGTTCCGAGCAGGGTGGAAACCCCCAACTCTCTCGATGCAATCATGAAAGTTTCCCTCAATTATTGAACTCGGCGCATCTCAAAGACTTTGCGTCGATTCTATTCCGGCCGGATCATACCCTGAGCGCTGCTTAGGTCCAACCATCAAAATTGGATGATCAAGCTGCGCCAAGTACCGTTCCTCGGGCTATTTTCGACAGTTTCGTGAAGTTCACTTTAGCCTAGTGCGCCTTCTTAGTCAGCACCGTGAACTCCGTCCATGTTCCATAGATAAAGGATGCCCTATTACACCCACAAAACCCGCGACATTAATACTTTAAAGAGCGCGACGACTGCTTTTGGGGGGGTAATCCAGGTCTTTTAGGCTTCGGATTCGTGTTTGTTGCCAAGGTTCGCTGGGTTTATAAACACTTAGCGCGAGTGGAATAGGGGCCGCGCCGTCATCCAAGCGCAGTAGAACTCGGCGAGACCCATGTAGCGGAGCGGGGAAAAAGGATGCAATCGAAGGTCCGGGACGGCCTCTTCGCACTAGGAATCTTGGGAACCCTCCTGGTGGTTCCCCTATCGGTAGCGCCACAGTGGTACGCCCAAACGGAGCTACCCAAGCGTCTCTTTTGGCAGCTGGCGACCTTCGCCTTGGCGATCATGGCCCTAACGGCTGTTCCCCGCTTCCGACGCCTCCATCGTATCGAGACGATCAGTCTCATCTCTTTTTGCAGCTTAACCTTATGGCTCTTGATGGCCTGGCCCTTCAGTCTGTCACCGAGCTTGGGCTGGCTACCCATTGGCTTCGGCTTTGGCGCTGTTCTTTGGTTTTCGCTCCTGTTGTTGGTTCCGTTTTCGGTTTCTGTCGGCCGTCTTGCCCTTCATTCACTGACTATCGCGGCCTTGCTGACTGCACTGATAGGTTTGGTGCAAGACGCGGATACGGGCGGACTCGTCCATGCCCAGCGCTTTCCCTTTCAGGGTTGGTGCGGTGATCGCTTGTGGACGCCAATGAAGGCCGCCTTCGAGATATTTGGCTTAGACCGCATCCTGCAAACCGATCGCCCGGGCTCACTTTTTGGCCATACCAACGTCGCGGCCGAGTTCGTAGCAGCTGCTCTGGCCGTTCTTGGGGTGTTCTGCGGGGCCTTGGGTATTGAAAAAGAACCGTCGTGGCGAAAAACGCGCGCCGGTCTCGGGTTTATCTGCGCCATGCCCCTCGCCTTGTTTTTGATTCGATCGGGGTCTCGCGGCGCGATCTTGGCGGTGGCAGCGGGCTTGGCATTCGGCGGAACCATCCTGGTCCTTAAAAGTGCTCGCACGCGGCCCCTATTCGGAAGTCCCTGGCGTCACCTCGGTGGCTGCCTCCTCGTCCTTATCGTGGTCCTCGCGGGTTTCACCCTGGTGGCGCAGAACATTGAGGTCCAGGCTCGTTTCGGACAACGGCCCGTCAGCCTCGCCCAACGCCTGGCCAGTTCTTTTGACGCTGACAACACGACCGTTCGAGAACGCTTAGACCTTTGGGCCAACACCGCCGCGATGGTCAAGGACCGCCCCCTGTTCGGCGTGGGGGCCGGTGCTTTTCCAGTTGCCTATCCCGATTGGGCACAAGCGGTGCGCGAGCACGAATCTGGAAGGCTTGGACTGGCGCGACAACCCGAGCGGCCCCACAACGAGTTTCTCCGCATGGCCGCCGAAGGTGGTCTTTTTGCCCTGTTGGTTTTTCTCGGCGCTATCGTTTTGATTCTCGCCTGGGGATCGGTCACCTACTTGCGCTCGAAGTCCAAATTAGAAGAAGGTGAGGGGGCATTGAGGCGCGCCGTTCTCCTTGCGTCCATGGCCGGCATGGTCACGGTCTTGGCTTCTGCCTGCGTGGGTTTTCCGCTGACCCAGCCCGCAACGACCCTCGCTTTTTTTACATTTGGCGCTCTCGCGCTGCGTTCCGCGTCGGCTTTATCTCGCCAAATAAGCGAACACAAAACTCCTGGCAACAAGAGCGTGGCCCCGCCCTTTTTTGTGCTTGGCGGGGGCTGGCGGATCTTGTCTTTGGCATTGTTGATTGTCGGCGGGGCGGTGATGTTCGCCGGCGTTCGCGCGCAGGCTGCGGCTTCCAAGGACTTGGCCGCGCTGCGGTTTTCGATCGTCGGCGGCACAAACTCCATCGAGTCTCTGCGATTGCAACGATTACGTCGCCTGCGCCACGCCGATGCCGCCGCCGCGCGGCAACCCGAGAACTACCGTACGCAGCTTCTTCGGGCTGGCTTGCTGCTGTCCTTGGGCCGGCACCGTGAAGCGGATCAGGCCATTGATGCCGCGCTCAGAACCCACCCAAGATTGGCCAACGCCTACGTGCAACGCTGTGATATCGCCCTGGCTAACCGCGACGAGAATGCGGCTTTCGACGCCGCCAGCGAAGCGCTCACCTTACAAGCAAGATCCGCACGGGTTCAATTGGCGGTGGCGCGCGTGAAGAACCGCATGGGGGCTAGCGCAGAGGCGTGGTCACGTTTGCTCGCAGCCTTGGAAATGCAGCCCCGCGGCCCGCTTCGTTTGCGCATCTACCTCGAGTTGGCGGTCATGGCGACTCAGCGCGGTGACGCTGCGGATGCGGCCCTGTTGCTAACGAGGGCCGAAAAGCTGGCCCCCGCGGATCAACGCGTCGCTGAAACTCGCGCCTATATCACCGAACACCTATCATCGGGATCTCCGGCGGCGCTTGCGGCTTGGGAGAAAGTCTTGACCCAAGCACCGCTTCATCCGGACGCGCTTTTTCGAGTTGGATTGCAACGCCTAAAGACGGGCGAAACCGTCGAGGCCTTGCGTTGTTTTGAACTCGCATTTGAAGTGAACCCGACTCAAACGATGTTGCTTTACCATCGCGCGCGCGCGCTTCGCGTCTTGGGCCGCTTACGTGACGCGAACCGGTCCATCACGGCGTGCTTGCACCGCGCCGGAAAACTAGGCGGCGACATGGCGATTTGGAATCGTGCCTGGCAACTGGGCCAGGTGATTCAAGCTGAGCTTCAGGCGCTCGAGGAGTAAGCCCAGCCACCGCCTGGGGCCTCAATGAGTCGTTGATGAAGCTCAGCAGTGAGAAAGCAATTGTTGTCGGTGTTTTTCACGCCACTTGGCAACATCCTAGTGGCGTATGTTCCAAGCGTAGGAAGGCAGACACCATGCGACGACTAGTCCTCATGACCTTTGTGGTCTTGGCGGTTTCGGAGTTTGCTCCGGCGGCTGTGGATAGCGATCGATTTGGTCCGATCATCAGTCACACTCAAGACGAGGGCGAGCTTCCCGATCGCAGCCTGAACCCCTCTCTCCCGGACGCTGCCCCGGACTCCGTCAATCGCGGTCGCTCCCGCAAGAAATTCCCCTGGTGGCAACTCACCGGCGGCCTGGCGTTCTTCGGCGGGGTTTTCTTTTGGTCCCTGTTGAAGCGTCAACCTCGAAAAAGTCGCTGAAAGCCAGAGCTGAGACTCGCGTAACTATGGAGGCGCGCGCAGCGATCATCGATGCACGGTAGACTCTGCGCTCCGATTCACCGATTCGAGATTCTCATTCATGCTCAGGTTTCGACTTTCACTTGCGGTGCTCGCCATCTTTGTGTGCGTGGTCCCGGTCTTTATTGCCCAAGCACCCCCGACGCCGAAAGAGTTCTTCGGTTACGAACTCGGCCAGCGTTACACGACTCATGCTCGCTGCGTCCGCTACTTAGAGACTCTCGCCGAGCGTTCTGATCGGGCGAGTCTTATCCGGCGCGGCCAGACTTCCGAAGGGCGCGAGATGCTGCTGTGTTTTTTCACCTCAGCCGAGAATCAAGCGCGGCTTGAAGACTTGCGATTGCAAATGGAGAAAGTCGCCGACCCTAGGCGCCTGCAAGAGGGAGAATCCGTAGACGATCTCATTGCGGACCTCCCGGTGTTTGTCTGGCTTTCCTACTGCGTGCACGGCAACGAGACTTCTTGCACCGAGGCCGCACTGAAGCTCGCCCACACCCTGTGTACATCCGATTCCGAAGAGACGGCGAAGATGTTGCAAGACACCGTCGTCATCGTCGACCCCTGCACGAATCCAGACGGTCGCGATCGCTACGTTAACTGGTTCAACTCGGTGGCTGGCCGCCGCGTGGATTCACACCCTCAAAGCATGGAGCACCAAGAGCCTTGGCCTGGCGGTCGCTTCAATCATTTCAACTTTGACCTCAACCGTGACTGGGCCTTTGTGTCCCAACGCGAAACGCGCAGCCGCGCGAAGCACTTTGTTCGCTGGAATCCGCAAGTTCACGTCGATTACCACGAAATGGGGCACAACAGCTCCTACTTCTTTTTCCCCGCGGAACGGCCCATCAACGCTAATTTACCGCCTTACACTATGAAGTGGGGCAAGGTCTTTGGTCGCGGTAATGCGGTCGCCTTCGATGCCAAGGGCTGGGACTACTACACCGAGGAGTCTTTCGATCTCTTTTATCCCGGCTACGGCGATTCCTGGCCCAGTTTTCACGGCGCCATCGGCATGACTTATGAGCAAGCGGGCCACAGTAGTTCCGGCGTCGCCGTCAAACAACGCAACGGCAACATCTTGACTTTGCAGGATCGAGTCGATCACCACTTCGCAACCTCGATGGCGACCATCAACACCGCCGCGACTCATCGTTTGGCTTTGCTGAAGGACTACCAGGGCTTCCGTGCTTCGGCGGTCGCCGAGGGAAAGGGCGGTGCGATCCGCGAATTCATCCTGGTGCCGAGTGACGACATCGAAAGAAGCTCTAGGCTCGTCGACATTCTAAAACTACAGGGCATCGAAGTGCGGCGCGCCACCGCGAGCTTTAAGACACCCGAAGTCGTGGACTACTCGGGCCAACGGCACCGCGAAAAGACCTTCAGCGCGGGCACCTATTTGGTTTCGATGGCGCAGCCGACCAAACGCCTCATCAAGACGCTGCTCGAGCCGAAGACGGAAATCAAAGAGCTTTACTTCTACGATATCGCCGCTTGGTCTTTGCCCTTTTCCTTCGGCGTTGAGGCCTACTGGTCGCCACTCGATATCAACGTTGATAGTGCCTTAGTCGAAGAAATCGAAAAGGCCGTCGGCGCCGTTGACGAAGGCGATGCGCAGTACGGCTACTTGTTGCGCTGGGACACCTTGGCCTCGGTACGGGCGGTTCTGCGTCTTTTGGATCGAAAAGTCATGCTGAAGTACGCTCGAGAGAAGTTCACTTCAAACGGTCGCCCCTGGGCGGCGGGCACGGTCTTTGTGCCGCGCGGCCGCAATGTGGCGGATCTCGACGAACAGGTCGCCGCCGTAGCGGCAGCAACGGGGGCTTGTTTCGTGCCCGTTGCGTCCGGAATGACCGAAAAAGGAATCGATCTCGGCTCGCAGAAAGTCGTCAGAGTCAGGCCAGCGCGCGTTGCCCTGATTGGCGGTGAGGGAATTTCCACGACGTCATTTGGCGCCACTCGCTTTTTGCTCGAAGAACTTTACGACATTCCGTACTCGGTTTTCAGCGCCAAGGGTTTCGGAAGCGTGGAACTCAAAGACTACACGGCAGTTGTTGTGCCAAGCTCGTCTGACGGATTGGATGCCGCAGCGCGTGAAAACCTCAGCAAGTTTTGCCGCGCGGGCGGCGTGGTCGTGACCTGGGGTCGCGGGGCGCAAGCCTTGGGGCAAGAGGGCTCGAAGTGGAGCCGCATTTCGACCAAGGCGAAGAAGGATGAAAGCAAGAAACCGAAACCGAAACCGAAACCGAAACCGAAACCGAAACTAAAGCGCATCGAAGAGCGTGAAAAGGAACGTCGCCGTCACGCGACGCCGGGTTCGATTTTCAAAGTTGAGCTCGACGCGGGTCACCCCCTGGCTTTTGGGTACCGCGGCGACATCACGGTCTTTAAGTCGGGGACGATGACTTTTGATCCCGAAAAAGGCGGCACCGCCGTCGGGTGGTTTCGGGACGCGCCGCCCTTGTCGGGCTACATCCTGCCCGAGACCGAAAAGAAAATGCGCGGGCGCGCCTACGCGATGGTCGAGCGCAAGGGCCGCGGCGCTGCGGTGTTCTTTGCCGACGACCCGAACTTCCGGAGTGCCTGGCACGGATTGACGCGCTTGTTCTTGAATGCGGTCTTGTTGATGCCGAGCTACTAGCCGAATTCATGAGGGCGCGGCTGCGCGAATAGTGACGAAAAAAGGGTGCCGACTGGCACCCTTTTTTCTTTCGATAGTGAATGAAGCGGTCTATCGGTAGTTCTTCTTTACGTAGGACCGCCAGTTCTTCATGTATTCTTCGCCGTCCCAACCGTAGATTTTCTCAAGGCACTGCATGATGTAGTAAGCGTTCCGTTCTTCGGGTTTCTTAGGGACGTTTTGGAATCGGCTCGTTCGGTAGTAGTGCAACCACTCGACGAGTTTTGCTCGATCGTGGTTGAAGGCCCACTCGATATGGCTGTAGCCCTGACCTAGGTGGTCTTCGTTCAGCGAGTTGAGTTTCAGGTTGGAGAGCTGTTCGATCGGCAAGTCATCGGCGCGTTTGACCAAGCCTTTTACTTGTGGCGGTGTGTCTTTGGTGTTGAAGTTTTTCTTGTCGGCGACGCCGCCGTTGTTGTCGTACTTGGTTCCCGTGCTCATGGTCACGACGCCGATTTTTTCTCTCGAGAGTTCATGCTCGGCCAAGTTTGCGACTGCTTCGCTCATCCATGGCGCGACACTCTTGCCGATGAAATGCCTGAAGATCATGACGGCGATTTGGTGAATAATGCCGTTCTCCATGTCCTCAGGTTTCTCGTTGACGACCGTGCTGAGCTCCCAAAAAAGAGTCCCCCCTGGACGCTTGCGAAACTCCTCCTTCATCTCTTTTGAGAACTTGTAGTCCTCAGCGTAGGCCGTGACCCAATCCAAGAGTTGTTGCTGTGAGCTGAAACCCCAGATATGAGGTTTGTTGCCGTTGAAGAGTTTGTCTTTCTCAAGCAAGGCCGCGAACTCAAACTTTTCGTAGAACCAGTCGAGCAGTCGTTCGACGAGCTCGGTGTAGCGCTTGACGAGCTTGACCGGGATTTGAAAGTGGAAGATGAAGTGATCGCTGCTGACGATGAGGATGTCCTCGCCGGTTAGACGCGTGTGATTAGCGGCACGCTTGGCGTCAGTCTTGCTGACCCGAAGCCACTCACCTTCGTACTTGGCGTAGCCCTTGGCGCGCATCACATCTTCGTAGGAGACCCAAATAAGGTCGTCATTTTTCTCCCAATTCTTCTTCCACTTGCGCCGATCGGTCTTTTTGATGAAGCCGTTTTTGAACTTGACGTAGCCCTTGGCCTTCATCTCCTTTGCGACCATCGCGAACTTGGCTTTCTCGGCCGCTTTTTTGCTTTTGAACCACTTCTTACCGACGTGAACGTGGCCCAAGGACGCGCGTGCGGCCTCGTGGTCCTCGTCGAGTTCGAGGACTTCCTTCATCAGCTTTCGGCCCTCTTTGCGGACCTTTCTGTTTTTGTTTTTCATCGCCCAGGCCGCGATTTCTTGCAGCTGGTCGGGATCGGTGACGTCGATAGCGTCGAGGCGCTCTTCGAGAGTTTTGTCGTCTTGGGCAAAGCTTGATTGCGGCCAAGCGAGGCCGCCGGCCAATACGGCCAGGAACATCAAAAATCCGATGCGATGCATGGTCAGAACTCCCGTCAGGGCTGAGTCAAAAAAGCGGTCGTGCCCCGCATGGGCACCTTGTTCGGTGGTTGGGTCAGTACTGCAACGATAGCGAACGCCCGGGCATTCTGCCAAAGGGCGAAATCAGGCCCCACGTTCCTCAATACGAAGCCCGGCCCGGAGATGCGCTAGGGGATCTCCTCGTTCTGGAGAAAACCGGGTTGCTGTCGCGGCCTCGATCAATCCTAAGTTCAGCGCAACAAAGCGCTTACGGAGCGCTTTTGGTTGATGTTGAAAATGACCTGGGCGAAGAGGGGAGCCACACTTACCTCCTGATACCAGGGGTGTTTCTCCACGAATGAAGGCCCCCGAAAGACCGCGTCGGTTCCGATGAGGAGGTCAAATCCGCCCTCAGCATAGGCCTTATCGAACCGATCGACGGCCGGCCCGTTCAAAAACGGCAGCGAGCAGGCGAGAAAGACCCGCTTGGCGCCGGAGTCTTTCAGCAGCTTGCATGCGGTCAAGAGCGTACCCCCGGTGGCGATCAGGTCGTCGGGCATCAAGACGTCTTTGCCCTCGACGTCGCCGACGAGGCGCATGCTCTCGATAATGCCGGGCTGGCTGTAGTCGCGAGCCTTGTGGACGATGGCCAAGGGGCTGCCAAAGTGGTTGGCGTAGTGGCGCGCGCGGTCAGCACCACCGACATCTGGGGCCACCATCACCAAATTGTCGGTGTCGATCGTGGTGTTGGCCACGACGTGGTCGATCAAGACCCCTGAGGCGTGGAGGTCCTCCAGCGTGCAGCGTCTAAAAAAGCCCATGGTGGCTTCGGAGTGAATGTCGAGCGTGATGACGCGGTCGGCGCCGGAATCCTCCAGCAAGCTCGCGACGACGCGGGCGGTGATGGCCTCGCGGGTCTTTTTGCGCTCTTGCCGAGAATACGGAAACTGAGGGATGACGGCGGTGATCGAAGCGGCGTCGGATTGATCGGCCGCGTGGAGTGCCGTCACCAGCGCCATTAAGTTGTCATTGACGCTCTGCTTGGATGAGGGGTCGTCAACGCACTGGATGACATAGATGTCGTCCCCGCGGATGTTGTCGGCGATGACGGTCTTGATCTCGCCGTTCGGAAAAAGAACCTCATCGGTTTTGCGTAGAACTCCGCTTTCGCCCAAGCCACCGGCGTCCTTGATGATCTTGACTAGAGCTTTCTCGACGCGCTTGGCGAAAGGGCGCCCCGATGCGCAGCTCAGCAGCGTCAGGCGTCCACGCCCTTGGATCGGTGCGTGGTATTTCGTTTCCATCGAAAGGGTCGCTCCTAGCTCGTTTGTCATTAGTGGGCTTCGCTCCAATTCTCCCCATAACCGGTCTCAACAACCAAGGGGACTCGTAATTTTGTGGCACTGGCCATGAGGGCGGGCATTTTGTCGCGGAACAGCTCGAGTTCGTCGCGGGGAAGGTCAAAGACGAGCTCATCGTGAACTTGCAGGATCATGCGGCCTTTCAGGCCTTTGCGGCGGATGTAGGCATCGATTTCGATCATGGCCAGCTTGATCAAGTCGGCCGCGCTTCCCTGAATCGGGGTGTTGACCGCCATGTTCTCGGCGGCGGATCGCAGCCGGCCATTGGACGATTGAATATCTGGGATCGGGCGGCGGCGGCCAAAGAGAGTTGTCACGTAGCCATCTTGTCGGGCCCGTTCTTTGCAGGATTCCAAAAAGTTGCGAACGGTCGGGAATGAATCGAAGTAGCGATCGATGAAAGCCGTCGCCTCGGCGACGGACATTCCGGTTTCGCGGGCGAGGCGCTGCGAGCCCATGCCGTACATGATGCCGAAGTTGATGCTCTTGGCGCGACTCCGCATCTCGGAATCGACCGCCTCGGGTTCGACTTCGAAGACTCGGGCCGCCGTTTCGCGGTGGATATCGGCTCCGCGCTCGAAGGCGGCGATGAGTTGGGGGTCTTGGGAAACGTGGGCCATGATCCGCAACTCGATCTGCGAATAGTCTGCCGCCAGCAGCACCCAGCCGTCATTCGAGGGGACGAAGGCCTCGCGAATCCGTCGCCCTCGGGGCGTGCGGATGGGGATGTTTTGCAGGTTGGGGTCGCTACTCGACAGCCGTCCCGTCGCCGCCACGGCCTGGTTGAACTGCGTGTGAATGCGTCCGGTACTGGGGTGCACCAGCTTCGGAAGCGTCAGAACATAGGTGTTGAGCAGTTTCGCAAGGCCGCGATACTCGAGGATGCGCCGCGGCAAGTCATGCCCCTGCATCGAGTCGAGCACTTCGTGGTTGGTCGAAAACCCGGTTTTCGTCTTCTTAGGTTTGACCCCGAGCTTCTCGTGCAGTTTGAGTTCGACGAAGAGGATCTCGGAGAGCTGTTTTGGCGAAGCGATGTTGAATTCGCGACCCGCAAGCTCGTAGATCTGATCTTCGAGAGTCGCCAGTTCGGCTTGGATTTCCTTGCCGAGTTCGGCCAGGACTTCTTTCTTCAATCGAACGCCTTGCCGCTCCATGCGCAAGAGAACGGGAACGAGAGGCATTTCGATGGTGTCGAACAATTCGCGCAGCTCGTTGGCGAGTAGCCGCGGAGCGAAGAGCTCGTAGAGCCTCCAGGTGAAGTCTGCGTCCTCGCAGGCGTACTCACCTACCGTTTCGATCGGGACAAGATTCATCGTGAGCTGATCGTCGCCCTTGCTGCCGATGATCTCTTCGGTCTTAATTTTTTTGTAGTCGAAGTGCCGGAGCGACAGGCCGTCCAGGCTGTGTTCGCGACTGCCGGGATCGAGCAGATAGCTGGCGATCATCGTATCGAAGGCGATATTGCCGAGTTCGATGTCGTGATTGACCAGTACCGAAGCGTCGTACTTGATGTTCTGGCCGCACTTTTCGAACTTGTCGGACTCCAAAAGGGGCCGCAATCGCTCGACGAGCGCGCTTCCTTCCCAGTCGCCGGGAAGCAGCGGGGGATCGAGGTTCATCGCTACGTAGTGGCCCTCGCCAGTCGCGGTTGAAAAGGAGAATCCGACGATGCGGGCGTCGATCTTGTCCAAACCGGTAGTTTCAAGGTCCAGCACAAAAGTGCCCGCGGTCTTGAGCAAATCGATTAGCGCCTCGAGCTCTGCTTCGCTGCGGACGATGCGGTAGTCCTTTTCGACCGGGTCTGCGGCCGCACCGCCCTGGCTGAGCTCGGCGAGAAGCCTGCCGAACTCCATCTCGCGGTAGATCTCCTTGAGGGCGTCGGTGTCGGGCTCTTGGCGTGCCAACGAAGCGACGTCGTGGTCGAGCTTGACATCGGTGTCGATCGTGACCAGCCGGCGGCTGAGTTCGGCGATGTCGCGTTCAAGGGTGAGGGTCTCGCGGAGCTTTTTGCGCTTGATTTCGTCGACGTGCGCAAAAACCTCATCGAAGGAGCCCCACTCGTTGATGAGCTTAATGGCCGTTTTCTCGCCAACTCCCGACACTCCCGGGACGTTGTCGGAGCTGTCGCCCATGAGCGCGAGGACGTCGACAACGAGATCAGGTTTGACGCCGAATTTCGCGTGGACGGCCTCTTCGCCCACGATTTCGACGGCGACGTTGGCTTTGGCGATGTTGTAAAGTTTTGTCCGGTCCGTGACGAGCTGCATGAAGTCCTTGTCGCCGCTGACAATCATGACTTCAAAGCCCTCAGCGTCCGCACGACGAGCCAAGGTGCCAATGACGTCGTCGGCCTCGAAACCGGGCAGCTCGATCAAGGGCACCCGAAAACCCTCGGTGACTTTCTTCATCCACGGGATTTGTTCGCGCATGTCCTCCGGCATTTTTTGGCGCGTCGCTTTGTACTCTTTGTAGAGTTCATGGCGAAAAGTCGGCCCCTTGTGGTCAAAAACGAGGGCGATGTGGGAGGGGTCAGCTTCTTCGAGAATTTGCTTCAGAGCTCGCGTGAACCCAAAAATGCCTCCCGTCGAGAGGCCAGCCGCATTGGAGAGGGGAGATCGAATGAAGGCGAAGTGGGATCGATAGGCCAATGCCGAACCATCGATGAGAAAAAGGCGTTTCGCGCACTTATCGTCGGGGCGCACTTCGGTCATCGTTGGAGCCTTCGTTTCGAATTGCAATGCAGTCGGTGAGAACCGCCAGTATACTCGGACTGCCGACAGGGCCTCCTTTCGCGATTGGCCAACCAATTCACGGATGCAGCTTGAAACTTGAGGGCGGCGAAGGAGGCGAAGCGCTTGAAATCTCTAGCACGATGCGCGATGAGCGGCGACCCATGCGCGACTTGATTGCTGGCCGCTATGAGGTCAAAGAAGTCCTGCACGAAGGCGGTTTGAAGACCGTATTCGTCGTGCGCGATCGGCGTGCTCCCGAACGGGAGCTGGTTCTCAAGCTCTTGGCTGAGGCGAACCAGGAAAAACATCCCCCGGCCCGAACGCTGCTCCGATTTCACAATGAATACCGCGTCGCCAGCGACCTCGTCCATCCGGGGATCTGTCGCGTCGTTGACCACGGCGTCGACGCCGAAACGACGCGCCCTTATTTCGTTGAAGATCGAGCCGCGGGCCAGCGGCTCTCCGATCTTGGCGATCACCCGTCGAAGAAAGTGCTGGCCGAGATCATCGCCCAGACTAGTCGTGTGCTCGGCTATTTGCACGCTCGCGAGATCGTGCACTTCGACGTAAAGCCGGACAACATCATCGTCGATCTCGACGTGGAACAAGATCGCGTCATCGGATTGAAGTTGCTCGACTTCGACCTCGCGGGATCGATTGGGCCGGTCGAGTCCGGTCGAGGCACCATGCCTTTCGTTGCGCCCGAGGTGCTGGTGGCCGGAGAGATCATTGACGGCCGCGCCGACCTCTATTCTTTTGGCGCCTCGATTTTCTCAGTCTTGAAAGGCAACCCAACGCCGGACTTGCCTCTCGTCGCCGATGCCGATGACCTTTTGGCGTGGTTGCCTTCGGATTGCCTCGGTCGCTACGATCGCGCCTTGATGCAAGTCCTGCACGGGCTGTTGCGGCAACCGCGCGATGAGCGTTTCGCTTCTGCCGCCGAAGTGCTGCAGGCCTTGACAGAAATAGACCCCAGCATCGACGTGGAGACCGTTGATTCCCGCTTGGCGACCATTTGCCAGCCCCGCTTCGTGGGGCGCCTGGAGGAGTTAATTCAGCTCCGTGAATCGGCGCCTTGTAGTTCCGAGCTGGCCGTGGGGGCTCCTCCACCCATGCCGTTCATGTCGATTAACGGTGAACGAGGGGTCGGCAAAACGCGCCTCATCGAAAAGCACAAGACCGAGCTTCGGATCTCCAAGCTCAGAGTGCTGAGCCTGAGCTCATCCCGCGGTCGTGCCGAGGGAGACGATACGACCCTGGCCAACCTCGAATCCGAGTTGGATTCTCTTTTGGGTCGTCAGAAAGATCCAGAATCAACGGGAACGGCAAGTTTTCCTGACTTAGCCGACCCGCGGCGTTTTGCCCGGTACTCCGCGATTGCGCGGGGTGCGATTCGGCTCGCTCGCGTCGAAAGCCCGAGCGTTCTCGTTGTCGAGGACATCGAGTCGCTCGATCCTATTGCACGGGAGTTCCTGACCTACTTGCTGCGTCGAGTTAGCGCAGAATACCAGTTGTCGGGCGACCGATTGCCCCTCCAAATCGTCATGACCATGACGCCGGGCTGCGACTTCGATGAGGTGTTGGAAGGGCTGCTGCGCGAAGCGCACGAGGACGGCTTGCTCGACGTCATCGAGTTGGAGGCCTTCGACCTTGACAAATCTACTGAGCTCCTACGCGCGATGATCGCTCCGGCGGATTGCTCGCCTTCGGTGGCCGAAGTCCTGCACGCAAAGACCCACGGCAACCCCTTGTTCTTGCGCGAGACGCTGGCCAGCTTGCAGATTGAGGCCGACAGAGTGCTCGCCGTTGAGGAGGCCTTGGCGCTGGATCGAGTCGAGGCGGCTCCGGTCGCGACGCGGGTGCGCGGGGTCATCCAAAGCCGCGTTGGCTTGGTCGAAGACCGCGATCTCTTTTTGCTTCAGCTTGTCGCCTTGCACCCCAAGCATGTCGATCAGCCTCATCTCGCACGTTTTGGGGGCCTAACGGCCGCTTCTGCGAAGGCCTCGATCGATCGCTTGTCGCGCCGCGGCTTGTTGTCGGTATCGCGCTACGGTGCTCTCGGTTTTGTGGATGCTGATACTAAGGGCGTGGTGACCGAGATGATGTCGGACGAGCGCCAACGCAGCTTGCACGCCCAGCTTGCTCGCGCGCTTCACGATGAGACTCGAGCCAATGCTTGGACGGCCGTTTTTCACGAGCTGATGTCGGGGCACATCACAGAAGCTGTTTGGGATCGGGCGTACTCCGCCTACAGCGGCCTCGTTCGCCGCAACCGTGACGGTGAAGCTAAAGTGCTGATGCAGGCGATTCGCCGCTCGGCGGCGAAGCCACCGCGCTATCTCGTCTTCATGGCGACAGTATCTGCCGCCGAGCTGGCCTGCCGCCGGGGCGATGCGCGGGGCGCGCGCGCGGAGCTGAGCCTGACTGAGTTGTCCGACCTCAGTGCCAGCCCGGTGACGGCGAAACTGCAAGCGCGTTCGCTGGTGATGGACGGAGAGTACGAACAAGCGCGCATAGTGTTGAAGAAAGCCGCGCGCCAAGTTGAAGGCGTTGACGTCGGGGAAGCGGCCTTGCTTTGCCTTCAGCGGGCGCAAACTCATCTCCGCCAGGGCGACCTCAATGAGACCGATCGCGTCCTCGAAGAAGCCGCCGCGATCTTGGCGCGGGCCAAGGCTGTGCCTGAAATCGGCGTTGATAACAAGTTGCGGCTCGAAGAAGTCGAGTCCCCACGGCTGCCGCCACCTTCGCCCTACAGCGCTAGCCAGTCGGATTTCGTGCGCTTGCGTGCGTCGCTTGAATTCAGGCGTCACAACCTCGCAACGGCGCTCTCGCTAGCGCTGTTGTCACTCAAGATGGAAGCGCGCGCCGGAAACCTGAATGGCCTCGGTCAAGGGCGCCACCTTGTTGGCAGCATCTACATGCAGGGGGGTGTAAACGAGCGGGCCGAGACTTTTTTCAAGTCTGCCGTGGCCTTACAGCGGGACATCGGCGATCTCCTCGCCCTCGCCGACAGCCTCAACAACTTAGGCATTTTGAAGCGCAACATGGGGAGTGCTCAAGAGGCCCTGGACTACTTGCGCGATGCGCTTCGCATCCGCCAAGAGATCGGGCATCGCGAGGGCGAGCATCAATGTTGGGCGAACATCGCCAATATTCACCTGCGCCGTCGCGAACTCTCCGAAGCGGCTAAGAGCCTGAAAATCTGCTTGAAGCTCAAGCGCAAGCTGAAGGGCGACAAGAATCCTGCTATCGCGCTCAACTCCTTGGGCGCGGTGTCCCAGTTGCGGCACCGCCACGCCGCTGCGATCCGCTACTACCGCGAAGCAGCGGCGGCCGATCGCAGCTTCGGTCAGGAATTGCGGGCGCGGTATTGGGAGACGAATGCCGGACTGACTTTGGCGGCAGTGGGGCTTTGGGACGAGGCTGAAGAGACCCTCAATCGCGCCTTGACGGCGATGCGCGAGCACGAGCTCGAAGAGGAACCCGCGGTCGCCATGTGGGGGCTTGCCGATCAGTGGTTGGGTCGCGGCGATGTCGAGCGCGCTGAGGATTGTCTCGGCGAAGCCCTTGAGGTGTTCGGCCGCGTCGGGGCGGAGTCGAGCCGCCTTGAGACCCTGGTGCGGATGATGGGCCTCCACCTTGCTCGTGGTGACGGTGATGTCGACCGCGCCCAAAGCCTGTCCCGGAATTTGGCAAAGGCCGACAAAAAAGAACTGACGGATGAGGTCGCATCGCGGCTGGCGGTGCTCGAGTTGGATCTACTTGTCGCGCTCAATGACTCGGGCGCGGATGAGGAGTTGGCAGAGGTTGAAGCCGTCGCAAAAGTCCTTCGGGAAGCGCAGAAACTCGAGATGCCGGGGGTGGCGTTTTCGGCGGCGGCGGCACTGGCACGCTACTGCGATTGGGCTCTGAAGCCAGAACGCGCGTTTTATTACGCGAGCCTCGCACTTGAGTGTTTGGAGAAGACCACGGCCGCGATTAATGAACCGCGCATGATGGCCTCCTTCCTCGAAACGCCGGAAGTCCGTCAGTTCCGTGCGGCCACGCGAGCTTTTATCTCCGCGAGCTGCCCGGGTCGTGATGACGAACTGCGAAAACTGCCGAAGGAGGTTCGCCTTTGCATTTCGAAGCTGAAGACGGGGCTCTTTGACGTTGAGCGAACGCTGGGGACCACGGTTTCCAGTTTGCGGCGCAACGAAGAGGGTGTTCGCCGCATTCTTGAACTCAGCCAAGACATGACGAAGACGATGCCGATGGACCAGTTGCTGCCGGCAATCTTGGACGGTGCCATCGACTTTTCGAGTGCGGAGCGTGGGTTCTTAGTTCTCGTCGAGGACGATGGTGATGCCCAAGTTGCGGTGGCGCGAACCAATCGTGGTGAGCCGGTTGTCGACCCGGAGCGGCAGGTGTCGCGCAAAGTGATCGATGGCGTCGCCAAGACTAAGCGCCCGGTGCTGCTGCAAAACGCCATGGACGAAGAGGAATACCGGGCCCAAGAGAGTGTTCTCAGTCTTGAGCTGCGCTCGATCATGTGCGTCCCGATGCTGCGCAATCAGAAGCTGCTGGGCATGATTTACGTCGACAACCGTTCTCGCGTGGGGCAGTTTCGAGCCGACGATCTCGAGCTACTGGGCATTCTTGCCAGCCAAGCGGCGATTGCTTTTGAGAACGCTCGGCTGGTTCAGAAACTCGTTCGAGAGGAGAAAGATCGCACGATGGGAGTGTTGGCGGGCAGTGTGGCACACGACTTCAACAACCTCCTCGCGGCGATCTTGGGGCGAACGCAGTTGCTTCTCAGCAAGCTAGATGACGATGGCCATCGAAACGAGTTGGAGACGATTGCCCAATCCGCACGCGAAGGTGCGATCGTGGTGCGCCGGTTGCAGGATTTTACTCAGAGTTCCACAAAGCGCGACCTCGAGGTCGTCGACCTCCATGCCATCGTCGACGAGGTCATGGAATTCACCAAGACGCGATGGCAAAGCGAGTACATCCGGTCCGGTCGGCGCGTCGATATTTCAAATCGTCTGGGTGAGGAAGTCCTCGTGAGAGGAAATCGCTCGGAGTTACGCGAGGTCTTTACCAATGTCTTGTTGAACGCGGTGGCTTCGTTGAAGGACAGCGGTCTGATCGTCTTCGATTCGGAAGTGCTTGAGGACACCGTGAGGCTGCTGGTCCGTCACGACGGCGCGTCCATCACCGAGTCGGCGGGGTCGGAGCTGTTCGATCCGCTGTTGAGCCGAGGTGACTCCGACGGCAGCCTAGGGATGAGCGTGGCCTATGGAATCTTGATGCGGCACGGGGGGAAAGTGGCCATAGAATCCGGCGCCGATGGCTTCACCATGATCGTGATCGAGCTGCCGCGCGGGATCGAAAAGCGTCAGGAGCGACCGGCTCCAGCGCTTGGGGGCAGCCCCTCGGTACGCCGAGAAGGCCCGGCTCCCAAACTTTTGGTAGTTGATGACGAGTTGGGAATCCGGTCTTTGCTCGAAGAAATCCTCAAGAAGGAAGGTTACGACGTCACGCCAGCCGCGTCGGGCCCAGAAGCTCTGGAAGCGCTCAAGGCGGCTCCTTTCGATCTCGTGATGACGGACTTAGGCATGGTGCCCATGTCCGGTTGGGATGTGGCGCGGGAAGTGAAGAAACACCGCAGCGACCTTCCGGTGATTTTGCTCACGGGTTGGGCGGAGGAAATCGGGGTGCAAAACGCCGGCCTGCGACAAGTTGACCAGGTCTTGTCCAAGCCCTTTGAGATCAGCGATCTTATCGACGCTATTGAGAAGGCGCTTGCCGCCGAGTCCGCCTAAAGGCCAATATCGAATACGGGGCACCAGGCTTCGGAGTGCATCGAGGCGAAGGGGCTCACCATTGCCTGCACGACATGCGGGTACGAAAACAGGGAGCCAATGGCTCCCTGTCTTGATCTCTGGCTTTGCAAGGGTTCTAGGCGATGTCGTCGCCGAGGATCGGGCCAGAGGGCATGACCAAAGACGTCTTGATGCTAGTGCCAACTTCAATGACGGCGATGAAGTACTTTTGGGTTCCGATGAGAGTCTTGTCGATAGGCAGGGTGTAAGCCGAGCGATAGCGGCCGTTGCTGAAGGTGCCGGTGTCGAATTGCGATGCGTTGGCAATCGGCAGCACGACGCTTTGACCGTTCACGGTGACGGTCGTGGTACCCACCGTCGGGTCACCAACGTAGAGGCGAACCGTGCAGCCATTGAAGGGGTTGGGTCCGCTGAACTCCATGTCGATCGATTGACCGATCACCGGAGCGCCCGAGCGAAGCGTCAAGCGAGGACCGTAGCTAGTTCCCGCAAGAACATCCGCACCGGCAGCGCAAAAGAAAAGTGCCATGGACGTGGTCAGGATTGCAAATTGGCGGAAGAAGCGGCTCATCTTTTCTGTTCTCCAGTGGCGAGGTTCGTTGATTCAGGGAAAGGTGCTCAACGTTGGCACGCGCATTTCCCGCAGGAAATGACCCTGGAAGGCTCAATGGCTGAAAGAGGCCGTCTGCTAAGCTGTTGACACCTCGCTCGTCTTGGTTCGAGCGCGTGTCCACTCAGCCGACTTTCCCGTTTCTCGCAGGTGCGAGGCGGATGGCTCTTCAGTTCTTGATCCCTCTGACTGGTTCATTAAAAAAGATTTCGTGAATGACCTCAAGCTTTAGTTTGGAAAAAGCCGACAGAGCGCGTATCAGCCTAAAGTATTTACCCCTAAAGACTTGTTTCGGTATTGTATTAGTCTTTTGGGTATCGAATTGGCGGGTGTCCGCACAAGGCCCAGAGCTTCGAAATGAGTGGCAGGCTTTTTTTGGGAGTGAGTTTGGCGACCTATCGAAGGGGTCAAAGAAGGCCCGCGTGGAAGCGGCCTGGAAGACGCTCCTGATCGGAGGCAACCGACAGCGACGCGAGGCCCGTAGCGAACTGGTCGGGCTGGGATCAACTGCGGTGGGGCGGCTGCTGCGCGAGTTGGATTCCGAAAGTCGTGAGGCGAGCCGACAGGCAATCCTAACCCTAGGCCGGCTTGGTGCAGGTCCTGAAGATCGTGTGGTTCAAGCGATTGAAGGGGCATTCAAGCGCGGCTCCGTACAGTCTGACGAGGTGATGCTCCGGCGGCTTGGCTGGGCACTGGGGCGCATGGGGCACGGTCGACACGCTGCCAGCATGTTTTCAGCACTGCAAGAAGCTCAGCGCCGCGAAACACGCCGGCATCTTCTCTATGCCCTGGCTCGTGTGGGAAAACCGGCTCAAGCCGAGCGACTCGGGCGCTTTTGGGATCGTTGGAAAAACCAAGAATCTCGTGCCGCCTTGTTGTTGGCACTGGGGCGTTTGGGAGATCCGGGCGGTGACCGCACCATCCGGGTCGGGTTGCGATCTCGCAAAGACAGCATCCGCCAAGCGGCGGCCTTTGCCGCAGCGGACCGGCGCGCCGCTTTCAATTTCAAGCAATGCCTGCGCCTACTGGGGGACCGCAAGGATGTCGTACGGGAAGCGACCTTGATCGGACTGGCCTTGATTGAAGACCCGCAGATTGTGCGGCTTCTTTTGGATCGTCGCTTTCTCCAGCACCGCGACGGCCGCATTCGAGCGCTCAGCGCTTTGGCGCTCGCGAGACAGGGTGGCGACGAGGCTCTGTTGGCCATCATCCAGCGGCTTAAGCCCAAAAAGGAACGAGACGATAAAGTCCGCAGGGTCTTGTACTTGGCTTTGGGTCGCTTTCGCGATGTGGAGGCCCAGGCACCCTTGGTCGCCGGCTTGACCGCATCTTCGTCTCGCTCGGCCCGGGCGGCTCTGCTGGGCCTTTTGATGCGGGGACGCGGCGGCGTCGACCTTCGGAAACTCGTCGACGGGAAAAACAGCCATTTGGGCGCCTTGGCGCTGCGGATCTTGGTTTGGCGTCGCCCGGAGAAGGGGCTGGCTCTCGCCGAAGGCCTGGTCGATTCCGCGAAAGGCTCACCCGCCTTGCGCGACATCGCTCGTGAAATCTTGCGGGTCAACGAAGATGGCATGCTCGCGCTCCGCACTTGGTTACGCGCGGGGCTACAGCTCGAAGTTGACAATCTTGGAGGATCGCCGGAGTGGGAACTACTCCAAGGACTCCACCGCCAGATGCTACGCATCGAAGGCCTCGACCGGCCCTTGGATGGCCGAAGTGGGGTGCGGACGACCCCAAGTGGTCAAGCGCGGCCGATCCAGCGTATGAGCAAAGAAGAAGAAGATCTTCGTTTGTGGCTAGATCGTCACCCCTACTTTGACCGCCGCCGTGGCCTTGAGATTGTCAATTCTTGATTAGGAATTGAGGGGCGGCTACCTTATTCCGCGCAGCGCTGCGGATACTCGATTTATAGGCCCATCTGCCCACCGGTTGTGGTTTTGGGTGCACTTATCCCGAGGGATGCATCTTTCCCCGCCTCTTCAGGTCGAGGACGGCGAGGCGGCTGACGCGACCCTAGGGAGCCCCGATGTACAAACTGACCATTGCGCTCCGCTATCTCGTCCGGCGAAGGATCGCCTACATCTCCATCATCGCGATCGCTTTTGGCCTCATGGCGATGATCGTGGTGAATTCGGTGATGGACGGCTTTCAGCTGCGCATTCGCGAGAGCATCTACAAAGTTGACGGGTCGTTGACGGTCTACCTCAAAGATCCCGACCTTCGCGCCGCGCCAGGGCACTACGAGCAGGTCAAAGAACAGCTTGCGCCGCTGCTCGCTGAGAATGGCGGTCCGATTTTGGCGATGAGCAAGCGCATCCTTCATTTTGCTCTGGTGGCGACGACGGCGGGGGCCAATCCTTTTTCGCCAAAGCGCAACAAACGCGATGCCTTTATCCGCATCATCGGTATCGACCCTAAGCTCGAAGCGAAGGTCTTGCCCCTCGATCAGCTTTTTGGCGATGTTGAGGATTCGGATCTCCGGCTGCCAATCGGAGAGGGGGCACCTGAGAACCCCTTTTTCTACAAATCGCCTGCGGGCCCCATCTCCACCGACCCCGGTATCATCTTGGGGCTGAAGCTCGCGCAGAGGCTACAGGTTTTTCGGGGCGATCGCGTGACCTTGATCTCGGGAGTCCTGAACGCGGACTCGCTCGACGATGTAAAGCCGACTAGCGAGCGTTTTGTGGTCACCGGTGCTTTCAAGTCCGGGCGATTCGACTACGACAACGAGTTCGCCTTTTGCGAAGGCGTGGTTCTAAAAGACCTCCTTGGTCTTCGCAACGACTGTCAACACATCGTGTGCCGAGTTGACAAACAAGACGAAGCCAGCCAGGTCAAAAAAGCGATTCTCGCCGCGCAGGGCGGCGATGATGGCCCCCTTAAGGCCAACACCTGGGAAGACCGCATGAAGAGCTACTCAGACGCTCTTAAATTCGAGAAACTCGCGATGCTGATCGTTCTAGCCTGCATTATCCTGGTCGCAGGTTCTTCGATCTGCGGCATCCTCTACATGGTCGTCCTCGAAAAGACCCGCGACATCGGCATCTTGTTGTCGATGGGGGCGACGGGGCGGGGGATCATTGGGATCTTTTTGTTCTACGGCGGCATCCTAGGTTTGATCGGGAGCCTGGTCGGTACCTTTTTAGGCGTTCAGGTCGCCGCAAATCTGAACGGAATCCTTCGCTTCATCGAAGACCAGTTTGGCGTCCAGCTGTTCCCGCCAAAGGTCTACGAGTTCGACGGATTGCCAACTCACTTTGACTCGACGCAAATCGCCATCTACGCAGTTGGCACTTTCGCTTGGTGTTTGGTCTCAAGCCTGTTCCCGGCCCTGCGCGCCGCCCGTCTCGATCCGGTTAAGTGTTTGTCTTATGAGTGATCTGACATCCACGCCGACGACGCCCTCGCCGCACGCGGCTTTCTCCGAGACTCCCAGCGCCGAACTCGTCTATCGAATACGCGGCCTAGACAAGAGCTACGCTTTGCCGAGCGGTGGCAAGCTCCCTATCCTCCAGTCCCTCGATCTCGACGTCTACAGATCGGAGTTGCTGCTCATCGAGGGCAAAAGCGGGATCGGGAAAAGCACCCTGCTGCACATGCTGGGGCTTTTGGACCGGCCAGACGCCGGCTCCTTGACCCTCGAAGGCCGCGACTACGCCCAGGCGTCGACCTCGGCTCGCGCCGCCGCGCGTGCCCGCGGTATCGGTTTTGTGTTTCAGTTTTTTCACCTTCTGCCCGAATTTACCGCCATCGAGAACGTGCTGATGTCGGGGCAGGTGAAGTACGGCGTTTCCAAATGGCTGGCAAATCGCAAGCAGGCGCGCGAAAAAGCCGAGCACTTCCTCAAGATAGTGGGGCTCAGTGAGCGCCGCTTGCACCGGCCGAACCAACTTTCGGGTGGGGAGCGTCAGCGTGTCGCCCTGGCGCGCGCGCTCTTCAATGAACCCGCGGTCTTACTGTGCGACGAGCCCACCGGAAACCTCGACGTCAAGACCTCAGAGAAGGTCCACGAGCTTTTAGCCGAGCTCAACCGCGAGACGCGCCAGACCATGGTCGTCGTCACTCACGACGAGTCTCTTTCGGTACACGCCAATCGCATCGTTCACCTTGAAGACGGCAAGGCCTTCCTTCGTTAGCTGCTCTTGGTGGAAAGGGTAGTGAAAATCGTCTGACGCGACTGTTGCGGGTTTGCGGGCTGGGGCCCCAGGTCTAGGCTAAAGCCTTGCGTTAGCGCCGCTCCCGCAAGGCCAGCGGTTTGTCGAGGATCTCTCTTAAGATGACGGCGCGTTTCATGTCTTGAGGCGTCAAGGCGGCATGAAAGTCGACACGTTGGGCCCGCGCGGCTCGGCTCGCCGCTTTCGCGCGCGGGGCTGAGAGTAGGGATGTACGCGCCGCGTTGCGCGCCAACGACTCTTTCTCCGCTCGCTCGCGAGCGATCGCCTCGGCGGCCGTTTCTTGGAAGTGGTAATTCTTGGGGTCCTCCCAAGGCCTGTCTGAGCCCTGCCGGCTAAGGGGGGGCGGCTCGACGGGCTCTACATCGAACTCATCATCGTCGTCCCACTCCATCTCTAAGGCCGGCTCCTCGAGAGGGTCGAGCACCCGCTTTCGCGATGAGGCGGCGGGGTCCATGCTGCTCGTGAGGTCTTGTTTTTGTTTGAGGTCCTCGATCCAATCCGCAAGTGACGGCTTGGCCTTCGGTGCTGGTGCCTGCGGCTCGTCTTGTCGCTGGCGCACTTTTTTCATGGCTTGCCGCGCCTGATCCTTACGGTTTTTCTGCTCCATGAGGCTAATCAGGAGCGGAATCATCAAGATCAAACCGGTGATAATCAGCTGGGTCATGAGTCTGAGTCGTCCGAATCCTCGCTGTCAGTGTTACTACCACCGCGCGCGATCGATTCCCGCATCGCGGTGTCGGCCAAGACGTTCTTCATGTTGTAGTAGTCTAGAACGCCGAACTGTCCGTTGCGGAAGGCATCGGCCATAGCGAGGGGAATCTGCACTTCGGCTTCGACGACCTTGGCGCGGTTTTCCTGAGTATGGGCGACCATTTCCCGCTCGCGCGCGATGGCCATGGCTTTTCTTTCTTCGGCTTTGGCCTGAGCGACGCGCTTGTCGGCCTCAGCCTGGTCGATCTGGAGCTTCGAACGAATGTTGGCGCCGACGTCAATATCCGCGATGTCGATCGAGAGGATCTCGAAGGCCGTCCCGGCGTCGAGGCCTTTTTGCAACACGACCTTGGAAATGAGATCCGGGTTTTCGAGCACCGAGTTGTGGTGCGACGAAGAACCGATCGTGGTCAAGATGCCCTCTTGCACGCGCGCGATGATGGTGTCTTCGGTCGCCCCCCCGACGAGGCGCGAGAGGTTGGCGCGCACGGTTACACGAGCCGTAGCTAACAGCTCAATGCCATCACCTGCGACCGCTGAAATCTTGCCGCGCCCTTTGCCCGGCTCGGGGCAGTCAATGACCTTCGGGTTCACCGAGGTCCGCACGGCGTCGAGAATGTCGCGACCGGCGAGGTCGATGGCCGCCGCCTGCTCAAAGTCAAGATCGATGCCCGCGCGGTTCGCCGCGATCAGCGCCGAAACGACGTTCGGCACGTTGCCGCCGGCTAGATAGTGGGCTTCGATGAGCGCGCGACTGGTGTCGAGCCCGGATTGCACAATCCGGATGCGAGAATCGACGATGACGTTCGCGTTGACTTTTCTCAACGACATGCCGATGAGCTCGATGATGCCGATACCGGCCTTAGAAAAGAGCGAGCGAACATAAAGGTTCAGGTACTTCACCACGAAGATGAAGAGCATGAAAGCGACGATACCGAGAACGATGAAAAAGATCGTGAGCATGTCGGGCATGGAAGAATCCCTCCTTTGAGTTTCACATCCTGGTCGCAGCCATTGCGACAGGTGTGGGTAAGTCCGCCCTATAACGGCGGCTTTGTTCTTTGTTAGGCACTGGATGCGGCCGCCAGCGTTTCTACGACGAGGCGATTGCCCTCGACGTAGACCACGCGAACCTTCGTTCCGGCTTCGACGAAATCACCTTCGCTTACTGCATCAACGCGATCATCCCCAATGTCGACGGCGCCACTCGGGCGTAAATCGGTCGCGGCGACGCCTTCGCGTCCCAAATAGGTCTCCAAGTTTTTGTTGGTGCCGCGACCCCGCACATCGGCTTCTTTGGGCCCACTCAGGATGAGGCGGCGACCGAGCGAGGTGTGTCTTAAGATCTGGAAACCGCCCCAGATAGTAATGGGCGCGAGGATGATGACGGCACTGAGAGCCGTGTAGCCCTGGGTCTGGCCGATGTCGAAGGCCTTGATGACCGCCGTGACATAGCAGGAAATCGAGAGCAGACTCAAAAGTCCGAAGCTGGGGAATAGGACTTCCGCGACGACCAATGCGGATGCGACGACGAATAGCAAAAGGATCATGGTCACGAGAGCTCTCCTCCCGATGCGCCGTCGCGCAGGGCGCGGACGACAATGCGATTGCCTTTTACCTCACAAACTTCCACCAGAACTCCCTGTTCGATGTAGGGGCCGCGGCCGACGACGTCGATCTTGCGCCCCGCGATCTTTGCGGACCCAGAGGGTCTGAGGTCGGTGATCGCTTCGCCGCGATCGCCGAGATTTACCGCCACGCGATCCGTGGGCGTGACGGCGCCGTCGAGTGCCCCGGCGACGTTTGCCGGGGGCACGATGATCACCTTTCCCAGCCAGGGAATGCGATGGAGGAATTTACTGAAGAAAAAGCTGATGACGAAGGCAGAGACAACACTCGCACTCAAAGTACCCGCCCAGACCTTCAGGCCCAGTCGCGATTCTTCGTCGTCAAAGTCTGGCCAAGGAAAGAGCGTACCTGATTCGGGATGGGCAATCCCGATGTAGGTCGCGTAGAGCACGAGGGCCAAGCCGCTCAGGCCCGGAGCTAAAAAACCGGGTAGCAAGACCAACTCGACGAGAATCAGCATGACGCCCAAAAGCAAAAGAGCGATCGGCAGCATGGCGCCGCCGGTGAGACCGAACTGCGCGATGAAGAATCCGATCATCACCGCGACGCCAAGCACGCCGAAGATCCCCAAGCCCGGCGCCTGGAACTCCGCGAATAGCAGCAAAAACCCGATGGCCAACAGAATCCAGGCCCAGTCAAACTCGAAGCTGAAGGGCGAGCGGACTTTCAGTTTTCGAACTTCGACGTCGGCGTCGGCGGTTCCGAGATAGTCGACGATCTCAGCGCGATTTTTAATGGTCCTCACCCTGAAACCCCAGCGAAGCATATCTTGCCCGTTAGTAGTGAACGCGAGTCCCGGCTGCGTCACTTCTTCGACGACCAGGCCTTCTTGGCGCCGAGCGGGGATGGCCTCGTACTCGCGGGCGCGCATGAAAGTCTCGGTGCCGAGGGTCGGATTGCGCACCGCGTAGATGTTGAGATCCTTGTCGACCATCGCCCGCACAAACATCGCGGGGTAAGTGTCCTCGAGTCCGTTCTCGCGTGCCGAAAGCCACACGTCCTCACTGAGCTTGGTGACGATCTTTTCTGGGACGTTTTCATAGCCGCGAAAGCTACCGACCAAGGGTTGAATGTCACCGATGACGGCATCGGGCGCGATGAAGAGCCCACGGCAGGACATCGCGATCCACGCCGCGGCCGAGATCGCCTCGTTGCGCGGTCCCACGTAGGCGAGGATTCTCATGCTTTCGTGTTCGCGGTACTGGCGAATGAGGTCTGATATAGCCTCGGCCGCCGGGACCTCGCCGCCCCCCGAGTGGATGTCGATGATGAGCGCGATATCGCCGTCAGCCGCGGCCTCCTCGATCTCCCGCCGCAGCGCTTCGAAAAAACGGTTGTTGACGACTTGCCCCCGCGGGGTCTCGAGGATGCGGATTCGGGAGAATTTGGTTTCGAAACTCAGCTGGCGCCCGTCTTGAAAACCCTGCGCGCAAAGTTCGCAGGCGAGCGGCGACCAAGCGTAAAGGAGGCCAAATGTCAGTAAAGGCAGCAAACGCGGAAATCTCATGTATCGATCGTAGGGGCAGCCCATGATTGCGGCAAGGAGGTCACGCTGGGGAAGGTCTTCCCCTTGGCTATCATTGGGCCATGCTGATGGTTTTGGAAATGACATCGGGGGCTTTGGGCTTGCTCTTGGCCCTTGGGCTCGCCTTCGGAGCCTGGCGCCGCCCTCCTCCCTTTATCTTGTCGGGATTGGCGATTACGGCGGGTCTTCTCTGTTGGTTGCTGGGGATCTCGTTGTTGGCTTTGGGCCCGGCTTTGACGGGGATTGCGCTGTTGGGTTGCGGTATAGGCACCTTAGCGGCGAATTGGGTGGCCGTCTCAGGGCGGCGGCGGGGCAAAAGCGTCTTCGCCCTCGGCTTGGGGGCCTTGGCGCTATTTGCCGGCGCGGCGAGCTGGTGGAGTCAGTCAGAGTCCGCCTTTACGGCCGCGACCCTAAGCGTCGAGGCGTCCCGCAGCCGCGATTTGATGGCGGCGCGGATCGATGACGCTTCGCTGAGATTTTTGTTTTGGTCTGGATCAGCTCGGGCATCGGATTGGAGCGACTTGTTGACCAGAGAGGCGCTGACAGATCTCAAACCTGATTTTGTCGTCGTTGCGAGTAAGACAGGGGCCCTTTCCCTTTTATCGCGGCCCGAAGCTCTTGCCCAAAAGCGTCGTCATTCAAAAGAAGTGCCCTGGTGGATCTTGCCCGAGGGCGAGGCCCTCTTTGCGTACGCGCCGCGAGCACAGCTGCTGCTGATACTCTGCGACCCTGAGATCAAGGGGTCTTTGGCGGCGTTGCGGAGGACTCTGAGTGAGCAGCGACAAGACCATCGCTTCGCGGTTGTGGTTCAAGTTGCCGCGCCCCGTCGCAACCCGCAAGAATGGCGAGAATTAGTGCAGGCGGCGAAAGTCGACCTCTACGTCCTACCCAGCGCTGGCCCTGGCGAAATGAGAAAGTCCGAACGTACAACGGCGCTCTACCTCGGGGGCGAAAACTCAGGTTCCCTATTTGGCGTGCAAGCCGACCTTTTTCAGTTGGCGATCACCAGAGTCCCCAGGCCGCCGGTCGCGGCAGGCACCCTGCGGATCGCTCATGCCCAAGGGCGCGCGTGGTTAGCTGGGAGTACCGGCACGCGTTCTCGAGATGGCGCAGCCCTCGCCTTGGCGCTGTTAGGGGCGCTGTTGGTCCTGTTTAGTTCTTCGAATCGGGCAAAGTCGGAATCGGCAAGATCGGCATCGGCTGTTTCGTCGGTTGACTCTTCGGACCTTGCCCGGGAATCATCGGCATCTCCGCGATCTTGATGACCGGTTCTGAAATCTGACGCAGCCGCGCCAGTCGCTTGAGCCGGAGTCTCTCGAGCCGGGCGCAGACTTGCGCCATCGCCTTGCGGTCCCCGACACGCTTCGCAGCCCGTATCGAGCTCAGTAGGGCCTTACGGTCGGCGCGGAGTCTCTTCATCGTGGCGTCGCCGCGATGGGCGGCCTTGATGACCAAGGTGGGTCGGGCCGGTCGCAAGAGTATCGGTTTCTTGTTCGGCTGCAGGACCGGGAACTTCTGCTCGAGTTCGCTCAGGGGGCGTTCCTCGGGCGATTGGCTGGTCCTGGTCCCGGTCCTATCATTGCCGAATTGAGCGAGCGCCGCCGTGGAGGCGCATAGGATCAGAGCGGCGGCCGCCAAGAATTGTCCTACTCGTGGCATGAGCGTGATGATGGTTGCGGGCATTCCAAATCCTCCAAATCTCTTTCGACCAGCGCTTGTACCTGAATTTAGGTATCAAATCCCGATGTGCCAACTCTTTGTTGATCCGTCTATCCTTCGAATCAGCAAATAGCCGGGAGCAGGCCTCAAAAGCGCTCAGATCGGGGATCAGCCAGTGCAGGATTGGGAAGTTATTGGGGACCGTGAAGTCTTCAGCAATCAAATTTTACGCCTTCACATCGAGCGCATCCGCTTGGGAGGAGACCGTGAAACGGACTGGAGCGTGGTAGATGTGGGCGACGGCGCGGCGGTGATGCCGATAGCCGATGATGGTCGAATTGTCATGATCCGCCAACATCGCCAGGCCGTCGGGTACCCGATCTGGGAGTTTCCTGCGGGGCGGGTCGATGCCGGCGAGACTCCAAAAGCAGCGGCGCTTCGAGAGCTTCGCGAGGAGGCGGGCCTCGATGCGAGTTCGCTGCGGAGCCTCGGTTTCGTGTGGCCCCTGGTGGGCATCGTCAGGCACCGTGTCCATCTTTTCGCGGCCTGGACGTTGGAATCTGTTCCCACGGCCCTCGAGCCCTTTGAGGACATTGATGTGCGAACATTTGAGATGAAGGAAGTCGAGCAGATGGCCCTCGAGGGCGAAATAGAGGATGCCCTGACGCTGTCGCTCTTGTTGCGGTGGAAACTCGGGGGAGGGTCCCGGCCGTGAGGCGGCGGATGGCGGCCGTTTTCACATTGAGAGCGATGGCTCGCGATGGCTTGTTGAGAGTAGGTGCTCTGACCTTCCTCATGACTCTCGCCTGCCTTTCGATGCACGAGCGGGTCCTTGCCCAAGACATCTCGCTCCCGAGCCTAAGCGTCGGTGAAATCGCCGTCTTTCAATGGCACGAATCACCCAACGACAAAAAAGCTCTCCGTGGTCTAAAGCGAGGTCTTCGCCTCGTGGGTTACGAAAAAATCGTTGTGTTCGATGCGAAGCGCAACAAGCAGCACGCGGAGAAATTCTTGGCGCAGGCCGAACAAAAAGGAGTCCGCTGTGTGGTCGCATTGGGAACCAAAGCCACCCAATTGGCTTTGAAGTACTGCCCGAACGTCATGGTCTTCTTCACCGCCGTTACGAATCCCGTCTTGGCGGGCATCGTGCCCTCTTGGCAAGGCGGTCGCGCTTTGGTCTGTGGCAACAGCAATTGGCTCGATCGACGCTTCATGCTTGAGTCTTTTCGTGCCGCGGTCCCCGGCCTTAAGCGTCTGGCCGTGCTGCACACGGCGAACAACGCAGTTTCGCAGGCCGAGATTGCAGAGGCCCGTCGAGCCTTGAAGGCCGTGGCTGGCAAAAAGCCCGCAACCGAGCTTTTGTCTTATGAGATCAAGGGTGCGAAAGACTTTGATCGCCAGCTCAAGGCCGCCTGTGCCAACTCCGACGCGATTTGGGTGCCGATCGACATTGGCCTTTATCAGCAAGAGGCTTTCGCCAAGATCGTGGCCCAAGCGTCGGCAGCAAAGATCCCGGTGGTCTCGTCCTCCGAGCGCTGCGCCGGCCGTGGCGCTCTTTTGGTGCTGGCCGTGGACTATGAACTATTGGGTTTGCGGGCTGCGGCTTTGGTCGATCGCGTGTTGCGGCGCGGCCAAAATCCGGCGGCGCTCAAGGTGGGGCGATTGACCTCCTCACGCCTTTACGTCGATCTTGACGTTGCTTCACGCTTGGGCCGTCGCCTGCCCCTGCCGGTGGTCTTAGATGCCTGGCGGGTCTTTCGAACGGGGAGGCCACGATGACGCGATTTCGATCTTTAGGGGCGCGGTTTTTTCTCGCGCTCTTTGCGCTTTTGGTGCTGGGGATCTTGGCGTTCGGGCTCATTGTCGCGCGGAGCGCGGGTGACGAAGTCGCCGAAACATCGGCGAAGATCATGGATCGTTCTGGCCGCGAAATCGAAACCGTCTTCTCCGAGATCGCAGACACGCAGGCCGATCTGATGGACCAGTCGGTGACGAGCCTTTCCGGCAAATTTGGCCGCGAGCTGGCCGATATTCCTTTCGATCTTTTCGAAGGCCGCGAGGCTGAACTAGAGGCGCTCTTGCGCGAACGGCTCGACGAAATGAGGGTGCGCAATCGAGAGAACTCGCGCATCATCGCCGATCTGTTTCGCGAGAACGAGGGTGAAGTCATTCGCGGCAAGCTCTCCCAAATCGACGAGCAACAAAAAGTTGCCGTTGCAGAATGGCGTCGGAGCATCACGCGGCGTTTGCTGGTATGGGGAGGCGCGTTTCTACTCGCGGTAAGCAGCCTGATTGGGTTCGCTTTTTTCTTCACGGTGTTGAAGCCCCTACGAGAGGCAACCGAAGTTGTCGAGAGCATGGGGAAAGGTGATCTTGGAGGTCGCATCCAAGAGCAAGGTGGAGAAGAGATCGTTCGTTTAGCGCGAAGTTTTAATTCGATGGCGGATGCCGTCGAGCAAGCGCAGCAGGGGCTCGAAGAGAAAGTCGAAGTGAAGACCCTCGCGCTGCGCGAAGCTCTCGGGGCCAAGGAAGCCACTAATGCTAGGCTCGAGACAACCTTGGTGGAACTTGAGACGACCCAGGGGAAACTGGTCGAGTCCGCGAAGATGGTGGCGTTGGGGACGATGGCCCAGGGCATGGCCCACGAGTTCAACAACATCATTGGCGGTATCCGCGGTTGCGCCACCGAGCTGAAGGATGATGTCAGCGATCACGATGCTGCGGAAACTTTGGATGTCATCATCAGAACCGCTGAGAGGGCGGGCTTGGTGACCGAGAACCTGCTCAGCTTCAGCCGTGGCGTCGACGGTGAACTTAGCCCCATTTCGCTGCGGGAAGTGGCGGAGACGGCCTTGCGGCTGGTCGGGCCCGACGCGAGCCTTAGGGGCGTTGAGCTCAGGATGTCGGCCTCGAATCTGCCGCCGATAACCAGTGATGCGCGAGGCCTGCAGCAAGTGCTCTTAAATCTCTATCTGAACGCGCTTCAAGCCAGTCAAAGCGGTCAGAAGATCGAAATCAGCGTCGAGGCGGCCCCGGGAGGGCAGCGGGTCTTGGTGAAAGACTGGGGTCTGGGGATCGACACCGAACACCTCGATCGCATCTTTGAGCCCTTTTTTACGACGAAGGACGGGAGTTCTGCAGGAGGCGGGGGCTCCGGGCTGGGGCTCGCCGTCTCGCATGGCATCGTGGCGCGTTTGGGTGCTAGGATCGAGGCCGCATCAAGGGGCCCGGGTCAGGGCAGCGAGTTCTCCGTGTTCATCCCCGATCGAGAGTCTTTGTGAGCGAATCCGAAAAAACTCTTGCACCCAAAGAGCGCTTGCTCGTCGTCGACGACGAAGAAGCGATGCGCTTTTACCTGCAACGGCTGCTCAAAAAACGCGGCTTCGATGTCGAGATCGCCGCCGATGGTGCCGCGGCGAGGCGGCTCATTCAGGACCAAGAATTCGACCTGTTGCTGACCGATATTCGGATGCCCGAGGTGGATGGCTTGGCCCTGTTGCAGAGCACTAAAGTGCAGCGGCCAGGATTGCCGGTCATCGTCATGACCGGTTACGGGTCGATTCCCGACGCGATCGCCGCTCTGAAAGCAGGTGCGGACAACTACATCACCAAGCCATTCGATCGCGAGGAGATCCTCAAGGTCATCGGCGCCTCTCTGCGCGCGAGCAGGCTTTCGGCTGAGAACCAGCTCCTTAAGCGTCTACTTGCCGAGGGCCGTCGCTTTGAGGGGATGGTGGGCACAAGCCCGCCGATGCAGCAGCTCTATCGAGAAATTGACATCGTCGCCGGCAAAAAGGGCGTGGTGCTGATCAAGGGCGAGAGTGGCACCGGTAAGGAGCTCGTGGCGCGCGCCATTCACGCTCGTTCGCCCCGCCACGAGGGTCCGTTCCAGGCCTTCCACTGCGCGGCGGTGCCGGTAAGTCTCGTTGCGGCGGAGCTCTTTGGCGTGGAGGAAGGTGCCTACACCGGCGCGACCGTGCGGCGCGACGGCGTTTGCCGGCGGGCTGACGGCGGTACTTTGTTCTTGGACGAGATCGCAGAGGCGCCCTTGGAAGTGCAGCCGGCACTGCTTCGCTTGCTTCAAAGTGGCGAGGTCTCGGCGCTGGGAAGTAGCGAAACGTCGGTGCTGGATTTACGCATCGTCGCGGCCACTCACCGCGACCTAAAAAAGCGGGTCGAAGACAACTTGTTTCGCCAAGACCTCTTCTTTCGATTCAACGTCTTTTCTCTCACGGTGCCGCCGCTCAGAAAAAGGCGCGCTGACATCGGGGAGCTCATCAATCATAGTCTAGCTCTTCACGGTCGCGATGAAGATGCCATTGACCTTGAAGCGCGCGCCTTACTCGAAGATCAAGATTGGCCAGGCAACGTTCGCCAGTTGCAGAACGTGATAGAGCGCATGCTCGCCCTCGGTACAAAGAAAACCCTTGGCGTTGATGCCGTGCCTGAGGATTGCCTAACCGAGCCGCGCGAGGTTGCGAACTTGGCACCGTTTCGCGAAGCGGTGACGGCCTTTGAAGCGCAGTACTTGCTGCGATTGCTTCGATCTGTGCAGGGAAACGTGTCTGAGGCCGCGCGCCGCGCCGGAATAAGCCGCCCGACTCTCCACGCAAAGATCCAATCCTTGGGAATAGACCCCGATGAATTTCGCTAAAAAGGGCCCGGATCTTCAACTTGAGATCGATCGAATCTCTTATCCGAGGCCGATTTGCGTCTGTTTTCGCCCCCTCCGGCCTCCTTGGCCATGGTTGCCCAGCCATCGACCTGTGCTAACTCAATCCATCATAGGGGTTTAAAATATCACAATTGTTTAGCGGCCCTTCGATCCGAACGGTATAGTAGCGACGTCAATTTGGTTGTCCGCAAAGGAGCCTCAATTCCGCATGTCCCGTCTTCGCGCAAAAGTCGCCTGCGCGGTCTTTTCCATTGGCATGAGCGTGCTGCTCGTGGCCGGAGGTGGAGCCAGCGTAGACTCGCCCCAAGCTCGCGGTGCCAAGGCCGTGGAGTCCGGGTGGGCGTTGACGGCCGCAGCCGATGCTTTTAGCCTCCTTCACCGTCGCGTTGTTGACGCTGAGGATGGAAGGGTGCTTGGAAGAGGTCCCGGCATCACCCTGGCGGGAGGCGCGTCTTCCGGTGGCACCTTGACGGGGCACGTCGAGAATGTTCCTGCGCCCGCAGCGGGTGATGACACCTCCGGGGCCACGGTCGTCGTTAAGATCGACGGATGGCTGGTCAATGTTCCCAAGCTGTTTTGGAGTGCTGAGGACCAGGCCTGGAAGTTTGAATTCGATGTTCCGAACGACCTTGCTGGCGCGACGGTTACTCTCACGGCTACGAACGACGCTACCGGTTCTATCGCCTCGACTTCGATTGCCGTCATTTGAGCTGCTTCGTTTCAGTTGCTTGAGATTGGGATTGGATTCTGATCGGGTTCAATCGACGAGAGTTGAACCTCTAAAACAATCCGCTCGCGAGTGTTTTTTTTTGTTCACGCCGCGAGAGAATTCCGGCAATGACCTAGCTAAGCTGGGGCAAGAGCCCAAGCAACCAAAGCGAGAGAGCCGCTTACATGTCACGCAGACTCGTCGCCGTCGCCTTGATGGCCATGTTCCTTCCCTTGGTCTATACCGGTATTGGCAAGAACGACTTCGCCTTGGATGCTGATCTTGTCGTCGACAAGAATCCAATCGTTCGTGAGCATCGCATTGCTGATGCTTTTCACAGCAGTTGGTGGGGCCCATCGGGCCAGCAGAGTGCCGACTCTATCGAAACGCTTTACCGCCCCTTGACCCTGGTCTACTTCATTGTCGTCGATTGGATCGGTTCGGAAGATTCGACGAGCGCCGGTGCTGCTATCTACAACCGCGCTAATGTTGGATTGCATACCCTCCTCGCAATCTTGCGGTTTCTGTTTTTGATGACCCTCCTCGCGAGCTGGCGCTGGCGATTCCCAGTGGCCCTGGGCGCGAGTTTGTTTGCCGCCTGGCACGGGATGGCGGCGGAGTCCGTGGTGGGCATGGTCGGTGCGGCGGAGATGCTGGCCCAAATCTTTATCATTGGCAGTTGGTGGACCTTCACGCTCGGGCTGCGTGAAAAAGAAGCGGTCCGCGCCTGGAGCTTCTTGGTAACGGCGGCCGTTTGTTGGTTCGGCGCCTTGCTTTCAAAAGAGAACGCGGCGATGTTTCCGGCGGTCCTTTTCGCCCAGGCGCTCATCCTCGGCCGCACCGGCCAAGGTGATGCTGAAAGCGGCGAAGGCCAGTCCGTTTCGAGTGAACCCTTTGCTAAGCGTCTGGCCTTTGCTTTGGCGTCGATGCTGCCTCTCATCGTGGTGCTTATCGCGTGGGTCGTCATTCGGACTCAGGTCTTGGGCGCCTTTGCGGCGGTAGCCGAACAAAGTGCCTTTCGTGAGTTCGCTCCCTTTGAGCGCGTGACTTCAAGCTTGGCGGCCTTCTTCAGCATCTACGCGCAGGCTTTCGTTTGGCCTTTCGATCTAAACCCGAACATCTCTCACCAAGACCATACCCCCCCAGTGGGGCTGATGGATGCGCGGGTGCTCGGTGGCCTTTTGCTGTGGCTGCTGCTCGTCGGTGGCACCCTGTGGCAGTTGTGGCGTCGTCGCATCGAAGGGGTGGCTCTGCTGTTTGCAGTCTTGGCCTTTTTGCCCACCTCGAATCTGTTGTTGCCGATCGGGGCTATCGCGGCCTATCGCTTCGCTTACGGCTCCCTATTCGGTTTGGGTCTCTTCATCGCCATGAGCGCAACCCGTCATCTCGGCTCGGGGGAGGGGCGGCGAGTTTGGCGGGGCAAAATTCTCACGGGCTTTTTGGTCCTGTCAATTTTAGTGGGACTGGTAGCCACGCGGCAACTTGTGAAGGCCTGGCGCAGCCTCGCATCTCTGACCACCTACACGATGGAATTCGACGAGAACAGCGTTTGGGCGCTCCACAACAACATGGTCGTCGGTTCTCTTGCGGGTCCGCTCGACATCAAGAGTTCAAAACCAGACGAAGATTTCGCACGCTTTGACGCCATGGAGAAGAACTTCGTCCGAGTGCCGTCGACCCAACAGATCGATTTCACGACGAGAGCTCAGTGTTTCAACTTGTTGTCGAATCGAGTCTCTTGGGAAGCCGTAAGGGCCGAGTCGCAACCCGATGTTGACGGGCGCCTGGCGGGCGTCATTTTGGCACGCCGCAGCCTGGACCGGGTGCGGCGCTACGCCAAGGGTCGTCCCATCAATCAGCTCAATGTTGCGCTGCAAGATGCGGAGCTCACCTTCTCGGAGGTCGCGATGCAGGCCTCGCCCGATGGTGGCATAACCCAGTTCGTGCGCCAAAAGGGTGCTGAAGACGCGCAATCCGCGCTTGAAGAAGTGAAACTCGTCTTGCTCAAGCTCGGCGATAGAGTTCCCCTGGCCTCTCGATTGAAGTACCTGCGAGCAAAGATTCGCTTGGCTCAGCTTCAAGGCGATGACAATGCGGTAAAACTTCACGCGGCACGCGCCCTGGAGCTGTCTCCCGGAGACGCCGATGCCTTGAGCGTCGCCGTTAAGGAGGCGATAGCCGCCGGACAAAAAGGACGGGCGCTCAAGATCATTGAATCGGGCATAGCGGCCGGAGTCCCGACCGTGGGTTTGCTGTGGGAGGCTGCGCAACTCAGCCGTGGATTGGGACAGTTCGACAAGAGTCTTCGGTTCTTGAATCGTTTAGTGCGGACGAACGCGCGTTCGCCGCAAGAAGCGACCATCATCAAGACCGCGGCCGATATCCTTCGAACCCAGGCACAGGGTCGTTGAAGTCTTCGAAACCTCTTGTCGATGGATTGGGGTTTCGCGCCTTTGTTTTTGGCGCAGCCTTTTGTCTTCTCAGCTTTGCGGGGCTCAATGTCGGGCGCGCGCAGATCGTCGCTAACCCGCCGCAGTTTAGTTTTCCAGCCTGCGATCAGGGAGCGAGTTTTGATGGCGTATTCCAGCTTGAGAATCGAGGGAAACTCGACCGCAAATTGATCGACATTAAGTTCGACTGCCAGTGTGCTCGCAGCCTTCAAACGCCGCGGATCTTGGCCGCCGGCAAGACAACCTCGCTGAAGTTTCGCTTCGACACCAAGGGGCTTGAGGGTCAGCTCAAAAAGTACATGACCCTGCGATTGGCGGCAATGAAATCTGATTCGACGCTCGGCAAGGTTGAAACTCTGCGCCTAGCCATTGCGGGAGAAGTTCTCGCCGCGTGGCGCTTGGATCCCCTGACCGTGCAACTCGGGGAAGTCGACCCGCGACAAGAACTGTCGGGCGTCTGCCGCGTGCGGCGAAGAGGTGACAAAATCGTTCGCTTGAGACTCGGCGAAAAACACGTCGCTGCTGTGGCGACTAGGTTCGAACGCTCGGTTAACGGCAAAGCGGGGGAAGGGCTGGCCCAGTCCTTGGTTTGGAAGGGCCGTGCGCCAAAACAACCCGGGCCCTTTCGCTGGACCGTGCCGGTCTTCTCCGATGATATTTGGAAGCCAAGTTCCATCCTGATAATCGCCGGGGAAGTCCTTGGCGATCTTAGAGTGAGCCCGCGACGGCTGTCTTTCGGGGTCTTGGACAGTAAGACGGCCAGCAAGCGCGAACTGCTGATCAACAGCCAAAGCGGCCGCGTGTTTCGAGTCCTAGAGTGTGCTGAGAGTCCGACTTTGTTCGTCGATTTTGACTCCGACCTCGTCGCGAACCGCCTGGTCCTTGCCGTTGTGGCTCCCAAGGGGCTACGCTCTGGCACCCATAGCGGCGTGTTGCGAATCAGAACCGATCGCGCCGATCAGCCCTGGTTGCTCGTGCCCTGGAGTCTTCACCTCAAGCGATGATGCGTTCACTACTTATTTCCTCGTTGCTGATCGCTGTCGCGGGGGGGCTGTTGGTCCCGAGTTGCCGGCAAGAGGACCGATCTGCTGGTGGCGAAGGCGCCAGCAAGCCGCCAAAGATCGAAGCCGGCCTGTTCATGATTGGCAACGATCACGGCATGATTCGCCCTTGCGGCTGCGCGAAGCCGGTGCTCGGAGGAATTGAAAGGCGCGCCGGGTTCTTTGAGGGGATTGATAAGGCGGTCATGGCTGACAGCCTGGTCTTGGCTTTCGGCGACTTGGTCATCGACGCGGGTCGGCAGCAAGAAATGAAGCTCGAGATCTTCATGCAGTCGATGACGGCTCTCGGCGTGAAGGCTTTTTGTCCCGGCGACGGCGATCTTCAAGTTGGGTCTTCGTTTTGGACGGACCTTGTGCAGCTCGCTGAGTTTCCTTTCGTATCTTTGAATTTGATGCGCGGTGAAGAACCGCTCTTTACTCCCTTCGTCGTCATTCCTTGGCGCGGTGTGAAACTCCACGTCACCGGATATGTCTCGCCGACCGACAACAAACTCAACGAGCCCAGTATCGCTGCGGTGCCTGAGCCGGACACCAAAGACCTCTTGGCTTCCCTCAAGACGGCAGGAGACGTTGGCCATCTGTTGTTTTACTCGACGGCCACTGACGCCGAGACTCGTTCTTATCTGGGTCGCTCGGGCCTAAGCGCTGCCGCGGCCAAGACCATGGTGGCCTTGCGTTCGGTATCCGACATCCCGGTGCTCTTGTCGGACACCGACGGCGTGCCGGTGGTGGAGTTCGGGCAAAAAGGCCGTGATGTCGCCTGGACTTCCTGGCCCAAGGCCAGCACGGTTCGTGGCTACACCTTGGACGAAAAAGTCGGCGTCGGCGACTTCGCTCGCGAGCTTTTGTCCTTTTACCGCCAGATGGTCGACGACGAAGACCTTCTAGAAAACGAGCCGCGTATCCATCAGGCAGAGGGCCCTTACGCTGGCAGCAAGACCTGCGCGACATGCCACCCTAAGGCTCACGAAGTGTGGGCGGCGAGCCGTCACGCTCACGCTTTTCAGTCCTTGATCGAAAGCGGTGATCAGAAAGACCCCGAGTGCGTTCGTTGCCATGTCGTTGATTTTGATCGCCGCGGCGGCTTTGACGCCAGCACCATGTCGCCAGTCAACGTGCAATGTGAAGCCTGCCACGGCCCGGCGGCGGGCCATGCTGCCCAGCCTCTCACCAAAACCCCTCGCGGTGTCTTGGGTCCGCGTTTCTGCTTCAAATGTCACGACCTCGCCAACAGCCCCAAATTCGAATTCGATGACTACTGGCCGAGAATCGTCCACCGCGGGCACTGATTCGTCATTTCGTTACCCTCTGGTAACGAGCCTTCGCAGCCTCAGCGTCCTATCTTGTCCTGGGAGCGGGGTTTGGGAATCATTCGCCCTTGGCTCTCATTTTGCTTGGAGGATTGGCATGGACACCCCACTGCCTACTTGGATCGCGGCCCTAATTCTCGTTTTTTGCGGGGGCCTGTGTAACCCTTCGGCTTCAGCTCAAAAAACGGTCAACTGCTACTGCAGTTTGGATCGGCCCATTTCAGAAGCCGTACTCCTTAGCTTCGAGAAGCAAACCGGCATCAAAGTCGCGTGGACCTTCGACACCGAAGCCACCAAGACCGTGGGGCTCGTCAACCGCATCATCTCGGAGCGGTCTAACCCGCGCTGCGATGTCTACTGGAACAACGAACTCGCCCAAACCATCCGGCTGAAGAACGAGGGCCTCTTGCAGCCTTATCGAGCCCCCAACGCTGCGAGTATTCCCGCCGGCTTCAAAGACCCAGAAGGCTACTGGACGGGTTTCGCCGCTCGCGCTCGCGTTTTGATTTATAACCGAGACCTTATGGGCGACGACCCCTTGCCTCGCGGCTTGCACGATCTTCTCGACGCGCGTTGGGATGGCAAAATGAGCATGGCCAAGCCGCTCACGGGCACAACCTTGACCCATGCCGCCGCTTTGTTTTCAGTCTGGGGCGAAGAGAAAGCCAAACAGTTCTTCAGAGATATCCGCAAACGTCAGATCTACTTCTCGCGTGGCAATGCGATGAGCATGAAAGCCGTGGGGGAGGGCGAGTATCACTGGTCTTGGACCGACACCGACGATGCGAACGTCGCCCTCATCAACAACAAACCCACCGCCATGGTCATCCCCGACCAAGGCGATGGCGAAATGGGAACCCTGGTGATCCCGAACTCGGTCGCGATCATTGCGGGGGCCAAGAATCTCTCGAATGCCAAGAAACTCGTCGACTACCTCCTTTCGGTCGAAGTCGAGCAGAAACTCGCGGCGGGTCGCTCGGCCCAAATTCCGCTTCATCCCGGTGTCAGCGCTCCGGACAGCGTGTTGCGTTTAGAAGACATCAAGGCGATGGAAGTCGACTGGAACGACGTTGCCAAGATGATCACGCTCCACGGCGAATGGTTGCAAGCCGAATTCGAAGGCCAAGGATCTGAAGAGTCGGGCGACAAAGGCCGCCTTTTTCTCTACCTAGTCTTGGGCGCCTTCGCGGCGATGATCGTGGTGTTCCTGATTAGAAAGCGCAGCTGAACCTTGAAGCGGGCGGGAACAAAGCTTGGAGTTGTGGGCGTCTTAGCGAGCATCGTGTTCGCGTTGAGTTTGACGCCTTTGCTCGGCCTCATTCCCGCCGCTCTTAGCGGCGATGTCGCGAAGCGCTGGGATCGTATCAACGGCGTCTTGTTGGACCGGCTCGTCAACACCATCGTACTCGCCGCGGGCACGGCCTTGTTGTCGGTTGCGGTCGCCTTGCCCTTGGTCTACTTCTTTCACCGCCGCCGCTTTTTGGGACGTTCAGCGGCGCGCATCTTTTACATCGCCCCTTTGTTGATTCCGCCCCACATTCACGCGATTTCCTGGATGCGGATCTTGGGGCGGCAGGGATATCTGAGCCAGTGGCTCGAGCAGCATGACTGGAACTTTGCGATCCGTCAGGGCTTTTTGGAGATTGCGGGCACCGAGACCTTTTTTCCGGGTACGACCTGGATCTCCTTTTGTTCCTTTTGGCCCCTCGCGGCACTTTTGATCTCAAGCGGTTTTGCCCAAACCGACGTGCGACGCGAAGAAGCAGCTCGCCTGGTGGCCGGACCGTGGCGGACTTTTTGGAAAATCGTATGGCCCGAGATCGGCCGTCACGTTTTGGCTGGTGGCTTCTTTGTCTTCATTTTCGCCGCGACCTGCTACGCGATCCCGCAGCTGCTCGACACGCCGGTGATCATGGTCGAGGTGTTTTTCGTCGCCAGTCAAGTCGACAACGTCAGTGCTGCCGTCGTAGCACTTCCCTTAGTCCTAACGACTTTGGCCGCGCTCTATTGGGTTGCCTGGTCAAGCGGGCGCGAGATTTTTCGCGGCACCGCGCACGCGCGGCCCCTTGCCGATGCGCTGCGACCCAAATCAATCGGAGCCGCGATCTACGTTTGGGGCCTGATCGCCGTGACCGCAGGTTGGCCTTTCTTTTCGCTCGTGGCGAAGGCCGGAGGCCTGGCGACTTACCGCTTCATCTTTCAAAACACCATCACCGACCTTCGGGCCTCACTCATCCTCTCGACAATTTCCGCCTTCGTTCTGGTCGCGGCAGCACTGCCCATCGCTTTATTGTGCCGGCGCCTTGGCCCGCGCCGTGGATTCGCCATCGAAGCGCTAGCCTTGACTGCTTTCGCCCTTCCCGCTGCCGTCGTCGGCGTGGCGATGAATCTGTTTTGGGGCCGATTTGAGTCCATCTCGTTCATTGACACTTTTGTCTACCGCGGACTTGGTTTGCCAATCTTGGCCTACCTCACTCTGTTTTTACCCTTTGCGGTGCGTTGTATACGCACCGCCTTGGCCCGCATTCCGGCGTCAGCAACCGAAGCCGCAGAGATCTCTGGTCGTAGCGGTACCGCGATCTTTTTTCGCATCTTGTTGCCGATGCTTCGTCCCGCCTTGATTGCGGCAGCGCTCTTAGGATTCGTGCTCACCCTCGGAGAACTGGTGGCGGGTCTCATGGTGAACCCGGACCAATGGCAAACCGCACAGTCGCGAGTCTTTAACATGGTTCACTTTTCGCGGGATGAAGAGGTGGCCGCCCTGTGCGTTCTGATCGGTCTCCTCGCTCTGTTGCCGCTCAGTTTGTTTGCGCTCTTTTCGGGCAGAAAGGTCGAACTGCTTTGAGTCGTCGCGTCGAAATCAAAAGGCTCGCTTTAGACTTCGGTAAGACGAAGGCGCTTTTGGGCGTTGACCTCGTGGTAGAGCCCGGAGAGTTCTTTGTCTTGCTGGGCCCCTCGGGCTGCGGCAAGACGACTCTGTTGCGATCCATCGCCGGTCTTGAGCGTCCCCAATCCGGCAGCATCAAGCTGGGAGCAGAGCTGGTCACGAGCGAGTCGACTTTCGTCGAGGCCGTTCAACGTAAACTCGGCTTTGTGTTCCAAGACTTGGCTCTTTGGCCGCACCTCAGCGCCATTGCCCACCTCGCCTTTGCCCTCGGTGGCAGCAAAAAGAACCACCCGGAAGCCCAAGAGACTCTCGGGCGTTGCCACATCGGACACTTGGCGAACCGAAAGCCCGATCAGCTTTCGGGCGGAGAGCGCCAACGGCTGGCTTTGGCACGAGCCTTGGCGACCTCGCCAGATCTGATCTTGATGGACGAGCCCATGTCGTCGCTGGACCCGACGGTGGCTAGAGAGCTGAGAGACTTTCTACTTGAGCTCGTGCGCGAGCGCGGCATGACCGTGGTCTACGTCACGCATCAACAAGAAGAGGCCTTTGAGCTTGCGGACCGGATCGGCGTGATGCGCGCGGGACGCATCGAACAGATTGGAACGCCCGAAGAGATCTTTGAGCGCCCCGCTTCGGGTTTTGTGGCCGAATTTGTCGGCGCTGGAGCCTTGATGCCAGCCCAAGTCGAGAATGGCAAACTCGTTTCGGCCTTGGGACGTTTTGCACCTGCAGCTGAGAACAAGGTTGCAGACGGTCGTACTGTCCAGCTCGTCTTGCGCGAGGGGATGTTGGAAGTTCAGGCCGAGTCTTTCGACGGTGGAGTCAGTGCAGCCGTGCGTCGATCGATTTTCCGAGGAGACTACTACCTCAGCGAGGTCGAGATCGACGGTCAGGTCCTTAGAGCTAAAGACCGGCAAGCTCGCCAAGTGGGCGCGACCTTGGCCTTGAGAGTTGTTGGTCTACCTTGGGCTGTGGCAGATGAGGGAGAAGGTTCATGAGCGCTCCGCTGCGAATCTTGATGGGTGTGGTGCTTTTGGGCTTGGCCCTCGGCGTGGGCTACTACCTGGTTACGGCACCCAAGGAAGCACCGACCTCTTTAGCTGTCAAGGGCTTTGGACCTCCCCCTGATGGTGGTTTTGATACGAAGCTCTTGACAACCTCCGACCAATGCGCGGCTTGTCACCCCGCGATCTACGCCGAGTGGAAAAGCTCCCACCACGAGTTCGCTTGGCTGAACCCCGAGCCTCGTCGCAAAGGCCTCTCCGACAACTTCAAAAACAAAGACTGCATCCCCTGCCACGCACCGCGTCCCATGCTCGACGTGGGCTTCGGAGCCCGTGCTCTCGAGCGCGAATCGAGGCGCGATGACGGGGTCAACTGTTTTACTTGCCATGGCTACCGCAACGCGATCCTCACTCCGAACGCGCTTACGTCCGCCGCGAGTGAGGCTCCCTGCCAGCCGGTGACCTGGAAGCCGCTGGCCGAGATGACGCTCTGTGCGCCCTGTCACGATCAGCACAAAGTACACCAGAACTGGTTGCAGAGTCGCTTCGCGGTGAAGGGCGAGGCTTACCAAGACTGTAACGACTGCCACATGCCCGTCATGCCGGGCCCCCCTACCGTCGGCAGCGAACGCAGCACGCACCGCAGCCACGTTTTCGGCGGCGGTCACGATCCTTCTATCTTGAGAACGGCCGCGATCCTGCGGGCGACTCTTCTCGAACCCGGCGAGACCGTCGGCGCAGCGATAGCGCGATTCTCAACCCGCACTTGGCGCGGCAAGGGATCTGACCAAAAAGCTGGCGCTGCGGCGCGCATCTTAATCTTGCAGGTTGAAAACTCGGGCACCGGCCACAATTTTCCGGATGACGAACGCCACCGCGCCGGAGACGTCGTGGTGCGCTTTTTTCCGGAAGAGCAACCCGGTGGCGAGCGCCTTCGGCTCACTCGATTTCGGAACCCCTATCGCCACGAGTTTCAAAAAAACCCCTTCGAGGGCCGCGCCGCTGAAGTGCTTAGCAACAGCCTGACCTGGGATGGTCACCCGCTGACTTTGTCGCAGCTACGCTTGGCGCCCGAGCATCGGCCACGGCGCAAAGTTTACTACCCAGATTCAACGCAGTTGCTCAGCGGTGAGTCTCGATTCATCTGGTTCGAACTGCCTTTCTCAGGTCCGGGTCGAGTGGAACTCAAATTGCTCTACAAGTTAAACCCTCATTTGCTTGATGACGATGCCGTGTTGGTGTCGGAGACAAAGGTGTATCTCGATGGTTAGTGCGAGATCTTGGCCGCGACGCTGCCGGCTGTGCTTATCCTTGGCTCTGAGCTTGATTTTGGGTTTCGCTTGCGGACCCCAAGAGGATTCTCTATCGGAACCCGACCTCGACCTTGTCGAGCTTGCGCTCATCGACGAATCACGGCCCTTGGAACGGCGTCTCTTGGACTTGCAGGCCCTTCGATTACCGCTGTCGGCGGCCCAGGTCGAAGGCTTGTTGCGGGTGATGAAGGACAAGTCTCAGCAGGCTTTTATCGCAGTACCCGATAAAAGTGCTCTGGGATACCATGTCGAGGAGAGCCCCTACGGCGGTCCGGACGAGCGCGCTGAACTGCGTTGGACGGCCATGATGACCATCGAACGACTGAAGGTTGTGGAAGCGATTCCCGATCTTTTGTCCGCGATTCATGATCGTCATCCCGTGGTGCGGGTTCACGCTGCCGCCGCGCTGTGGACTTTAGGTGGTGACCAGGGGATCCCGGTGTTGTTGAAGGGACTTGAGGGGAAAGCTCTTGAGAATGAAGCCTCCGCCGCGCAATTGCGCCGTTTGACCTCGCAAGAGTTTGGCTTCAGTACCGACGGTGGATGGACCAACAAACAGATCGCGGCGAAGAAGTGGGGCGACTACGCCGCCGAGCATTTGTTAGGAAAAGGCAAGTTGCCAACGAAGGGCCAAGACAAAGGACTCGATCGCCGCGTTGCCTTTTTGGTCGATGTGTTGGGTCAACATCAGTTTTTGTTCATGGAGCAGTCACGGCGAAGCCTCGGGCAGCTCGGTGACCTGGCGGTGGCTCATCTCAAAGATCGCCTCAGTGGTGATGCGCCCAGCGGCAATCAGCAGCTTCGCGCTTATGGTGTGCAGGCTTTGGAGCGTATCACGAGTTCATCGGCCCGCGGCCTTCTTCGCGAGCGGCTGCAATCCGACCAAGACGCCTCCGTTCGAGCGCGCGCGGCGAAGGCTCTGGGCCGCTTGAAGGATCAAGACTCAAGGGCAGCCTTGACGGCAGCTCTTAGCGATGCGGACGAAGGCGTGGTGATCGCCGCGGCTCGCGCCTGCGGTCAGGTCGGGGGGCCGATGAAATCGGGCGAGAGAACCGTCGGCACGATCCTGCTCGCTTTTGTCAGCGACCTCAAAGCTGCCCCCAGATTGCGAAACACCGCGGCCGTAGCCAGCTTTCGTCTAGGGCTGGGCCTGGCGTCTAAGGCCAAAGGCCCCGCCTCCGAACGGATCTTGGAGGGTTTGCTCAAGGGTGCCTTGGAAGAGCGCTCAGATCTCGCGGAACAACTCGAAGAATGGCGAGGCGATCTCATGGGCTATGACCCGCTCGTGGCCGGAGATCAGCAGGCGGCTTCTCTTGCCCGTTGGCGGGAGCTGTTGGCGACTCAGTAACGCTTAGGTCGCCTTGGGGCGGGGCCCCAATCTGTGCGCGTTGCCGGCCCGTCTCATCGCGCGTACTATCCTGTTTCTCAGCCCCCTCGACCGAGAGCAGGAATCCGAGCATGACGGGTCAAGCCGATCCAAATCCGAAAGCCCTGCTGTCGTTGAGGCGCTGGTTCAGCTGCCATCTTCTTATCTCGCTGGCGATCTTTGCCCTTGGCTTTGGGCTCTTCGCTTTTGTCGCGGCGAGCCTCGACAACGCCTTCGCTAAGTCGGCACGCGAAGACCACATGAGTACGGTCATCAAGGTGCAACTGGTCTTGTTGCCGGCCTACGCTTTGATCTGGTTGACGACGGCGAGTTTGTCGTGGCCGCTAGCGCGGCGGCGATTTCAGCGCATCCGAGCTCGCAAGAGCCCTGCTTGGCGACCTCGCTTTCTGCGTTTGATAGCTTCGGCCTTTCTGTGGAATCTAGGCATTTTCATCCTTAGTTTTGGTCCGATGACCTACCTTGGGCCGGGGTCGCTCGACAATCTCGCGGTTATCGCAGCGCGGGATGTCTCGCCGATGATCAACGTCTACTTGTTCAAGACTTGGCACATCCAAGAGGCCTTCACCGTCATTTCGGCGGGTTTGTTCTTGCTGCTGATCATCGATGCCCTTGGCGCGTTGATGCGTTTCGTGGTTAACGCGAAGTTTTGGGCCCGAACTCTTGTCGGCTTGCTCCTGGGTTCTGTGGTCGGCGGCGCAATCCTGCTCTACATGTGGTCGCGCGTCGAAGTTCAGCACCTTCCCGTGCCACGCCCGAACATCATCGTCTTGGGATGCGACTCGCTGCGCTACGACCACCTCGGTTGTCACGGCTACGCGCGTGACACCTCACCGAACATCGATGCGATGGCGCGTGAGGCTATCGACTTTCATCAAATGCATGTCGGCACGGCCAGCACCTTGGAGTCATGGACTTCGTTCATGACCGGGCTTCATCCCGCCAATCACCACTTGCGCTACATGTTCGCTTCGAAGGAACAGGTGGCACAAGTTGAGAACAGCAAATCCACGCTCCCGCGCCTTCTTCGCGAACGGGGCTACAGCTCGACCGTGGTGGGGGACTGGGCGGCCAACTGCTTCAAGCTCGCTGATTTTGGTTTCGACCACACCGAGACTTCCGACGTCCAAAACCTCGATGTGTTCTTGGCCGAAGTGGCGTTTAGAACGCACCCCTTGGTGCCCCATTTTTTCAGCAACCAGTTTGGCGAATACATCATCCCCTTGATGGCGCAGGCCACGGGCTATTTGCATCCGGGCCACTTGACGACAAAGTTTTTGGATCGGCTCGATGAGTCGTCCTCAAAGGGCAAGCCCTTTTTTGGCGTCTTGTTTTTGGCATCAACCCATTTGCCTTTCAAAGTCTCGCATCCTTGGAATCAGAAGTTCGTGTCACCCGACTATCGCGGCCCGAACCGTTTTCAGGTCGCCTTCGACGTCGACGACTTCATCCAGCACGGCTTCGACCAGATCGTTCCCCAGAAAGAGAAAGACCACATCATTGCGCTTTACGATGGTGGGGTCAGTCAGTTTGACGACCAAGTGGGCCGAGTCCTAAGACATCTCAAACGCACTGGCTTGGACCAAAACACTATTGTCGTCGTGATGTCAGATCACGGCGAAGATCTCTACGAACCGGGCACGACCTTGGGCCATGGCACTAACTTCTTCGGCGGCGATCAGTCGACCCGAATCCCCTTTATCGTTCGATTGCCGGCCGGTCAACTTGGCGGTCGCTCCGTGCAAGGCATCACGCGCAACATCGACTTTCTGCCGACGATCTTGGATTTGGTGAAGGCGTCAGAGCGCGAAGAATCTGAGACTCGCGTCGAGGACAACCAAGCCTTGGCTGAACTGGCAGTGCCGAAGGTCGACGGCGCGAGTTTAGTGGAGTTGATGACGGGTCGATCCGACGATCTGGGCCGCGCCGCGTTTTCTGAGACCTGCTACCTCTTTTATCCCAAGCATGTCCCGGGCGAAGACGTCTTCAAGCTGAAGCCCGCCGATCGAACGCTCTACATCGACAAGAACTTCCGCAATCAGTTTGTCCTTAAGCCCAAGTATCACGACGATGTTATCGAGGCGAAGGACCGCATGATGCGGACCAATCGTTGGAAGCTCATTCACATCAAAGGCAAGCGTGGCCCGATCTGGCGCTTTTACGACATGAAAAGCGATCCTAATCAGGCCTTCGACATGTCCGGGCTGGAATTGGCTTGGACGCCCTTCGAAGAGATGAAGGTGGCGCTGATGGAATGGAAGAACACTGGCCGCGACGTGCCCTGGCCGAAGGAGAACGATTGGCCGCAATGATGTTTTTCGTCCGATTGTTGGTGGCTACCGTCTCGCTTTTATCAGCATTGCCGGCCCAAGACCTTTGGGAATTGGCTCGCGGCAACAACCTTGCGTTTGCGGCACCCGAAGACGACGGGACGCTTTGTTACCAGTCGGGTTTTCAGTTGCAGTGGATGCGACTCGAAAAGCGGAAGGCCAAGGCCCTCGGCCAATTGACGCTTCCCGCGGACACCACGATCTACGATGTGGTCATCACGCCGCAGGGTCGATTGGTTCTGGCCTTGGGCGAGGGCGGTGTTTTCGGCGCGACCATCAACTTTGGCGACAAGAAGCCAGCGCCCTGGAAACGCATCACTGACGGTGGCAATCTCTTTCGGGGCCGGGTTGATCTTGCACCGCGGCGGCAGAAGCTGATGCAACTCGACCCTCAGGGTCAACTATGGTTCGTCCGACCTGGCCTCCAAGAACTGACGGTGTTTCGGCTCGACGCCAAACTCGACATTCTGACGAAACCCAAAGTCATTTCGGCTCCCTCCGAAGCTGAACAGAAATTGGGTTGGGGACTTGGCTACCGGATGCGCGTTCGCATCGTTCCGCCATACTTTCGACTCGCCTTCACCGCAGCGAAAAAGATGCAGCTTTTGTTTCGCTCTAAGTCCAACTGGCAATCCTGGATCGCAGGAGACCTTACTTCGAAGTGGTCGGCATCTCCCACCTCCGAAGACCATCGCCTGATCGACTTCGATATGCCCGTGCCGCCCTTGCTGGCGGATTTTGACGGCGACGGCAGCACTGACATCATCCTCACCGACCCTGGCTCAGGAACCCTGTTCGTGTCGCGAGGGAAGGGAAGACCTGCCGCCGATCGCATCCAGCCCGACCAAGTCATCCGCGTCGGAGGCTGGGCTTTGTGGCGCTGGTTGGCGGATGCCAACGGCGACGGCCGCCTAGACCTCGTCGTGGCCAGTGTCCCCAAGCTGAATCTCCTCGAACAAGTTGCGGTCCTCAAAAGACAGAGCATTCCCTTTCGCCTCGACGTACGACTACAACGAGAAAACGGAGAGTTCGCGGAGTCCACCATCCTGAAGCATCGCGGCCGCCTCGGCGTCGAATTGGTCATCACGCGCACGCGCCGCTCCATTCACTTCCGCGATCCCCTTCGCCTCATCTGCAAGCCGGGTGGCCTGTCGCTGCTCGCTCCATTCGAAGGTGAGCTAGCGTTGCTGAAGGCCGTCAAGGGCAAATGGGCCGTCGACCGCGTCCTCAAACGTCCGGCCGCAGAAAAGGCGGTCTACCTCGACCCCTTCGAACCCTCTTTGCCTTCCCAATCCAAGGCGCAATCCGCAACATCTTGGTTTCGAGTCCGCCGCCCCGATGGCCTATCATTACTTTTCGCGGCCAAACTCTGAATTCCCAACAGGTCGGGGAGTCGTCTAAGGACTAGGGACCGCGTCGGGCTAGGTAAAAATAAAATAGAGTATCAGCACCTAGCACAGACCTGAGGTGACGAGGCCGATGAGCATCGTGGCAAAGTGCTTGCCTCGAGACTCCAAGTATCGGAATCCGACTTTGCGAACGGTGCGGAGGTTGAGAAGCGCCGAGATTCCAACGGGCGGGATCAAGAGCGAAATCAAGGCGAGCTTAAAGGCCCGATCGAGTCCCTGTTCAACGCTCTCTCGCTTGAGTGCTACTTCTTCCGGCCTGTCATCATCCCTGGAGAATGGGCCCTTAGCGGTTTTTTTGGTGCTCAAGTGCTCTGTCGAGCATCTCAATGAGTTGCTCGCGATTGTAGGAGTAGGGGTGGTCGGCGTTTAGTTGGGCGAGGCGGGTGATGACGGAACGGATGGTGATGCCCGCTTCGACTTGGTTGGGGACGACGAGGTAGCGGCGTTTGGGGTTCTTGTCGGTCATGGCGCGGTAGAACGCTTCGGCGACTTCGTCGGGTTCTTTCTCTTGGTTTTCACGCTTGGGTGCCGTCAGAAGACTGTCGAGCCGTCTTTTGTAAAGCGAGCCTTCGGTGCTGAATCCCTCATCTTCGAAGCGCTTTCGCATGGAAGCCGTGATCTTCGAGCGGTAGTTGCCGGGTTCGATCATGCTGACTTTGACGCCGAATCGCCGCATCTCTTGGGCGAGCACATCGCTGTAGGCCTCGATGGCGTGCTTACTCATGCAATAGGGGCCGCCCATGCCCCAAGTCGCCACGCCGGATAGGGAACCGGTGGTGGAGATGCGCCCTTTGCTTTTCATGATGAGGGGAGCAAAGCCTTTGGTGACGCGGTAGGGGCCGTAAAGGTTGACGTTCATCTGAAAGTGGAAGTCCTTTTCAGAAACTTCGATCAGCGGCGCTAAGACGGCGACACCCGCGTTGTTGATGAGGCCGAAGAGTCCCCGCCCCGCTTTTTCAATCGTGGCCACTGCGGCGTCGATCTCGGATTGCACCGTCACATCGAGACGAATGCCTTGGATGTTCTCAATGGCGCTGAGTTCCTTAAGGTCCTTTTTCTTGCGGGCGCCGGCGTAGACAAAAAACCCCTTTTTGGCCAAGTGCTCTGCGGTCTTGCGGCCGATACCGGTGCTGGCCCCGGTCACCAAAATGGCGCGACGTGTTTTATCCGCTTGCGGGGTGCTTTGGGCTCGCTTGCTGTGCGCATCTTGGTGACGGGGCGCTGAATCGTCGCTGATGATCGCGGTGAGGAGCGAGCAGACGAGAAGTAATGGCGCGATGATTGAGCTGAAGCTAGGCATGGTTGATCGACTCCCTCGGGCTTGGCTGGTCGGATGACTTTCAGCCTTTGTTCCTCAGCATGAACTGGCTGAGTCCTTCGTTCTTTCAAAGTCTCGAGCGAAATCCGCTCCCTGGGCAGCGGCGGGCCCCGTGACCAGCCCAGGAACGATCGCTACAAACTTGGGCCTCCGATCCGAATTTCCTTCGCTCCGACCGATTCCTGTGGCAGTCTCATCCTTGCGTCAGCGACGAGACGCAGCGGCCGGAAAGCCTTGTTGTTTTCGGCCTCGGTGCGAAGGACTAAGCTGGTAGCCGCCACCCCTTCGTAATCGCTGAACTCGGACTCTCAGCTTCGGCTGATGGTCTGACGCTTCTCTCTCCTAGCCCCGCCGCGGTCAAATACTCCAAGACTCTCCTCCGTTCTTGGGCGCTTGTCGTCGCCAAACCCTGTGGTTTGCCGGCGAGTGCCTTGACGACCGCGCGTCGGTCTTTTTGGAGAGAGAGAAATGAAAAAGTACACGCACAGGTATGCGCGGGCCCTCGTCGCACTGGGCTTCGCCTTGTGCCTCGTTCCCCTTGCGGCTCAAGTCACGATGGTCCTGGATGCTGCCAACCCCGGCACTATGGACCGCAGCTACATGCCGAGTTCGGCCTATCCTTTGGGTGCGCCCGATAACATCGGGCCCTTCCCCTTGCCATCCGCGGCTTTGCTGCCCGCAGCGATACTGCCCGCAGGTGGTATGGCTTGTGACCAAACGACGAGCACGGTGTACGTCAGTGATGGCGTCTTGATAAGCATGGATGCGAATTCGCCTTACTTACTCCTGAACGGATTGCCCTTTCCCATACCCGTCCCACCCGCGCCAGCGATTCCGCCGCTGCCCGGCCCCGGCCTGCCCCCATTTGGTCCAATCACGGGGCTCGCGGTTGACGTTGCCGCGGGAATCCTGTGGGCCTCTGACCCCTTCAGCTATTGCGCCTACCCTTTGGCGCCTCCCTATCTTCCTCTCATTGCGGCTTCGATTCCGATTCCCGGCATTCCGCTCGGTGGCCCACCCATCTCGGGGCTGGGCTTTGAGTCATCGACGGGAACGCTATGGGCCTGCGACGTCGGCGGCTTGATCTACAACTTCACCCCAGCGGGCTTACCCGTCGGGCCCCAACCCGTCGGGGCGCTTCCTTTTGTCGTTGCGCCCCTCAATGGTCTGGCGGTTAATACCAGTAACGGTCCCGGAGGTTTTGCGCCGCCGCCTTGCTCGGGGCAGGTCCCTTCCAATCACATCAACGTGACGGACGGATTTGCGGTCTACGACGTGGCTGGCATCAGCCCTCCGATTCCATTGGCCTTCGCATCCGGCGCGGGAGCCTACGGCCTCGCCTACAGCTCTGACTTCCAGATTAGTCTCGGGTTTGCGGGATGCCCGTCGGCGCCCATTTTTCCCTTACCGGGTCTCATGAAAGAAGCTCACGTTGGACCAGGCGGCGGTAACGCTCTGGTCTTGGTGGGTGGGCCGCCTTTGGCGACCATTGCTTTACTGGCGGACCTTTGCGTGATTCCGGGTGGCTTGTTCATCCCGGGTTCGGGGGAGACCCTGTGGATCAGCCCCTTCACGCCGAGCTATGTCATGGGTTTCGCGCTAACGGATGTCCTGGGAAACGCCTCGATTCCCGTCACCTTTGTACCCGCTCCCGCAGGTGTACAGTTTAGTTTCCAGTGGGCCTTCCCGGATGCCTTGGCCCCACTCGGCGTTTGTCTGTCGGACGCAGTCACGATCACGACCGGCCTTCCCTAATTCCAGCATTCGAGTCTTTCATTCGGCCCAGTTTCCGACCCGACGTCGGGGGCTGGGCCCCGCTTTTGTTGAGCGTGCTAAGCTGCTGATTCGACCGTCCTTTCGTTTCGCCGCGGCTGTCGTGTCCCGGCCGAATCCGAGGTTGCCATGATCCGCTACTTTCTTGCTGCTTTCTTGATCTTGTTGACGACGACGGCCTTGGCGGCGCCACAAAAAGAACCACAGCTCGCCAAATCTGAATCGGCCTTCGACGGCAAGACTCTCAATGGTTGGGTGACGTCGGGAGGTCGCTACGACGGCCGCGCCCGCTGGACCGTTGAGGATGGGGTTTTGGTGGGCCGGCAAGGGTCGGGAAAAAGCGGGGGCCTCATCTACAGCGAACGAATCTATGAGAACGCCATCATCAGTTTCGAGGTGAAGATCGACTACCCCTTTGATTCGGGTGTGTTTCTGCGGATGGCGCCCCCGGGTAATGGCAAGGGCGCGCAAGTCACTTTGGATTACCGGCCCAAAGGCGAGGTTGGTGCGATCTACGCCGATGGGTTTTTGTTTCACAACGAAACGGCGAAGGAAGCCTTCAAAAAAGACGCCTGGAATCGCGTCACTGTTCGGATCAGCGGCTTGGATTTTCACCTTCAAGCATGGCTGAACGGTGTTCTGATTACCGACTACCAGCTTCCGGCGAATAGCAAGGGTTACGCGCCGCGCGGCCTCATCGGCCTTCAAGTCCACGGAGGCGAGTCTGTTCCCGACGAGCAATCAGTGAGGTTTCGCGACATTCGCATTCGGGAACTTCCGAACTATGACCGCGCGCGTTTTTCTGGTGACGATCACGGTCAGTTGCAACTTTTGGACGAAGCGAAGGCAGCCGGATGGAGGTCCCTTTTTGACGGCAAGACCCTTAGTGGATGGAAGCCGGGCGGCAAAACGAAAGCGGATGATTATTTGGTTCGCGACGGTTGTATCGTTTTTCCACGAGCCGGTGGCGATGGTTTTCTGCGCACCGAGCGCGAGGACTGGCGCGATTTCGAGCTGCGCTTGGACTTTAAGATCGCTTTCATGTGCAACAGTGGTTTGTTTCTGCGCTCCGATCCGAAGAGTGGCAATCCCAGCTACTCTGGCTGCGAAGTCCAGATCCTCGACGACTGGAACTGGGAGCGAGTTTCGGGCTATCGACTGAAGCCCTACCAGTTTACCGGCGGGCTTTACGGGTCGGTGGCTCCGGCCATCAAGAACGCCACAAAGCCGCTCGGTGGCTGGAATACCTACCAAGTTCGCTATCGGGGATTCCGCATCAAGACCGTTCTCAACGGTCATGTGCTCTACGATGTTGATACGAAAAAAGTGCCCGCGAGTGGCAAGCCGTTCTCGAAGCGAGCCACGCAAGGCTTCATTGGTTTACAGCGCCACGCACCGCCCCAGGCAAAGAGCGACTACGCTTGGTTCCGGAATATCTTCATTCGTGAGATCAAGTAATGGCCACGCCAAGCCAAGCCCCTGACCCTCGGCCGTAAACCTCGACGCGGCGCCGGTTTCTTCAGTCCTCGGCCATGCTCTGCGTTGGCGCAACACTTCCGGGGCGCTTTGCCTTTCAGGCGGACAAGTCGGTCAACAACAAATTGCGTTTGGGCATTGTCGGCACGGCGAATCGCGGCGGCGCCAACTTAAATGGCGTGCAAGGCGAGTACATCGCAGCCCTTTGCGATTTTGACTCCAAATACCTCGCCAACGCGGCAAAGCGTTTCCCCAAGGCCACTCTCGATGTGGACTGGCGCAAGCTGATCGATCGCGTGGATCTCGATGCGATTGTCATCAGTACGCCGGATCACCTGCACGGGCCCGTGGCGGCGGCAGCACTGCGGGCGGGGAAAGACGTCTACTGCGAAAAGCCTCTGACGCATACCGTGCGCGAAGCTCGGCTGTTGCAGGAACCTGAGTGTGAAACACCAACGCGTGACCCAAATGGGCATCCAAATCCACGCGGGCGATAACTACCGCCGGGTCGTGGAAGCAATCCAAGCGGACGCCATCGGCGCGGTGAGAGAGGTTCATGTTTTTTTGAACGGAAAAGCCTGGTCAGCGGCGGGGCGACCCAAGGCGACCGCGGCGGTTCCAGATCGCTTGAATTGGGATCTGTGGTTGGGCCCGGCGACAAAGCGCGCCTACGATCCCGACTATCACCCCGCGGGCTGGCGCCGCTATTGGGATTTCGGCGGCGGCACCCTTGGCGACATGGCTTGTCACTACTTGGATTTGCCGTTTTGGGCCCTCAAGTTGAAAGCGCCCTTGAGCGTTCGCGCGGAGGGCCCTTCGGCCAATGCTTACGCCGCACCTTCGGGCCTTGCGATTCACTACGAATTCCCCAGCCAAGATCAGACTCGTCCGCTCAAGCTCTCCTGGTGGGACGGCGACCTGCGGCCCTTGGCTGCGCTCAAAGCACGCGGATTGGAGAGCTGGCACAACGGCGTCTTGTTCGTTGGCGACAAAGGCTGGCTGGTGTCGGGTTACGGCAGCCACCAGCTCGGTCCCAAAAAGAACTTTGAGCACTACGAAGCTCCGAAGCCGAGCCTTAAGCCTTCGCTGGGTCACCACGCCGAGTGGATCGAGGCCTGCAAGACGCGCAAGTCGACGACCTGTTCGTTCGACTACTCCGGCCCCTTGACGGAAACGGTCCTACTGGGAGTGGTCGCCCATCGCAGCGGTAAGTTCTTTCGCTGGGATGCGTCGAAGTTGTTGGCTCTGCGATCTCCTGCGGCACAGGCGCTGATCGACAAGGACTACCGCAAGGGCTGGGAATTGTTCTAGCCAACGATGCTTTCTTGTCGGTGGTGTGGAGTTGCGGCCTGAGGTGGAGCGGCGAGGCAGCTACTCTGACACCGGGGGAAACCGTGATCATCAATGAATTTCGGGATAAATCGAAAGGCTAACCAGCGAGTGCTGGTTCATTCATCTTGCGTATGGCATCAGTGTATTTCGTTGTGCTGTCCTCTGTCGGCTCAGTCTTGGCAAAAGTCAAGAGAAGCAAGCGAACCATATCGCGTTGGTTCACAGATGAAACTTCAACCTGAAGTGCGTCGTGAAATGGCAAACGCGAGACGTTTTTTACTTGAACGCCGATAATTCGGCTGTCATCGATTGCACGATAGACTGTGACAAGGCCATCGATCCGATCCCGGACGTATGGCACATCCTCGTTGTAGAAAAAGACACAATCACCGGACTCGCTAAAAAAGCCGCCCGGCTTTTTTGCAGGCTCGCTGCGCATCGAATCCATCAACCGACCTAAGTCGTTTTGATCCATACCAATTCTCCGAATCGACCACGCCCTTCAGCCAGGGCTTGTTCGCTCGCGCCATCTGGAGAATCACGATCAACAATGTCGCGATTCTCCCGTCCCCAATCAAATACTCTGAATTCGCTATCGACGAAGACTGTGAAAAGTCTATCGCCATTCTGCATCAATCCGTCACCTTGACCACTTCGAATTTGGTCAGGCGCAGAAACATAGCACCAACCTTGGCTTTCGTCACCATCCCTAATGTGTGCATTAATCCTAAGGGGATCAACGATGCACGCAGCGGCGGTCTTGATGTTTTCGAAGCGGAAGTTGCTGTACCGTTGAGAGTTATGCACCATTTCGATGCTCATCCACAATTGGATTCTTTCTCCACTCGGATCATCTGGATTCCGAGCATTGTCGAGTCGATGGTAGCCGTTTCGTTGTTGGTTCATGGTTCTCATGGTCACAGGACGACCAATGACTACTCGAGGCGGGGGACCTCAATTTCACTTAGGACACTACCTTCTGGTCGCGATCCGACAGGGTGATGATGCTGTCGCCAGCCTTGGGTTCGAGCGGGTTGTCTTCGGTGAAAATAATAAGATCGCTTTTTTTGCGAATGACGAACAACAGCCGTGCAGTACCGCGGGTGTTTTCGACGAAGTCTGCATAGCTAAAGGAATCGCTAAGGCGCGTCAGCCGAAACTCCGAACCCGTTAAGAAACGGCGCGAAAAATACTCGTGCGTCATGTCCTTTTCGAAAGCCACGCGCCCCCGCGTGTCGTGCATGCGCGTGTCGTCATCCGGAGTCTTGCCTCCGGTGATGCGATAGGCTTCGCTGCGGCCAAAGATCTCGCCGAAGTGACTCGCGGCCAACTTGTTGACTTCGGTGTTGGTGGTCGTCGACAGCAAGCGGCCGATCCCATCCAAGTTCATTTCTTCGGCGGCCGATTCCGAAAGGGCGTTGCCGTACCAAGCGTCCAAGCCGTCGAGACGGGCGCGGTGGACGTCCACGCGGTTGGTGCTGGCCAACAGAACCCGAAAGCCCGCTTCTTTTAGTTTGCCCGCCAAGCCCCGGGCCCAAGAATGGCAGCCTAGAATCAGAAAACCCTGCGGGTTGGGATTGCCGACACCGAGGAGCCTGGAGATGGGAAGGGCAGTGAGACCGTAGAACAGCACCGTCCCGATGATGACCGCAAAGGTGACGGCGACGAATTGTGGAGCGTCTTTGTAACCGAGACGCTCCAACTCCAGAGCGAACACGGAACTGACCGCCGCAGCGACAACGCCACGCGGGGCAACGAGGCTGACGAAGGCTTTTTCCTGGGTGCTTAAGGCTGAACCTCTGGTCGAAATCATGACGCTGAGCGGACGCACGATGACGATGAGCACCGCGATGAACGCGAGCACGGGCCAACCCAGAGCCGCCATCAGTCCGAGGTCTAGGCGTGCGGACAAGATGATGAAGAGACTGGCAATCAATAAGACCCGAAGGTTCTCTTTGAACTCGACGATGTGCCCGATCGCGACTTGCTTTTGATTGCCGAGGAGAGCGCCCATGGCCGTTACCGTCAAAAACCCCGACTCGTGCTGTAGCTCTTCCGAGAGCGCAAAGAGACCGACGACGCTCGCAAGAATGACGGGGATCTGCAGGTAATCGGGCATCCAATAGCGACGCATCAAAACGTAAATCAAAGCCGCGCCGATGGCGCCGAGGCTAAGGCCTACGAGTAGCGTCATGCCAATGCCCTTGGCCGCGGCCAACAAAGCCTCTTGACGCCCCGTGGCGACCAGGGCTTCGAAAACCAAAAGAGCGAGCGTGGCGCCGATGGGGTCGATGACGATCCCTTCCCACTTCAGCAAGGCACTCGCCTTAGGGCTTGGTCGCACCAAACGAAGCAGCGGAATAATGACGGTGGGGCCGGTCACCACCAAGGTCGCGCCCAGCAGCAGGGAAACTCCTGGCGTAAAACCCAGCAAAAAATACGCGGCGACGGCGGCACCTAACCACGAAACCACCGCACCCAAAGACACGAGCCGAGTGAGTGTTTTCTTGAGAGTGTGGATCTCGTCCAAATGCAGGCTGAGGCCGCCTTCAAACAAGATGAGCGCTACCGAAATCGAGACGATACCGGCCAATGCGTTTCCGAACAGTTGGTCCGGATCGATAAAGCCCGCGACCGGGCCCGCGAGGATGCCGGCGGCGAGAAGAAAGAGGATGGCCGGGATGCCGACACGCCATGCCAGCCATTGCGCCCCGACCCCAAGAATCAAGATGCAAGCTAGGCCCAGAGCCAGATGTTCGCCCAAAATCCCGTCTCCAATGTCACGGTGACCCAAGGGCGGGATCTTATCGCGTCTGACCCCCGTTTGGAGGGGGAGAGAACCGGGTTGGCGTCCAGGTTTTCTTGCAATCTGTCTTGAGAGTGATTCTCAACCGCGCTAAGATCCAGTAGCGAACAAGCTACTAGTATCTGGCAGGTCTCACTTGTGGTGGGGCCCGAGACGAGAGACGGACCGAAACTTGCAAAAGTGCCGGTCGGCTCTCGTCTTTTTTTGGGTCTTCATTCCAAATCCACGCGACAGTGGACCACGAAACGTCAAAAATCAGGCTAGCTGCGGTCTTGTCCGCAACCTTGAAGAGGCTCGCCACGCAACGAGCGAACTCGTAAGTGTGCCGAGCCGCCGGACCTGCCCATCTAGATCTCGGATCAAATTCGGTTTGTTTTTTCAGTGGCGGCGGAAGCCACAAGATGGCTCATCTGCGAGCTTTGATCTTGCCCCGGAATAGCGGAGCAGAGTTCATGCCCTATGAAATGGTGTGAAGACCCACCTTCTTGGTGCCGAATCGCTGATCCGTGCCAGCGATTCCGCATCGAGAAAAAGTGACTGAGGCGAACCTCCCGTAACCCTCATTTCGAGGCCGTTTTCAACGACTTTTGTTTCGTCGTAGACAAAAAGCAAATTCGCATCCACTTTGATCTAG
>JAZGFI010000276.1:0-4499 GCA_036479435.1 Planctomycetota bacterium | reverse complement strand
ACTCCGAAAGCTCGGCCACGACGTGGCCAAGTCCACGGTCGAGCGTTACATGGTCAAGAAACAACCGAGCGATGGTTCACGTCAAAACTGGAGGACCTTCATCAGCAACCACATGGACGTCAGCGAGGCTTTCGACTTCTTCACCGTGCCCACGCTGACTTTCAAAGTGCTGTACATCTTCGTGGTACTCTCGCAAGATCGACGGCGCATCGTTCATTTCAACATCACCAAGAATCCGACAGCGGCTTGGACCGGCCAGCAGATCGTCGAGGCTTTCCCCTGCGGAGAAGAACCACGGTTCCTTCACCGCGACCGCGACTCGATCTTCGGCGACGTCTTCAAGAAGAAGATCAAAGCGCTCGGCATCGAAGAAGTGATCAGCTCGCGAAAGTCGCCTTGGCAGATTGCCTTTTGTGAACGGGTCATCGGGACGCTTCGCCGAGAATGCATCGACCATGTCATCGCCCTTTCAGAAAAGCACCTTCGTCGAACGCTCAAAGAGTTCATCAACAACTATTACCATCCAGCCCTCTGTCATCTCTCGCTCGACGGCGACGCGCCGATCCCGCGTCCAACTGAAGCGCACGGCAAGGTGATCTCGACGCCGGTACTCGGCGGTCTTCACCACCGATACCACCGCGCAGCCTAAGCCGAGAATGGCCGAAAGAACGTCTGAATTCGCGCCCGAGGTCCGTTGCGACTTTTCGATCAACGCACAGCGACGTCGGTTCGCGACCGGCCCGCTTGTTAGAATCCAAATCGGCCTCGATCACAGGCGCTTGGGAACCCGTTTCGGGTTTTCGGGAACCACAGCAAACGGCCCCTGAGCTTGTAGGCGACATAACATGCCGTTTTTGCATGAGTCGCGGATCACGGCCCTGCATTGTACAATACGTCGGTACTTTTCATCATCTACCGACAATTTCAATGAACAGCGATCGCCACCAAGACATCCTCAAGCGCATCCGCCAATGCGGAGTCATTCGCCCCAAAGACCTCCCCGATGTGACGCCATACCAGTTGGCCAAACTATGCCAGCTGGGACTCATCCAACGCATCGGACGAGGACTGTATCAAATCGCCAATGCGGGGGTGAGTGAGAACCACGACCTTGCCGTCGTCGGTCGTCAGACTCCGGACTCAACAATCTGCCTCTTGACCGCTCTGAGCTTCCACGGCCTTACAACCCAAATGCCCAGAGCAACCTGGATTGCGATTGCAAACAAAGCGCGCCCTCCGGTCATCGAGTACCCGAGCATCGAGATCGTTCGAATGACCGGCAAGTCGCTTTCTATGGGCATCGCGCAACACAAAATCGATGGCGTGAAAGTCCGCGTCTTCAACCCGGCCAAGACTGTCGCCGATTGCTTCAAGTTCAGAAGCCGTGTTGGTCTCGATGTCGCTATCGAAGCCCTGCGAGACTATCGCCAACTGCGCCACGGCAGGATCGACAGCCTTTGGAAATACGCCAAGATCTGCCGCGTGCAAAGCATCATTCGCCCGTATCTTGAGGCGATCGGATGACGAAGAAACGTCGCGACAGTTCCGCGTCCATTCACCAGCGACTTCTCAACAAGGCTCGCAGTACGGGTGAGCCATTTGAAGCAATGCTCACTCGCTTTACCCTTGAGCGCCTTCTTTATCGCCTCTCCAAATCACCATTTTCAAACGAGTTCCTCTTGAAGGGTGCCATGCTCTTCGCTCTTTGGGCGGACCAACCTTATCGTCCAACCCGCGACCTCGACATGCTGGGCTTCGGCAGTGCAGACCCACAACGGCTCACAGGCATCTTTCGCGAACTATGCGCCCGTAGGGTGCAAGAAGTCAGCCGACCTGTAAACCATTGAGGCCAAAAGGTTTTCGCCCTACCCTCTCGGCCCATGAAAAACGCCCTGATGCCCCACCTCCTCATCGTCGCCGCCCTCGCGGGTTGGCTGAATCGCGAGCAGCAGTCGGTCCTCGACTACCTCAAAGAGGAAAATCGAGTTCTCAAGGAACAGCTCGGCACAAAGAGGCTCCGCTTGACCAACGACCAACGACCAACGACCAACGCCGTCGCCTCGCAGCCAAAAGTTGGGAGATCGGTCGCCGCCTTCTTGGCGAGCATGCGACCATCGTAAGGTCCGACACTATCCTTCGCTGGCATCGAAAGTCGAATGGCCCAACGCCGCTGGCGGCGGTAGGCCTGGCGTCCTCAAAAAGATCGAGGAGCTCGTCGTCCAAATGGCGAAGGCAATCCGAGCTGGGGCTAGCGACGTATCCAAGGTGCGCTCAGAAACCTTGGCCACGTCGTCGCGCACAACACCGTCAAGCGAATCCTTGTTGACCACGGGATCGAGCCCGCTCCGGAACGCGACAAGAAAACCACCTGGTCTCAGTTTCTTCGAAGTCATTGGTCCACTTTGGCTGCCTCCGACTTCTTGTCGACCGAGGTTTGGACTCCCAAGGGTATCGTCACCATCTACACCCTCTTCGTCATCAAACTCGACTCGACGCGTTTACATCGTCGGTTCGACGCCTCATCCCGACAAGATCTTCATGAAACAGGCTGCCCTTGACCTCGCGGCCCTCGACGACAGCTTCCTTCGTGGCACGACCCACGTGATCATTGACCGCGACACGAAATTCACCGCCGAGTTGGAAGAGGTCCTTAGCGACAACGGAGTCAAGCTCGTCAAGATTCCAGCGCGGTCGCCAAACTGCAATCCACACGCAGAGCGATTCGTGAAGAGCATCAAGACCGAGTGTCTGAGCAAGATGATCTTCTTCGGGCGCAAGTCGCTCGACAAGGCTATCAGTGAGTTCATCAAACATTACAACGCCGAGCGGAATCACCAGAGCATTGGTAACGAGCTCATCGCCCCCAACACGATGCCCGCCGAAGGAAAAGTCATCCGCGGCGAACGACTCGGCGGCCTCTTTTCGTTCTACCGCCGCGCTGCCTAAGGCCGCCTTCGCCGCCATCAGGTCTTTGACTTCCGCGCCCAAGGTCCGTCGGCATTCGGACTTCCACGTATTCATGGGAAATCACCGGGGCATGTCGGCGCAATTCGTGGCAACTGATCGCCGTGGCCATCCGACGAGATCGCATCGGAATGCCAATTCGAGGTCGGCTGACTTCTTGCACGGTAAGGGCGCTGGATTCAGGACCAAAGCGGGTCAAGGTCAAACGGGGGAAGCTCACATGCTACTTCAGGAGCTCCTCCAATGTGGGAAGTCTCTCACCTGAAAGATCCTCCACTTTTGCTTCATTGATGCTGGCACTCAATCTGAGGATCTGCTGGTCGAGAGCCTTTGCGGCAGCGATCAAGCTATCAAAGACTGTCTTCAGTTCGTTCAGCTCATCCTCACTCGGCAATGCTCGTCGGAAATCTTCGACTATCGCCGCACAGTCCTCCACAGTCACCTGACTGTCCAAGAAGCCACCTTCAAGATCACCCTCGACACTATCTATCTTCTCTTCTATCTGATTCGAGAGTTTTTGAACTTCGTTATATAAATCACGAAACTTTTTATGCGCTTCTTGAATCGACTTATAGGATTCGACGTACGTCGAATCCTTGGTTCTCATACTCGCAATTCGAACGAAACGCTCAAATGGACCGAGTTTAAACTCCCGATAAACAACAGTGGAAGCTGCCACAGCGAAGGCCTCACAATAGTCAAATATCGGGGCCATCCAGCGGTCGAACTTTGAAGAAGTTTTCGACACGGCTTTCTTTTCCGAGTGCTTTTTCCTGAGCCGCTCCATTTTCTCAGGGAAAGCGTCTTTATCCGGAACCCCTTCCGTCAGCAACTCTACGATGAGTTTTCCTGTATCTAAGTTGTAATACTCCCACTCGGTTCTCACGAATGCATCTCGGCTGGGCGCAAGAGTTCGTTTGATAACCTGTTCCTTCGCATTGCCATAAAGCTCCTCGACAGCAGTGCCATCAAACTTCCATTCACTTTCAGGAACAGAAACGACAACGAGATTCTTGATCTCACAAGCAACAGGGGGCTCCCCGCAACTCACAGGGGAAAGTAAAAGAAAGAGACCTGCCAACGACCAAAACTTATTGTCGAACATCAATCTGCTGTCCCTACCGAAAACTCGAAGCGCCATCCCAATCGCGGGTTACGCCGCGCCAAATTTCAGCGTAAATCGCGCATAGACGGACGTCAACAGAGTCATTGGCTTCCAACAGCGCGCCGCGGCCATAGAGCACCGAAGTGTTAAGCGTTTTCAATCAAGAAACAGAGGCGCTTCAGAGACGCTCACGTTGACCCGAAAATTCGAACCGCGACGTTGCCGCGTGAGCGGCGATGAACTTTCCCGGAGCGCAATTCGCGTGAGTGCTCTTTGCAATTGTGGCCGGCACGTGGGGCGTGTGGGAAGAAGAAAAGCCGTGGGGTTAGCCACGGCTTTCTGTTCTCAGGTTTGTGTTTGAGAGTTAGCTCCCCGAGTTGGACTCGGAACGCTTGATGATTGCTTAGCGACTTGGGCGCTTGCGGAGATG
>JAZGFI010000275.1:0-13692 GCA_036479435.1 Planctomycetota bacterium | reverse complement strand
GCGGCCCAAAGAGGCCTTGGCGAAGCCATGGAGCTCGCGGCGGCCTGGCGCGACGTCATCGTCAACGCCCAGCCCGCACAACCTTCAGATCTCTCAAGGCCTTCGGATCCGACGGCGCGTGAGTTTTCGTCTGCATCCCTGGCCGCACTTGAGACTCGGGCCAGCGCCGCCTTAGGCCTTTTGAATTCGGCGACGGAAGCGATGGCCCTCGCCGTCGAACCGCCGGCAGGCGATGATGGCGTCGCTAACTTCGACTCCCTTGCCATCGCGAACGCCTTAGAAGATCTCGCCGCCTTCGGGGCGGTCAACGCCGCCGTTCAAGACGAGAACATCGTCGCCTTGGGAAAAGTGGCTTTGGCCGAAGCGCAAAGACGAGTGCAGCGAGCCGAATCCGCCCTCGCCGAAGAACCCTTTGACGCCAACGTCGCGAAGAGCGTCGGTCAAGAACTCTTTGGAGACGGGTTCTGGTTACTCCCGGCCATCGATCCTCCGGTGTCTGGCGACCTCCTCATCGCCGCCAGAACAACATCCGCGCACCACCCCCCGCGCGCGGCGAGGCGACGCTTTCTCCGCGACCTCGCTTCGGTGCGGCGACCTTTGGCGCGCCTAAGTCGCGCGCATTTGCTCTCCGATGCCCTCGGGCGTCCGGCCAATCTTGAGGTCGCCCAACTCAGTGCCGAGAACCTTCCCTGGCTAGGCGACAGCTTTGGGCTCGACCAAGCGTCGCCCGAAGAGCCCGTTTGCCATCTATTGCTGGACGCCCAACACGACGACATCGCCGACGGCCAGGTTTTCGCCCTGTCGATAGATCAATGGACGGACGTGTTGCCCGCTCGGCTCATCGCGGGTGAAGACAATGCGGCCACCACCGAATCTCAGCGCGCCAGCGGCATCGCTATCAACGCCGCCGCCGCTTCTTCACGTCCGCCGCAGACGATGCTCTTAGCCGTGTCTCCCGATGGCAAGCGATGGACAACAGATGCCCTCGTCGCCACTTTGGATGAAACTTTGGAACGCGCCAAGATGCGAACGATCACGCTTGAACGTGCCTTTGCCATCGGCCGCGTCTTGCCGGCGCTCTATCAACGAAGTTGGTCGCTACAGGGTGAGAAAGTCTTCGACTTCCGCCTAGTGGCCGCCAACCCAACGCTCGCCGCAACCCTCGCTTTTGTAAAGGACGACTGATGAGTGATTTTCAACTCAAAGTAGCTGCGCGCCCGGTCTCCGATGCCCTCAAGCACCTAATCTTCGGCAGTCCCGCTTGGACCAGGCTTGAGCCGCAGTCTACCTCGGGCGACCCGACACCCGGGATCGAGGCTCGCGTGCATGATCCCTTGTGGTCGATCGCAAGGCAATGGCAGCTTGGCGAGTTTGAAGGCGAAGATGCGGGCACTCCAGTTTTGGTGAAGGTGAGAGCAGAGTCCACCGAAGTAACAGCGTGGCAGGCTGGTGATCTCGACCCCGCTCGGGCCGCGAGCGCCATTGACCACAACCTCCCCTTAGATCCCTACGTCGAACGCGAACCCACGCCTGCAGTCGCACTTGGTTTGTGGCAAAAAAGCGAGGCGGGCGCCTACTTGGTCGAGCTTTTGGAAGACGCCGGTTTTGACGCCCGCGCCGATCTTTTGCAGCATTGCGCTCTTGACGTGAGCCCTCCCGATCCCAACGCAGCGATCCCCACGCAAGTTCAAGTGCCGCGTTCTTATCGCGCCATCGCGCAAAGCACGCCTGACGGTTTGCAGGCGGCGGAACAGTTAGAGGCCGATGCTGCCCCTTGGCTGCAAGGCGCACCCGCGGCGGCGCTAGCCGCCGCCAAGACTTGGTTAGCTTGGTTTCGAACCTCCGTTGCACCCTTGGGTGCCGACGACGCCTGGCTACCGGAGCAGATGGAGCACCGATTCAGCGTCAGGTTGGGTCCGAGCGATGACCAAGACGTGCTGGTAGCACCCCGGCACGAAGGCGGTGAGATCGACTGGCACAGCTTCGACTTTGTTCCGGGCGCTCAACTTGAAGTTCCCGATGAAGATCCAAACGCGAGCCCGGACCGCAGTGAACGGAGCCTGACGATGTTCGCCACGCCGCTTCGTTTCTCCGGTATGCCCGCTGACCGTTATTGGTCTTTTGAAGACGGTAAGGTCCACATGGGCCGGCTAGATGTCCAGCCGCATGACCTCGCCCGTTTGGTCGTCGCCGAGTTTGCGATGGTTTATGGCAACGACTGGATCGTGGTGCCGCTTACCGTAAAGGGCGGTTCCTTCACTCAGATCAAAGACGTCCGCTACACGACCACCTTCGGTGAAGAATTCAGGGTAGACGTGGCCGATGACCGAAATCGAAGCGGACGCTTTCGGATGTTTGCTATCGACGAAGCCGGAGACTCCGCCAAGACCTTCCCGGGCCTTTTCGTTCCACCCACAGCCCTCGGCACGCTCGAAGGCGAAGCCTTGGAAGAGGTGCACTTTGTTCGCGACGAAATGGCAAACCTCGCCTGGGCCATCGAACGCACCGTACAAGCTCGAACTGGCGAACCACGTTCTCGAGACGATGAAGAACGCCCCATCAATCAAGTCGCCGATCTCGAGCCGGGCGCTGAGCTCCAGTATCTGTTGCAAACCGAAGTGCCCGCGAGTTGGATTCCCTTCGTCCCGATTTCGACGGGCATCGGGAAGATGGCGCTCCGCAAAGGCACCATGGGAGACGTCGATCTTTCCCAAAGCGTCCTATTGAAACCCACGCCTCTCACTATCCAGGATCAAGAGTTGCCTCGAGAAGGCTTGCGTTTGCGGCGCGTCCCCAGCCTGGCCCGCGCCCAAGACGGCAGCTACCTAAGGTGGGTTGCGAGAAAGGCTAGCGTCGGCCGCGGCGAGGGCTGGAGTGGGCTCGCTTTTGATGGTGCCTATGCACCTAATCCGCCGGGACGATAGGTCGCGCATTAAGCCTCAAGTGTTGGACCGTACCAAGACGATCGTACGGTTATGCTTCCACGTCCAGACCCACGTGCGTCAACCCCTGTCTCCGACCAGATCGCGTCCGCGATAAGGTCAAGGCTCGCGTCTAAACAGCTGAGCGAAGGCGAGCGCATGCCCAGTGTTCGCTCGCTCGCGGCTGAAATCCTGGTCAATCCCAATACCGTCGCCAAAGTCTATCGCGAACTCGAACGCGAAAAGTTGCTGAAGGCTCGGCCGGGAAGCGGTGTCTTGGTTGCCACCGGCGCCGCCAAACGCGCGCGGCGAACGGTGCATGCGGAGCTCAAGTTCAGGCTCTCTGCCTGGCTCGAAGAGGCTCGCGACGTCGGCTTGGCCGACGAACTCCTGCAAGAAATACTGGTATTAGGGAGCCTCGCAACATGAGCGATGCACAGATGGCCATTAAGATTAACGATCTTAGGGTTGACCATGGCAAGGGCCGTGGCTTGCTCGGAATCGACTTGGCTCTTCCGCCCGGCTCCGTCACGGCGCTTTTAGGTCGAAACGGATCCGGAAAATCCACCCTTATCGACGCCTGTCTGGGCCTGTTTCCGAGGGCTAGCGGAAAGATGTCGGTACTGGGATTCGATCCCCGCAGAAACGGCCCCGAGGTCAGACAAGCACTGGGCTATGTAGAGGCCGATCCCCACTTCGAAAACCAGCTCACGACGAGGCAACTCATGCGATGGCGTGCTCGCCTTCATCCCACTTGGTCCGATGAGCGGGCGCAAACCCTTCTCGATCAGTTCGAGATACCAAAAGACGCGCGCTGCGGAGAGTTGTCTCGAGGACAACGAACTTGTTTGGCCTTAGCCTGTGCCCTGGCACACCAACCGAAACTCTTGCTTCTCGACGAGCCCTTCGACGGCTTGGATGTCGGGCGCCGCCACGAGATCTTGGCGGGCATCATCCGCTTTGTCGAAGGTGACCGTGCCGTTTTGATCGCAACTCACGACTTGGATGAAGTGGAACGCATTGCCGACCGAGTCGTGATGATCGCCAAAGGTCGCACGATTCTTCAAGATCCCATTGAAAAGATCTATGCCGACGACAAACGACTCGAAGAGAGTTTCCTTGAGTTGACGAAGACGCCACGGGAGGTTTCACCATGTTGACCGTCCTAGTGCTTCGTGAGCTTCGCGCGGCAAAGCTCCACGTACTTATTCTCGCTGGTCTTGTCGCCGTCATCTGGGCCTCGCTGTGGTTCATTCCACAATCGTGGGCCTTGTCGATGCGGAACCTCAACCGGGCTCCTTGGATCATCTGTGCTGCGCTTGGGCTTTGGACCTTGTTCGTCGTCGAACAAGTTGCGGGTCGCTTTGGCTCACCGCGGGCGCGACGACAAGAAGCTCTGCTTCCGGTCGGACCGGGCCTGTTGTTTGCAAACCGATTCTTGTCGTCGGCGATACTGATCTTCGCGGCCTTGCCTCTGCTCTTGGTTCTAGAGAATCGCATTAATTCGGCGCTGAGATGGGAAGTCACGACGCTGTCAACAGATGCGCCGCCGCTTCAGATCTTGGCCTCCGGAATTCTCCTTTTGTTCGCGATCACGCATTTCTCGGCGGTCACGGTGCGCCGGAGCGCGGGCAGCATCGCTTTGTCACTGCTGTTGTCGAGTGCGGCCGCGTTAGGGATTCTCATCGTTGTGTATCTCGGCTTTGGCTCTCGAGGGCTCCATGAGGACGACTTAGCACCGCTCGCCAGCAAGATGATGGTGGCGCTATCTCTGGCCCTCCTGGTGGCAACCTGGGTCTCGATACTAAAGGGCGAATTGCACCGAACACATCGCATGCGTCCCCTGCTCGCCTCAGTGGCGGGGCTCAGCCTCGTGTTGATTCCGGCTGGCGCCTTCGGCGGCCGGGCCTACAGCAACTGGTCTGATGTAAGCATCACTCACCCCAAAAGCGACATCATCGCCACGATGTTGCTGCCCACAAGCGACGGACTTCGGCTGTCGATCCTGACGAAGCGAAGCGATCACAGCAGAGCTGGTCAAGTACAGGGCTACTTGATGGACCTTTCGGCGGGGACTGGTGACCTCATCGATCTCGGTCCCGGGCTCTACGCCACGGGCATTGACACCGACGGTCGTCATTTTCGCGCCTTGCGCGTGAAGGGCCGCGACGACGTCGAGAGGCTCCGGATGGACTTTACTGGCGCTACATCGCCATCGGTTCTTCATGGGTTCATTCCGCTCCACGAGCAAGCTGCAAGGCCGCTGCTGACACGTGAAGGTCAAAAAGCAATCTATGGCACCTTGGGGAAACAAAGAGGGGTTCAGGTCCTTGATCGCCAAGACGGCATGGGGGCTTTCCATGCCGTCGCTTACACCCACCTGAGACTCTTTGAGAACCGGATTTGGTTTGCAGAGCTGAACGAGCCGCACGAGGGCAAGGCTGAGCTGCGCTTGGTGAGTCTCGACCCTTTCACAGGGGATCGCCAATCCTTGGCCTTGCCAGGGTCTCGTCCGCAGGACATGAAGACCGAAGGGAGAAAGTTCCCACTGCTTGCCGCAGCCCTAGGACCGAATCGTGCCGCCGTGGTCGCCAGTTCTGGCGACGCCATCTTGATGCTCGACTTGACTGAGAATCGTCGAACGGTCCTATGGCAAGCACCCAAGGGTGCTTCCAAGCTGGGGCACCTCGTGTCGAGTCATCGCGGCGGGTTCCTTTTTCTGCAATGTACGATAGAGGACGAAACTCGTGCGGTCTTGATCGACGTCAAGCGGCGCGAAGGCCACCTTCTTCCCGAATGCCTCCGCCCCAGCATCAACGACGCCCCTTGGAACTTTCATCTGAGCCCCGATGACCGATTCTTGTTGGTGCTCCAAAGAAAAACAGTCAGCGTTATCGACCTTGAGAGCGGAAGATTCCAGCTCGATGATGTCCCCATTAGCTACGAAGAGCTATTCGGATCGGCATGGTGGAAAAACGACCAACTTCTGTTTCCCCGTGGTCGCCAAGTTCTTTCTTACGACCTCTCGACGCGACAGATGAGCACGATTCTCAACTGAGCGCAAAGAAGGCGTAGGCGGGATGATGCTCTGGCGACCGCAAGCCATTCGTCTGATCACCCCACAGATTCAGCCCTCTCGAAACGCCTCAATTGGCCCCGACAGCACGGCCGAAGCGATAGTAAATCTGACTGCAGATACTCATCAAAGCCGTCGCGATCACGCGGTCTTCAGAACCCAAGTTTGAGCCCTGAGGATCCCAAGTACCCACCAGGAGACCCTCTTTTTTCTGCTTCCCGACGATCCCAACTTTCACCGCTTCCTTCCAAACTCCCCAGACGGCTCCCCCCGCATGGTAAGCAGCAATGGTCCCGAAGAGCCAACAGAACATGTCGGGATTGGCATCACCTGTCGGTAGACGATCGCCGAGAAGACTCGCCGCTTGAGTGCGGATCGTTGCCATCCCGCTTGATTCGTGCCCCTGGTGTACCCGAGTCAGTAGCGCGACGGTGGTAAGCAAGTAGCGTTGGTCACGTTCAACGATCCCCGTTGCTTCGTCGGTTACTTCCGCCAGGTGCTCGAAGATGGTTTGGCTCCAAGGCTGGTTCATCTCGAGCCCGGCTTTGTGAGCCGATCTCAAGGCCAAGACGGCCCAGCCATAGAACTCCGCATCTGCATTTGGATCTAGGGGTCCGGCGATTTTCGATCCGACCAGTTGTTGAAGCCGCTTGAGGCCTCGCTGCGCACCCGCCACGAAAAGAGGACTCTTCGTGAGCCGGTAAGCCTCGCACATCGTCAAGGTGGCAAGTGCATGGCGGCTGTCCTCGACCGCAAGACTACCATCGGCTTTTTGCCGGCCCAGCAACCACATGAGCCCACTTCGTACGTTCTCTCGATAGTCACCGGATTTGTGAGTTACACCAACCCCCAGCAAGGCGAGTAGACTTAAGCAAGTTGGCGTCACCGAGTCTTTGGTATCCGGCCAATGCCCGTCCTTGGCTTGGGCCGAAGCCAACCAAAGCAAATTCGCTCCCGTTCCGCCCTTGCGATTCCTCAATCGTCGACGGTAGCGCCTCGGAGGCTTTGTCTCGTTCTCTATCGCTTGTCTCAGCCGATTCTTGATCTGGTCAAACCACTCCGCGTTCTTTTCTGTTCTCGTTCCGTACAAACCGACAAGACGCGGCGACCGGAGGTTTAATTTGGACGTCAAGTCCAAGACCTCAACCACGCGTTGATAGGGGACGCCGAACCCCGTCTCGAGAATCACTTCCAACCCGACAAGCTGAGCACGATCGAGGACCAGGCACTCTTCTATAGTCCCCAAGATTGTTTCACGCGAGGCCCCCGCCACCTTGATTCCGTCGTAGTCGAACTGAGTATCTCGCAACAGTCGAGGCAGCGGATTCTTGCCAGCGCGAACTTGCTGCAATTTGATCGTCAGCGAAGAGTTCTCTTTGCCTTCCGCGACCGAGAGCGCGCCAAACTGGGTCGGCAGATCGACTCGGAGGATCGATTGCGGCTGGCCCTCCACGGCAAGCCGAACTCTCCATACCGCGATCTCTGGTGTCGAGCAAAGCTGCATGATGCCCTTAACGTAGGCAAACGCTTGGCCGGCATCACAGCGTATGAGAACCGATCGTCTGGAGAGCTGGGATTCGCCCTTCATCCGATTGTCTGGATTCTCCGGACCCAACTCCTTCCTCATTTCTTCGGCAAGGGTCCCGAAGTTCACCGGCTTCCCGTCGACGACAATGCGGTTCGCCATGCCCAGTCGACCTTCGGGCCAATGGGCGCGGACCTTAGCGTCCATGAGTTGTTCAGGAATCGGCTTTGGACCCGTGACGTCAATGACGAACGGTTTCTCGTATGGGTTCGCCAACTGACCCGCCTTGGATTGTGGCAAACGAAGGCCCGCCAGTTTTCGTGACGTCCCCGTCGCTATCTCGACTGCACCCGACCGTGCTGGCCGTGATTCTTGCATCCTAGCCCTCGCGGTCACGCTGTAAACCGCCAACAAACACAGCAACGCGAGCCCCATCTGAATTCTGCACGCCATCGTGGATCTCCCTATCCCTCACTCTCGACCATCGCCAAGCGAACGTCCACCAATCGAGGTGGGTTCAAAAAAAACCATTGAGTCTCTTGACTGAGATTCCCCTGCCATTGAGACGCGAGGCCGCGGGATTGGGGTCGGACGCAATTCACCACCTCCGCCGCAGCACTCCATGGTGCGGCGTTTCCATTTTGGTCGCGGAGGACTGGCACTGTTGGACACCAACATAGAGAGTACAACACTTCAGTGGCGATCACGGCTATCATTGGGGCCTGTGTCCAGGAACCGAGCGAGGGATCGAACCCGCATATCTAGAGTGGCGGGCTATTCCGAGAAACCCCGCGACCGCAGTTTTTTGTCTCGAAGACTTGGAGAAGTCTCTGCCAGAAGTCGCCGCGGCTAGCTCCTCTTTTTCGTTAGTCGCTTGCTGCACGGAGATATCGCGAACAGACCGTTACCCAATGCCTCAGCCGACGAAAAGACACTCAAGATCGGCCTCCGATTCTCGGAGCAACGCTGATGTGATCGCTCGCCGGAATATTCCGGGTACCGGCGATGGCTAGGGCTAGTGCCTGATCGCCGATTAACATCTCTCGCCTTTCGCAAACCCTTCTGCCTCATTGACCTATCGTTCCGCCGATCGACCGTCAATTCACGTCTTCCGTAAAAGCTTGGGGAAACCCCGTTGGAATCCTCAAAGGCTACCGACGACTGGTATGGAGAGTTGTTTTGAGGTGAAGAAAGATGGCGAATAATCCAGCTGCTTGGCGTGTCGAAGGAAAGGTCCTCGATGCCGAGAACCATCAAGGGCAAGCCGATTTGCTCGTCGAAGTTTTCGATCAAGGCCGCAGTCTCGACAACCGTTTGGGTTCGGCACTGACCGACGAACGGGGAGAATTTTGCGTCGAATTCGATGAACGAGACCTTCTGCACGCCGACGATACCGGTCACTCCGGGGGCAAAGAAGGCGTCGACGGCCCAGATCTCTTTTGCCGCGTGCGTTCAGCGAGCGGCGATGTGATCGCACAATCCGAGGTGCGCAACGGCTCCAGTCGCCGCGAGGCCTTTGTCATCAAGATCGAAGTGAACTCCGAGAGCTTGCGCGGCACGCTCGCTCGAGAACGAGCGGTCATGGCGCGAGAAGGCGCGACCGTTAGAAGTGTGGCCAAGCGCTATTACTGCTGCGATGCACCAGACAACAGTGGTCGTGAGAGGCTTCTAGAAGAGGCGATGGGAACCCTGAAACGAAGCAACAAGGACCTGGCCGACTTATCCAACGACGATACTATTGCCGCCGGTACTAAAATTACGATCGAATCCGGCGACAAATCTCAGGTCTCGAAAACCGTCCTCATGCGTGACGTCCACCACGCACAATTGGCGCGCCTTGGTGTCAGCGAAAAGACGACTGATGTGCTAGTAGATCACCTAAACATCAAGGGCCTCGTCGGACTCGCCGAACTCGACCCGCGCTATCTGGGCCGCCGGTTCGACGAACTGAAGAAGGGCCGCTGCGTCGAGGAGAGCGTCATTGACCAAATCGCCAAAGCCGACCTCTACCGCTGGGCCTACCAGGCGAAAACCATGGCACGATTGCGGCCAGAGGGAACGCCTGTTGTTTCGAAGTCACGTCTCGAAACATCACGCGCGGCGCAAAGAAAACTTGCGAAGACGCTGACATCGCAAGAACTCGGCTACCGGATTCCTAAGTTTGGGTTTCTGGAGGCGACGTTTCACAACCAAAAGCTTCTGAACGTCAAAGCACTGCTCAAGAAGTCCGGGATCTGCGATCTTTCGAAAGTCGGCACGCTCAAACTCAGTCACGATATGTCGATCCAACGCGGGCTTTACTTGCCGGAGCCAAGAAACCTCGTCGACGTTGGCTATCTCGGTTGGCTGGAAGCCCGCTTTGTGTCCGTCAACATATCGACCTTCAGTCACACCCATATCGATTCTGAAGATTGGCCGGTCAACGAGGCGGTCTTGATCGCGACGGAATTGGATCTCAGCCAGCGGCGTATCATCATCGACAAGAGTATCGACAACTTCATCATCATCGCCGAACGCATCATCTACGGCGACGGTGCGGTCATCGAATTTGAACCCACGCCCATCGTTTCAGCAACGGAACACAGCGCCGCCGCGGGAAAAGGTGCGGACTACGGATCGCACAACGACGGCCGGGACGGCGGCGACGGTACGGACGGTCTCACCGGATTCACGGGGAATGCCGGCCACCGCGGGCCGAACGTCGAGGTTTACACGCTTGAATTGCCGGGTGGATTGCCGGACATCCATCTCGACGGACAGCTTGGGGGTCGCGGCGGACGCGGCCAACGCGGCGGTGAGGGCGGCGATGGGGCCCGCGGCGTGACCGGAGAAGGATTCGTCTTCTGCACCAAGTCCCCCGGCGACGGCGGAGATGGCGGCGACGGCGGAAATGGCGGTATGGGCGGCAAGGGAGGCAATGGTGGCGACGGCGGCTCCTTGACGGTCGGCATCTTGGCCGAGAACGAATCTCAGGTGTATTCGCGTGCTTCACACATCGATATCGGAGGCGGCGCACGAGGGGAACCGGGCCCGCTCGGGCTCGGCGGTGCTGGCGGTAAGGGTGGAGGCAAAGGCATCAATAATTGGTGGGAGCTTTGTGCCGATGGGGACAAAGGCCGCGATGGAGACACGGGGGAACTAGCTGCGGAGTATCCGATCCACTCTGATCCCAACTTGGCCGCCAATGGAATTTCGGAAGGTCACGGAGACGAAGAGGGCCACGACGGGCTCCTCTACCCGCCCGTCCTCTACTCGCAAGAGGAATGGGATCTCCTTTTGAACCAGCCTTGGGTTCTGCGGCTCGATCCAAATCGCAGCGTCCCCAGTCTTTCCGGCGGCGAGGATCGGCAGTACATCCTCGTTGAGGGCGAAAACTTCAGCACGAACGATCAGGTCTACGTCGACGGAGTTCCGGTTACGACGACTTTTCTAAGCGACCGCACCTTGCGGTTCGAGGCCGAATTCGACCTCGATGGCGGTGGCCACCCGGTACACGTGCGGCAGTCGGACGGCGGCGAAAGCAACGCTGTCACGCTCACGATCTTGCCGCGGCTCAATGAAGTCTCCGCAACCGACGTCATCCCAGGACAGCCCGTTACGCTCAATGGCAACGGATTCAGCGCCGGCGCCCGCATCTCTTTCGAAGGCTACGAGATCGCCGCCTCAACCGTGACGTCTCAGGTCGTGACGGGGTTTTTGCCGAGCCAAAATCAGCTCTTCGATGCGAACATCGGACCTGGCCAACACTCGATCAAAATCATCAACCCTGACGGCGAGGAATCTGAGTCACTCGAACTCGATTTGGCCTACCCCTTCAGCCCACGATTAGTACCCGTCATCGTTCATCGAATGTTCAGCGAAGACGACGGAACCACGGGAACCAACGCCACTGAGGCGGACATTCGAGACCTCTTTATAAACTCGGACCTCTTGGCGCATCGCATCGGGTACACCGTGAACCACGTCACCTCCCAAGCCGGAATCCAATTTGTACTCGCCGAAATTAGGGACCAGTTGATCGACGACGACCAGATCACGATGCCCTTCCCAGCCCAAAACCCCGGCGGCATGCTTCGGACCCTGAGCTCCAAATTCAACGTCGACGGCCATCTCAACATCTACATGCTGGTGGGTTTTGATGTGTCTTTTGCCTGGGGTGTGGCAGATGGAGATCCCGGCGAGCCCGGGCAAACCGGAGCCGCTTGGATGCCGAATCTCATCGACGCCGGGGCAGGGAACAACACCCGAAGTAACTGGCGTACTTACGTGAACGCTCTGACTCACGAAATCGGGCACTTTCTCACGCTGCCCCATCTCTGCGCCGCGATAGGTGGAAGTCGCCTGAATGCGGCTTGTACAGCCACGGAGTCGGACAAGATCATGAACGCGGTTGCCGGAGCTGGCCGCAACGACTTTATCGACGATGAAGTAGATGAGTCGCGGGACCGGGCCACGAGCTACGTTCTCTAAAGGGGATTTCGAAATGTCTATCCAAGAAAAACGTCTTCTTTCGGTGCTCGCCGGGATCGACTTTGAGCCCGGGACAATCGAGAGCCTTGTGGCCAACGCCGACGAGATGCGTCCGATCCTCCTTCGGATTGCGAACGGAAAGGAGTCGAAGGCCGACCGCTACATGCGCAAGAACGCCATTGGCCTTTTGGGTCATGTCGCCGATGTTGGCTGCGTCAAAGTCCTCGCGGATCTCTTGGGGCACGATCGCGTCGAGTACCGCGCCAACGCTATTCGATCATTGGGCCGAATCGATGATCCGAAGGCGGCAAAAGCGCTGCAAGCTCATCTAACAAAGACCGACCTGCCCTTATCAGAAGGCAAAGTCACGGTTCTGTGTCTTGAGAAGTTCGGCCCGAGAGCCGCGACCACCGCGATCAAGACTTTCCGCGATCGATTTGAGCGCGAAAAGAAAACCAGTCCAGGACTGAAGCGAGATTTGAAGACCTTTGACGAGGTCACGAAAACGATCGAGACCCGCACCTAGATCGGCGTCGGTCGAGCGGTGCCGTGAAAGCCAATCGGGAGAAGGATGAAGGCGGCCGCCGTGCATCCGATCCGAGGCATTCTTTTGATGTTTGCGAGCCCCACTGAATTCTGCACGCCATCGCGGATCTCCCCATCCTTCACTCTCGACTGGGATTCCCCCTGCCATTGAGACGTGAGGCCGCGGGATTGGGGTCGGACCCCAATGTTGCGGACGGAGCCCGCGGAGGAGGCGGCCGAGGGTCCGGCACTCGCGCCCACGCGCTTGGCAAAGTACCATCCGCACGCGCTCGAAAGTTCAAATTCAGGTACTTGGTGCGCCCTCACATAGAAAGTGACTTCCGCAGGATCCATACCTTCCTCAATATTGCGATTCCCTTCTCTGGCGTCTATTGCAATCCGGCGAATCACGCGCTCGATGAGCTGGGGAATCTGAAAAAGGGCGAGGCCCGCGATGCTCTTAGAGACCACGGCGTGCATTTCATGTCGATTTTTGTTTTGGATGATAGCGACTCGCATTCGGCGTTTCTGATCATCGAAGCGACGATAGACTGCCATGAGAAAGCCGCGGTGGATCTTCTCGTGGATTGCATCGGCGACACGATTTTAAAAATCTTGGGCACGATCGAAATTAAGGCCGAAAGTTTAGGCCTCGCCTTTTTTCTCAATCAACACCGACATCAAGTCGGGCAAAAGTTGATCTCGACGCCAGGACTCAACTTCTTTTGGCCCGCGCTGTTGGTGATTGGCATCTTCGCGATCGGTATTTTCGTCTGGGAGCTGACGTACTCGAGGCTCTTGGAGGCTCTCGTCTCGACCTTCGTCATCATCTTGATGGGCCTCGGTGCCCTCGCTGTTTTTCTTTACCTCCTGTATTCGCGCCTTCGCAAATACGAAGACCGAGACGAACCCGACAATCCCATCCCCGCCAGATTTGGATCGGAACCGCCGCGGCCCGATTCGATCGAGACGAGCGACGTACAGACGATCTTGTTCGGCGGCGTCAAACCTCTTCGCCACGCCTGCTGCTTGTTGGTCAAGATGCCGGAGGACGTCAGTAAGGCTCAAGCCTGGCTCACAGATGCCTCGAAGAGCGTGACTTTCGGCGACGCCGCCCCGGCAGAGTCCGCAACTCTATTGTCTCTTGCCCGCTCTGGCTTGGAACGACTCGGACA
>JAZGFI010000274.1:0-11980 GCA_036479435.1 Planctomycetota bacterium | reverse complement strand
CTCCGGGGTTGATATATCGGAGACATTGGCCTTCTCAGATCGCTTGTCAAGAGCGGCTTGGGGAGGCCTCTTTTTTTGGGGTGCGGGCGCCTACGGCGCTTGAAGAGGAAAAGGGGGCCAGCCCCCTCAGACCCCCGAGGTTTTCAAAGGCATGGCTCGGATGCCGACCACCACGCTCTTTGAGGCTCAGAATCCAACGAGCCTCAAAGAGCGTGGCGATAAATCGCCGAATTGCCCTCGACTAAGTTGGCTGCTGACATCAAGGACCGGTTGCGAATGACCTCTGCGACCTACTCCGGCAACTCGAACAAAAGCACGGTGCCGAAGTCTTCGTGGTGGGAGACGAACGTGAGGCCCATTCACCGGGCCGCCTCGGGGTGTGTTTGCAGCCGACGCCGGAATGGCTGAGCCCCCTGGTGAATATCGTGCCGAGCCAAGTTTTCTGTGCGGCGCTCACCGAGGTCAAGGGCTACGACGTCGACAACCCTCGCGGCCTCAACAAGATTACGATCACGGAATAGAGAATCTTCACCACTGCAGGGTCGGCGTTTGTAGCGAGTTAGTTGACGCCTACCGGTTGTCCGAGGCACTTGGCACAACTCAATTGACCTTTGGCGTTTCGCCTCGCCTTACCGTTGCGCACGAACTTGCGCGGAATGCTCCCGCCGCACAGCTCGCACCAGTTGATGTCATCGACAAGCTGTCGTTCGCTCGCGTCCGCGGCGTCTTCACGCGCGATGGCAGCGACGAGTTCTTCCAGCCCACTAGGCGCAGGGTTGCTCAAAAGGTGTTGGCGTCGAGTCTCGATGTGCTCTGCAAGCTTCGCATAGGCCTGAAACGCTGCGCCATCGACCGGAGGGCGGGACGGCCTCAGGGCCCATTTCGAAAATGCCGTGTCGGCCGGTACGACAGCCTCAAGCATCAATCCCGGGTGCAGCTCAGATAGCTCCTCAAGAACACCTTGCTGCCGCGAGCTTTCTTCTCGAAAAGAAGTCAGGCAGATCCCCAGGATCTCAAGACCTGGATTCTCGCTCTGCGCGCGCAACAACGCTTTGACTGCCGTCGAGATCGTCACCGTCGCCGACCGCTCTGGCGGACAAGTGATGAGTGCGCCGTCAGCATAAGAGAGGACTGAGACGGCGTCGGGCTCGGATAAGTGAGGACAGTCGACAATGACGTAGTCCGGCGTCATGCCTAGGCCTTCATCGCCCATCAGAACGACGTTCTCCCATTCGACTCGTGCGGCGATCTCCTGTAGATCTTTGGTCCTGGTCACATCAAGAATGGCGACGGTCATCCCGTTGCGCCCCAAGCTGACGGCGAGAGCGGCGGCGCTGAGCGTACGACCGAATCCGCCCTTATGGCTGGATATCGCGAGCGTATAGGGCTTGGCCATTTTGTGATTTCCCATCCGGCGCCAGACGTCATCAAGATCGGCGCAACGTAAGTCTCAAGACACGGTTCCGTGTCCTTTATCGTCTAGGGCGGACCAAGAACTTTGGCACATTTCTTGTCAGGTTTTCTTTCGCCTTTTGCCGAAAATAAACATGCAGTCGCGGCGATGGGCGCGCGACCACACGAAGGGCGAAAAGTTGGTCAACATCAGCATTTCCAGCGACGAGCTCGTCTTCTTCTTGTCGGATCGGGGTCTATTGACCCTTCAACAAGTGGAACTCGCGGAAGCGATCTGGAAGCAAGAAGCGCTACCCGCTGAGAGCTTTCTCTCCTTCCTTGAGCGCAGACGACTTATCGCCGCCGACTCGGTCGGGACGATGACCAAATGTCTGCAGGGTTTCGAGGCAATCGACTTATTTGACCACCTGCGTGGCGATCCCGATGCCATCGCTCTCTTAGAGAAACGCAAAGACATCAACCTAGATACGGCACAGTCTTTGCCGCAAAGCTCGAAGAAGAACCGCGAGCCGAAAGAACAAGAGTTCCCGCCAAAGAGCCGAACCGCGTTCTCCGAGTTGGCCGCGCGACTTCACTCAAGCTCTGGAATCCTCATTGGTCAAGACGGGACGATTCTCGAAGGCTACGATCGCAGGCAAGATCGCGTGTCCGAGATCTACGGCGAGGCTCTAGCACGCACCGTTGCCACTTGGAAGAAAACACAAAGCCCGGATACTCCGACGGGGCAAGTCGCCATTCGAATGGGCCGGCTGTCAGTTTTGGTGTCGTTCGCGCAACAGGGTTCTGCGATGGCCTTGACCTTTCGCGGCAAGGGCATCCCAGAGCATGCGGCCGAAGCCGTGGCCACGTTCCTTCGATCACCGAAGGACTGACGAATCATGGCGAACTTCACAGTCAGCGGAGATTTTGGCGAGCTGGTCCTCACGCAGGTCATCCAAATGATGGCGATCGGGTCGACCGACGGACGATTGAATGTCGACTGCGGCGAGGAGATCGGAATCATCCACCTTCGCAAAGGAAAAATCTGCGACGCGGAGATCGGCTCCCAAACTGGGCTGCCAGCAATTGTCGCGATGCAAGTGCACGGGCGCGAAAACTGTTGGTTCGAAGCCGACAGTTCCGCGCTTGAAGATCAACTGGGCATGGCCACGGATGTTGTGGTCTTGGAGCTTTGTCGAATGAGCGATGAAGTTGATCGAACACGTAGTGTGCTTGAAGAACTGATCGTGAGGTCAAAGTGTGACTCGGTGTACATCCTAGATGAAACCGGTCAATCGAGACTTCACTATCCGGCGGATAGCATCAGCGATCCGAATTTGACTCGACACTTGCGCGAAGCCTACGCCGAGAGCGCAAATCTCTTTCGGCTTGCGGGTGGCAACGTCTTCCCGCGCCTACAATTTACTGACAAGGGCCACTGCATAGATGTGGCCCCCATCTCGACCCAAGGCCTTTTGGTCTTGGTAAGAGCAGCCGACCAAGACGACATCCTAAAGACTGCAGACGTCGATCCAGCGCTTGTCGCTGCCGAGAGGTTCCTAGCTGAGCCACTTCTGGCCGGAACCTCCTAAACTCGGAGCCATGAAATGACCCAGTCAATCGAGACCTATCAAAACCACGTGATCATCGCTGGATTCAGCGAGTATGGCCGCGTCATCGCGAAACAGCTCGCCATGACCCTGCGAGAGGTCGTGATTCTCGAGCGTTGCCCGGAGCGTTGCGCCGAAGCAAAGCACCGAGGGTTTACCACCGTATGCGGTGTCGAATCCGAGGACGATCTCCTCGTAACGGCGGGGGCCTTTCGCGCCTCACACCTGGTCGTTGCCATGGAAGACTTTGAAATCGCGATTGCAACTTGCCTCAGTGCTCACGCGCTCAACCCCCACCTAGAAATCGTAGCGCGGGCCGCTCGGGAAGATCAGCTCGGGAAGATGCGAAAAGCGGGAGCACGCACCGTGATCGTGCCCGACCGCAGCGCTGGCATCGACACGGTCAATGCCATCGCGAACCCCCGCGTGGCAGACCTTCTTTCGCGATCGGCAAATCCGGACGAGGATGTGGCGCTCGCGGAAATTGTCGTCTCAAAGGGCTCCAGACTTATTGGGAGAACTCTTAAGTCCTGCGGGGCCGAAGAAGCCAGCGAGCTTTCTTTTGTCGCCCTCGAACGAGAGGGACTGGACCTACACTTCCCTCCGAAGGGCACAACGGTTCTCGCCGAAAACGACATCTTGGTGGTCTGGGGACGACCGTCTCAAGTTCAGATCATGTTGAATGCGGCAACGACTTTGGTGCCCGCAGGCTAAGTGGTCCTGCCACTATAGGTGGTCTTAATCCAGAAACTGGAATGGCCCTGGTGCCGTCAGCAAGGCATCGGACTGCGCTTCGGTGGCAAATACCTGCAGGGCATGACGTCCTGAGCGGCCGAGGTCGCGCGTGTTCTCATTGACATAAAGCTCAACGTGTTTCCAAAGCGCCGGCGGGTCCAATTCTTGGGCCTGCGCCGACATCATCGTTTCGGCCTCAACTGGATGGGATCGAGCGTAGTCGATAGATTCTTTGAGGGCTCGGCCGAAGGCACGCAGGAGCTCGACATCGATCGAGTTCCGGCCAAAAATCCCACCCAAAGGCAGAGGCAGTCCTGTTCGCTGCCGCCAGCTCTCCCCTAAATCCTCGATCAAACTCAAGCCAAGCGCTTTGTAGGTGAATCGGCCCTCGTGAATGCAGACTCCATAGTCAGTCTCAGCGTTCTGCAAGGCTGGCAAGATCTCTGAGAAAACGACGGAATCTGCAGGCGTTGCTTCCGGGTGAAAGAGGCGAAGTAAAAAGGCCGCGGTAGTTCCCGCTCCTGGGACCAAGATTCGAGCGGCACTTAACGGCGGCAGCTCCTGGCCGTCACCCCTTGCTCGCGACAAGAGCACCGGCCCCACTCCGTGGCCCAAAGCCGCTCCGGTGGGCATGACGTAGTAGTCCGCAGCGCAGGGAAGCGCCGCCGCAAAACTCGCCTTCACCAGATCAAAGCGCCCCGCCCGCATCGCCTCGTTCAGAGCCTGGACGTCCATCAATTCGAAGCTCAACTCGACACCCGGCACCGTAATGGCGCCATTCAGCAGACCGCAAAAGGCGAATGTGTCGTTAGGGCAGGTGGAGATGCCCACTTCCAGCGTGTCGGCCATGATGTTCCTTGCTTGACCTCGATTGTCGCAACCCGTGACGATCAATCCCGAGCCACCGGCAGTATTCTCAATCCGAAGCAAGGATGCTCAGCTTTTGCCAGATTCTTGGTCGATAACGACCTCGGAGGGACTTTTGAGCATGAACACGATCCATTCCGACCCAGCGGCAGATTTGGCGTCCATAAGAGATGCTCTCGATTTTGAACTGCCTTCAATGGATGACATGCAGGACGCAGTCCGCATGAAATTCCTCTACGAATCGGCGCTGGCCTATGCCGACCCGCGCCTCGGTTCCGTACTGGAGATCGGGTGCTTCAAGGGCTGCTCAACCGTGTTCTTGGCGATGGCTTGCCGCGACAAGGGCTTCGAAGAGATCACGACGATCGACCTGTTCACCGGGACCCCATCTTGGGGCCAGACTTTCGATACGCTGGAGGAAGCCACTCGGAGATTCGAAGACTACGGTCTCGGCTCTTTCATCCGCACGGTTCGGACCGATTCACAGGCGTTTAGTTGGCAAGGCCCACTCGCGATGCTTCACGTTGACGGAGATCACTCCTACGAAGCCGTAAAAAAAGACTTCGCGCGTTATCTCCCCCACCTCGCCCCCGGCGGCATCATCGTCGCGGACGACTACGACTCCGGACACGAGGGAGTCATTCAAGCGGTGCACGAACTCCTCGCCTCAAACCCCGATCTCACCATCGTCGGAATCAACAACCATCGCCAATACTACGGCAGTATTTGCCTGCGGCGAAATTCAAGCGTCTGGTAAAAACAGCACGACGGCCTGACTCACTCACCTTGACGTCTCCTCCACCGCCCTCCCCAGCGAGCTTGCGACGGTCATCTATGGAGGAGAGGGTAGTGAAAATCGTCTGACGCGAACCTTGCGGGTTTGACTATTCGAGGGGGGTTTTTCCGGGCATAGGGATGGCGGGAACGGGGAGGTCGCCGAACTGGGTGAGGTCGGGGACGAGGGAGAGTTTGCTTTGGGTCATGTGCTCCCAGGTGACTTGTTTGCCGGTGTAAGCGGCGATGCGACCCATGATCGCCGTGAGGGTGGACTCGGCCACACGTTGGCCTTCGTTGAGCGGATTGCCCTCGCGAATGCCCGCTATCAAATCGATGTGTTCTTGGACGTAGGGGTTGTTGCGCTTTTTGCGCGAGAACTTCCAGGCCTGGGCCCCGTAGATCGCGCCGTTCGGATTTGAAGTCCCCTTGGTGCCAACGAGGCGTTCAGAAACCTCGCCCTTGGCGCCATCTTGCTGACGGCAATAGCTGTGCGCACGGGCGCCGCTTTCGTACTGGTACTCGATCGCGAAGTGGTCGAAGATGTGGCCGTATTTGGGGTCGGTCCGAACCTGACGACCACCGAGTCCGATCGCTTTTTCGGGTGGCCCGCCCATCGCCCAGTTGACGACATCAATGTTGTGAATGTGCTGCTCGACGATGTGATCCCCTGACAGCCAGGCGAAGTAAAGCCAGTTTCGGATCTGCCACTCAACGTCGGAGTAGTGCGATTTTCGCTCGTGACACCACAACCCGCCTTGATTCCAGTAGCACTGCGCCGAAACGACATCGCCGATCGCACCGTCTTCGATGCGTTTCATCGTCTCAAGATAACTGCTCTCGTGCCGTCGCTGAGTACCCGAAACGATCGAGAGGTTTTGCTCCTTCGCCCGAATCGCCGCCTTCATGACGCGGCGCGCCGTCACCGGGTCAACCGCTACAGGCTTTTCTGCAAACACATGCTTGCCCGCTTCGATTGCGGCTTCGAGGTGCAAGGAGCGGAAAGCCGGCGGGGTTGCGAACAAGACTAAGTCGACATCGCAGGCAATGACCTTTTGGTAGGCATCAAAGCCCACAAAGCACTTGTCATCGGCCACGTCGACCTGACTCGCATTGATGGAAGATAGGTGCTTGCGGCTTGCGTCGAGACGGTCTCGGAAGACATCTCCCATCGCGACGAGCTTGATCCCGGGATCAGCCGTCATGCAATCATTCGCGGCTCCCGTTCCGCGACCGCCGCAACCAACCAGCCCGATCCTTAGGGTGTCCGACCCGCGAGCGAAAGCCCCGGATATCCCCAGCGGCAGGCTGAGGGCGGCACCGGACAACAAGGCGCCGGTCTTAAGAAATCCCCGGCGCGAGGCTGGAGTCAATAGTTCGGGATTGTTCGGCGTCATGACGGTTCTCGCATCAACTCTAAGAGCGCTGATCCTACCAGATCGCCCATCGGAGACGGAATTGAGGACGCTGCGCCAATAAGGCACACTAAGGCTTCATCACCGGGGGCGCCTTCGACTCCAAGACTCGCGATGGGAGCCACGCAGACGACATGAAGCAACTCATCATTTTCGCTTTTGCGATTGTGGCCATCGGTTCTTGCGCCATACCCGGTGACGCGCAAAGCAAAACCCAGCCCAAAGAACTCGGCCAGGTCAAATGGTTGCGTAACTTCGAAGAGGCCAAAAAGGTCTCCGCCCAAACCGGCAAGCCGATCTTGCTCCTCTTCCAAGAGGTCCCCGGCTGAAAGACATGCGGTGATTACGGGACTCAAGTTTTGAGTCACCCTCTCATCGTCGAGGCCGCCGAGTCTTTGTTTACTCCGGCCTGCATCTACAACAACGTCAGCGGCGGCCACGATGCGCAGGTTCTGAAGAGCTTCAAAGAACCGACCTGGAATTACCCGGTCATCCGCATCGTCGACCAAAACGGCCAAGACCTCGTCCCTCGTCACAGCAAGGACTTCAGCCGCGCCGGCCTTTGGTCCACGATGCAAGCCGCGCTCAAAAAGAGCGACCGAACCATTCCAAAGTGGTTCCAGTTCACCGCCGCCGAAGCGGCTACCCTCAAGCGCGGCGTGGATACCGCCATTTTTGGGATGAGCTGATATTGGGTAGGCGAGGCCGGGTTCGGTCTCATTAAGGGTGTCGTCAACACCTACTCGGGTTGGCTCGGAAGCCACGAAGTCGTGGTCATGCGCTACGACCCTAAGGTCGTCAACTACGAGACTCTCGCACGCGAATCGAAAAACAAACGCTGCGCCGATCGAGCCTTTCCCGGCTCAACGGCCGAAAGAAAAGTCGCGGCCAAGTACTTCGGCAAGCAGCTTCACGCTGGAAACAAAATGCAAGTCCGGCGCGTCAAAGACAGCAAGTACTACGCCTCAAGAACGCCGCTCGCGAAACTTCCGATGACCGAAGCTCAGGCCGCAAAACTCAATGGCAAGGTCTCCGATCCCCGCAGCTACGACATCTTGTCGCCGCGGCAGCAAGCCCTGCTGAAAAAGATCAAGGCCCACCCCAAAGCAGGATGGCCCACCGTCTTGGGCCAACCCTTGGTATCGAGTTGGCCTCGTACCCTCGCGGTCGCCAACCGTCAAAAAGGCTCGACGCCAAAATAGAGTTCATCGAGAGCCCGTGCGTAGCGGTCGCGGAGCGGTGCGTATTGTCGTGCGCGTCCCTCGTCGATCTCGACGCAATCGGCGGCGATCTTGACCGCCAACTGCGCGTAGGCGTCGCAACTCAACTCAGATCCTCGCCGCGCAAAAAAGACATCAAGAGCAGTCCTTCGCTACCCGGCTCGACCCGCGAGGCGACCTCGGCCAAGGACGCAGGGTCCACCACTTGATGCGCCTCGGCCTGCGATTGAAGCAAGGCTCCCAGGGTTTCACTGACTGAAGTCGCGTTCATCACACAACAAAGTGACAACCAAGCCCCCGTTGCATCAATAAAGTCCGCGATCAGCCCCCACGAATCCTCACAGGGTCGATCGCGCCGGGCGAAGATCGTGCCCGAAGTCCTCAAACTCAGCACCGCCACGCCGCCTCGCGTGGCCCCCGCGCCGATCGCCGCCATCATGTTGTTGCCACCGCCGGTCGCGGCGCGTAGGCCCTCGGGAATCCCGTAGCACTCTTGATTCAAGCAGTCATGCGGCAGCAGCACTTGATGCAAAAGGCGAAAGTTCTCGAGTTCGTGACGCTTCATCCACAAGATTTTCGAAGCCGTGTACCCGACGGGAAGGTACCTCCCCCACCGCTAATCAGCTCCTCCGCTTCCGCGCCGCTCGCCGTGTCGCAGCAAAGTTTCGCGGGTCGGATGACCTCCCCCTTTGAGTCCAAAGGCACAAAGCCGTGCTGTTGACCCGACACGGCAATCCTTGCGCAATGACTACCTTCGACGCCCGGCACCGCGAAGAGATCGCGCATCACATCACGAAGGGCATTTCCCCAGCTCGAGGGCCATTGCTCGGCCACGCGAGGATCTTGGGACTCAAGTAACCTGTAGGGAGCACGGGCATCGGCGATGACTTCTTTGATCTGGGCATCAAAGACGACCGCTTTCAGCCCCTGGGTCCCCAAATCGACACCCAGATAAAGATGGCGTTCAAGGGGCATTTCGTTCACTCCTGTTCCCACGCACTAGCGTTCGCCCCGCGTTGACGCGGGAGTCGCATCGGTCATAATCCAGCGCAAGCTCCAGCCGCCGCTCAACGAGGATCGACATGTTCAGCGCCCCTTCCAATACTGCTTTCCTTTGGGCCTGCACTTGGCTGGGCTCACTGCTGTTTGGGACCGCTTGTGAACCCGCCCAACGGGTTGCGCCAACGGCCAGCCAGACAAATTCGAATGTTGCCAAAGCCTCTACTAAGATATCTACTCCAAGCGCAAACAAGAGCTACCTTAGGGAAGATGGCCGTGACCGTCGCAAAGCCTGGGTGCCCTGGATTGAACCCGCGTCCGACGAGGGCGAAAAGGCCATCGCGGGATTCAAGGTCGATCGCAACATCAAAGTCAAACTCGTCGCGGCCGAACCCCGACTCGCGAATCCCGTCGGCATGGCCATTGATCGCTTCGGCCGCTTTTACATTGCCGAGTGCTTTCGACGCGTCGACGGCGGCGGCGAAGACAACCGCGACCACACCTACTGGGAAAACGACGACGTCGCCGCCCAATCCGTCGCCGATCGTGAACGCTACGTCCTAAAACACCACCCGGAGTACGCCGAGAAGTTCCAATGGGGCTCTGATCGCGTCCGCCAGCTCGTCGACAGCGACGGCGACGGCATCGTAGACAAAGACACCGTGTTTGCGACCGGTTTCAACGCCATCGTGGACGGCCCCGGCACCGACGTCTTGGTGGTCGACGACAAAGTCTGGTTCACCAACATTCCCCACCTTTGGGAATTGGAGGACGCCGACGGCGACGGCATCGCCGAGAAAAAACGCTCAATCCAAAACGGCTTCGGCGTCCGCTACGCCCTTTTCGGTCACGACCTCCACGGCCTTCGCCGCGGGCCTTGCGGTCGCGTCTACTTTTCGATTGGCGACCGCGGCTACAACTTCGTCTCGGCGGAAGGTAAGAAATTTTTCGACCCCGGGTCGGGCGCCGTTTTTCGCTGCGAGCCAGACGGCAGTCAGCTAGAGATCTTCGCCACCGGACTTCGAAACCCTCAAGACCTCGTCTTTGACGATTTCGGCAACCTCATCACCTGTGACAACAACAGCGACAGCGACGACAAAGCTCGCCTGGTCTACGTCGTCGAGGGCGGTATCACCGGCTGGCGCATGAACTTTCAGTACAAACCCCGCCGCGGCCCCTGGGTAAGGGAAGGCTGGTGGCAGACCCGCGACAAAAACGAAGGCTTGTTCCTCATCCCGCCGATCGCACACCTCGGTCATGGGCCGTCGGGGCTCGAGTTTGATCGCGGCACCGGCATGCCAACTAAGTACCGCGGCTGCTTTTTCCTTTGTGACTTTTTGGGCGGCGCGAGCGGGAGCGGCATCCGCTCTTTTCGCTTGAAGGAGAACGGGGCCGGATTCAGTTTCGTGGCCGACGATTGGTTTTTGAAGGGCACCTTGCCGACCGACATCGCCTTTGGTCCCGACGGGGCCCTTTACATGTGCGACTGGGTCGCGACTTGGGCGGGTTGCGGCAAAGGTCGGATCTACCGGTTGGCTTCAGAAGAAGCGCTCGCGGAACCCGCGGCCAAAGAGGCGGCGAGCTTGCTGAGGCTCGACTTCAAGACGTTTGAGAACGAGCGTCTGACGAACTTGCTCGCCCACCCCAACCGTGAAGTAAGACAACGTTCTCAGTTCGCCTTGGCGAGTCAGGGCCCGGCCGGGGCCGAGATCTTTCGCCAAACCGCCAGCCAGAAGAGCCTCCCGAGGTTGCAACGCCTTCACGCCATCTGGGGCTTGGGCCAGCTCGCCCGAAAAAGTGCCGGCCACGCCGAGTTCTTGGCCACACTCCTCGCCGATGTCGATGCCGAGGTCGCGGCCCAGGCGGCCCGAGTCTTAGCCGAAGCCCGCGGTGGCGAATCGGCACTCGCGACCATCCAGGTCGCCCTAATGCAGAGTGCCGCGCCACGCCTTCAGTTCTTCACTGCCCTGGCGGCGGGCAAACTCAAACTCAAACTCGCCGAGACTTTTGACGACTTGAGCGCCTTAGCGCGACGCAATGACGATCGCGATCTTTACCTCCGCCACGCTGTCATCATGGGCTTAAGCGGCATCGGCGACGCCGACCGCCTCGCAGAGCTCGCTGAATCCGACTCGGAGCCCCTACGCCTCGTAGCTCTTCTAAGCCTGCGGCGCCTCAAAGACTCTCGCGTCCGTTGGTTTCTAAAAGATGGCTCGGAACGCCTCGTCGTTGAAGCGGCCCGTGCGATCTACGATGTCCCAATCCAATCCGAGCTTCCCACTCTCGCCGCTCTCTTCGATGCACCGGCAATGAAGAACCCCGCCTTCGCCCGCCGTGTCATTGGAGCGGCGGATCTCCTCAGTCGCAGCGAAGACTGCGCGAAGCTCGCGGCCTTTGCGGCGAGCCAAGATGTCAACGAAGACTTGCGTCTAGAAGCCCTCAACGCGCTCTACGATTGGACGCCAAGCCACCCCAACGACCGCGTCCTGAATATGCACGCACCACGTCCAAAGCGAGACCAAGCCGACGCCGCCAAAGCCTTGGCCCCCCACCGCGAGGCCTTATTCCAGGGTAAGTCGATCAAGTGGCGCCAACACGTTGCTCAAACTGCTGGCCGCTTTGGATGGCAACAAGCCTCTAAAACCCTTGCCGCCTGGGCGACCGACAAGACCACAGATTTGGGTTTGAGAAGAACGGCCCTGAAGGCATTGTTTGATCTGAATTCTAAGCGTTTCAAAGACGTCGCCGCCCTTTGTCTGCGTTCAGACCAAGCTCGCTTACGCGCCCACGCCGCCGGGCTCTTGGCGCAGGCCGAACCAAAATTAGCCCTTCCCTTGCTATTGGAGGCCATCGGCCGCGGTGATCCGGCGGAGGCGGCCCCCTGCATCGATGCGCTCGCTAAGTTGAAATCGGTCGGCGCGGACGCGGCCATCGCAAGCTGGATGCAAAAGTTGCAGGCGGGGAAGGT
>JAZGFI010000273.1:0-6925 GCA_036479435.1 Planctomycetota bacterium | reverse complement strand
ATATCGGAGACATTGGCCTTCTCAGATCGCTTGTCAAGAGCGGCTTGGGGAGGCCTCTTTTTTTGGGGTGGGGGCGCCTACGGCGCTTGAAGAGGAAAAGGGACCAGCCCCCTCTAACCCCCGAGGTTTTCGAAGGCATGGCTCGGATGCCGACCACCAGGATGAATGAGGCTCAGAATCCAACGAGCCTCAAAGAGCGTGGCGATAAATCGCCGAATTGCCCTCGACTAAGTTGGCTGCTGACACTTTGGGCCGCCTTGGCCGCCGTGGATGGAGCCTTCAAGCACCCTTTGACTCAATGCCGTAGGAAATCCGCGTGGCGTTCCGAACAACATCTTGTCGCTTGGCCACGCGATCGCGATCGGGGCCATAGCGCGAGGATTCCCCTCGCTATCGAATGCCAAGACCTCAAGGGTGTCGCCCCGCAACAAGACTAGCTTGGCTTGTTGTTGATCTTTTGAGATGGCGACTTTTGAGGTCGCAAAGCCAGCGGCCGTCGCCTCAATGCTGAGTTCTTTGTTCGTGACGTTCTTAAGAAGACAATAACCTTGCACGTCGCTTGGCCCACCGGTTCGATTCGTTCCTTCAATGCCCACGAAGGCACCCGCGAGCGGCTTCCCCGACGCGTCCGTTATCTCGATCGTGATGTCACGCCTTGCGGGAAGGAGGATGTCGCCCAAGTCCTTCAGCCCAACAAAGGGCTCAATGTGTCGTATCTCCGGCGCTCGGTCGCTCAGCGGAATGGCCAGTAGAAAGTCGTAGAAACGGCGGGTCGCGATGTCGATAACGATGCGCCCGTCTTCGTCGGAATCGGCGAAGGCCGAATTCGTGTGGTCCAAAGACCGTCCTCGGTCGTGCGCGTACTGCACGCTTGCTCCAGGAACCGGACGGCGATCCTCGCCGGCGACAAATCGCATGGTCAGTTGCGGAAGCCGCGTCAAAGGAACACGCAGACCGATCGGAGCCTCTGAGAAAATCAGCTGAATCGTCGCGTCCACATCATTGAGAAAGCCATAGCCCTGGGGAGGGTAAAGATGTGCGTTCCAACTCCCGGTGGCGGGCAGCCCTCGATAGATGAAGTGCCCGTTCTCGTCCGTTAGGCAGGCCAATCGCTTCGACCAAACCGTCTGGATGGCGGTGGCCTCTGCCGCCTTGAGTCCTCGGCTTAAGATCCCCGGAGTACGGCCCCCGATCCACAGTCCGGGTTTCAGGCCCACTGCCGGACGCCCGTCGTCGTGGATGAGATGCCCCTCGAAGGATTCACCGGGTTTCAGCCTCAAGGTATGTTCGGTCTTAGACAGAGGAACTTCGTCGAAACGCTGCGGCCACCACCCGGTCGCAAGAACAAAGATCGAAGCCGAGTCCTCGCGCTGATCCGTAACCGCAAGTCCGTCGGCGTCAGTTCGCAAAATGAAGTGAGCACCATCATGCGGATAGAGGTCGAGACGAGCGTCCGCAACCGGCTCACCGTCCGGGTCAAGAACGAGCAACAAGAATTGCGCGGTCGCCGCCGGTGTGAGCCCCTGAAGCGGCTCACCTTCAACTTTGCTAGCGCTGAGTCCGCGGGCGCGACGAGCTTCGAGTTCGGCCTTAGCCTCGTCGCGTTCGATACTGATTTCGTTTTCGACCGTCTGGTCATGGTCGCGGACAAACCACCAAAAGAAGAGTCCCACAAAGGCCAAGATGGCGAATGCGGCGAGGATGAGAAGTGGCACAGTGCGCCGAGATCGTTCCGCAGCATGGTCCATCTCTTCCTCCTGCTCTTCGACGTCGACGCTTAGAAGTGAGTGTAGCTTGTCGTCAAAGTGACTCCGTAGCCCGTGGTCAAAGCGACCACAACGGTGCCGATACTCCCCGGTGGAGTCAAGACCGTGACGGCGTCGTTCGTGGCCGTGACGATCGTGCCGGGGTTACCATCGATGGTCACCGTGGAACCCATGCCGAGGTGGCTACCGAAGATGATGAATTTGAGCATCGCACATGGGCCCGTGTGCGGTCGAGACTGCTTACCGATGTTTTGCCTCTGCCACGCGCTTTCGGCTGGCTCTTCATTTGAGCCAAGTCTATGCTTGCGGGCCTCAAGAGACTGTGAGCTGTTTGGAGTCATTATGATGGGCGAGCAGATCGAGAATCCGCTGCGGGCACGATCGTGGACCAGAGAGACCCCGTTTCCGGGGTTTTGGGTTCAGCGCGCTTGGATCGTATTCGGTCTCCTTAATTTTGCCGGCGTGTTGGCTCTTTGCGTGGCATTATCGATCTCCTACTCCGTCACCCGCGATCAAGGCCGCGAAATAAAGAAGCTCAAAGACGATTCTATAAAGCTGCCGAAGCACGAGAATGAGGCGACGAGCTTGCTGGCGAAGGAGTACGATCCGCTGTTTCGCTACCTCCAGGAATATCGCCAGGGGTACGGCGCGTATCCCAATGAGGGGTTGATTCCGAAGTATCTCTTGGAATCCGAGTTTGGTGCCGTTCGGCTGCCTCCAAACCGTAAGAAGTCAAAACAGAGCATTCACCTCACTTTTGAGAATTACGAAAGTCGGCGTCGCTTGGATGCACGCTCCACAACCCTTCTATTGCCTTCTGCCACCTACGTGTGTGCTTTGAATCCGAGTCACAAGACCATGAGATGGTTCCTCGACAAATATTAGCCCTTGGCGTGCCCCTAATTTGGAGTGGCGTTTCGAGCCTTCGCTAAGGATGGAACAGCCAAGCCGCCAGAGACGAGACCGCTGAGGCGGCGTGCAAGAAACCGGCAAATCTCAGACATTCTTCGACGAACGATGCACACTGAGTTCACAAGGGACTCCAAGACTAGCCGTTGAGAAAAGATGGAGTCCGACATGACCACACGATGCACCTTTTTGGCCTTGCTCTGTCCCGCGCTTTTTCGTTTTGTCGCTGTCGCCAGCATGATGGCCTTCTTTGCTCCTTTCAGCTCAGCTCAGTCCGAGACACTCGACGCGCAGACACGGGAAGCGGTTGTGAATCGTGTCGGCGAGCTGCTCGAGGAGTTCTACGTCTTCCCCAAGGTTGCCCAGCAGTGCAAGGAGTACTTGCAGGCACAACTCGCCGCGGGAGCGTTCGACAAGGTGGTCAGCCCGCTCGCCTTTGCGGAGTCGCTAACGAAGACGCTGCGGAGCATCAGCCACGACAAGCACATGCTAGTGCGTGTCCGGCCTCCAGCCAGGGCGCAAATGCAGAGAGACGATCCTGAGGCCGCTCGGCTGCGACGACTGGATGAGATGCGCCGGCGGAATTTTGGATTCGAGCGTGTCGAGCATCTGGACGGCAACATCGGCTACATCGATATGCGCTCCTTCGCCCGGGCGGATCTTGGGCGCGAGACGGCTGCCGCGGCCATGGCGTTCGTTGCAAACTGTGACGCCATCATTTTCGACCTGCGCAAAAACGGCGGCGGCTTCCCCAACATGGTCCAGTTTATCTGCAGTTACTTCTTCGGCGAACGCACTCATCTGAACAGCCTCTACTGGAGGGAGGGCGATCGCACCCAAGAGTTCTGGACTCTGGATGAGATCCCCGGCAAGCGTATGCCCGACGTTCCGCTCTTCGTGCTGACCAGCTACCGGACATTCTCGGGAGCCGAAGAATTCACTTATAACCTGCGCACACGTAGGCGAGCCACGATCATCGGCGAGACCACCGGCGGTGGCGCTAATCCTGGAAGGTTTGTCAACATCGACGAGCGGTTTGGGATGGTCATTCCCACAGGTAAAGCGATCAATCCTGTTACTGGCACGAACTGGGAAGGCGTTGGTGTTAAGCCGCACATCGCGGTGTCGGCCGGGGCGGCGTTGGAACGCGCGCTCACCGAAGCCAGAGTGGCTGCGAAAGCCTACGCCGAAGCGAAAGTCGAACGTCACTTAGCTCTCAAGCGATCTCTTGCCAAGGACCGTGACGTCGTCGTCAAAGAATCGAAACGCGATCCCTACTTTACTCCGACCGCGGCCAAGTCGACCTCCTACATGCCGCGAGTGATCACGCGCAGTATTCTTCAAGATCGCGCTGGGGACATCTGGTTCGCGACCTTCGGTGGCCCGATTCGCTATGACGGGAATAACTTTAGGAACTTCTCAGAGGAAGTGGGATTGGCGAAGACGCGGGTCTTCTCCATGGTGGAAGACCGAAAGGGCGCGCTTTGGTTCGGCTCCATCACCGGCGGCGCGTCGCGCTATGACGGCAAGTCATATAAAAAGTTCACGGTGAATGAGGGCTTGGCCAGCAACGACATCTATTGGATCTTCGAAGATCGTGATGCCAATATTTGGTTCGGCACCCCCAAGGGCGTCAGTCGCTACGACGGCAATTCGATGATCACCTTCACCACCAAGGAAGGGCTCGTACACGACTCGGTTTATGCAATCACCCAAGACAAAACGGGGCGAATCTGGTTTGGAACACAGGGCGGCGTCTGCTCCTACGATGGAAAGTCGTTTTCGAACCTAGCGGAGAAAGTCGGAAGATCGTTTGTGAATGTTCGCGCGATGGTCGTGGACCGAAGCGGGAAGCTATGGTTCGGCGGCCAAGAAGGTGCCTTTTGCTACGACGGCAAGACGCTGTCGGCCTTCACTTCCAAAAATGGGCTGCTATCTGATTTCGTGGGTTCACTGATCGTCGATCGAAAGGGAAACCTGTGGATGGGACACCCCGGGCAGTTCCCAAGCAGTCATGGAGGCGGTGCGACCCGCTACGACGGCAAGTCTTTCAAGCACTTCGCTCGGGATGATGGCATGTCTCTACAGCGATTCACTCTAAGGGATGGTCTCAGCATCACCGACGTTTATTGCATGTTCGAAGACAAAGCCGGAAACATCTGGTTCGGCAGCGCTGGCGACGGCGTCTGTCGCTTCGACGGCAAGACTTTCAGTAGTTTTCCCGAAGCCACCTCGCGAGCGAAGTGACCCATGAGATCCTCTTCGAGACAAGTGGCGTTGCTCCATCGGGTAGCGTCAGAGGGCAAAGCGACTTGGCTGACGCTCGAATGCGTTCGCGCTATCGGTTCTCTGTGGTAGACCCTCGATTTCTTGGGCAATTCGCAAGATATGACAAGCGATGCTGTTGATAGTTCGTCACGATGGCGTCCGATGAGCCTGCGCACCCGGCGCTGCTTACTAGGGTTTTGGATTTCGTTCTAAAGGATCAGCACGATGAACACCTTTTCAGTTATCACCCTCGCCTGTTGCCTGGCCGTCGCGGCTTCCGTCAACACCTCAAGTCAAGCAACTCCGGCGCCAAAGGCTGAGCCCGTTCAGCTCGGGAACTTCTCCGTCAGCCTTGCGGTCAAGGACATCAAGGCTTCGAGAGCGTTCTACGAGAAGCTCGACTTCAAAAAGGTGGCGGGGAAGTTCGAGCAGAACTGGCTCATTCTTCAGAACGGCTCCACGACCATCGGTTTGTTTCAGGGCATGTTTAAGAAAAACGTCATGACCTTCAATCCGGGTTGGGACAAAAACCAAAAGACGCTTAGGGAGTTTCAAGACGTACGTGAGATTCAGATTCGGCTGAAGAAACGTGGTCTCAAACCCGTCACCGAAGCGGATGAAAAGAGTAAGGGACCGGCGAGTTTCATCTTGGTCGATCCCGATGGAAACTCTATCTTTGTGGACCAACACGTCGCCCGCCCGAAGAAAGCCACCCGTCCGATCAAGTAGGTGCCCTGGTTTTGGTCATTCGACAAAGATGTCATTCAGTAGCTGAAGGATCTGCATGTCAACAATCATCGCGACCACACTCGTTTCCGCCCCGATCGAATCGGTTTTCGCGGTCTACACCGACCTCGCAAAGGCGCCCGAGCGCATCCCGAACATCACCGCGCTCGAACTGCTCACAGAGGGCCCTGTTGGCAAGGGCACTCGCTGGCGAGAAACGCGCGTGATGTTCAAAAAAGAGGCCGTGGAAGAGATGTGGATCAGCTCTTTTGATGCGCCGCATCGCTACACGGTTGAGGCAAACTCGCATGGCATGCGCTACGAGACGCTGTTCGAGTTTGCTGAGGAAGACGGCGGGACCCGGGTGACCTGGACTTTCGAAGGCACGCCCTTGACGCTCGGTGCAAAGATCATGGCGCCGGTCTTCGGGCTGTTGATGACGGGCACGATGAAGAAGTGCCTTCAGCACGATCTCGAGGCCTTGCGCGCGGTTTGTGAGCAGAAAAGCTAGGATGCGACGAGCTCCGGGCGAAAAACTGAGAATTGGGTGCAGCAATTCGTTGCCAGCGGGAGGAAGCCCTTAGAAAGCCATTGAGCCGAACCGGGGCTTGTGATGGCGACCATCTAAGGATCAAGGCCATGCTTGAACGCCCCCAGTTTTACGTTTCGATGCTCCTCGTGGCGGCATTTCTCGGGTTCACTGCCACCTCAAATCTGACTCTCCTCTCTGGAGCCACCCAGAATACGAAGCGGCAACAGATCAAGTCCATTCCGAAATCGAAGAAGCTTGCCAAAGCCAGTGACGACTATCTGGCGGTGTTCGAAGTGCGTGACGACAAGCTGGTCGGCAAACACCTTCGGGTGTCGGTGGCGGGGCGGCTCGGCCTTCAATGCTGGGAACGAATGACGACTCTGTTTCCGCTCAGCTATCGAAAGCTGATCGTTCAGTTCAACGTCATGAAGGGAAAAGGGGCGGCGGGTCGCTTTTCGGGAAACGGGTCGAACGATGTCGGTCGCAAGGGGTTTCGGATTTCCATCGCGCGCTACTTGCTCGAGAAATCGAAGGCGACCCTAAAAAAGCGCAGCCGACCCGTGACCGCACGACGTGGGACCTTGGACTGGACTTTGGTGTCAGCAGCCAACTTAGTCGAGGGCAATTCGGCGATTTATCGCCACGCTCTTTGAGGCTCATTGGATTCTGAGCCTCATTCATCCTGGTGTTCGGCATCCGAGCCATGCCTTCGAAAACCTCGGGG
>JAZGFI010000272.1:0-17009 GCA_036479435.1 Planctomycetota bacterium | reverse complement strand
AGCCAGCCAACGCCGCCCTCATCTCAACTTCTACGCTCTTCATTGCGATCACTCCTCAGGAACAAAAGAGGAGGTATCTTGTGCTCTGTCAGCGCGACAAAAAGATGGGGTTCACCGGACAGTTACGCTTCGAGGGCTACTCAATCTCTTACAGGGATGGGCACGCCTCGGTGCGCATCCAGATGGAGGAATACCTCCGCCTCAAGGCCTACTTCATGGACCTTGCGAGGCGTCGAACGGCTAAGGCCATGACCAGTGAGTTCTGGAATGTGCCGTTCGAGTCATACGCTCCCGTGAGGGAGCAGATGCGCTGCATCCTGCGAGCAGTGAACCGCGAGCGAAAAACCGCGGGGTTCGACCCGGTTCCACTTGAGGCTGTGCGCTACAAGCGGCGGGTCTACTGGCCGTTCAAGCCTCTACATGAGCAACGGTGGTTCACCGGAGAGACGCGCTTACGTAGGGAAGCCCCTGGCTGACCTACACCGCGAGCATGGAGTGCGCTTGGCGAATAATTGGCAATGCCTGGACCAGGTCTTCTGAGGTCCAGATCGGAATATTCACACCACCGTCGTACTGGGCATGAACGAAGAACTTCCGCTGGGAGGTGTCCTTGGCGATACCGAGTGGGTCATCCACCTCGTTGAAGTCCAGCGCGAGAAGTAGGTTGAGACGATTCTTTCGAGGCAGAACCTCAAGGAAAAACTGCGGGCCGTGGTAGCTGACCGAGCGAGGTTCGGCGAGTTCGATGATGTTGCCGTCAATCTCCATCACGCTTGTTCGCAACTGCTCAAAGAGCTCACGAGCTACAGGGCTCATTTTGACCTTGCCGACATCTCGCCGCTTAGATCGACGACGCATGTCCTCGAGCTCGGCCGCCTGGACTAGGGATGCGTCGACCATCAAGGGCGGCCAGATGTCGAGAGCGCGGTTGGCGAGCATCTGTCCGCGAACTTCCATCTCGGCCGGGGTCCATTGTGGTTGCTCACGGACGTACTTGTTGAGCCTCACCGAGCTCTCCTCGAAACCGTCAGCTATGGTCTTCTTGTCCGGGAACGCGCGGTCGGAGTATTTGCTGTTGTAGCCGGTCAATGTCAGGTTGCCGAGCCGGTGAAGCCACAGGCGTTGAACATCGGGCCAGTCATGGCCAAGCATGTCACGCCACTCAGCCGACAACTTTTCGTTTTGAGGCATGATGTGCTCAATCGAGTATTTGCTGGTGTCGGTTGGCTCCTTGCTCCCGTCATTCTCGAGCCGGTCGAGGAGATCGAAGCAGACACGCTTTCCGTAGACGTCGCGTTCTGTAAGCGCCAGATAGAACTCCTCGTTGTTTGGGAAGCGGTACGCGTCGCGCTGGCGAGCAACCCCAACGGCCAGAGACTCGAAAGGGCGGTCGGAGTCGACTTGGTACGCGAGGTTGGCAAATATCTGCCAGTAGCCACGAGTTTGCGCGCCACAGAGCGCGCGGCGGAACACATAACTTTCAGTGAGTTCGATGGCTTGCGCGAACTGCACCGCGCTCAACGTTCCGAGCGCTTCGTGACACTCAAAGAGGCGCATCACAAGAATTGCGGGGACGTCGACGAGGCGCCGGAGCCGAGCAAGCGGTCCAAGCACGGGGTCCGGTGCTTTTGCCCCAAGGCTGAAGGCCGCATGATATCGAGCGAAACGAAGCAGGTCTCCGAGTAGCTCATCTAGGCCATCCGGGCCGATGGACCCAAACTCACGGCGGAACGCGAAGTAAATCTCATCCGCCTTCCCTTGCTTCGTGGCTCGAGAACGCAGCGCTAGGTAGTCTCGCACGAAAGCGTCAAAGGTCCTCTCGGAGCCTCGGAAGAGGCCTTCAATCTTGTTCCAGTAGGTGTCGTAGAGGCGCGTTTGCTCAGCCTCAGGTAAGCGCATGAGAATGAAATTCCGAATCAGGTCGGACTGACTAAGGTCCATACCGGTCGAGTTCAAGCTCTCGAAAACAAGCTGGGGGTCGTCGGTACCCCGGTCGAGAGTGACGTCGACCACAATCAAACGGCCTATGCCACGATACACAGCCTCGGGGTCAGCGTTCGTGAACTGCTCTCGGAACCACTCGTAGTTGTCACGAATGCGCTCCGAGAAGTCGTGAGGGTCATCGGTTCTGTCTAGAACGGCCTGTAGGGTCGCCTGGTCATGACGGCGAAGGACTAATTTTGGCCGCCGCGGCCCGTCCTCTTCGACGTTCTTCAGGAAGTATGCTTCGACACGTTTGGCGGTCGGCCCGTCTTCGGTCCCCGACCACTTGGTGTCGAGGATGTGGTCTCGGAGTGCCGCCAGAAGAAGTGTCAGCGTGGTCACGCGCTGCTGTCCGTCGATTAGGAGCCATCGAGGGAAGTTTGCTGACGAGTCTCCACTGGAGATGTAGACCACAGAACCAATGAAGTGCCCGCGGTCGGTCTTGTCGTCTGCGATTCGAAGGACGTCCTGCCACAATTGCTCGCACTCCGCCTCTGTCCAACTGTAGTCGCGTTGAAAGACAGGAATGAGGAACTGAGAGGTTCCATTGATGATTCGAGAGAAAGGGCAGTCGATGGCCTTCATTTGCGTACTGGCTCTTTGAGTCGGCGGGATGGTGGGGGTGTAAGTTGGACGGCGAAGTCTGGTTGTCAGGTGCTTGCACGCTCCAACACATCATCTACGGAGCGAGCGACGATGTACTCGGCCGGGGCTTCGCTCACGTGCAGGGCTCCGAAGTGGGCCTTGCCGCAGGCAATCTTCGCGCCTTCCTTGTCTCTCAGGTCATCAAGGAAGAGGCTGCTCTTGGTCTCGACCACGAAGTAGAGGCGTTCACCAGCTTCGGTGCGAAGGAGCACGGCCCAGTCGGGGTTGTAGGACCCGAGTGGCGTGGGGACCTTGAACCAGCCAGGGAGCTTTGCGTAGACCCGCACGGCGTCGTTTTTCTCGAGCTGGTCGGCGAACGTGCGCTCGGTGTCGGAGTCGTAGACCACCTGCTCGTAGACGGACTTCTGGGTTTCCTCGAGCATGTTCTTGAGGTAGCCCGTGAGCTCCTCCTGCTCGAAGAGCTCTTGGGCGTAGAAGTGCTCTTCGCCGAGGCGCTGGTACTTGATGCCGTCGACGAGAGCCATGCGCTTGCAACGGTTGATGGCGTCTGCGGCGAGCTCGATGAACTGCTGTGGGTTGCGTTTGAAATCGTCGAGGCGCTCGCTGCCTATCAGGATGCGGTAGATGCTGCGGCGCGTGAGCTGCGTGCGGTCTTGCAGGTCCGTCATGACGTCGGGGAGCTCGATGTCTCCCTCGTCGAGGATGACGGTGGCGGCACCACCCCGTTCTGTGGCTTCGACACCGGCCTTACCGATGGCGAGGTCTGCCTTGCGCCACTGAAGGCGGGTCTTCGGGATGCGCGGGGCATCTTGAAGAGCGCGGACACACTTCTTGAGGAGCTTCTCGTTGTCGAACTCGACCCGGTAGGTGGTCTTGTGCTTGATGCGCTCCCAAAGGGCCTTGAACTCCTCGCTGTGGAGAACAGCTTGCCGGGGACGCACAGGGCGCCGCTCATCGGCGTTCTTGATTTCGAGGCGTCCTGCGAGCTTCTTGAGCACCTCTGTTATCTGGTCGATCTGCGTGGCGAAGTCCTCGGGAACTTCGAGGGTGCCCTGCTTGAGGGCCTCTCGGAGCGTGTCCTGAACTCGGCCCTTGGAGTCGATGTGACCCTGGTCCTGCAAGTGCTCCCAGATGAGCTTTGACTGCTCAGAGCCAATGGCTGTGGCCTGGCCATCCTCACCAACGGTGGCGATGGCTGCGAACTGGTGGGGCTCCACGATGCCGAAGCGAATGCCGGTGTCCTCTTCGATTTCCCTCTGGAGGTTCTCGGCGAACTCCTCGTAGTTCTCCGTCGCGATAACCGTGAGCGTGTTGACCTCAAACCCTCGAAGGCGGATGCCGTCCTGGTTGACGCACAAGCGCAGGCCACGGCCGATGGTCTGGCGGCGTTCGCGCTCGCTGCGAATGTCCCGCAGGCCGCAAATCTGGAACACGTTGGGGTTGTCCCAGCCTTCGCGCAGGGCGGAGTGGGAGAAGATGAACTTGAGCGGAGTGTCGAAACTCAGCAAGAGCTCCTTCTCCTTCATGATGAGGTTGTAGGCCCGCTCGGCGCTGTCTCGGTTCGACTGGTTGTTCTCGGCCGTGTCGGTCCAGCCACCCTTCTTGTCGATGGAGAAGTAGCCGTTGTGGACCTCCTCCGCGGCTGCCTCCAGGTCCACCTCACCGAAGAGGGTGCGGTAGTCGGGGTTTCTCGCAAGGCGGAGGTACTCTTCCTCGAAGATGCGCGCGTAGTCGCCCTTGACCTGGTTGCCGTCATCGTCGTAGCTGCGGTAGCGGTCGACCTTGTCGATGAAGAAGAGAGAGAGCACCTTGATGCCCTGGGGCCTGAGACGTTTCTCTTTGTCGAGGTGTTCGCGGATGGTTCGGCGAATCATCTCGCGAGCCACAGCGAGCGCATCAACGTCCCCGTGTGCGTCTCCCTTGGCAAGGTAGTGCTCACCGCCGGGGACTCGGAGCTCGAGAGACTCAGAGCCCTTCGCGACGCGAATTTCGCCGATGCGGCAGTCCTCGTAGACAGCGCGGCCGGTGGTCTGCTCGAGGTCGTCTCCGTCTCGAACGGTGACCTCCTTGCGCCTGACGCCCGCCTTGGTTTCAACGTCGAGCTCGACCTTGGCTGTGATGGTTCCCCGCTTGTTGGCCGCCGAGATGAAGCGCAGGTAGGGTTTGTTGTGTGCATCCTCGATGGTGGCCGCAGCCACCTCGATTTGCTTCACGAGCTTCTGCTCGTAGGCGTCCACTGCATCGAGCCGGTAGACCATGTGGTGCTTCTCGACGTGGGTTGCCGAGTAGCGAAGCGTGCAGAGGGGACTCATCGCGTCGAGGGCCTCGCGTCCCTTGCCCTTGAGGCCGCCATCCACGGACTGCGGCTCGTCGACGATTACGATGGGATTCGTGGCCTTGATGAGGTCGATGGGCTTCTCACCACCGGTCTTCTCACTGTCCTTGTAGAGGTTGTTGACGTCCTTCTTGTTGATGGCTCCGACGGTCACCACCATGACTTGAATCTGTGAGCTGGTCGCGAAGTTGCGCACCTGACCAAGCTTCGAGGAGTCGTAGAGGAAGTAGTCATAGGGTGTGCCTGCGTAGAGCCCCTTGAGGTGGTCCTCGGTCATCTGGAGCGCCTTGTAGACGCCTTCCTTGATGGCGACCGATGGCACGACGATGACGAACTTGGTGAAGCCAAAGCGCTTGTTGAGCTCGAACACCGTGCGCAAATAGACGTAGGTCTTGCCGGTGCCGGTCTCCATTTCGACGGTGAAGTCACCGGATGCGAGAGTGCCGGACTGGGCCAAGCCGCTGCGGAGTTGCACGGAGTTGAGGTTGGCAAGAATCTCGTCGTCGAGCAGGGAGAGCCTGTTTCCGAGCCCTAGGTCGCTGCCCATGCCTGGGAGGAACGGCTTCCCTTCCTCCGGCGTGCTGGTGACGGTGAACTCTGTGCGACAGGTCTCCTGCCCCCGGAAGAGGTCGCAGACTGCCTCGATAGCTTGGAGCTGGTAGTCCAGATTGGGTTCGAAGTGGAGCTTCATTGCCATGGGTCTACAAGCTCCTCACGGTCGCGAGGCCATGCTGCTCAAGGATGGCCGCCATGTTCGTTTTAGCGACGTCGTCAGCGAAAGCAGCGTCACGGAAGACAACGGTGGTGTCCCCTGCGGGATTCTGCTCTTCGCGCCATGCGGCCATGCCGAGCGCCAAAGTCTCAACCTCAGCGGCGGCAATTTTCTTGGCCAAGCAAACCAGAAGGGTTCCGGCACCTATCGAGTGAACGGGCTTGTCTGCGATGGTGCGCTCCTCGATGGGGACGCAGAGGTCGAGGCCCAGCTTGAGAAGAAGCTCGTAGAGGACGTCTTGCTCCGTGCGCCCCTCGTGCAGATGCTCCACTCCACCGAAGAGTGCGGCTTCTAGGTCCTCTGGGTTCGGGTCCCACGCACGGATGTTGGAGCGGTCCAGCTTGAAGACACGAAAGCCGAGGTCGCCCGAAAACATCGAATCCTCCGCTTTGAATGAATCACCGGCTCCTCGTAAGCGTGCCTTGGTGATGTCTGCGATGGTTGCATAGTCCTCCCGTTCAGTTGCTTCAGGGAGCTGGACGAGAATAAATCTGCGATGTCCGCCATCCCCACGGTTCTGGTTGAATACAGCGTGTGCAGTGACTCCCGAGCCAGCAAAGAAGTCCAATATAATCCCATCATGGGCGGCAATTTGAATCATACGTTCAACAAGCCGCACCGGTTTCGGCGTGTCAAACACTGCATCGCCACCGAAGAGTTTCTTGAGGTCGTTCTTGGCGGCCTCGTTCGTGCCCACCTGGTCCGCGAACCAAAGACTCTCCGGCGTCAAGCCGCGGTCTTTAGCGTTGAGGTATGTCTTGATTCTGGGTACGCCGTTGCCCTCGCGGCCAAACCATATGCGGCCATCTCGAATCGCCTCATTCATCACGTCCTTCGTGTATACCCAACAGCGCCCACCAGGAAGTTCGTGTTGCTGACCATTGGGCGCGGTTAGCGTATAGAATTGAACAGGAGTGGCATGTCCTTCCTGGGCTGTTGCGGGGTCAGATTTCCACGGACCCCGGGGGTCCTCGTCGGGATTCTTGTACCGTGACAGTGCCCGGGCATCCATTGGAAGCATGGAGATGACCTCCTCTGAGTCGGCAGCGTTCTTGGCATAGCAGAGCACGTAGTCATGACGCGAGGAAATGAGCTTGCGATTCTCGCGGTTAGTGCGTTTTTCCCACACGAAACATGAGACGAGGTTCTCTTCGCCGAAAATATCATCACATATAGCCCATAGGCGATTTAGTTCGTCGTTGCCTATCGTGATAAAAATTAGCCCGTCGCTGAGAAGCAGGTTCCTCGCCAGACGTAGGCGTGGATACATCATGTTGAGCCAATCGGTGTGAAACCGGCCCGAAGCCTCGCTGTTGGACGAGAGCTTTCCGTTCTCGCCGTCAGCTTGCCCCGTTAGCTCGAGGTAGTTGCGTATGTTGTCTCGAAAGTTGTCCGGGTAGACGAAGTCCTTGCCGGTGTTATACGGCGGGTCGATGTAGATGAGCTTGACCTTGCCCGAGTAGCTCTTTTGGAGCAGCTTCAGAACTTCGAGGTTGTCGCCCTCAATCATCAGGTTCTGGGTGGTGTCCCAGTCGACGCTTTCCTCTGGGCACGGTCGAAGCGTTCCGGTGCTAGGAGTCAAGGCGAGCTGCCGGGCTCGCCGCTTGCCATGCCAGTTGAGCCCGTACTTCTCCTCGCGCTCATCGACGAGCCCACCAAGGAGTTGCTTGAGCACCTCGAAGTCGACCTTGCCCTCTGTGAAGGCTTCGGGGAAGAGCGAGCGTAGGTGCTCGACGTTCTCGGCGACTACGTCGGCCGAGTGAGTTGTGGGGTCATCGGTGGTTAGCTTTTTCATGCAGGCTTCCTCGGTCATGATTACATTTGTGCCCGAGCGGCTGCATGCGCTTCTGCCAGGCGTTTCAGTTGAAGGTTGAGTTCGACTTGCCGCGGTAGCTGCTTCTCTCGAATAGCCGCGGCGCGTAGTGAGGACATCTCGGACTCCAAGCGAGCGCACTCCAGTAGAGCTTTGCTGCGTGCTGCTGCGTGCTCAGACGAGCGCGGCAGGGTGAAGTCTCCGAGAACACAGGCCGTTTGCAGCGCAAGCACCGTGTCGAGCCAACCTTGATACAGCTCGTATAGCGTGTTGCGGGGTTGCTTGGCTAGCGATAGCGCTGCGAGGAACTCGGCGAGTGCCTCTGATGGGACCTTTTCGTCAATGCGGAACGTGACAATGTCACCATCCACGACCACATCGCCGCTTGCTGCCTGAGACCAGCGCTTGTGGGCCAGTGAGAGTCCGAAGTGCTCTTCGTCGGAGGACACGAGCAGGATGGGGTATGGAATTGTGTGGTGAATGAAGGGCACGAGCTGGGAGGTCTTGGCCGTGGGGCGCAGGTGCAGATGAAGCACGGCAACCTCGAGGTACTCGCGCACGTCGTCAGTGTGTGCCGGAATACCGGACGTTGACGGCTTGAGGGCTGCGACCCAACGAAGCGACTCGATGCCCTCCTGGATGTTGCGACGCGTCGCTGCGGAAGTGGCTCCGTATTCAGCGAGTGTCTTCTTGGGGATGCGTTGGTCAACGAGCGCGCCCGAGGGCAGGTCGAGCGCTGCAATGCAGTCGGCGGCGTTCATGACGAGGCCTCCTGAGCTGCTGCTTCTGGCAACACGACGAAGAACGCTGCGACCTCGAAGTCGTCGTTGCCAGCGAACTCTCCCTTCATCGCGTGCGTGCCCCCCGGGGTGAAGAGGCTGGAGATTGCGCGCTCTTCGGTCTTGCCGACAACGGACGCCACTGCGGTGGCCAGGAGTCCTTGGGGGCCTCGCATGTCCTTTCCGTCACGAGTGTCCTTGTCGAAGCGAGTGCAGGCTGCGGCGTCTGGAAGGTCACGCCCGACGCATAGGCGCTTCAAGCGGTCGAGAATCTGCTTGGTCTGTGAGTAAGGAAGCCGAACTGTGCCGTCTTCGCCTACGTGGACGAGGTAGTAGGGGGCCAAGGAGTAGCCAGGCTCGGCCGCGCGAGCGGCTGCGGGGCCTTCGGCCCGCAGGCAGAAGATGACGCCGGGCTCAATGTCGGCATCCCGGCTAGTGGTGACACCACAAACGCCGAGGGGCAATGAGTCGAGCGCGCCTGGGTGCTCTCGACGGTACTCCGCCAGGTCGATGCGGAAGTCGGTGAGTGTGAGGTCCGCGATGGACACGCCGGTTGAGAGGTCCTCAAGGTCAATGACCGCGTCTTGCAGCTTCAGGAGTTGCTTGCGGCGGTACTCAAGGTCGTTCATCTGGTCGCCGGACTGCTTCTCGATGAGGTTCTCCTCACCAGTGGCGGATATGTCGAGCAACACCATGCGTCCGCTGACTCGCTGCTCGAGGTCGAGATACTCCTCGAGCTCCATGTTGGGCCAGAAGTTGACGAGCTGGATGCGTTCGTTGGGGGACCCAAGGCGGTCGATGCGACCGAAGCGCTGGATGATGCGAACAGGGTTCCAGTGGATGTCGTAGTTGATGAGCCAGTCGCAGTCCTGGAGGTTCTGGCCCTCGGAGATGCAGTCTGTCGCGATGAGGATGTCCAGGTCTCCATCGGAGGCGAGTTCCTCGGGACGTTCCTTCGCGCGCGGCGCGAAGGCCGTAAGGATTGAAGCCAGGTCCTTGCGAAGACCCGAGAGCGTGCTCTGGTTGCGTCCACTTCCAGTGACCAATGCGGATTCGAGCCCGAGCTCTTGCTTGGCCCAAGGGGCGAGCTGCGCGTAGAGGTAGTTCGCGGTGTCCGCGAAGGCGGTGAAGATGACTATCTTGCGGTTGCCTGGGTTGATGGGGGACTGGCACTTGCCTTGGATGACCTCCCGTAGTGCCGAGAGTTTGGCGTCCTTCTCCGGCGTGACATCGCAAGCGGCGGCATGGAGCGTTGCTAGGCGATTGCGGTCCTCGACCAGGTCTTGCTTCCAGCGCACAAGGTCGACGTCGTTCAGGAGAACCTTGACCTTGCGGCCCACGATGAGGCTCTCGAAGGCGGGGTCCTCGAGGTCGAGGTCACTGATGTCGATTTCTTCGAGCTCTTCGCTCTGGGCGTCGATGCGCTCGATGGTCGCCTCTACGTCTCGAAGCTGGCGGCCTATCGTGAGCGCGAAGGAGGGGACGGCGCTCTCCATTCGCTTGAGGACGTTGATGCGGACGAGGTGAATGAGGCTCTCCTCGCGGTCGACCTGGCGGAAGAAGCCCTCGCCACCGCGCACCTCGGTGCTGTACTTCTCGTCGTAGGCTTCCTGACGGTGGGGGAGGACGTAGCGAAGTGGCGCGTAGGAGGCCAAGTGCAGCCTTCGAATCTCCTGGTTGATGTCCCGCACGGCCGGGAAGGCTCCCGAGCTGTCAACGTCGGCCTTGATGTTGACGGGCCTCAGGCGCTCAGGGAACTTGCCGGTTTCCGCGGTGCCGCAGTACTTCTCAATGTGGCGCCGTGAACGCGCGATGGTGAGCGTGTCGAGTAAGGTGAAGTAGTCGAACCCGAGCATCTCAACCAGGCGGTTGGGTGTGCGTGTGGCGTCGGGCATCTCGAGCCACCGGTTGAACTGCCTTTGAGCCAAGCGCGTCGTCCCAGCAATACTGGCGATGCCTTGCTCTTCGAGAGCCGCGTCGTTGCCCTCTGTGGCGAAGGCAATCTGGTTGCGCAGGTCAGCAAGGCGGTTGTTCACCGGAGTTGCCGAGAGCATCAGCACGCGGGTTCTGACTCCCTCGCGCACGATGCGACGCATCAAGCGGTCGTATCTGGTTTCGCTGCCTTGGCGAGGAGCCCGTTTGTTGCGGAAGTTGTGGGACTCGTCGATGACGACGAGGTCGTAGTTCCCCCAGTTCACGTTCGCGAGGTCGATGTCACCTGAGAGCCCTCCATCTCGGGAGAGGTCGGTGTGATTGAGGACGTCGTAGTTGAAGCGGTCTGCTGCAAGGACGTTGCGCCGGTCGTTCGCACGGTACAGGGTCCAGTTGTCGCGCAAGCGCTTGGGGCAGAGCACGAGGACGCGGTCGTTGCGGAGCTCGTGGTACTTGATGATGGCCAACGCCTCAAAGGTCTTACCGAGCCCCACGCTGTCGGCGATGATGCAGCCGCCGAAGCGGTTCAGCTTGTCGATTGCGCCCACCGCACCATCTCGCTGGAACTTGTAGAGCTTCTGCCAGACCAGCGTGCGGCGGATGCCGGTGGCAGACTTGACCACCTGCTCCTCGTCGAGCTCGTCGCCGCGGGAGCCGAACAGGTGTTGAAGCACCAGCGCGTAGATGGAGGATGGCGCGCGGTGGGAAGCCACGTCATCGAGAGCGTCGAGAACCGTGGGTGCGCCGCTCTCGGTCGGCGGCAAGCTAGACCAAAGGGAGTCGAACCAGCCCGAAAGGGCGGCGCCCTCGGCCTGGTTCTCCGAGGCCTGAATTAGGCTCATGGGGTTGCCCGGAGTAATGCCAAGCCCCTGCGTGCTGAAGGCGAACGAGCCAAGCACCACGTGGAGAGGAACACTGGCAGAGTCACGAATGACTACCGAACCCTGGGGAATTGGGCCACTGGCTTGCCGGAGCTCAACCTTCCTCCGCAGCCACGAAGCACAGCGGGCTGCGAGCCAGCGAGCCTGAAGACGGTTGCGAGCTGCGCGGTCATCTGGTGAACCCAAGAGGGCCAGGTCGTCACCAACCGAAGGAAGCACAAGCCGCGCGCCCTTGAGGCTCGTCAACTCACTCAAGAGTTCGGCGAAGGCGAATAGCGAGAGGGTTGGTGTAACAACGTCGAGCTGCGTGTCACTTCCAAGGCCTGGACGAATAAGGTCGAGGACGCGGTCCGTGCCTGTGTTCTGGAGAATCCTCAAGCGAGCTCCGGGTTATTGATTGGTGTATGAGGAATCATGTTATTTGTAGTGTGACAAGCTATCCCTTGGGTTCAAAGGGACAGACGGTGCGAGGCGCTGTCCTTCGTCCCTTTTCTGCGCTTGTCGTAGACTTGAGTCACCGTGACGTGCTTGTGCCCGAGCAGCTTCTGCACGTCGCTGATGTCCTCACCGGCGTCCAACAGCAGGGTGGCCGTAGTTGCTCGGATTGAATGCGGCGAATAGAGGCAGCGAAGCTCAGTCTCTCCGCTGGGCAGCTCGTGTTCCTTCATCGAGCGTGGGAGCTTCGTGAGATAACCCTGCAAGATGCGGTACATGGTCGAGACGTCCATGCACCGCTCCGCCAGCTCTGCGCTGTGAGGCTTGAGCCTGGGCCGAAAGAGAGCGCCGCTCGTCAGCTTCGTCTCCTCGATGTACTGCCGAAGCGCGTCGGCCGCGATCACGTTGATGCCGACGGGGCGCTTACTCTTGCCCTTGCCCTTCTCTTGGATGAGCACCTTCGGATCTTCGTCGTCGTCGATGAAGTCGGCAACGTGAAGCCGACAGCCAGTGCCGATACGGACCCCTGTGTAGAGGTAGAACTTGAGGATTGCGCGGTCGCGGTAGGCGAAGAAATCCTCTCCCTCAGGGAGCGACATGAGTTGGCGCGCGCGGGTTGCCGAGAGTGCCTCGGTGGGGGAAACGGGCGCTTGGACCTCGCGGCCAATGAACTGCGAGTGTGCGGGGTTCGGAACGATGATTGGCAGCCGCATCTCGGCCGCGGCTTCTCGTAGGAAGCGATAGAAGCCGGAAAGCGACGAGACACGACGGTTGAGGGTGTTTGGTGCGAGGTTGCGCTCATCGTGCATGAAGTCCCGCCAAGCCTGCACGTGTGGCACGGTGGCTTGCAGAAGCTTCCATGACTTGTCGGATTGAGGCTCCTCTTTGCTTGGCCAGGTGATGCCCATGAACTCGAGGAAGTCCATGACGTCACGGCGGTACGCCCGCCGCGTGTTGTGGCTCTTCCTGCGTGCCAACCAAGCCTCGAACATGGTCGCAATGGAGCCGTAGAACCCGCGAACCTTGATCTCGAGCTGCGGCGTCGCATGCCCGCTCAGAATGGGCGGAAGGCCTTCCGGGCCTTCTACGAGCTCATGCGAGGGCACATTTGCCATCGGGAGCCCGGGGTTTCGGTCCAAATTGGGGGTCTTAGACACGGCTTTGGGCTACCTGGGCCACGGGATGCCGATTTCGTCGGCGAGTTGAGGAGTAAACGTGGCAAGAGATAGGGTCTCACCGTCCTGAACCGCGATAGCAAGCGTGGTTGAAGCCACGGAATAGACGCTCCAAAGGTCGTTCACCGCGACAAGGGCCACAGGGACCTCCGTTTCCTGCTCCTCGGCATGAGCCCTGGCCTGTTCCAGCACGATGTAGTTGGGCAAGAGGCTGGCCTCGGTGAACGCTTCCTGAAAAACGGCCGTGGCTTCGTCTGCCGACAGCTTGTCCCACTGCCGCGCCACTTTCTGAATTGGTCTTGCCAGGATCTCGATTGAGCCATCGGCGTGAATCAGTCTCATTGTGTGCCTCCATCCGCTGGGGCCGAAGGACCGCTGACATCGCCTACCAGAGCCCCCCCTACCGTGTTCTATTCCGCACGATAACCTATTTTATCAGGCAAAGTCAAGCCTGATAGGGGACCCAACTCAAGTTCGGCCTCTCAGGTGTCGATAGTCAATCATTGTCAATCCTTGACAACTGGGCTATACTGAATCCATGAACGTCAACCTCACACCCGAACTCGAGAAGCTGGTCCGCGAGAAGGTCGACTCCGGCCTCTACAACAACCAGAGCGAAGTCGTGCGTGAAAGCCTCAGGCTACTCGCCGACCAAGACCGTCTCCGAGAGGCGCACCTAGAGAAGCTCCGCACCGCGCTTGCCACCGGTCTTGAGCAAGCCGACCGCGGCGAACTTCTCGATGGCCCAGAAGTGGTCGCGGAAATGCGCGAGTTCTTGCGCGAGCGGGCCGCAACCGCCAAAAATAGGTAGTGGCCAGATACAGACTCACTCCGCAAGCACGAACCGGATTCCGCAACATCCTCGAGTATGTCGAGAGGGATTTCGGCGTGCGTGTCGCCGAACGAGTACTCGACAGAATCGAATCTGCCTTTGAGCTGCTCGCAGAAAGCCCTGGAATTGGGCACTCCCGCGAAGACCTCACCACAGATGACAGGATTCAGTTCTGGACGGTCGGTCCAACTCTGATTGCCTATCGCCCAGGCATAGATATCGTCGAGATCCTCATCGTTGAGCGCGGTGAAAGAGACTGGGAGCGACTGCTGGAGACCGAGCTGTAAGCCACGGCTACAAACATGTTCGGTTTCAAGCACATCGGGGAGGACGGAAAGGAAAACGTGTTCCACGTTGACGATGTCGAACCCCTTGGATTCGCTGCCCTCCGTGACGTGCTCAAGAATGGTAGGCAGTCTCACCCTGCCGTGATGCACGGACGGCACGCTGAAGGCGACCGGGCATCTGACAAGAGAGTCCAACTCACCTTCCCCATTGAGTTCAATGAACGCATTCCGTTTTATGGCTTAGTCCCCGGCGGAGCCGTCCCCCCCACCTACCTGCAAGGGAAGACACTGGTTCTTGACCGCAATGTAGTCACATCTCTAGAGCAAGCGGACTCAGACACGCGCGATGAAGCCGTAGCCGCAGGTGAGCGGTGGTCCTTTAGCTTCCTCGACACACCATCGAACACAGTGAACCCCATCCTCGGCGCATTCGAGGGAGGAACCCAGAGCACGCCCAGTCTTGATGAGTTCCGTGAAGACGTGACGGCCACGACGCGCAGCATCAAGAGGAGCTTGCCTTCAGTGATGGTGACCACCTTCTCTGAGGACCTGCTCCAACGCATGTACGCCTGGAGGAAGTCTTTTGACGAACGGGCTGCATCTGAAGAGCGTTTCCTGCAAACGGTAGCTCCGCTTCTTCACCGGACGGTTGCTGCACGCTCCCTTGAACAAACCGCATCCGAGGTACTTCGTGCAGCAGATTCTTGCGCACTCAAGAAGGGTTTAGTCTTCTTGGCTGTGCTCGCAAAGCTATATGAATCGCCCGGCGGCTCTGATTGGGGGACCGCCCAGAAGCTGCTCAAGCTAAGGGTTCCATACTCAGAAAATGATGCATACAACGCGCTGGCGGACCTTCGTCAACTCGAGCTCCTCGCAAGCTCTCAAGGTCTTGCCACGCCGATTTCACTGCTCACTGGGGACAAGGCTCTCGCTCTTTTTTGGTGCGGGCTCAAGATTCACTCCGCCCAGATTGGAAAGGACAGTGCGCGTTTCAACATGAACCCTGATGCCGAGTTGTTCCCGCGCATGCCCACTGAGCGACGCGCGGAACTGTTCTCATGAATGTAGAAGGGGGTTGTATCGTGTCAGAATACAACCCTCATGGGGCTCATCGCTTGACGATGCGGGTGAAGCGTTCACCTGAGAGCCCCCAACCTTGGTCTAGCAAGCGCTCGACCTTCTGAGCGAGACAAAGCAGGCACCCGTCTTCGACATCGTCGAGAACGGTGCCCTTACCTGGTTCACCCCAACGCCAGAGCGTTTGCCCAAAGAGCACGGCCGCGGTGTTACCACATCGGCCACTGTGCTCTTCGGGAACCGCCCAACCGGACTTCGAGAAGCGCTGCTCCTTCACAAGGATGCCCCTCGGCCCATCGCACCATGCTCGCTGGCGGACCAGAACTCATCGTCTGAGACAATGAGGAAGTCGAGCATGGGGATACCTAAGAGCCGCCCCACTTCTGCTAGTCGTTTGAGTACCTCGCGATCCTCAAGCGACGGTGCCACATCACCCGAAGGGTGGTTGTGAGCACAGATGATAGCCGCAGAGTTGGCCAAGATGGCTGCCTTGAAGACCTCGCGTGGATGAACCATCGAAGACCCAAGGGTTCCGATTGAGACTATCTCCACGGAAACAACACGGTGTTTGCTGTTGAGGTGCATCGCTAGAAAGTGCTCCCGGTCCTTGCCAGAGAGAATCTCTCTGGCGTAGGCCACCGCATTCAATGGAATGCGGACGGGCGCTCCTTCTGGTTTGCACTTCAATTGCTCGACCGTGACCAGGCGCACTCGCGGCTCGCAAAAGCGGCGAGTGGCACCATTGTTAGCCGCCGAGGTTCCAGTTCTATCACCCCCATTGAGCTGCACTTCCATTGAGTCACAAGTTGGGCAGGCATTGAGCTTGTCGAAGACATCGCTCATGACTGCATCTCCTTGAGTTGTCGAATGATGGTGCTTGCGGCATACCGACCGGCATTGTTCAGGTGGCGCTGCCAGGCGCTTTCCAAACGAGACCAGCGAAAGCCGTTCCTCTTGAGGATGGTTCGAACTGCCTCTGACGGCTTCCCGTCGAAGAACAGTCGAAGACGGTTATCGTCAGGGTCCTCGACCAGGCGGCAAACTCCGTGATCCTCATCGAGGGCCACAGCCTTGGCCGCTTCGTGAAGCTGCTCGATACGCACACGCACTCGGCGAGCCTCAGAGCTGAGGTTCCTGAGCGCGTAGGACGGGTACGGAGTGTCACTTCCGAACCCGAAACGAGCAACTTGCAGTCGCAGGTTTTGGAGCTCCTTGGCTTCGAGGCCAGTGAGTTCCCCGACACGCGTCCAGCCATCGCCGTTGTCTGGTGCGGGCTTTCCAGCCTTGCGCCATGCAGCGTTGACGGTCTTCATTTGCTCACGACTCTCTTCGAGTCCGCGGAGCTTCTCCTCCAGCTTCGAAATGGCACTTGGGTCGTCACTGGAGATTCCTCCCCTACCGACGGCCGCGGCACGACGGCGAAGCTCTTCAGCCTTGCCTCGCTCCTCAAGGGCTTTGTCAAATCCGCGATGAATGCGGTCGAGATCTCGACGGTGGCGACGTTCTGAGTGGTGGCCAACAAGGATGGGTTGCCCCATCGGAATCATGTCAGCCCGCTCAGTTGCCGCGTTCTCTACTGTCGATGCTCGTTGCTCAGCCTTATCTGCACGCTCAAGGAGACGTTCCTTTCGCGCGGCTTGCTTGTTTTCATAGTTGTTTGTCATGGCCAACCTCCTTTGTTGCGGGGCCTTGCTGCTCACTCACCCAGGGCGGTGAGTAGCAAGGCGCAGCAACGTGGGAGGGCTCAGGTCCACGAACTCGCGGAGCACCAAGCGGCCTAAAACCTTTTCCGACACGAACTACCCATATGGGATCTATTCAAAGAGCAGATTGGTCAGGTTCTCACACTTTGGTGCTTCATGGCAAACGGGGACGACCTCCGTGGCACGTTCACGCCGATAGCGAGCCTCTCTCTCCCCCGCTTCCTGTCCCCCGGGGCTGTCGCTCTTCGAGCGGTGCCAGCCCCTCCTTCTATTGTCAGCAGCCAACTTAGTCGAGGGCAATTCGGCGATTTATCGCCACGCTTTTTGAGGCTATCTGGATTCTGAACCTCATTTGTCCTGGTGATCGGCATCCGAGCCATGCCTTCGAAAACCTCGGGG